>WHSU01000042.1 GCA_009379925.1 Dehalococcoidia bacterium | reverse complement strand
TGCCGGCCGATTGATTTCTTACAAGAGCGACAGCTCACGACACGCTTAATTTGGGGGCATCCCAAAGCAGAGGAGCGCCCCGTGGGCAAAGTGGTCATGTACAATTCGGTGTCGGTGGACGGCTTCGTCGCGGACGAGAACGACCAGCCCGGACCGCTGTTCGACTGGTTGTCCAGCGGTGACGTGCCGTTGGACGAGAGCGGCGTCTTGAAGGTGTCGCAGACGTCCTACGACTACACCCGGCCGTACTGGGACCAGATCGGGGCGACAATCGCCGGCCGCCACGTCTTCGACATGACGGACGGCTGGGACGGGGAGCCTCCCAGTGGGATTGACCACGTGGTCGTTGTGACGCACCGGCCGGAGCCCGAGGGCTGGGACCCCGAGGCGCCGTTTCACTTCGTCGACGGCGTCGAGGCAGCCGTGGCCAAGGCGCAGGAGCTTGCGGGCGACCGCATCGTCGAGGTAGCCGCTGGCGACGTCGGGGGCCAGGTGCTTGCCGCGGGCCTGATCGACGAGGTGCGCATGGACGTCGTACCCGTCGTGTTCGGGTCGGGCAAGCGCTACTTCGGGTCGGCACCTGTTGGAGGATCCTGACGTGGTGATTCGGAGCAACCGGGTGCTTCACCTGCGCTATCGGGTGCGCCGTTGACCGATCTGAGCGGGTAGCTCTTGCACGTCGGCGACATCCTGCTAGCCGGGTGCCGCGCGCAGGTGATCCGCCAGCCGTGCCGCCATCGCCACAATGGTGAGGGTGGGGTTGGCGTAGCCGCTCGTTGGGAACGTCGAGCTTCCGGTGACGTAGAGGTTCTCGATGCCGTGGACTCGCCCGTCGGCGTCCACCACGCCGCATCGAGGGTCGCGGTGCATCCGTGTGGTCCCCGTAGGGTGGTTGTCGCCGGCCGGCGTCACCAGGCGGCCCGGTGCATCCTCGGCGATGCGCAGCTCGCCGAGGCCGGCGCAACGGAACTCGTGACCCAGCAGCTCCAAGGTGCGACGCCACGTGCGGTGCTCGATCTCGCCCCACCGCCAGGTGATGGCCGGGACCGGGATTCCGAAGGCATCCCGTCGCGAGCCGAGCGCCACCCGGTTCTCGAGCCGTGGGGCCAGCTCCAATTGCATCTCGAGCGCGAAGCGCTCGAAGTGTCGGGAGGGCCGTGCCAGCTTCGACCACCCCGCGTTCAGCGACGGAATCGGCTGGCGCTGCCGGACGGCCAGCTCGGAACCGAGCCGCAGCAGGCGGGGCAGGCCCGAGGAGGCCCGCAGTACACCGGCCGCGGCGTGCATTGTGGGACGCCGACGGCGCACGCTGCGCAGCAAGGCATGCCAGGCCGCCCCCGTCGCATCGACGTACGCCGGCGGATGGGGTTCCAGCCGCACCGCGGCGTTCAGTAGCTGCTCACTCGCCTGCACGGACGCGGCGAGCCGCAGCTTCCCCATCAGCACCGCGCGGCCCGCGGCGTGTATGTCGTAGAAGCCCGTGCGGTCGAAGAGGGAGCCGTCGGTGAGGACCAGCTCGGCGGGGGCAAACTTCAGGTGGTCCATGTAGTACCGGCCGACCAGCCCGTGGCTGTTGCCCGCGCCCTCGGGGTGCCGGCCCGTCGAGACGAGCAGCACTCGCGCGTTCTCGATGCCGCCGGACGCGAGCACCACACGGCCGGCGCGTACCGTGTGCCGCCGCCCGATCAGCGTCCGAACCTCGATGCCGGAGACGGCGGTCGAGGTGGCGTCAAAGCGGAGCTGCGTGGCCGTGCCATGATTGAGCACCACGGTCCCAGCTGCGCCCCGGAGCGCGGCCGGGAGCCGCTGCGCGAACACCGAGGGCGAGCCGTACCACTCCACCGACGTCTCGACGCGCGACGCATCGAGCGGCAGTAGCGGCCGCCGGGGAGTGGCATAGGCCTCGGGAGCGTGCCCGTACCCGGGCAGGCCGCAAATGACATGGGCGCGCCGGTAGTATGGCTCCAGGTCGGCGCGCGTGAACGGCCAGCCGGAGCCCGGGAACCACGCGCGCGCCTCAAAGTCCTGCCGTGTCAGCGGCACGTAGCGCACGCGGTCACCCAGGCCGCCCGTGAACACGTTCCAGCGGTGGGCAGAGCCACCGATGGCCCGCGCTCGCGTGTCGATGGCCGCCTCGAGATCGCTGTCCTCGGCCTCGACCTCGTTCAACGCCTCGGTGGAGGGGTGCGGAGCGTCGCCGCCCGATTCGACCAGCAGGATGCGGAGGTGCGCGTCGCGCAGTTCGTGCGCCAGTGTCAGCCCGGCGGGTCCCGCCCCCACGATGCAGAGGTCGGCGTCCAGCGTAGACTCGTCCGGCAACGCACGGGCGTCGAGGAGCATGGCGGCACGATAGCCGACGGCGACAGCAGCAGCACCCGGAGGGCGCATGGCAGGAGATCAGCGGGTGCTGGCGCCGGAGACCGCCCGCTCGATGGCCGCCGCCGCCCGCGACCTGCTCGGGACGACGTCTCGGCTCCAGCGGCGCCGCATCCAGTTCGACGTGGGTGACACGATCGAGCGGAGCCGCTGGTTCTTCACGCCCGACCGCCGTCGAGGCCTACCGCTGCTCGACATGAGTGCCCACCAGCAACAGCTCGCGCTGCGCCTCGCGGCCACCGGTCTATCCGAGCCCGGCTACAACGCCGCCAACGTCACGATGGCGATGGAGAATGTCCTCGACCGCCGCGAGGGTTGGGCGGAGCGCCGCTCGCGGCAGTCCGGCCGCAACCCCATGCGCTACACAGTCGCGCTCTTTGGCGACCCGGCGCTTGGACCCTGGGGCTGGCGCTTCGAGGGCCACCACCTCTCCTTCCGCTACCTGGTGGCCGGGGACGCCGTGTCGTGTACGCCGCTGTTCCTCGGCTCGAACCCGGCGCGGGTAGAGCTGCCGGGCGGCCGCATGCTGTCGCACCTGGAGGCGGTGCCCGAGCAGGCCATCGCACTGCTCGCCTCGATGCCGGAGTCAGCGCACCAGCGCGCCGTGATCGCGCCGGCGGCGCCGGTCGATATCGTCACGGCCAACCGCTCGATGGTCACGTCGGGTGACACGCCGCTACAGGCGACCGAGATGATGTTCGGCCACCGCTCGGCCGAGTGGGACCGCATCTTCGCCGGCATGCGGCAGGAGTACGGCCTGCGGCCCGAGCACGAGGAGGCCCTGCGGCTCCCAGATCAGCCGGACGGCGTGTCCTCGGATGCTCTGCCCGCCGAGGCACGCGCCCGGCTCGATGGGTTGCTTGACGCCATCCTCGCCCTCGTCCCAGAGGAGGTGGCGCGGGGGTATCGCGCCCGAATGGGCGAGGGCGCACGACACTTCGCGTGGGCCGGCCCGCCGGACGGCTCCAGCGCGCAGTACTTCCGGATCTGGGGCCCACGCCTGCTCATCGAGTACAGCAACGTGCAGGACCACGCCAACCACATGCACCTCGCGTGGCGCGACCCGGTCGGCGACTTCGGGCGCGACCTGCTGGGCGAAGCACCGGTGGAGGTGCGACCGAGCCGCCGCAGCATCCGCGAGCGCCTCGTGCGCCGCGCGACCGGCGGGCGGTTCGGGTAGTCCCGGGCGCCCGCTCACCCGCCTCGTAGCCGCGGAAGTACCTCCGCGGCTATGCGGGTGATCTGGGCGAGGCGGTCTCCGCCGGCGAACACGATATTGACGTGCCGCACCCCGGCGTGCACGAACTCCTGCAGGCGCGTCACCCACATTTCGGCGTCGCCGTAGACCGTGTAGCGCTCGAACTTGTCGAAGGGCGTGCGGTACGTCGCCTCGATGCGCGCGGCGATGGTGCCGAGGGCCTCCGCGAGGTCGTCGTCGAACTGGCCCCACATTTGCACCGCCGGGACGATGGCGTCCGGGTCACGGCCCGCCTGCTCGGCGCGCTCCCGGACGTTCACCCAGCCCTCGGCGAAGCGTTCCGGCGTGATCACGAAGGGCATCCAGGCGTCCCCGAAGCGCGCCGCACGGCGCTGACCGGCCGGCGAGCGCCCCCCAACCCAGATCGGGATACGCGGCTCCGGCACCACATCGAGGACGGCTTCGTCGAGCTGCACCACGTCGTTATGTAGAGTTACGGGAGCGCCCGACCATAGCTGCTGGAGCGCCTCCAGCGTCTGGTCCAGGTAGGCGCCCCGGCGCTCGACCGGCACGCCGCTGGCGGCGAACTCGAGTGGGTACTCCCCGCCGGCGCCGACACCGAGGCGGAAGCGGCCCTCGGCCAGCCATTGCAGCGTCGCGGTCTGCTTCGCCAGCGGCGCCGCGCGGCGTAGCGCCGCCAGCAGCACGCCCGTCCCGAGCGCGACGCGGTCAGTCACGGCGGAGGCGGCGGCGAGCATCGTGAGAGGTTCCGGCCAGAATGCCGGCCACAGCACGTGGTCGCCCACCCATACAGACTCATACCCCAGCGCCTCGGCGGTCTGCGCGGCCGTGAGGAACTCCGAGGGCGAAGAACCTCCGGGAAGCACGCCGAACGTCACCGGATGGTCGGTCATGCGGCCAGCCTACCGGAGCACGGACGGTGGCACAGCGTCATCGGACGACCTCAACGGTCACGCCGATGTCGAGGTCGGCCCAGGCCCGGTCCGCCGTGAGCACGGTCGCGCCTCGGTGCCGGGCGAGCGCGAGGCACGCACGATCCCCGAGCGACAGCCCGAGATGGCGAGTGAGCGGCCGCAGCGCCGCCGTGGCGTAGGCCAGGTCGGCGTCATACGGCAGTATGGAGAGGTCCAGCAGTTCCAGCTCCACCCGAGATGCGGACTCCCACAGTCCATCGTCGTGCAACTTTGTCGCCACCTCGGCGAGGTTCACCGCGCTGACGTAGCAGGTAGAGCCCAGTGCTTCGTAGACGCGCTCGCCTCCCGGTTCCTGCTTGAGCAGCGCGAGGATCGCCGAGGCGTCCAGCACCGAGTCACTCACGCGACTCGCGCTCCGCCTCGGCGCGTCGCTCCGCGATCAGCTCCTCCGCGAGCGAGCGGCCGGGCGTCCCGTATCGGGCCACCGTCTCCTGCACGCGCCGGACCGCCGCTCGCTTCGTCAGGATGGTCAGGGCGCCGTCCTCAAGCACGAGGGTGAGGCGATCGCCCTCATCGATGCCGAGTTCGCGCCGGAACTCGGCCGGGATCACCACGCGGCCGTGACGATCGAGGGTTACGTGGGTGACCTGTGTCGTCGTTGCGCTCATCGAACACCTCCCGTTGACAGGGGCAGGATACCAGATCGTCTATGATATGGGACATCTGCTCGACGTCCCATATGGGTGGCGATTACCCCGTCGACGCGACGACGAGCACCCCACGCCACGACGACCTACCGTATGGATGGCTGACAGGATTCCGTCGCATGACCGAAGAACCGGACACTGCCGGGGCCAAGGCTGCCATCCGCGCCCGAGCCCTCGAGCGGCGACGCGCGCTGCAGGGAGACGTGCAGCGCACGCTCTCGCTTGCCATCGAGCAACGGCTGGTGCGCCTCGACCTCTACCGGCGGGCGCGTGCGATCCACACCTACGTCGATGCGCGGGACGGCGAGGTGGGGACACGCGAGTTGATCCGCCGTGCGCTGCACGAGGGCAAACGCGTCTTCGTCCCTCGGGTAGAACGTTCGCCGCGGCGGCTCGAATGCCACGAGATCGCCTCGCTGCACGACCTGGAGCCGGGCACCTTCGGGCTGCTGGAGCCGAACCGCGAACGAGCCCGCCTGGTCGATCCCGCCGAGGCGGACCTGGTCCTCGTGCCGGGCCTCGTCTTCGACCGCGACGGCTGGCGCATCGGCTTCGGCGCTGGGGACTACGACCGCTTCCTCGCGGACCTCGCCGCGCCACGGGTGGGCCTGGCCTACTCGCTGCAGATCCACGACGCGCTGCCCCACGAAGAGCACGACGTACCGATGGACCTCGTGGTCACTGAAGGCGAGGTCATCGATTGCCGTGCATCCCGTAGTGCGTAACTGACGTTCCAGTTCCAGTAGATTCTGCCGAAGATCACGGGACGCGTGGGTAAGAGGGAGCGGGCAATGGCTGAGAGCACGTCGAGCGGCGCCAGTAACGGGATAGGGATGCGGCTCGCGCTGCTGGGGGTCGGCCTCGTGGCAGTCGCCAGCGCCGTGGTGGCCGCGCTCGTGCTCTTCGCCGGCAGCGGCAGCGCCGCACCCGCGACCGCCATGGCCGAGCACCTGCCGGCCGACACACACTTCATGGTCGCCCTGAACACCGACTTCGCCTCCGGCCCCTGGCTCGCGCTCCCCGACCTGCTCGCGCAAATGAACGTCGAGGACGACGCTCGCGAGGGACTCCTCGACTCGTTCGAGGAGGAAGGCCTCGACTACGTTGAGGACATCGAGCCGTTGCTGGGCGTGACTCGCGGCATCGCCATCACCATGCAGGCGCGCCCGGGGGCACTCGAGTCCGCTTTCATGGGAGTCGCGGGGGACGACGCGCTCGAGGCCCTGGAGGTCGTCGTGCTCTTCGACGCGCGGGACGCGGACCAGGTGATCGAGCTGCTCGAAGGCTGGACCCTGGCGGATGACCCCGCTGCCACCCGCACCGAGGAGCGCGTCGACGACCTGGACCTCGACGTGATCACGTACACACCGAGCCCCGACAGCGAATCGCACGAGCCGATCGTGATTGGACGGCGGAGCGACCTCGTCTACGCCGCACCGCGACTGGACCACATCACCTCACTCATCGAGCGGCGCGAGGCGCAAGGGCCGCTGAGCAGCGAGCCGAACTTCGGCGCGCTCATCGGGGCGCTGCGCCACGAGACGCTGCTCTTTGGCTACGGGAACGCCCGTGCCTTCACCGACGCCGGCCCCGTCCCGGGCCTGGATGAGCTGACCGCGGAACTCGGCGGCGACCTGGACAGCTACTCGATGGCCTTCTCGACGACCGCCACCACGGACGGCTTTGCCGGCGAGTTCCTCATCCACGGCGAGGACGGTCTCGGCGGCCTCGAGGGGCCGGCGTCGCTCAGCGCCGACCTGGCGCGCGCTGCGACCACGGTGGGGGCGGATGCCCAGCTGTACCTGGCCGCTCCTGGCCTCCGCGAGTCGCTGGAGCAGGCGCTGGAGACGCTCGACACCGAGGCGACGACCGCCGGCTTCGGAGACCTGCGCGAGCAGTTCCTGGGTCCCGTCGAAGCCGATTCCGGCGTCGACATCGAGACCGACATCGTGGAGCAGCTGACCGGTACCTGGGTCCTTGCCGGCAGCGTGCAGGACCCGGACACCTTCGACGGCTTCGTGCTCTTTGCCACGGAGTCGACGCAGCCGGACCTGCTGGAACAGGCGTTCAGCGACCTGGTGATCTACCTGAACGGGCTGTGCGGGTGTGACCTCGGGGTCGGGGTCGGGCAGGCGGATGGCTTCGTGCGCGTGGCCTGGCCGGAGGACCGGCTGGCGCCGCCGCCACCTGCCGAGCAGCTCGGCGCGCTTCCGGCGTACCTGCAGACCCTGGAGCTGCTGCCGAGCAACCCCGGGTCGCTGATGTTCTTCAACCTCACGGCGCTCCCGCCGGAGGCGATCGAGGAGATGCGCAGCGAGGCGGATGACTTCGACATCGCGTCGCTGCTCGGGGTGGGCCTCGCGTCGACCCAGAGCGGCAACCTGGCGCACGTCAGCATCGTGCTGCCCGTGGGCGACGAGTAGTGGCGGTGCTGGAAGTGGCGCGCGAGCGCTCGTCGCCGTCGCGGCGGGCGCCGTTGATCGCGCGCGTCCCGCTCCGGCCGCTGCTCGCGGGCAGCCACCTGCTCTTCATCGGGGCGGCCTTCCTCCCCTGGCTCACGGGTGGATTCGGCGCTCGAGGGGCGCTCACCGGCCTCGACCTGGCGCGCGTCACCTGGTCGGGTGCCGTCGGGCTCCCCCTGGGCGCCGCGGGCGAGTTTGGCGCCACCGCCGCGCTGTACGGCGTGCCGGCCCTCGCCGCGGACGCGCTGCTGCTGCTCGCGCTGGGTCCATGGCTGGGGCTCTCGAGGTCGCTGGTCGAGCGGATCGTGCTCGCGCTTGCGGCGCCGGGCGTCCTGGTGGCGCTGGTGGTGCTGGCGTTCGGCGTCGGTGTGCTCGGCGTCGACCGCGTGGACGGCGCCGCCTGGGGGCTCGCCGTGCTGCTCACCGCCTCGACGCTCGCGGGGACGCCGCGGTTGGTATGATGCGAGGTGAGACGGCGCCCTGAGGGCGCGCCGCCTTGCCGCCCTACTGCACGCTCCATAGGATCGTCGGGCCAGCACCGGAGGGGTCGCATAGTGGCCTAGTGCGGGCGCCTGCTAAGCGCTTACCGCGGGAAACCGCGGTCGAGGGTTCGAATCCCTCCCCCTCCGCCATCCAGACCACCGGACGCAGCCGGCCGCGCCGGCGTCGCGCTTCGAGCGAGGCGGGGCCTCTGAGGACACCGATGGCGACGTACCACATCTGGACGTTGGGCTGCCAGATGAACCAGGCGGACTCCCTGAAGCTAGCCGCCGGCCTTGAGCGGCTCGGCTACCACGCGTCCGAGGACGAAGACGCCGCCGACCTGGTCGTGATCAACACGTGCTCCGTGCGCCAGCACGCCGAGGACCGCGCCTACTCCCGCCTGGGCGTCCTCAACAAGCGCCGCCGCGAGGGGGCCCCGACGAAGATCGCGGTTATGGGCTGCATGGTCGGTCCGAAGACGGACGACCTGCGCCGCCGCTTCCCGTACGTCGATGCCTGGGCGCGGCCCCAGCAGTTCGACCCGATCCTGGAGCTTGCCAGTACCTCGCGGGACATCTCGGAGGGCGAACTGGGCGGCCTGATGGCCGGCGGCATGCGCCGCACCTACGGCCTGCCGAGCGGGCCAGCGGCCTTCGTGCCCGTCGTCCACGGGTGCGACAAGTTCTGCACCTACTGCATCGTCCCGCTGCGGCGCGGCCGCGAGGAGTCCCGCCCGGCCGCCGAGGTCCTGGACGAAGTGCGTTTCCTCGCCGAACATGGCGTGCGAGAGGTCACCCTGCTCGGGCAAACGGTCGAGGCGTACGGCCACGACCTGGGGGAGGACGCCGACCTCGCGACGCTCTTCGAGGGCATCGAAGCCATCGACGGCATCGCGCGGACGCGCTTCCTCACGTCCTACCCGAAGGACATGACCGACCGCATCATCGATGCCGTCGCCGACCTCCCGAAGGTCTGCGAGCACTTCAACATCCCAGTGCAGTCCGGCTCCAACTCGATGCTGGACCGTATGCGGCGTGGCTACCGCATCGAGGAGTTCGAGGAGCGCGTGGCGCGCATCCGGCAACGGATGCCGGACGCCGCGATCTCGACTGATGTGATCGTCGGCTGCCCCGGTGAGACGGAGGCCGAATTCCAGGAGACGGTCGACCTCCTCGGGCGCGTGGGATTCGACGTGATCCACGTCGCCGCCTACTCGCCGCGGCCCGGTACCTACGCGCATCGCAAGATGGAGGACGACGTCCCCCACGAGGTGAAGAAAGAACGGCTCCAGGTCGTGGAGCGCCTCCACGCCGAGTCTTCGTCGCACATCAACCGCCGCCTGCTGGGGCAGACCGTCGAGGTGCTGGTCGAGCGCGAGCAGGACGGCCGCTCCACGGGGCGCACGCGCCACGGCCAGCTCGCGCACTTCGATGCCACGGGCCGCATCGGCGACCTCGTGCGGGTGACTGTCGACGAGGTGACGGCGTGGTCGCTCCAGGGCCGCGTCGCCGACGGCCTCTCGCTCGCGGTCGTCTGAGTCCGGTGGTCGACGCCCGTCCCGGCTACGAACGGCTGCTCGCTCGGCCATTGGTCGCCGTGGTGAGCACCAGCGGCCGCCGGCCACGCGCCGTCCCCGTCTGGTACCGCTTCGACGCATCCGGTGAAACGGGCGCGACTCAACCGGGCCGGTTCTATATCTGGTCGGATCGCTCGCGTGGCTGGGTGCAGCGCCTGGAGCGTGACCCGGCCACCCACATCGTCGTTGCGGAGTCCGAAGTTCCGTTCGCGGCCGTCCTCGCGACAGGTGAGGCGCGCCTGGTGCATGGCGACGTCATCGAGGAGGCCACGCGCATCTGTGCGCGTTACGTCGGCGAAGACCGGGCCGCCGGGTACGTAGACCGGTGGCGGGCCCTCGACACCATCGTCGAGGTGCATGTTGCATCGCTCCGCGCGTGGGACCGCGGATACTGAGCCGCCCGGCCGCCGATGTCCCGCACGCGCGACCTTCCGCTCGGTTACGCTCGACACATGGGACCGTCACCCGTCGTCGCCGCCATCGTGGTCATCTTCGCGATCCTCGACGATGGGTTGCAGGTGCTGCTTGTGCATCGCTCCGCGGAGCCCGAGCGGGACAAGTGGGCGCTGCCCGGCGGGCGCTGGGACGGCAGCGAGTCGCTCGAGGACTCCGCGCAGCGCAAGCTCCTCGGCGAGACGGGCGCGAGCGACCTCTACCTCGAACAGCTGTTCACGACCTCGAACCTGGACGCCACCTCCCCGTCGGTCGCGGTCGCGTACTTCGCGCTGGTCGAGGACTCGTCCGTCCGGCTGCGGCAGGACCGCGAGTGGCCCCCGGCGTGGCACCGCGTGGACGCGCTGCCGGGGCTCGCGTTCCGCAACAACGAGGTCATAAAGCAGGCCGTGGAGCGCGTCCGGGCCAAGCTGGAGTACACGAACATCGCCTACGGGCTGTTGCCGGAGGAGTTCACGCTCCGCGAGCTACAGACGGTCTACCAGGCGATCCTCGGCGAAGCCCTCGATCGGCGGAACTTCCGCAAGCGCATGCTCTCCGCGGGCCTCATCGAAGCGACGGGCGGGCATCGCCGCGAAGGGGCGCACCGCCCCGCGCTGCTCTACCGCTTCGTCCGCCGCGAACCGGTGTTCATCTAGCCCGCCCGTCCCGCCTCGTCGTGTAGCGCCCCAGCAGCACGACCGCGCCGGCCGCGAGGACCAGCGCGACGGTCTCCGCGGAGCGGAGCCCTCGGTCGCGGTCACCGCTGATCCCCGCGGTGCCCGCCGGCGCGGGCTGGAGGCCGACGCCGCGCAACGACTCCTCGACGCGCGCGACCGCGTCCCGGACCGCCGGATCGTCGGCGTCGGCGCCGGTGGCGAACCGGAACAGGCGGTGGGTCTTCAGCGTGCCGTCCGCCTCGCGCAGGAAGCCGACGACCCAGTACTCGCCGCGTGGGTCGCCATCGAGTGCCCCGCAGGCGCCGCCCGAGCCGGTGAACTCGTAGTCGCCGTCCTCAATCGCGTCCTCGACGGGAGCATCGGAGGTGCGCATCAGGCTGTTCGTGTCCACGGCGACCAGCGTGTCGGGGCCATCGCCGAGCAAGTAGCGGTCGACCTCGAAGGTCACGCGCGCGGCCATGCCGGAGGGCGAGCCGAGGGAGGCGAAGACGCGCAGATCTGCCACGCGGCCGGCGATCAGCGCGTCGGCGTCCTCCGGTCGCACCTCGCCGCTGCACGCGAGCGCCGTGGACGCTGGATGCGCCAGCGGGACCGCGAAGAGCATCGACGCCACCAGGAGCACGAGGAGTGCCCGCATTCACGTGCCCGCTTCCCGCGAGTGCCTGGGGTGGGTGCACATCGAGTGTAGAACGCGCGCCGGACCGCGTCGTTGGGGGGTCCCTCCGCCGGTCTCGCAACCACGTCCCCCCATTGACAGATCCCGAGCCACAGGCGATGACGGGTGTCGTAGACTGGCCGCGCTCAACGAAGGGGGTTCGGTGATGGCTGAGCAGACGTGTCTCGTGTGCGGAAAGACGTTCGGGGACGACAAGGCGATGAAGTGGAATCACGCCGGGCAGTGGCTCGCGTTCGACGACATGGGCTGTCGCAACCGCTTCATCGGCAATCCGGCCAAGTACCTGGAGCAGCAGCAGCCGGCGTAATCCAGCAGCCACTCGACACCGTCCGCCGGCCTGACGCGAGGGGTGCAGAGCCGGACAGGACCGGTGGCAGACTGGCCAGACACGGAGCGGGGCGGGAGTCATCCCGCCCCGCTCGCTTCCCTCGGGTTGATGCCCTCGCTAGGCCAGTCCGCGCTCCTTCAGCACCTGCTGCATCGTCTCGCCGATCTTCGAGGGCGACTGCACGACCGTCGCGCCCGCGTCCATCAGCGCGCTCTGCTTCGCCTGGGCGGTGCCGGCCTTGCCGGCGATGATCGCGCCGGCGTGGCCCATGCGCCGGCCGGGAGGCGCCGTCGCCCCCGCGATGAAGGCGACCACCGGCTTCGACATCCCCTTGATGTAGTCGGCGGCCTCCTGCTCCGCGGTCCCGCCGATCTCTCCGATCAGCACCACCGCGGCCGTCTCCGGGTCCGCCTCGAACAGCTCCAGCGCCTCGCGCTGCGTCGTGCCGATGATCGGGTCGCCGCCAACACCCACGCTCGAGGACTGGCCGACGCCGAGGCGGGTGAGCTGGTCCACCGCCTCGTAGACCAGCGTGCCGGAGCGCGAGATCACGCCCACGTTGCCGGGCAGGTAGACGTCCGTCGGCATGATGCCGGCGCGAGACCGCTCGGAGGGCGTGATCACACCGGGGCAGTTCGGCCCGATGAGCCGCGTGGCGCCGCCGCGCAGGTAACGCTTCACCTTCACCATGTCGAGGGTGGGGATGCCCTCGGTGATGCAGATCGTGGTGGGGATGCCCGCGTCCGCCGCCTCGACGATGGCGTCCGCCGCGAAGGCTGCGGGGACGAAGATCAGCGAGATGTTCGCGCCGAACTCATCGACGGCCTCACGCACAGTGTTGCGGATCGGCACGCCGTCCACGTCGGTGCCGCCCTTGCCGGGCGTCACGCCGGCGACCACCGTTGTGCCGTACGCGATCGAGGTCGCCGCCTCGCGCTGGCCGGCGGCGCCGAAGCCCTGCACCACCACCCGGCTCTCCGAGTCCATGAGGACGCCCATGCGCTTGCTCTTTCCCGTGCCCTGCTCGTGGTGTGTCTGTCGGGCGGGCCTCGACCCGCGAGTGCCTAGCCGGCCGCCTCGACGGCCTTGCGCGCGGCCTCCGCGAAGCCGTCCGCGCGCACTAGCTCGATGCCGGACTCGTCCAGGATGCGAGCGCCCTCCTCGACGTTGGTGCCGGCGAGGCGCACGACCGTCGGCTGGTCGATCAGCCCCTGGCGCTTCGCCTGCACCACGCCCTCCGCGATGATGTCCGTGCGCGCCAGGCCGCCGAAGATGTTGACGAGCACGGCCTCCACATCCGGGTCGCTGCCGATGATCTTGAGCGCGGCGACCACGGCCTCCGGATTGTTCGCGGTCCCGATGTCCAGGAAGTTCGCCGGCTGGCCGCCCTCGAACTTGATCGCGTCCATTGTCGCCATTGCGAGACCGGCGCCGTTGACCAGGCAGCCGATGTTGCCGTCCAGCTTCACGTAGTTCTGGATGCCCGCGGCGTGCGCCTCCACCTCGCGCTCCTCCTCTTGCGAGGTGTCGCGCAACTCCATCAGGTCCTTGTGGCGGAAGTCCGCGTTGTCGTCGATGGAGAACTTGGCGTCGGCGGCCAGCAGGCGACCGTCCTTCGTCACGGCCAGCGGGTTGACCTCCGCGATCGTGCCGTCGCTCTCCTCGAAGGCCTTCACCAGTGCGGCCATGAGCGCCGTCGCCGGGCGCATCAGGTCACCATCGAGGCCCGTGGCGAAGGCCAGAGCGCGCGCCTGGTACGGCATGAAGCCCGTCGTCGGGTCCACTGCCTGGCGGTGGATCTGCTCCGGCGTGCTCTCCGCGACCTCTTCGATTTCCATGCCACCGGCCGCCGAGGCGATCACGATGGGCATCCCGCTGGCGTTGTCGATGGCGACCGAGAGGTACAGCTCGCGGTCGATGTCGACCTGCTCCTCGACGAGCACCGAGTCGACGGGTAGCCCCTGCGGGCCGGTCTGGTGGGTGACGAGCTGCATCCCGATGATCTCGCTCGCCGCCTGCTTCGCCTCCTCGGGCGAACCGGCGAGCTTCACCCCGCCGCCCTTGCCGCGGCCGCCGGTGTGCGCCTGTGCCTTCACGACCACCTTGCCCCCAAGGTCGCGCGCCACCGCCTCGGCCTCCTCGGGCGTCCGCGCAACGCGCCCCCCCGGCACCGGCACGCCATAGCGCGCCAGCAGCTCCTTGGCCTGGTACTCGTGCAGTTTCATCAGCAAGGCTCCGGTTTATGTCGAGCGGGAGTGACGGCAAGACGGGCCGCCCACGCGGCCCGCCGCATCGTAGCACCTCGGAGTTTGGGGTCTAGGGAACCTGCCGCTGCCTCCTGAAACGGTGGAGCTTGCGTCCCAGCGGCGAGTCCTCGAGGAACCACACCTCCTCTTCACCGCCGACCGCTCGGATCACCGCTTTCACGAACAACTCCTGGAACAGGTCGCGAACCTCTCCGGCCTCCTGAAGCGCCACCTCATCTAGCGCCAGGCCCGCCGGACTGGGCTGTGTTGCGAGGGGAACGATGAACTTCACAGCAGCAGTCGTTTCATCCACCAGATAGGGGCGGCCAGCATCGTGTGTTTGGATTGCCTCTGCGCGAGTCTGCAGATTGCCGATCCGAAATCGTCCGTTCACGTGGCCGATGGAATACCCACCGAAGAGATCGGCAACCCTAACCACGACGCGTGTCTCGTACTCGTCGTCAGCCTCGTCGCCCATTCGCGGGACGACCTGCGTGAGCCTGTCGAGTCCGATCTCTTGGAGTCTTTGCGAGAGCGTGTCCTCGTAGAAGAGGTCATCGAGTGCGGCCCGCAGCTCCTTCTCCCGCGTGAGAGGAAGGAGGAACTCGTAGATCGAAACGTAGTGGTTCGTGTCCGGTGCGAAGTTGGCGAATGGAGCGCGCCGCTGTGACGACTGCTCGATGAACTGCTCTAGCGTGACGCGGCGGAATTCGGGGAGCACGCGAGCCTCGCGCTTACCCCTGCGTTGAATCCAACCGTCCCAATACTTGGATACGTTGGTGTACGCCGTCCCCTCCTTCCAGCCGGCCGCCTCGTCTATCTCCTTCGTCGGGAACCAGGCACCGGGCTCCCTAGTCTTAAGGAACTTGAAGGCGCGTTCCTACCGTTCGTGTCTCTTCATCGCTCGGGCAATCTAACAGATTCACCCCTTGCCGCTCGCAGACTTCCTTCATCGATCCTCGTTCGAACAGATCGATGGTCGGCCGGCGCACCCCCAACGTGCGCGCGGCCGAGGCATGACGTGCCGATGCGCGAGATCCCGCGGAGGTGTCGCCCGAGCGCTGGCGCACCGAGGCCCTCAGGCTTTCCCCTATCCCAATCCCGTCCCAATCCGCCGACGATCGACCGTGCGCCCTCGAGGGGCGCGCTTGGCGAAGGGCCTTTGCTTGCGGGTGGTCGAGGTGGGTGAGGCGGCGGAAGTGCGGGACGGCGCGCGCGTGGGCGCGCGTGCTGCGTCGCTGGTGCAGCCGTGGCACCTGGGGCTGCTCGGCATCGTGGCGCTGGGGTTCCTCGTGCGCTGGCTGCCGATGGCCGGCAGCGACTTCCCGCTGAGCGACGGCGGCCTCTTCGCGCAGATGACCGAGGACTTGCGTGCGGCCGGCTACCGGCTGCCGGCCGTCACGGACTACAACGGCGCCGGCATCCCCTTCGTCTACCCGCCGCTCGGCTTCTACCTGGCGGCGCTGCTCTCCGAACTGCCCGGCGTCGAGGTCACAGGCGCGCTGCGCATCCTGCCGCTGCTCGCCTCGACGCTCACCGTCGCGGCGACGTTCCCGCTGGCCGCGCGGCTGCTGCGCTCGCGGAACGCGGCGCTGCTGGCGACGCTAGTCTTCGCGCTGCTGCCGTGGTCGTTCAACTGGCTGATCGTCGGCGGCGGGGCGACGAGGGCGCTCGGCCTGCTCTTCGCGATCGCGGCGCTCGTCTTCGTCTACGACACCTTCCACCGCGACGACCGTCGATGGGCGGCGGCACCGGGCGTGCTGCTGGCGGCCGCCGTGCTCAGCCACATGGAGATGGGCTGGTTCGCCATCTTCTCCTCGGCGGTGCTGCTGCTCTCCGAGCCCTCGAGGCTCCGGCGCAACCTCGTGCTCTCCGCCGGCGGCGGGCTGGCGCTCGTGGCGCTCACCGCGCCGTGGTGGGCGGTGTCGCTGTCGAGGCACGGCGTCGAGCCGTTCCTCGCGGCGACGGACACCGGCGGGTGGTCGCCCAACATCCTGGTGCAGGTGTTCATGTTCCGGTTCACGGGCGCGCCGCTACTCGATGTGTTTGGCGTGCTCGGCCTGCTCGGCGCGGCCTGGTGTGTCGCCCGACGCCAGTACCTGCTCCCGATGTGGATGGTCGCCATCATCCTGCTCGACCCGCGGAAGGCGCACGGCCTGCTCATGCTCCCGCTCGCGATGCTCGCGGCGGTCGCGCTCGTCGAGGTCGTGCTGCCGGCGCTCGACCGGGGCCGCGAGGCCACCGCACGTCGAGGGCTGCCGCGGTTGCGCTCGGTGGGCGGCGTGGTGCTGGCGCTGGTCGTCGTGCACGGGGCCTTCGGCGCCGTCACCGCCGGCAGCCTGGCGCCTTCGTTCGCGTGGGCCTACACCACGCCCGTCCCCGCCGAGGACCGCGGCGCGATGGCGTGGGTCGCCGCGCACACACCCGAACCGGCACGCTTCGCGATCGTGACGGAGGCGCTGAACTGGGGCGAGGACCGCACGATGGAGTGGTTCCCCGCGCTGGCGCAGCGCGTCAGCCTCGTGACCCCGCAGGGCAGCGAGTGGCTACCGGACGGCGCGTACCAGGCGGCCATCGAGCGCTACAACACGCTCCAGGCGTGCCGCACCCAGGACGCCGCCTGCCTCATCGAGTGGTCGCGCGCGCACGATGCGCCGTTCACGCATGTCTACCTCTCCTCGCGCGCCGTCGAGGGCGACCCGGGCAGCGTGGTCGCGAGGCTCTCGGACTGCTGCGCCGCCCTCGTCGCCTCGCTCGATGGGCGGGTGGACTTCCGGCTGCTGTACGAGGACGGCCCGGTGCGCGTGTACGAGTACGTGCCCGGCGTGGTCCCTCCGCCGCCGCCTGCGGTCGCCGGCCGCTGACCGAGGCGCACCGAGACCCGTCCCCCGTCGTCCCCATCCGCATCGATGCCCGTGCCACATCGATGTGGCATCGTGCTCTGTCATGCAGACCGAGACGGCCTCACCCGCCGAGGTGACCGTGCGACGCCCGCCGCCGGCGGCGCGGGTGCTGCCCGACCGCTGGTTCTACGGCTGGTACATCGCCATCGGGTGCTCGGTGGTGATGTTTGTCGGCGCGGGGGCGGGCTACTACGGACTCGCGGTCTACCTCGACCCGTTGCAGGAGGAGCACGGCTGGTCGAACAGCGCCGTGAGTGGTGCGACCGGGCTCTATTTCGCGCTGTCCGGAATCGCCGGCGCGCTGTTCGGCCCTTACATCGACCGGCACGGACCGATGCGGCTGATGCCGCTCGGCTTCACCCTGATCGCGGTCGGCGCCTCGATGATCGGTTTCGTGCAGCAACTGTGGCAGTTGTACGCCGTGTACGCCGTGCTCGCGCTCGGCTTCGGTATGGCGGCGGGCGTCGCCGTCAACGCGATCATGACGAGGTGGTTCGTGCGACGCCGCGCGCGGGCGATGAGCGTCTCCGCCACCGGCATCTCCCTGGGCGGCGTCGTGCTGACGCCCTTCCTCGCGTGGCTCGTCGAGGTGGGCGGGTTGCGAGTCGCCTCGCTCGGTTTCGGCATCGTGGTCGCTGCCGTCGCGCTGCCCGTCGTCTACCTCGTGCTCGCCTTCGACCCGCGCGACCTCGGCCTGCGCCCGGACGGCGACCTCGACGAGCCCCCGCCTGACCCTCGAGGCGCGCTGTCCGAGGCGGCGCAGCGCCGGGAATGGACGATGCGCGAGGTGCTGCACAGCGTCTCGTTCTGGGGCGTGCTGGTGGCCTTTGTACTGGTGCTGATGGCGCAGACGGGGTTCGTGCTACACCAGATCTCGTTCCTGGAGGACCGCCTCGGCTCACGCAGCGCCGCCGCCTTCGCGCTCTCCACGACCGCCTTCGGCAGCATCGTGGCGCGCCTCGCCGTGGGCTTCTTCGCCGACGCGGTGGACAAGCGATGGCTGACCGTGGCGCTGTTCGCGGTCCAGGGGACGTCCGTGCTGCTGGTGCTACACGTCGACAGCGTGTGGGCGACGTACCTGCTGACGCTGGTGTTCGGCTTCACCATCGGCAACGTGTACATGATGCAGTCGCTGCTGGTGGGCGAGATCTTCGGCATGGTGTCGTTCGGCACCGTCTTCGGCCTGGTCGCGCTGGCCGGCCAGACCGGCAGCGGCCTCGGCCCCTTCGCCGTCGGCTGGCTCGAGGACCAGACCGGCGGCTATACGGTGCCGTTCACGGTCACGGCCGTGGTGACGTACGTCGCGGCGGGGGCGGTGGTGCTTGCGCGGCCGGTTGCGGCGAATGGCGGTGACCAAGCACGGGCGGTGCGGGACGAGGCACCGGGGTGAGGCCGGGGACCGTCATCGCGCACCGGGATGCGAGAGTGTCCGGAGCTGGCAGCCCCCGAGCGAGACATCGTCGATTCTCGGTCGGGTCCGGAATCGCGACATATCATCACAGTACATCAATCTTGCGGCTGGGCGGTCCCGGAGTTGCTCCGGGATCTGTGTCCAGACCTCGATCACGTCGATCTCCTCTGGTCCCGCTGACCTCACTGATACCTCTACCCAGCATTTGCTAACGACCGACCCATCCGTCGGCGGCATTGTCGTCAGGATGCTGTTCAGATGGTCGCGACAAAGCGGATGTACCGCGGCCGGGACACCCTCGGAACCCGCAACGCGCGCCGGGTCCGCGTACAGTACGTTGACTCCGACGCGAGTCAGGAACAGCGCGCCGTCGCGCGACGCTGAGAACCGGTAGAAGTCCCAGTTCGCACCCGCAACCCGGCACGCTGACGGGTGCGCACCAGCGTCCGCTGGCCCGGTCATGTACGGGAGCAGCTCGGCGCACTCGCCCCCGCCCGGAGATCCTTCGGCGACCCACACTTTAACCATCTCTCCGGCGCGCTCACTGAGTGACACATCGTCCAATGTTGGCTGAGCGATATCCCCGCCTGTGTCCGCACAGCCCAGGCCGACGAACAGACCGATGAGTAGCGCCCCACGAAGCACAAGAAGCCGGAGGCCGCCCAACAGCAACTGGGCGACCTCGGCGATCGTTGATTGCGCACGCGCCGAGCGCACCGACTAATCCGCCGCGTCGACCGGCGCCTGCAGCACCTCAAACACGAGGTCGCCGAACGCCCGCTCGTCGGCGCCCGGCGCGATGACGGCGACCGCGAAGGCGCCTACGGGCTCCCACGACCCGGCAGCCTGCCGTGCAACAATGAAGTAGTGAGGCCCGCCGGGAGCGTCGTCGGGAATCGACAGCGTGAATGCGACAGTCCCATCACCGTCAGACTCGAAGCGGAGGCCGTCGAGCGCCGGGAGCGTTGAGAAGAGCCGCGCGTTTGCTTCATCGTCGAAGCCCTCCGCGCTCACCTCAATGTCCTCACCCGGGTATGCGGCAGTCCGATGGGCCGGCCGCGGCGGGAACTGGGCCAGCCGTCCCTGCACCACCTCGAGAGAGACTTCTCCGCCTTGAGAACAAGGCTCCTCGCTCCCGCATACGGCGATATGGGGCCTCGGGTCGTCCTGCCCATCGGTGGAGCAGCCGAGGGCGAATGCGAGGGCAACGGCCGCGAGGGCGGCGCACCCGGGCGGGATCATCGGTCGATGTAGACGCGGTACGGGCATCCTGCTCCCTCTGCGAGTCGTATGTCGTTGTGCGAGTATGACGCAGCCCGCCGCCCGGCGGGCGCGGATCCGGACGTGGACGGTGGGAATCGAGGCGCGATGTACCGCACGAGCGAGCTGGCGAGCTTTGCTATCGACGAGTTCCGGCGGGGGCTCGAGGGCGTGACGGCCGATGAGGGCGTGTGGCGCGCCGAGAAGGCCGACGGCACGCAGATGAACGCCATCTCGTGGAGCGTGCAGCACATCGGTGCTCACTGGCACAACGTGGGGCTGGCGGTGCAGGGCCTGCCCTTCGAGAACCGCAACCCGCCGCGCGACGGCACGCCGCCCGAGTATGCGGCGGCGCTGGCGCTGTTCGACGAGGCGACGCGCGACCTCGGCTGGCTCGAGCGTGCGGACGACGCCGCGATGCTCCGGACGCCGCCCGAGCTACGAAGCGAGAACGTGAGCCACTTCCTCGCGCGGGCGACGCTGCACACCTGGTTCCACGCCGGCGAGGTGAACGCCGTCCGCCAGCTGCTCGGGCACCCCGAGATCCGGTTCGTCGGCGACCTCGGTGGGCGGTTGGGCTGGGTGCCGGAGGACGGCATCGGCGACTAGGGCCCGCGACCGGGGCTCGTTAACCCTTCCAAAACGCGCATTGACACCCCTCGGTTGGTTGCGTACTCTCGACACATAGCACTTTGTGTATCGAGTACGCAAAGTCAGGAGGGAAGCGCGACGTGACCAGCGCCCGCACCGGCAGCCAGACGGCGCCGAAGCCGAACCCCTACTACCCCATCGGCCAGCTCCAGTGCGAGACCGACACGGGCATCGAGACCGTCCCGCTGCGGGAGGAGGTCGCCTTCGGCTCATGGCAGAGCGCGATCCCCGAGCGCTACTGGGACATGGACACCGGCGAGCTGAGCCGCCGCATCCGCTCGGCGCGCGAGACGCTGGGCGAGGACGTGGTCATCCTGGGCCACCACTACCAGCGCGAGGACATCATCCAGTTTGCCGACGACCGAGGTGACTCGTTCGCCCTCGCGCAGTTCGCGGCGGAGCGGCCGGAAAGCAAGTACATCGTCTTCTGTGGCGTGCACTTCATGGCGGAGGCCGCGGACATCCTCTCCGCCGACCACCAGGCCGTGATCCTCCCGAACATCGAGGCCGGCTGCTCGATGGCCGACATGGCGGCGGCGCCGGACGTCTACACGGCCTGGCGCGAGCTGGAGGACCTCTTCGGCAGCACGGAGGACATCATCCCCGTCACTTACATGAACTCGGCGGCCTCGCTGAAGGCCTTCTGCGGCGAGCACGGCGGGGTGGTCTGCACCTCCTCGAACGCTACGAAGGTGCTGGAGTGGGCCTTCGAGCGCGGCAAGCGCGTCTTCTTCTTCCCGGACCAACACCTGGGCCGCAACACCGGCCACAAGATGGACATCCCGCTGGACGAGATGGTGCTGTGGGACTGGCGGCAGCCGGCGGGCAACCTCGGCGGGCGCACGCCGGAGGAGCTCGAGCGCTCGCGCATCATCCTCTGGCAGGGCCACTGCTCGGTGCACCAGCGCTTCTCGGTGACCCAGATCGAGGCGGCGCGCGAGCGCTATCCGGACGTGAAGGTGGTGGTCCACCCGGAGTGCCGCTTCGACGTGGTGCAGGCCGCCGACGCCAACGGCTCGACCTCCTACATCGCGAAGTACGTGGCGGACGCGCCGGCGGGCGCCGTGATCGCGGTGGGGACGGAGATCAACCTCGTCTCCCGCCTCGCGAAGGAGCATCCGGACAAGACAATCTTCGGCCTCGACCCGGTGGTCTGCCCGTGCAGCACCATGTACCGAGTGCACCCCGCCTACCTCGCGTGGGTCATGGAGTCCCTGCTCGACGGCCAGGTGGTCAACCGCATCGATGTCCCGGCGGAGCAGAAGGTGCACGCGAAGGTGGCGTTGGAGCGAATGCTGGCGCTGCGCTAGCCCTCACCCCAACCCCTCTCCCACGCGGTGGGAGAGGGGAGCAGGAAGGTGGTCATCTTTGTAGGGGCGCAGCGTGCTGCGCCCGCCGCGGACTACGAGACGGCCTGCCGATCCCGCAGCCACTCAGTGAAGCGGCCGAACCACCCGACGGCTGCCTCGATGTCCGCTTCGGAGATGGCGTCCCGGTCCACGATCTCGACCGAAGCGTCCTGGACCAGCGATATCTGGTACTTGCCGAAGTCTTCGGGGCTCTCTGCTTCGCCTGAACGCTGCATCTGCTCGGTCAGCGCTTCAGATGCGAGCGACCGGCGTGCGAGGTCTGGCGCGCGCGCCGTCCAGTACTCCCCTTCGCTGCGCCCGAGTGTGATCTTCTGCCACTGCAAAGACTGTTCGTCGATGGTGCCCTGGTCGAGGGCTGCTTCGTATAGCCGGCGCTGCTCGCTGACGTAAGCATCCACCTGCTCCTGGGTCGGCGCATGTCCTCGCTCGAGCGCCGCGACATAGAACGTCTCCCGCTGGATGAGCCCCGCCAGCCCGACGGTCTCGTAGCCCGACCCTCGAGGAAGTCCGCGTGTGCGGCGTACGATTCCGGGTCGTCCCCTGCCAGCTCCGCGAGGCGCAGCCCCTCTGTCCGCATCCACTCGACGTTCAGCCGTGCCGCCACCGTGGCGATGCGCAGGTCCTCAGCGGTCACCGGCTGGCCGTCGACGAGCAGCACGGTGCCTGGCGGTGGGGCGTCCACGTTGCCGTCGCACGCGCCGAGGACGGCGGCGCCGAGGATCACGAGGCCGAACAGACTGGGGACCCGCATCACACCGGCAGTATAGGCGCGCTCGCCCCACGTCCGTTGACCCTCCTCGTGCGCGCGCGTAGTCTCGTGGCACATCGCGACTTTGTGTACCGCGTACGCAAACATCGAGGGGCGCGTGTGACCTACCGCTTCGAGACCACGATGCCGCTGCGGCACACGGACAGCTTCGGTGGGACCCCCTTCGTGCATGGCGGCGTGCTCCTGGCGCTGACCGAGATCGCCCTCGACGCCTACGACCGGGAGGCCGGCGTGCCCTCCCACCGCGAGGTGCTGCGGTTCCAGTCGCATTCCGAGGTGCGCTACCGCTCGCCGCTGCGCTGGGACGACGCCGCCATCGTGCGGCTGCGCTGCGCCGAGGTGCAGCCGGGCCGCCTGCTCTTCGAGTGCGAGGTGGCGGCGGCCAGCGACGGGCGGGTCGTGGCGCAGTTCAAGCACCGCTATGCGTACGTGAACGCCTCGACGGGCCGCCCGGAGACGCCGGACGACTGGGACGCGGTGGTCGCGGCGATCCAGGGCTACGAGCCCTCACCCCCCGGCCCCCTCTCCCCCGCTGGGGGCGAGGGGGAGCAGGAGGGGCGAGCGTGACCTCGGACGCCGCGTTCGACCTCGTCGTGGTGGGGTCCGGGATTGCCGGGCTCTACTGCGCTATCCAGGCGCGTGAGCGTGGCGCCTCGGTGCTGGTGGTCACGAAGGGCGCGATCGACGAGGCGAGCACGCGGCACGCGCAGGGGGGCATCGCCGCGGCGGTCGGGCCGGGCGACTCGGCCGCCGACCACCTGCGCGACACCATCGAGGCGGGCGCAGGGCTGGTCGACGAGGAGGCGGCGCGCATCCTCTGCTACGAAGCGGCGGACCGCATCGCCGACCTCGTGCGCTACGGCGTGCGCTTCGACGCGACGGACGGGGCGGTGGCGCTCGGCCGCGAGGCGGCGCACTCGGCGTCCCGCATCCTGCACGCCGGCGGCGACTCCACCGGGTTGGAGATCGAGCTGTCGCTCTCCTCGCTGGCACGACGCGACGTGACGATCCTCGAACACACACTGGCCGAGCGAATCGTCGTGGAGGACGGCCGCGCCGCCGCCATCGAGGTGTACGACACGGCCGCCCGCGAGCATCGACGCTACGAGGCGGGGACGGTCGTGCTCGCGACGGGCGGCGCCGGGCAGATGTACCGCGTGACGACGAACCCCGATGTCTCCACGGGCGACGGTGTGGCGCTGGCCTACGCCAGTGGCGCCGAGGTGGTGGACATGGAGTTCACCCAGTTCCACCCCACCGCCCTCGTGCTGCCGGGGCAGCCGGTCTTTCTGATCTCGGAGGCCGTGCGAGGCGAAGGCGCGCAACTCTTCACCACGCAGGGCGAACGCTTCATGCCGAAGTACGACGACCGCGCCGAATTGGCGCCGCGGGACATCGTCGCGCGCGCGATCCATCGGGAGATGGCCGCGTCCGCTTCGGCGCATGTGCTGCTGGACATCACGGACCGCTCCGGGTCCTGGCTGGCCGCGCGCTTCCCGCAGATCTACCGCCACTGCCTCGCCGCGGGCATCGACATGTCGACCGACCGCGTGCCGGTCTCGCCGGCGGCGCACTACACGATGGGCGGCGTGCGCACGAACACGTGGGGCGAGACGACGGTGCCGGGGCTCTTCGTGGTCGGCGAGGCCGCGTGCACGGGCGTCCACGGCGCGAACCGCCTGGCGAGCAACTCCCTGCTCGAAACCGTCGTCTTTGCGCATCGCATGGTGGAGCGGCTCTATTCGCCACCCGACCCCGCGCCGCCGGCGCCCGCGCGCACCGCGGATGCGCTGATGCTGCTGCCGCCGGGCGGCGACGGCACCCCACCCACAGCGACGCAGGTCCGCGAGCTGACGTGGGACCGCGTCGGCATCGTGCGCCACGCCGAGGGGCTGCGCGAGGCGACGGTGCAACTTGCCCGCTGGGCGGGGACCCTGCCGGAACCGACCGACCGTCGCGGCTACGAGCTGCGCTCGATCGTCACGTGCGGCCGGCTGGCGGCCGAGGCGGCCCTGCGTCGCGAGGAGTCGCGCGGCGCGCACTTCCGGTCGGACTTCCCCGAGCCTGCCGAGGCATGGCGTCGACACCTGGTGTTCCGCCACCCGGGCACGTTCGCGTCGTCGCCCGGCGTCGAGTAGCGTCGCGGCGGAGGAAGACCGATGGACGAACGCACCCACGCCCTGGATCCCGCCCTCGTGCGCGACATCGTCGCCGCCGCGCTCGCCGAGGACCGTGCGGCCTTCGACGTGACGACGCAGGCGACGGTACCGCCCGACCAGCAGGGGCAGGCGACCTTCCTCTACAAGGCGGACGGCGTCGTCTGCGGGCTCGACCTCGCCCGGGAGGTCTTTGCCCAGTGCTCGCCAGACCTCGTGCTCACCGTGCGGCACCCGGATGGCACGTGGGTGGAGTCGGGTGCGGTGGCGGCGGAGGTGGAGGGGCCGCTCGCGGCCATGCTGTCCGGGGAGCGCGTGGCGCTGAACCTCGTGCAGCGGCTCTCCGGCATCGCGACCATGGCCCGGCGCTACGTCGACGAGGCGGCGAAGGGCGGCCCCGCGCGCATCGTCGACACGCGCAAGACAACACCGGGCCTGCGTGCCCTCGAGCGCTACGCCGTGCGCACAGGCGGCGCGCGCAACCACCGCAACACGCTGGAGGACGGCGTGCTGATCAAGGACAACCACCTGGCCGCCGCCGCCGCTCGAGGCATCGGGCTGGCCGAGGTCGTGCGCCTGGCCCGCGAACACGCCGCGCACACCCTGCGCATCGAGGTCGAGGTGACGGAAGCCGAACAGGCACGCGAGGCCATCGAGGCGAGCGCGGACGTGATCCTGCTCGACAACATGCCGCCGGAGCAAATGCGCGACATCGTCGCCGCCGCGCCGCCTCACGTGCTTTTCGAGGCGAGCGGCGGGATCACCCTCGACACCCTCGCCGAAGTGGCGGCGACGGGCGTGCACCTGATCTCGGCCGGCGCCCTTACGCACTCGGCGCCCGCGCTCGATATCTCGATCGAGGTGGACGCGGCGGCGACATCCGCTGGCCCGAGCGGCAGCACCGGGCAACAGGAGTAGGACGTGGAGGCACCGTTCGCCGATGAACACGCGGAGCGCGTTTCCGGATTGGTCGCGAGGGCGTTCGGGGCGGTGCTTGGCGAACGCCTTGAGGCGGTGGCGGTGCATGGGAGTGCGGTTACCGGCTACATCCCTGGCTTCTCGGACTTCGACTTCGTCGTGTTCCTACACGGTCAACTCAGCCTTGAGGACTCAGTAGCGCTGCAGTCATGGCTCGGGGCAGCGGACATCGCGCCATTCACGTACCTGCAGCTCAGTCGCGTGATCGATCTCGATGAGCCGGGCGAGCGGCACATGGGGCTGGTCGACGGCGCATACTCGATGGCTCACGGGGCACTGCCGGCAATGTGGGGCTTCCACGACACCGAGACGCTGCGCGAGAGTGGACGCGAGGCGCTGCGCGGGGCTCGGCAGCGACGACGATCCCGGCTCGAGGACTGGGCCGTCGAGGGCGGGCCGCGGCGCACGAACCGGTTGCGGCTCTTCCTGACGGACGTGAAGCCAGCAGTGAGGGCGCTGCTGACGGAGCTAGGTGAGCCAACGCTCGAGATGTGGAACTCTGACTACTTCGAACTCTCGCGGCGCCTCGGACGGTACGACGCGACGCTGGGCGCCCGGCTCGACAGGATACTCGACGGCCTGCCCGCGGCGGGGGACCGCGAGGAGCGCATCGGCGCCGAGGTGGTATGGCTGCTCGACGAGATCGACGCGATGGCGGCGTCCCTCGGCGCGTTGACTACAACGGGCGACAACACCGGGGAGGCGCGCCGTTGAACCAGGTGATCATCCTCTCCGGTCCGGCCGGCTCCGGGAAGAGCGCCGTCGCACAGTCCCTCATAGAGCGGTTCGACCGCATGCTCCACGTCGAGGTGGACGTGCTGCGCCATTTCGTGAAGGCGGGCTACCGGCACCCATGGGCGGATGACCAGCAGACACGAGAGCAACGGGAGCTGGCGGTCCGTAATGCCTGCGCCATCACCCGTGAAAGCATCGCGACCCGCTATGCGGTGGTGATCGACGACGTCCTGACACACGACTGGCAGATCGCACTGTACCGGCGGCTGCTGGAGGGCGTCGGCGCGCCGGTCCACCTCGTGACGCTGCTCCCGAGTCTGGACGTCACGCTGAAGCGCGACGCCGCCCGCGCCTACTCGATCCCGGAGCGAGCGCGTGCGCTGCACGGCGAGATCGAGGCGCTCCGCGACGCCAGCGGGCTACCTGGCGTAGTGCTGGACACCTCGGACGACCCGGACGCCGACCTCACGGGCGACCGCGTGCAGGAGGCGGTGTCGCGCGGCGAGGCCCTGTTCATCGAGGGGTAACCGCGCCGGTCGCCCTCGCGCGCTGCCTATCCCCGGCTATCGACCTGCGTCTGCTGCTCGATGACGCGGCCGTTGTGGACGACGGTCAGCAGCTTGTAGAGGACGTCCTCCGCGGGGACGATGCACCCGTCGCCGAAGCTCAGGGCGTCGCCCTTCGTCTCGAAGGCGACGCCCGCCCCGCCGATGAGCACCCGGCTGATCCGATGCAGGACGAACCGGCCCTCCATGGGGCCGGAGCAGTCCGGCTGTTGCTTGCGGTAGTAGATGATGTCGCCCACGTCGAGGTCCGTGACACGAGGCGGGTAGAGCACCTGCAGATCCTCGCACGAGATGTTGGGCTCCATGCTCCCGGAGCACACGGCGCTGGTGTACGTGACGCCGGGCACCGACAGATCCAGGTAGAGCGCGTCGCGCGGCAGCTCCGGCGTGCGGATCGGGACGAACGAGGCGAACCGCTCTCCGGTTTCGACCAGTTCCTGGTACTCACCCTGCAGTTCGGCGTATTGCTGCGTCAGTTCCAGGAAGCGCTCCCCGAAGTCGCCCGACTGCCCGAGTTGTGCCTGGAGCACGGCGACTTGCCGAGTGGACTCCTCCAGTTCCGCGATGACCGCGTCGATCGCGCCCTCCTGGTCGGTGACCTGGGCCTTGAGCTGGTCGCGCTCCCCCTCCAGGACCCCGGCGGTGCGCCGCAGCTCGTCTGCCGCGGCACGGGCCTCGCTCAACTCGTCGTTGGCACGCGAGAGCTGGCGCTCCTGGAGCGCGAAGACCGCGGCGCCGACGAGTACGGCCAAGACGACGGCGGTGAGCATGGTTGGGACTGCGTCGATGACGCGCTCGCGAAGCATAGAGGGACCCCCGAAGGCATGGTGGCAGCGACCCACCCGTGCGGCATCGGGGGGCGCCCTATGTTGCCACGACTCCCCGGGCCGCGCAGCCCGCACCATCGGCCCGGCGGCGGCATGCTAGCCGCGGCGCGGCCTCTCGATGTCGATGCTGTCCAGGAGGATCGTGACCGGCCCGTCGTTCTCGCTCTCCACCAGCATGTGGGCGCCGAAGCGGCCGGCCTCCACCGGCACGCCCCGGTCCCGCAGCTCCGCTATCACCCGCTCGACCAACTGCTCGGCCACGTCGGGTGGGGCGGCGTCGAAGAACGATGGACGGCGCCCCTTGCGAGTGTCGGCATAGAGGGTGAACTGCGGTACGACGAGGACGCTGCCGCCGGCCTCTTCGACGGAGCGGTCGATCCGCCCCTCGGCGTCGCCAAAGATGCGCAGCTCCGCCACCTTGCGGACGAGCCACTCGACCTCGGCCGGCCCGTCGCCGGATGCGACACCGAGGTAGAGGAGCAGCCCGTGCTCGATCGCGCCGGTGGTGTCGCCCTCGACGGTGACGCGGGCGCGCGAGACGCGCTGGATGACGGCACGCATAGGCCGGGGCGCTAGTCGGCGCTGCTGCTCTTCGAGCTCTTCTTGCTGCTCTTGGAACTGGAACTCCCCTTCGAGGAGCTGCCGTTCGAGGTGCTGCTCGATGAGGAGGAGCTGGAGGAACTGCTCGACGACGAACTGGACGAACGGGCGTCCGGGTCCTTGCTCACCCGCGAGTCGGTCTTGTACCAGCCGGAGCCCTTGAAGACGACGGTGGGGGCACTGAACTGACGGTGGGCCGGCTTGCCGCAACGCTGGCACTCGTGCTCCGCCGGCGAGCCGAACGGCTCCTGGCGCTCGTACTTGTGCCCAGCCTCGCAGCGGTAGTCGTAACGCGGCACGCATCTCCTCCGAAGCCTGCGTGATCGGACGCGCGCCTCGCCCGGCGGTCCGGGCGAGGGGAGTCGAGCATCCGCAGTGACCAATTTTGCGCGGACATCGCAGGCGAGCGCCCGCGAGTCGAACATTCGTATTGTATGTCCCACCCGGCCCGCCGACAACGCGCTACCCGGCTGCCCGTCCCGCTCACTCGAAGGGCGTCGCGAGCCCCTCCACCACCTCAGCGTGCGGAAGGCGTAGCAGCACGGCCGGCGCGACGGCGACCTTCAACGCGCGGCTCCCGCCTCCCACCCACACACGCTCCATCGCCATCACCGTCGGGTCGATGTATAGCGGCAGGTCCGGGGGGAGCGCGAAGGGCGTGACCCCGCCGATCAACATGCCGGTCAGCTCGCGCGTCTCTTCGGGCGTCGCGAACGACACCTTCGAGACGCCCATCAGCCGTCTGACCGTGCGGTTGACGTCGAGCCGGGTCGTGGCCAGCCCGACACAGGCGCAGAACTGCTTCGGCGCCTTCTTGGAGGCGACCACGATGCAGTTCGCGGACTCTTGCAGCGCGATACCGTAGTGCTCGCTGAAGCGCGCCGTGTCCGCGTAGTCCGGGTCGCACTCCAGGCGTTCGTACGCCACACCCAGGGCGTCCAGGGCGGTCAGCACCTGCCGCTCGATCGCATCGGCGGACGCCGACGGGTCGCTCACGACGCCACGGACCGCTGCCGAGGCAGGCCAGACAACTCGAAGGCCGCGTCCACCAGCGCCTCGCTGCCCTCGATCTCGCTCTCCACGGTAAGGGAGCGCTCGTCCTCACCGTGTACGAGCTTGAAGCGCGTGTTGCCCAGGTACTCCACGCGCTCGATGCGACGCAGGTCCGACCAAGCCAGTTCGTGCGTCGGCCTCCCGAGGTGAAGCGCGGTGGCGCCGCCCTGCGTGAGCACGATGGCGGTCGCGGTGCCCCGCCAGGTGAGCAGCACGACGGGCAGCATCACCAGGGTCACCACGACGAGGAAGAGGCCGAAGCCCAGCGACTCGGCACTGCCGGCGAGCGCGCCGGCAGCCAGGGCGACGACCGCACCGAGCAGGGGGAGCGCGAAGGCGGCGTTCTGCCACCACCGCGAGTCGTTCGCGTGCACCGAGACGACGCCCTCCATGCCGGCGAGGGCATCGGCGTCCGCCCGGTGCAGGGGCGTCGCTGGCTGTTCAGTCAGGGGTGCGTCCATGGTGCCGATCTTGCCTCGGAAGCCGCACGGAGGGAAGCCTCGGGCTGGTGCATTCGTTTGTCGTTGCCGTTGCAGTGCCGGCGGCTCGACATCACGCGGGCAGGTCGAGGGCTCCAACGGTTGCCGCAAACGCCCGACGGCCTCACCATCTCATATGTACTTCAGAAGAATCTGAGCACGGTCGAGCCCGTGAGGCGTGCGCGCCTCGACTCTCGGGCGCCGTGCAGCCCGGCGTCCTGCGCGACGCCACAGAGCGCGCGAGCCGCGCCCCCGATTGGTGGACCGACGTGGCCGCGGCACCCGACCGGCACGCCTTCCGCGAGAATCGCCTCCTCTACTACCTCCGCCGCAACAAGGGGCGCTACTTCGTCGGCTTCTTGCTGCTGCTCGGCGCCACCTTCGCCGCCTTGGCGCCGCCGTTCCTGCTGAAGGCCGCCATCGACGCGATCGACGAGGCGGTACGCGGCGAGCGTGCCCCGGACGGCGTCCGCTTCTACATCCTGCAACTGGTGGGGCTCCTGGCGCTGGTGGCGGTGATCGAGAGCATCGCGCGCTACTACTCCCGATTCCTCGTCTCGGGGACGGCGCGGCAGATCGAGTACCAGTTGCGCAACGACCTGGCGTTGCACCTGCTGCGGCTGGACCAGCGGTTCTATCTCGGCGCCCGCACCGGCGACCTGATGGCGCGCTGCACGAACGACCTGCAGATGGTGCTCGACTTCACCGGCCCCACCCTGGTCGATGTGACGCGCACCACCGTGATGGTGCTGGTGGGCCTCGGCTTCCTGTTCGCCATCGATGTGCGGCTGGCGCTGATCTCCGTGGCCTACCTACCGATCGTGGGGGCATGCATCGTCTTCTTCGAGACGGGCGTGGAGAAGCGCTTCTGGCAAGTGCAGGAGCAGTTCGGTCACCTGACGGACCGCGCGCAGGAGAACATCTCCGGGATGCGCGCGATCAAGGCCTACGCGCAGGAGGAGTCCGAGATCTCCTCGTTCCGGAAGGAGAACGAGGAGATGATGCGCCGCGCGATATCGCTCGCGAGGTACCTCTCGGGGCTGTTCCCGGTGATGATCTTCCTCACCGGCGCCGGCACGATGCTGGTGATCTGGTTCGGCGGACGGGACGTGGTCTCCGGGCGCATCTCGATCGGTGACTTCGTCTTCTTCAACGCCGTGCTGGCGCTCCTCGCCTCGCAGCTCACTGTGCTGGGCTGGGTGGTGGCCGCCTGGCAGCAGGGCATCGTCGCCACGCGCCGCATCAACGAGGTGCTCCGTGAGGCCCCGGACATCCACGACCCCGAGGAGCCGCTGCGCCCGGAGCGCATCCGCGGCGAGATCGAGTTCCGAGGCGTCCGCGTCACCTACGGCGGTGAGCCCGTGCTGCGGGACCTGGACCTGCACATCCCGGCCGGCACCACCGTCGCCCTCGTCGGCGGCACCGGCGCCGGGAAGACGACCCTGGCGAACCTGCTCGTGCGGCTACTCGACCCGGTAGAGGGCGCTGTGCTGATCGACGGCATCGACATCCGGCAGCTATCGCTGGAGCAGCTTCGAGGCTCGATCGGCTTCGTGCCGCAGGAGTCGTTCCTGTTCTCCGACTCGTTGCGCGACAACATCGCCCTCGGCCGGCTCGACCCGCCTCCCGAGGAGATGGACGTGGCCGTGGAGACGTCCCAACTGGTGAACGACCTGAAGCAGCTCGATGACGGGCTGGACACGGTGATCGGCGAGCGCGGCGTGACCCTCTCCGGCGGCCAGAAGCAGCGCGCCGCCCTGGCCCGTGCGCTGCTGAAGGACCCGCCCATCCTCGTGCTCGACGACGCGCTCTCCCACGTCGACACGCACACCGAGGAAGAGATCCTGCGGCGCCTGCGCGACTTCATGCGGGACCGCACCACGGTGCTGATCGCCCACCGCACCTCGACGTTGCAGGCGGCCGACTTCATCGTCGCGCTCGAGGACAACACGGTGGCGGAGGTGGGCACGCACGACGAGTTGCTCCGCGGCGGCGGCGTCTACGCACGGTTCTTCGACGAGCAGCGTCGCGCCGAACAACGCGAGAGCGAAACGCGCGACATCGAGTCCGCGAACGTCGACGCCGGCGAGGGGACCTAGCGTGGGCTTCGGTTACTACGAGGAGGAGTCGGCGATCGGTCGCGTCTACGACCGGCGTCTGCT
>WHSU01000030.1 GCA_009379925.1 Dehalococcoidia bacterium | reverse complement strand
GGACTGGCGCATCGAGTACAACACGAGGCGACCCCACAGCAGCCTGGACTGGCTGGCCCCGGCAACCTACGCCGGACACTGGAGGGCAGAACAACTGGCTGGACTCTCATAAGCGGTGGACTCGTGAAGGGGGTCCGGTCACGAGTGCAGATGCGAATTGCGGCACAGCCCGAGACAAGTTCATCCCCATCTGCTCGGTGCCCTTCCCGCCGACATAGTGGACCACGTGAGCCGAGTTCACATTCTCATGCAGCAGGGCGAGAAGGTCGTCATCGAGTCCGCTCGCGCCGATGATCAGGAACTTCTCGGCTGCCGCGATCGCCTGTCTTAGTGCGGCTCTGTGGGTCGGGGGGCAAACGATGTCGTCAATAGCTTTACGCGCGAGTGGTGCGGTGAGCTTCGGATAAAGATGACGTCGCTTGCTTCGCTCAACCTCAACCTGCCAGTCCCAACCACGCGTGCTCCCGCGCTTGACGAGAAGTGGCTCCTGTTCCCGGATCTGGTCTAGTTCGATCGTGCTAACGACCTGCTCCCAGTGTGCTCGATTGCCCGCCTCGTCTCCTACCGGAACTCCCCAGTCGATGGACCCGTGAATCTTGAAGAGCCGCACTTGCCGAGTCTCATCGATGTAGTCATCCACCTCACGGATCTCGTGTACGCCGTCAACCTCTTCGAGGGCCTGTTCAAAGAGAGTGTCATAGTTGAGGGTGATCACGCTGAGTTCGTGCGGAACCTCCTCCATCAGGCGTCGGAGCAGCTGTATGTAAGTCCCAGGAAAGTCCGTATAGGCCGTGCTGCACTCGACGAGGACCTGACGTAGGTATGGGGGCACGTCGAGATAGTCTCGACGAACCCTGGCGTCGGCGGATTCCGCGATTGCGCGCAACGCTGCTCGAGATCGAAAGCCGAGTCGGTCACCGACGCTGGCACGAGCTCCTGCGCGAGAACTCTCGCTCCGCGGTAATTCCGAAGGATGTTGTCGAAGTCCTGTGGCGGCGTGTTGTGAGGCAGAGTCCGATAGTGCCCAAAGAGGTGTCTAGCAAGCGGCGGCCGCCAGAGAGGGTTCGCCTTTCCGGTGCCGTTCCAACAGTCGAACGACGCACCAGCACCGAGGATAACAACGGCCTTTTTCACGGAAACCTCCGACGATGCTCGCGCTGCGATCCGTCTCGCATCCTATGCCGTGAAGGTTCTGGTGGCCCCGCTCGCCGCTAAACGGCGCCATCGCCCCTCGCGGATCTCACCCGCTCCGTTGGACTGCGCCAACGCCCTCGACGCGATGACCTCGCGCCTCGAGCGCGCGGAGTTGCTGGACGGCGGCCTAGCCCACGCGCGGACGAAACGCGACAGCGGCGAGGCCTCCGTCGCGTTTGGGGCCTAGGTCGCATCATGGGCCGGATCGGGCGCCAGTGCCTACGACTCCAACCACAGCACGTCGCCGTGCAGGTCGGGGTCGTGCTCCTTGCCCGCGAATACGGCGTACTCGTGCTTCGAGTCGCCGATGGTTGTGGTCGCGCCGTGGCCCGGCAGCACCACCGTCTCTTCGCGCAGCGTGTACAGGCGCGTCGTGATCGAGTCGATGAGCTGCGCCAGCGCCTCGGCGTCCCGTGTGCGCCCCGGGCCTCCGGGGAAGAGCGTGTCACCCGAGAACAGCGCGTGGCCCACGTAGAGGCAGATCGAGCCGGGCGTGTGGCCCGGCGTGTGCAGCACCTGCACCGCTGCCTCGCCGACCGGCAGCACCGCGCCGTCCGCCAGCCCCTCGATGCCGCGCGAGCCATCGAGGTTCGTCTCCTCCGCGCCCGCGAATACCGGGGCGTCCGTGTGCGCGCGCAGGACATCGAAGCCGGCCCAGTGGTCGCCGTGCGAGTGCGTGACCACGATCCGCTCGACGGGCGAGCCGGCGAGCGCCTCCACCACCGCCTCCGCCCCCTCCGGGGCGTCGACGATCGTGGCGGGGCCGCCGCTGGTGGGGCGGATGATGTAGGCGTTGTTGCCGAAGCGTCCCAGGTCGGGCACCAGCTCCACCGTCACCTGCTCGTCGGCGTAGACCTGTGGCACGCGTCGTCCTCCATCGCTGCTCCCGAGGGTCACCCGAGCCTAGCAGACGGGAGCCGAGCACCTCGACGCGGCGGGCGGCGTACGATGGCTCTCCGGACGGGACGTGGCACGCGACATGTGTCATACTCAGGCTCGCGGGACCGACACATACAGTCTGCAGGTGTAAGGGGGTAGTCGCTCATGGCGCACGACAAGTTCTTCATCGACGGCGGGTGGGTCGCGGCGTCCGGTAGCGAGACCATCGACGTGCTGAACCCGGCGACCGAGGAGGTCATCGCGACCCTGCCACTGGCCACGCCGGACGACGTCGACCGGGCCGTCGCCGCCGCTCGCCGCGCGTTCAAGACCTGGAGCCAGACCACCACGGAGGAGCGCGCCACCTACCTCGAGCGCATCGCGGCGGGCCTGAAGGCCCGCGAGGAGGACTTCGCCAAGACGATGGCCAGCGAGATGGGGATGCCGCTGAAGGGCGCGCTCGCCATCCAGGTCGGGCTGCCGGTCCGGACGTTCAGCAGCTACGTCGGGATCACGCGCGACTACGCGTTTGAGTCCGGCGACGGCGCGACTCGGATCATCCGCGAGCCCATCGGCGTGTGTGGCTTCATCACCCCGTGGAACTACCCCATGCACCAGATCGCGGGCAAGGTGGCGCCGGCGCTGGCGGCCGGGTGCACCGTGGTGCTGAAGCCCAGCGAGATGGCGCCGCTGAACGCTTACCTGCTCGCCGAGGTGATCGAGGAAGCCGGGCTGCCGCCGGGGGTCTTCAACCTCCTCAACGGCGTCGGTCCCGTCGCCGGCGAAGCGATCGCCTCGCACCCGGACGTGGACATGGTCTCCTTCACCGGGTCCACCCGCGCCGGCAAGCGCGTGGCGGAGCTGGCCGCGCAGACCGTGAAGCGCGTCACCCAGGAGCTGGGCGGCAAGTCGCCGAACATCATCCTGGAGGACGCGGACCTGGAGAAGGCGATCCCCGCCGGCGTCATGGGCTGCTACGCCAACTCCGGCCAGACCTGCTCCGCCCCGACCCGCATGATCGTGCCGCGCGCTCGCCTGGCGGAGGTCGAGGCGCTGGCGAAGGCGGCCGCGGAGTCGGTGACGATGGGCGACCCGTTCGACCCGGACTCGACGCACGGCCCGATCGTGCACGCGGCCCAGTACGGGAAGGTGCAGGACCTGATCCAGGTCGGTATCGACGAGGGCGCGAAGCTCCTCACCGGCGGCACCGGCCGGCCCGACAACGTCGAGCGCGGCTACTTCGTCAAGCCGACCGTATTCTCGGACGTCAGCAACGACATGACGATCGCGCGTGACGAGGTCTTCGGTCCGGTCCTCACGATCATCCCGTACGACACGGAGGACGAGGCGGTCGGCATCGCCAACGACACGATCTACGGCCTGGCCGGCCGTGTGTGGGGCTCCGACCACGACCGCGCCCGGGCGGTCGCGCGCCAGATCCGCGCGGGCCAGATCCACATCAACGAGGGCCGCGGGAGCGGCGAGCCGGCCCCCTTCGGCGGCTACAAGCAGTCAGGCAACGGCCGTGAGTTCGGTACCTTCGGCCTGGAGGAGTACCTGGAGGTGAAGGCCGTCATGGGCTGGTAGCGGCGACCGGCGGGCGCCCTCGCCGTCCGTCCCCGCATCGACCATCGACCCCGCGGCGCCTACCGGCCGCGGGGTCTTCGTCTGTCCGGCGGCCATCGTCAGCGGGCGGGGCGTCGAGGTGCCGGCGCCTGCGCCTCGCTGCCGAGGCCGCACCAGCCGCCATCCGACCACGCGAGGCCGTCCGCGCATAGCGTCCCCAGCAGCGCTCGCACGCGCGGCTTCTCCTCGGCAGGCACATCCGCGGCCTTGAGCAATGCCCCGAGGCGCAGCGGTCCGTCCGCCTCGCGCAGCACCCGCAGCAGGCGCCCGCGCCACTGGCGGTCGGAGCCGTCGAAGCGGCCCTGTGCGCGCACGGGCTCCGCCACCGCGCCGGCCGCGAAGCGGGGCCGCGCCGCGCATAGCGAGGCCACGACGCACTCGCCGCACTTCGGCCGCGGGGTGCAGACGCGCGCGCCGTAGTCCATGAGTGCCGGGTTCCAGCGCGCCGCCGTCCCCGGCCGCAGCAGCCGCGCCGCCGCCGCATCGATGGCGCCGCGCGGCGTCTCGGCGGCCGGTTGCAGGTCGCCGAACACCACGCGCCCGATCACCCGCACGATGTTCGTGTCCACGGCCGGAGCGTCGATGCCGTACCCGAAGCACAGCACGATCGCCGCGGTGAACGGCCCCACCCCGGGCAGCGCCAGCAGCGCATCGAGGTCGGCGGGCAGGCGCCCGTCGTGCTGCGCTACGCAACGGCGCGCCGTCTCGTGCAGCGCCACCGCGCGCCGAGGGTAGCCGGCGCGGCCCCAGGCACGGAGCACCGCCGCTCGGTCCGCCTCGGCGGCGGCGCGCAGCGTCGGGAAGGCCGTCATCCAGCGCTCGTAGGTGGGCAGCACGCGCGACATCTGCGTCTGCTGCGCGGCCACCGCCGCGACGAGCGCCGCGTACGGGTCACGCGCGGTGCGCCAGGGGAAGTCCTGCAGGTGCGCGTCGTACCACTCGAGGAGCCGCGAGCGGATCCGCCCCAACCGCTGCGGCGTCAGTGCCTCGAGGGCGTGTGTACGCGTCGTGCTGTTGTCCGTCAGGGTCGAGGTTCCAGGATGAGGATCGGCGTCTCTCGCGACCGCAAGGCCGCGTAGGCATCGCCGTTCGCACCGAAGAAGCTGAGCCACAGTCGCGCCCGTTCGTCGTCGGTCGCCCTGCGTGCCACGACGCTCCGAGGCCCATCGGGCAGCATGACGCTGGCATCGGGGTGAGCCTGCAGGTTGAGCCACCACGCCGGATCGGGCTCAGCCCAGCCGTTCATCGCCACGAGGGCCAGGTTCGGGCCGTCCTCCCGGTAGGCCACGATCACGCTTCGCTCTTTGCCCGTGCGGCGCCCGACCGTCGTGAGCCGCAGTATGCCGTACCGGTTGGGGGCGGGCCGCCGAAGGCCGAACCGGCCGCCGGTGACCCGGTACAGACCACGGTGCACCATCCACGCGCCCCGCACGAACCATCGAGGCGGCACCCGCGGCGCCCGTTCGGCCTCGACCGCCCCTGCGCCCTCGCCGCCCTGGTCAGCCATGGCACCGCCCTCCGCCTACGGGACGGGAGGCTAGCCGTCTGCGCTCCGCGCGGCAAACAGCACCTGTCGCCGGAACTGACCTCGATGTCCGCCACCGCATCGAGCGCCCCCATCCGTCGTAGTCTGGACGGCGCACGAGGAACGACACGGGCAAGGAGGACACCCGATGGCGACGAGCGCAGCCACAACGGTGGAGCAGTACCTGGCGGAACTGCAGCCCGAGCGGCGCGACGCCATCGAGGCCGTGCGGCGCGTCATCCTCGAGCGCCTGCCCGACGGCTACGAGGAGACGATGCAGTACGGAATGCTGTCGTACGTGGTCCCGCTAGAACGCTACCCGCAGACCTACAACAAGCAGCCGCTGGCCGTCGCCTCGTTGGCCTCGCAGAAGCACTACATGTCGCTCTACCTGATGGGCATCTACAGCGACGAGTCATCCGAGTGGTTCGAGCGCGAGTATCGTGCAACCGGTAAGAAGCTAGACAAAGGCAAGTCCTGCGTGCGCTTCAAGCACCTCGACGACCTCCCCCTCGACCTCGTGGGCGACGCCATCGCCCGCACTTCTGTCGAGGACTTCATCGCGCAGTACGAGGCGTCACGGAAGCGGTAGTGAGGCGGCAGTCGGTTCCCGGAGGCTAAAGACCAGTGAGGAGGGTCCACGTAGCAGCGATGAGGAAGCCGATCAATGCCGAGGCGTAGAGGCACGGGATCACTTGGCCATACGTCCGGAATCGCCGCCGACGAAGCTGCGCTTGCTTGCTGAGTTCGATCTCAGGGAAGCCAGTCCGGTCGGCTAGACGCTCCTCCAGCTTCATCAACGCCTCCTCACCCAACTTGACCAGCGCCTTGGTCCGCACCTCTAGGAGCCAGAAGTAGATGGAGACAGCAGCTCCGGCGAGCGAGACCGCTAAGGCGATCCACGGCAAGCGTGCTTCGAGCGCTGCTCCGACTCCTGCGGTGAGAAATGCCCCGCCGACCAAGAAGAAGTTGACGAGCTGCATCCGCTGTGCGCCATGCATTTGGAACCAGTTCCACGCCTGGCGCTCGGCGGCGTCCCAATCACGATCAGTCGCCGCCTCCACACTTGTCGGGCTTGCACTCATCACGCTTCCCCCTTGACATCATCGTGCGGAGGAGCGGACAGCACAGTGCCGGTGCGATCACGCACCACGCGAAGCGCTGCCGTGCGGTCTCGGCACCGACGCTTGCAGCGCCCTCACCTCTGTTGCCGCCTCTCCCCGCGCTTGCTAGCGTCCCGGGCACACCGTTCGTCCTGAAAGGCGAGGCCAGCGATGTCCGAGGTGAAGGCGAACAACCGGCGGCCGAAGGGCACGACCTCGAAGGGTGGCGAGGAGGCGCAGGAGAAGGTCGAGTCGCGGATCACGCGGCACAGCGACCACCTGCTCCAGCATGTCGTCACCATCAAGATGTTCTCCCGTACCTTCCCCACCTCGAACGTCTGGGTGCTCTCGGACGGGCGGGAGGCGGCGCTGATCGACGCGGGGTACGGCGACGAGCAATCGATCGGCGAGCGGACCAAGCTCTTCGGCGGCGACCTGTCGGGCCTCGATGTCGGCCACATCCTGGTGACGCACCACCACTTCGACCACTCCTCGGGCGGGCGTCAGTTGCGCGACCTGCTGAACGCTGACGTCTGCATCAACCCCCTCGACGAGGTGCTGTTGCACACGCCCGAGGAGAGCAACGAGGACCTGCCAGACGAGGAGGAGATCACGAAGCGCGCCGGGAAATGGCGCGAGGAGGCGCTGGCCACGCCCGTCGACCGCACCCTCGAGGACGGCGAGACGGTGAAGGTCGGCGGCCTCACCGTGCACGCGGTGCACACACCCGGCCACACCGCCGGGCACAACTGCTACTTCGTCGAGGAGCTAGGCATCCTCTTCACCGGCGACAACGTGCTGGGCGTCGGCACCAGCGCCATCGGCCCCCCGCCTCGAGGCGACATGCAGGCCTACCTCGACTCGCTGCTGCGCATGGACGAACTGCGGGCGACGCTTTTCGCGCCCGGCCACGGTCCGGTAGTGACTGCCACGCGCGAGAAGATCAAGGAGCTGGTCGACCATCGAGCGACGCGCGACCGCCAGATCATCGACCTGATCGACCGCGGCTACGAGAACGACCGCCAGATCCGCCGCGCGCTCTATCCGGAGATCCAGAAGGGCCTGCGCCGCGCCGCCGGCGGCCAGGTGCGCTCGCACCTCGCGAGGTTGGTGGGCCAGGGCGTCGTCACCGTCGACGAACAGAGCGACCCGAAGCGCTGGAAGGTCGCGCTTACGAAGTAGCGTCCCTCACCCCCAGCCCCTCTCCCACGCGGTGGGAGAGGGGAGCCGGAGCGGAAGGGCGGGCGGACCTCGCGGTTCGCGTAGGGGCGCAGCGTGCTGCGCCCGATCCCCCTCCCGCTCACCCTGAGCCATTGGAAGGGCGAGCGGACTGTCCGCTACACCACGACCACGATCGGGCTGCCGGCCGGGATCGCGCCGCCGAGGAAGCGTGCCAGGAACGCCGCATTCACGAAGCCGGGCGCACCCACCACGTACGCGTGGAACGTCCCGTCGACCGTGACCCAGAACGACCCCACCTGCGGCGCCGCGGCCACCGCGTCCTCGATGGTGCCGCCGGGGAAGACCACGATGCCGACGCCCTTGGCCGGCACGACCCACGCGAACGTGCCCGCCTTCGGCGCCTGCACGCCGCCCTCGCCCGCCAGTGACACGCCGTTGGCGACGTCCGAGGGCGCACCGCCCGGCTGCCACGTCTCACTCGTCGAGGTAGGCACGCCGTTCAGCCAGAACGCGACCGCGTCACCGATGGCGGGCTGACAGGGCGCGTCGACGCCAATCTGCAACACCCAGTTGCCGTCCGCATCCGCCTCGGCCGTCCCGCAGCCAACTCCGTCGATGACGCCCTTCACGACGTCGCCCGTCGCCAGGCCGGAACCATAGGCAGGAACGGCGCCGTCTGCGCCTCGACGGCCGGCGCGAAGACAGCAGCCGCAAGCAAGGCGAGGCCCGCGAGGGCAAACGAAGCAAGTGGGTAGGTTGCGCGGCGCACGGGAGACTCCTTCTCCGGCACGCGCCTCAGGATACGCGACCGGTGTCCGGAGAGATCGTCGGCACGCCTCGAAGCGCTCGGTAGGTCGTCATGCGTCTACTCAGTAGCCAGTCTCAATCTGCGGCATAATCTTCGCTGAGCGGTCGGTCGGCGACCATGTAGTAGGGAGCGGGGATGGTTCACCGCATATATGGCGGGCTTGCCAGCGTGATCGCTGCCGGTGTCGTCGGAACCGCGATTGCAGCCCTAGAGGCGTCAACCGCCACTGACTGGGACGCAACACCTTATCTCGTCGTAGGAACGGCGTTTGTCCTTCTGCTCCTTGGGGCCGGGTTTGGTTGGTACGCAACCAGACCCCACGACGAAGCGGGCCGTCGCCCTCCCGGGTACGCGACCAGCACCGAAACTCAGTCCGGCGGTGTGGGGACGATGCACGGAGGTACGTATAACCACACAATCCGGGACAACCGCGTCCACGCAGGGCAGGATGCAGCGATAAGCAAAAGGCAGGCCGGCGGCGTCACCGCTGCGCAGGTTGGATCGGTTGACCAAAGCACCCGATACGAAGCTCAGCCCGACCCGTTCGCTCGATTCGATGCCCTGATCGATGCCGTGCATGACTATGAGAAGGCAGTGCAGGTGGAACTCGATGCCACCCGCCGCTTTGCGATTGTGGACGACGCTGGCCTGTTCAATACGAGTGAGCACGGTCAGCGGCGTGAGGAGCTAAATCTGGCATCGCAACGTGAGACTGAGGCACGCGAGGCACTGAAGAGGCAGGCTTCTCGGAACGGCTCCGTAACAGAGCTCCGACAACGCGTGGATGAATACTCGGCACGCTGCTCATCCGCCGTTCCGTGGGCAGGTGAGGGTGCACGGGCACGTACAAGGGCGTGGCGGACGATCGACGAGGAAACAAACCGGCTGATTGATTGGCTGAACGAGAACGCTCGTCCTGTATGAGGTCGTCTCCGCAAGAGGGTGGACGCGCGCAGCGCATCCCGGAATCAAGGAGATAGGCCAGCTCCGATGGTGGCCCCACCGATTCACGTGACCGCCACCGTGAACTACTCACCATGCTCCGATGCCCCTCGCCAACGGCACTCCGCCACCAGTAGCCAGTCTCAATAGACTCTGGATTGTATACTTGACGCAGAGTGCTCCATCAATTACTCTTTCTGTAGAGGGGGTTTCCGGTCAGCGTTTGTATCGTGTTCGGGCAGTAGCTCTTCCTCGATACGCACGATGACACGCTCGGGAAACACCTCTTTCAACAGGTCGCGGTCGGACATCTCGTTCGGGTCGCGCTTCTTCTTAGGCATCGAGGCTCCTATGGCTACTCAGCGGCTCGACCTTCCGACCCTCATCGAGCGCTACCACGATGAGGACCGATGCCGGGAACTGCTGGAAATGCTGCGCTGGCCGGACGGCGTGCGCTGCCCACGCTGTGAGGCGGACAACCTGTCCCCCATCGCCACCCGGCACAAGTGGGACTGCATGGCCTGTGGGTACCAGTTCAGCGTCACGGCTGGCACTGTCCTTCAGGACTCCAAGCTGCCGCTCTGGAAGTGGTTCCTTGCCACATACCTGGTCGCTGAGTCCAAGAAGGGCATCTCCAGCAACCAACTCAAGCGGACGCTCGGAGTCACCTACAAGACCGCATGGTTCCTGACCCATCGTATCCGAGGCGCGATGGGCCAGTTGGAGCGCGCGCAACTCGGCGTCGTCGAGGTGGACGAGACGTTCACGGGCGGCAAGCCGCGTTACCGCATGTCCGATGAGGATCGCTACGAGGCCATGAAGCGCGGAGAGAGCGCCACCAAGAAGCGCCCGATCATCGTGGGAGCCGTCGAGCGCGGCGGGGAAGTGCGGCTCCGCGTCGTCCCCAACCGGCAGCGCGGGACGCTGCACGAGTTCATCCGCTCTGAGGTTGCGGATGACGCTTCCGCCATCTTCACGGACGAGTGGGGGCCGTACATCGGGATCGCGGACGAGAACACCCGGCACGAGACGGTCAAGCACTCCGATGATGAGTGGGTGCGCGGGGACGTTCACACCAACTCGATTGAGGGCGTGTGGAGCCTGTTCAAGCGCAGCGTCATCGGGACGCACCACCACATGAGCGTGAAGCATCTACCCGCCTACCTCGATGAGATCGCCTTCAAGTTCAACAACCGCTCCAATGAGCACATCTTCCGCGAGACGCTGCGCGTCCTCGTCACTGCTGACCCGCTGACCTATGAAACGCTGACCGCTGACTAGGCATCGTCCCAATGCAAGTGCTCCTGATCAGTACCCACCATGAATCGACCACTTACATCGTGTGAGCCGACGCTCGATAGCGCATCTACCTCGACTCGGTAGATGCCCGCTGGTAGTTGCTCCGCGAGGTCGTCATCGTCCTCCTCTCTCCCGTCGTTGATAAACGTCTTCCCCTCGCGGTTCATGGCGACAAGCCAAAAGTCCACGCCGAACATTGAGGCTGGCACCGAGGTTCGCTGACTGACCTCGCCTGGCTTCGCCTTTAACCTCGGGATAGCTTCACGGACAAGTTCGCCGGCCCGGTTGAACACGCGATAGTGAACAACGATCTCATCCAGTGACTCTCGGCGGACTCCAAGGCGCCGCAGGGTCTTGTTGCGAATGGGCGCGTTTACAACATGAACAATCAGCAATTTCAGGGCATCGCCGTCGATGACCGACTCTCTGAAGCGAAACCTCACATCAGGCGCTCCGAAGAACATCTGGAGAATCGTGGGAACGGCCACTATGGCAATCCCGAAGCCAACGAACGACAGGGCAATGTCAGTCCATTGAAGCCATTCAGGCGGAGAGGACATGCGCAGGCTCCCGGTCTACTGGTCATCGCTGACCACCTCTCGGGAGGGTACCCATTCTGCGTCTCGTATACAATCCCGAATAGACTGAGACTCCCCTGCTAACCTCGACGGATGACCTATAGCCATGCGCCGGGCGCGGCCGCCGAGGAGCGCGACGGGGATCGTCGACGGCTGGGCGTCGCGCTGGGGATTGCGGTGGCGACGCTGGGCGTCGAGGTGGTGGGTGGGCTGCTCACCGGCTCGCTGGCGCTGCTGGCGGACGCTGCGCACGTACTGTCGGACGGCGGGGCGCTCGCCCTCGCGCTCGTGGCGATCTGGCTCGCCTCGCGGCCGCACACGTTGCAGGAGACCTTCGGCTACCACCGCGCCGAGGTGATCGCGGCGACGCTGAACTCGCTCGGGCTGATCGCGATCGCCGGGCTGATCACCTGGCACGCCGTGCAGCGGCTGGGCGACGCGCCCGAGGTGCATGGGACAGGGCTGATCGCTGTGGCGGCCGCCGGCCTCGGCGCGAACGTGGCCCAGGCGTGGGTGCTAGGCCACTCCCACGCGATCAACGTGCGGGCGGCGCGGCTGCACGTGCTGTCCGACCTCGGCGGCTCGGTGGCGGCGCTGACCGCCGGCGTGGGCATCGCGCTGACCGGGTGGCAGCCGCTGGACCCGCTGCTGTCGCTGGTGATCGTCGCGCTCGTCGTCTTCGGCGCGCTGCGCATGCTGCGCGAGACGCTGGGCATCCTCATGGAGCACACCCCGCGCGACCTCGACATCGCCGCCATCGAGGGGGCGCTGCGCGAGGACCCGGACGTGCTCACCGTGCACGAACTGCACGCGTGGACCATCACCAGCGGCTTCGTGGCGCTGGCCGCGCACATCCAGGTGCGCCCCGGCCGCGACGGCGCGGAGGTGGCCGAGCGCGCCTCCTCGATGCTCCACCAGCGCTTCGGGCTGCACCACGTGACCATCCAGCCGGAGCACCCGGTGGTGCACGACCTTGCGATGCCGGAGGAGGCGGACGCACGGCGCGCTTCGAGGAACGGGCAGGGGCCGCGCGGCCGGTAGGACGGACGGCGGCGTAGCGCGCCACGTGCCGCACGTGCCACGATGCGGCCCGTGACGAGCACCACGCCCGACGATGCGGCCGCGGCGCCGCGTGCCGAGAGCGGCGCGCGGAAGGCGCCCGCGCCCCTGCTCGTGCCGGTCGTATCGGCGGAGCAGGCGCGGTCGCTGCTGCCGGTGCTGCGCGGCCTGGCCCGCGCCCGCGGCGCCCCGGTCCGGCTCGTGGCCGTCGAACGCCCGTCGCAGCGCGGCGCGCGAAAACCCGAAGAGGGCTGGGCAGAGGCCGTCGCCGCGGAGCTAATGCAGGACGGCGTGGACACGACGGTCGAGCACCGCGTGGGCCACAACCTGGCCGGAATCGTCCGCGAGGCGGCTGGGGAGGTGGACCCGCAGCTCCTCCTCCTCGCGTGGCGTCGAGGCCACGGCCCGTCGGCCACAGCGGACGAAGTAGCGCTGCGCGACGTCCTGATCGATGTCCCGTGCGACCTCGCGGTCCTCAGCATCGACGGTGAGGCGCGCACACCGAGGCGGGTGCTGCTGGCCGCGGAGGAGGAGCACGGCGCGCTGGCGCTGGACCTCGCCTTCGCGCTGAGCGACGACTACGACGGCCACCTCACGATGCTCTCCGTCCTCGATGCGGACGCGACGACCGACGAGGTCAGCGCGGCGCACGACGCATCGCGGACGGAGGTCGAGGAGCGCCGCGGCGCCCGCACGCCGGAGGCACGCGTCGTCCGCTCGGACCGTGCCGACCGCGCGATCCTGCAGGAGGCAGACCCCGACGACTTCGACCTGCTGGTCGTAGGCGCGCCACCTGACGGCATCATCCACCGCATCGCCCTCGGCACGGTGCCCGAGCGGGTCGCGAGGAACGCCCGCCTGCCAGTGCTCGTCGCGAAGCGGCGGCCGACGGGGGCGCGCTCGTGGCTGGGCCGGGGATGGGACCGCGTCGCCCGTACCTTCCCGCAGCTCGACGAGGCCGAGAAGGCGGAGGTCTACCGAGACCTCCGGCGGTCCGCGCGGGGCGGCACGGACTTCTACGTGATGATGGCGCTCGCCGGGCTGATCGCGGCGCTCGGGCTGTTGCTCGCCAGCCCCGCCGTCGTCATCGGCGCGATGCTCGTCGCGCCGCTCATGCTGCCCACCGTCTCGCTGGGGCTCGGCGTGGTGCACGGGGACGTGCGGGTGCTGCAGCTCTCCGCGATGACGCTATTCCGAGGGGCGCTCTCCGCGCTGCTCGTGGGCGTGGTCGCTGGTGCACTCGTGCCGGGCGCGGAAGTGACGTCCGAGGTGACCGCGCGCACGCAGCCGTCCCTGCTGGACCTCGGTGTCGCGCTCGGCGGGGGCGCCGCCGGGGCGTACGCCACCGCCCGCCCGTCCCTGTCCGCCTCGCTGCCGGGCGTCGCGATCGCGGTGGCCCTCGTGCCGCCGCTCGCCGCGGGCGGCATCGCGCTGGCGCTCGGCAGCCCCTCCGAGGTCGGCGGCGCCGGGCTCCTCTTCGTCACGAACCTCATCGCGATCGCCGCGGCGGCCGGCATCGTCTTCCTGCTCCTCGGGTTCCGCCCTGAACCGCTACGCGCTTCACGCGTCCAGGTCTTCGGCCGGGGCTTCGTCGCCCTCCTGCTGCTCACCATCGCCGTCGCGATCCCCCTCGGCGCGCTCACCGCGGGCTCGGTCCGCGAAGCCTCCCTCGATGCCGATGTGCGGGCGGCGCTCGATGCGACGTTCCCGGCCGTGCCCGGGCTCGCCTGGAACGAGGTGAGCGTGGACCGCCTCGAGGACCGTGCGCTCGCCCTTACCGTCGAGGCGGAGTCCACTGAGACCCTGTCGCCCGAGGTCGTGCTCGCGCTCGAGGTGGACCTCTCGCAGCGCCTCGAACGCCCCGTCCGCCTCGTGGTGCGTGTCGTTCAGGTCTCCATCCTTGGTCCGCTGGAGCAGACGACGCCAGCGCCGGAGCCGGAGGAACCCGAGGAAGGCGGCGCCGCGGGCGCCGGCGCAGGCCGGTAGCAGGGCCACCTCGAAGCGTGCGATAATCTTTCTGTAACAAGTCTCGCCGCCCGGCGTGGGTGCGCTGCGGTGAGATGTCCACAGGCGCTTTCCCGCCGCGGGCGCGTCGAGCGACGCCTCGAGGGGCCGACCGCGGACGGTCGCGGCAACACGTCGGCCCGCGCCGCGCGGGGCTGCGCCGCATCAACTAGAGCACCCGCCCGTGCGGGGTAGACCGTGACCACTCACGCTGCGGCCACGTTGCCGCTGGCGAGCGTCCTTCCGATCTCGTCGGGCCTCTCCGCCGCCGGCCGCCTCACGCTGGGCGGCTGCGACGTGCGCGACCTGGTCGAGCGCTTCGGTACGCCGCTTTATGTCTACGACGTAGCGACGCTCAAGGCGCAGTGCGCGGCCTACCTGGACGCCTTCCGGGCCGAGTATCCGGACTCGGACGTGCTCTACGCCTCCAAGGCGTTCCTCAACCGCCCCTTTGCGCGGTTCATCGCTGAGCAGGGCCTGGGCTTCGATGTCGTCTCCGGCGGCGAGATCGAGGTGCTGCGCGCGGCGGGCGTGGACCTCTCCCGCGTCTACTTCCACGGCAACAACAAGTCGCCGGGGGAGCTGGCGCTGGCGGTGCAGTCCGGCATCGGGCGCATCGTGATCGACAACGAGGGCGAGGTCGCACTCCTGGATCGCATCGCCGGCGAAGCGGGCCGCACGCAGGCCGTCCTGCTGCGCGTCTCCCCCGGCGTCGACGCCCACACGCACGAGAAGACCACCACCGGCATCCTGGACACCAAGTTCGGCGTGCCGATCGAGACCGGCGCCGCCGAGCGCGCCGTGCGCGCCATCGCGGATGCGGCGCACCTCGAGTTCCGCGGCCTGCATATGCACCTTGGCAGCCCGATCTTCGAGATGGACCCGTACGTGCTCGGCATCGAGGTGATGGCGCGCTTCATCGCGGAGATCTGCCGCGACCGCCTCGGTGTGGAGGTGCCGGAGTTCTCGCCGGGCGGCGGGTTCGCCGTCGCCTACACCGGGGAGCAGGACGCGCCGGCCGTCGCCTCGTATGCCGCGACGCTCTCGGCGACGCTCCGCCGCGAGGCGGACCGTCTCGGCTTTCCGCTCCCGCACATCACGCTGGAACCGGGCCGCTCGATCGTCGGGCGCGCCGCCGTTGCCCTCTACACCGTCGGCGCGCGTAAGGAGATCCCCGGAGTGCGCACGTACGTATCCGTGGACGGCGGCATGGCGGACAACATCCGCCCGGCGATGTACGGCGCGATGTACGAGGCGCTCGCTGCCGAGCGCCCGCTCGACCCTCCCGAGGAGACGGTGGCCATCGCCGGGAAGTACTGCGAGTCCGGTGACGTGCTGATCCAGGCCGCCGAGGTCCCCCACCTCCAGGCGGGCGAACTGCTCGCGATCCCGGCCGCGGGCGCCTACCAACTCGCCATGGCCTCCAACTACAACCTCGCCTACCGCCCGGCCGTCGTCATGGTCGAGGATGGCGAGGCCCGCCTCATCCGCCGGCGCGAGACGCCCGAGGACCTGGTGGCGCTCGATGTCGACTGACGCCACCCCGACCGACGCTTCCGACGCACCCGCGCCGTCAGGCCCGCAGGCATCGGAGGCCCCGTGGGGCATCGTCGGCCACGACCACGCCGTGGGCGCGCTGCGCCGCGCGGTCGAGGCCGGCAGACTGGCGCACGCCTATCTCTTCACCGGCCCGCCCGGCGCCGGCAAGGGCGCGCTGGCGACCCGGCTGGCGCAGGCGCTCTCCTGCGACACACCCGCCGAGGACAGCGCGCCGTGCCTCGTCTGCCGCTCCTGCCGGCAGGTGGAGGCGGGCGAGTCGCCGGACATCGAGCGCATCCGCATCGGCGGAGTGTGCGACGAGAGCGGCCACCCGGACCACAGCGGCGACCGTTCAACGCGCATCCGCATCTGCCAGGTGCGGCGCGTGGAGCGGGTCGCCTCGCTGGCACCGTTCCGCTCGAGGCGCCGCATCTTTGTGATCGATACCGCGGACGACCTGCAGACCGAGGCCGCGCACGCCCTGCTGAAGACGCTGGAGGAGCCGCCGCCCACCGTGCTGCTGCTCATGCTCGCCACCGACGGCGACGCCCTGCTCCCGACCATCCGCTCGCGTTGCCAGGAGATCGCCCTGCGTCCGATGCCTGCGCCGGCCCTCGAGGCAGCGCTCGTGGCTCACGCCGGCATCGCGGAACACGAGGCGCGCGAGCTGTCCGCGCTGGCGCAGGGCCGCTACGGCCTGGCGATGCGCATGCACGCGGACCCATCGCTACGCGTGCTGCGCGAGACGGCCGCCGAGGAGATGGCGCGGCTGGTGCTCGCGGACCGCAACGAGCGCTTCGACGCCGCCGAGACCCTGGCCCAGCGCTGGACGCGGGAGCGCGACAGCGTGCTGGCCACGCTGGACACCTGGCGCGGCTGGTGGCGGGACGTGCTCCAGGTGACGGCGGGCCTCGAAGGCGGCGTCATCAGCGAGAGCGCCCGCGCGGCGTCCGAGGCCTGCGCGCCTCGGGATGCGGTGCTGGCGCTACAGGCCATCCAGCGGGCGCGTGAGCACCTGCTGGCGAACACCAATGCCCAGCTCGTGCTGGAGGTCCTGATGCTTGACCTCCCCGTGCTGGCGGGGAAGGAGGCCCGCGGGCTCGCGACCCCGGCCGGCTAGCCGGGTGGGCGCGGACCGCGGGGACCACATGGACCGAGTACTGGGCGTCCGCTTCATCGAGGCGGGCCCGATCACGTATTGCAGCCCCGGCGACTTCGACCTGGGCACCGGCGACTACGTCGTCGTCCGCACCGACCGCGGCGAGCGCCTCGGATGGGTCGTCGTCACGCCGGACCAGGTCGTAGCAGCGACCATCGAGGGCCCGCTGCGCGTCGTGGACCGCATCGCGACCGAAGCGGACGTCGATGTGTGGCGAAAGCAGCGTGAACGCGCGGACGGGGACGTCAGCCGCGCGCAGGCCCTCGCGGTCCGCACGGACCCCCGCGTCCGGATCGCGAGCATCACCTACGACCTCTCGGGGGAGCACGGCGAACTGACCTTCACCGCCGGTGAGCGGGTGGACTTCGACTGGCTGCACCGGCAGTTCGCGGAGTTGCTGGACACGGACCTCTACCTCCAGCAGGTGGGCGACCGCGACCGCGCTAAGGCCATCGGCGGCCTGGGCCTCTGCGGACGGGCCCTCTGCTGCGCTACGTGGATGACGAACTTCCCGCAGATTTCGATCAAGATGGCGAAGGACCAGGACCTCTCGCCGAACCCCACCAAGATCTCCGGCGTCTGCGGCCGCCTCCTCTGCTGCCTCTCCTTCGAGGTGGAGGCGTACCGCGAGCTGCGCGGAGACCTCCCGAAGGTGGGCAAGCGCGTCAGCACCCCGATCGGCCGCGCGAAGGTGCTCTCAATCAACGCGCTCAAGCAGCTCGTGCGCCTCCGCATGGACGCCACCGGCGAGGTGATCGAGATCCCGGCCGCTGACCTGCGCGCGCAGTACGGCAGCGCGGTGCGCCCGGTGGAACTCGAGGAGCGGATCGAGCAACCGATCCGCGACCAGGAGCACCGCCTGGCCGCGAATACCATCGCCACACTGGAGCCGGTCGAGGCGCGCACAAGTACGGTACGGGCCGCACGGCCGCTCGTCGCCCCTACTGGCGAACTGCCGGATGCTGCGCCCAACGGAGCGGCCGATGACACCGGCGACGCCTCCGGCGAGGAAGCACCCAGGCGCCGCCGTCGTCGTGGCCGCCGAGGAGGCCGTCGACGACGCCGGCCCGGCGACGGCGGGGAGCAGACCGGCGGCACGGCGCCCGAGGAGTAGGAGAAGGAGTCCGCTCACCCTGAGCCCGTCGAAGGGCGAGCGGATGGATGGTCACGAGAGCAGGAGGAGCGGCCAGATGCCAGCCAACCCGGACGCCGTCGTCTCCCTCGACTGGCTACGTGACCACCTCGAAGACCCCGACCTCTCGGTCATCCACATCGGCGGCGACCGCGCCGAGTACGAGGCGGGCCACCTGCCCGGCTCGGTGTGGGCGCACGGCTACGACGACTTCACCGCCGAGCGTGGCGGCGTCCGCGCGCTCGTGCCGCTCCGCGACGAACTCGAGGCGACCCTCGGACGGCTGGGCGTAGACGAGACCCGGCGCGTCGTCTTTGTCGCCCGCAAGCGCTCGATGTGGCCCTCGCGCGGCTACTGGGTGCTCCGCTACTACCGCTTCCCGCGCGTCTACCTCGCGGAAGCCTCCGTAGCCGCGATGCAGCGCGCCGGTCTCCCCGTCACGAGCGACGCTCCGACGGTCAACCCGCGCTCCTGCCGGCTGGCCGAGCCCGACTCCTCGGTCTTCGCCAGCGCGGACGACGTGCTCGCCGTCGCTGAGGGCAACGACGACGGCCAGGTCCTCGACTGCCGCACGGACGAGGAGTACCGGGGCGAGACGCCGGGCGCCCACCCGGCGCCTCGCGCGGGCCGCGTGCCTCGCGCATACCACCTCAACTGGGACCGGCTGGTGGATGCGGACGGCCGCTTCCTGTCGCCGGACCAGCTGCGCTCGCTCTATGCCGCCGCGGGCATCGATGGCTCGCGGCCGGTGTTCCCCTACTGTGGCGGCGGCATCCGCTCCGCCGCCTCGTGGTTCGCGATGTACGAACTGCTTGGCTGGGACCAGGCGCGCAACTACGACGGCTCATGGGCCGAGTGGGCACGCCGCGAGGACTTGCCGGTCGAGACGGGGTGAGGGCCATCTCGGCGGGACGACGCATCGAGGCCCGCATGCGCCGCTTCCGGCTTCGTGAGAACATCAAGATACCCCACCTCGACCCTTCCCGCGCCGGCGGGCATTGACCAGAGAGCGCCAGCCCCTAGGATTGGCGCGGCCTGCGCCGGACGCCCCGGCGTCGACGCAGCCAGGCGCGGGGCCACCCCGCCGATGGAACGGAGACCGATGGAGCAGCCGATTACGCCTACCGTCCAGACGCTCGACAACGGCCTCCGGCTCGTCGTCACCCCCGTCCCCTACGCCCGCTCCGTCGCCGTCTCCGTCTACCTCGCGGCCGGCTCCCGCTACGAGCCGCAGCCCTCGGACGCCGGGCTCGCGCACTTCCTGGAGCACCTCTGCTTCAAGGGCACCGAGCGCCGGCCGAAGCCCATGGACATCTCCGTGGAGATCGATTCCATCGGCGGGTCCATCAACGCCGCCACCAACCGCGAACTGACCGTGTACTACGCGAAGGTGACGCCCGAGCACCAGGACCAGACCGTCGAGGTGCTAACCGACATGCTCCGCCACTCGCTGCTGCTGCCGCCCGAGATCGAGCGCGAGCGCGGCGTGATCCTGGAGGAGCTGGCGGCCGTCGAGGACTCACCGGCGGAGCAGGCGAGCGTCGCCCTCGATGAGCTGCTGTGGCCGGATCAGCCCCACGGCCGTGACATTGCCGGGACACCGGAATCCGTGGAGGCGATGCCGCCCGAGCGCATCGTCGACTACTACCGCCGCCAGTACGTCGCCAACGCCACGGTCGTCTCCATCGCCGGCGCGGTCGACCTGGACTCCGCGCGCGCACTCGTCGAGCGCACCACGGGCACCTGGGAACCGGGCCACCCCTGCGGCTGGGTGCCCGACCGCGCCGAGGTGCGTGGAGCGCGATCGAGGTTGATCGCGAAGGAGACGGAGCAGGCGCACCTCTCCGTCGGCCTGCGCGGCATCAGCGCCCGCGACCCCGACCGCTATGCGCTCGACCTGCTCTCGATCATCCTCGGCGAGGGCATGTCCTCGAGGCTGTTCAGCCGTCTCCGCGAAGAGCTGGGGCTGTGCTACGACATCCACACCTACCTCACGCACCTGCTGGACACCGGCATGTTCGGCCTCTACGCCGGTGTCGACCCGGACAACGCGGAGGAGGCGCTGCACGAGATCGCGGCGGAGCTGCGCCGCGCCCGCCAGCCCGTGACGCCCGCGGAACTCGAACGCGCGAAGGCCGTCGCCCGCTCTCGGGTGCAGCTTCGCATGGACGACACCCGCGCCGTCTCCGCGCTCTACGGCTCGCAGGTCGTGCTCGGACTCCCGCTGATCACGCCGGAGGAGACGCTGCTCCGCAGTGCCGCCGTCACGCTCGAGGACGTGGAGCGCGTCGCGCACCGCGTGCTGCGGGACGAGGACCTGCACCTCGCGGTCGTCGGGCCATTCGATGACGCAGCGGCGCTCGAGTCTCCGCTACAGCTCGATGCGTAGCCGGATGGCCGGACGGGTGCCCGGACAGCCGTTGCCCACCGCCCCATGACGGTGCCACGCCCGCGTATGGACCCCGGCCGCATCGGCAGCAGCACCGCCGACCTGCCCGAGCGCTACCTGCTGGTCGTGCGTCACCTCGATGCCGGCCCGCCTGCCGAGGCGGGACCGCGCTACCTCTTCGCCCGCTGGCCGGACTGGCCGCACCCGGCGATGCTGTCACTCTCCCCGCCCCACCCCGACGAAGGCCTGACCGCCGCCGTCGCCTCGCTGCTCCGCGCCCGCCTCGGCGTCACGCTCGAGGGTGAGCCGCGCCTCAGCGACACCCGCACGCCGGCCCGCATGCGCCACCCGCGCATTGGCCTCGAGGGCCTCGGGTGGCTGCGCGCCGTCGCGGCATCGGCAAGCGGCGAGCCCCAGCCGGACGGACTGCTCGAAGGCGCCGCGATCCTCGCTGCGGACGAAGCCCTGGTCGCCCTCCCCAGCGAAGTGGAGCGGATCGTGTTTCGTTCGGGAATGGAGTCAGGCGCCGAGCCCACCATGTAGGGGGCTCGCGCGGCGCTGGGCTAGCCCAGCATTGCCTCGAGTTGGGCGATGTGCTCGTCGAGGTGGTCGGCGTGGGCGGCGACCTGTTGGCGCAATGAGCGGCGCCCGCGGTTCGGGATCGTGCCCGACCGACCCCACGAGGCGTCGGGAGTCTCCACGAGCACATCGATGGTCTTGCGCAGTTCCGCCTCGAAGGCCTCGACCAGGCCCGCGGCATCGAGGCGCCCCCAGCCCTCCGACGTGACCTCGGCCTCCTCGTCCCACGGCTGGCGGGTGGGCTCGGTCATCCAGGACATGTTGAAGATGAAGCCGTGGTTATGTCGCGCGTACGAGACCATGTGCGCGGCAACCCGTGCCGGGGACCATTCACCCTCGGCCGGCTCGCGCTGCAGGTCGGCACGTGAGCGGCCGGCGAGGACGCGCGCAAGGCGGTCCGGGAGGACCGACAGCCGGTCCACCAGCGGCATGTAGCGCTCGGGCGCCCCGGTGACGAAGTCGATGCGTGCCATCTAGTCGGTCTCCAGGATCAGTTCCAGCTCCACCGGTGAGTTGGCCGGCAACGAGACGACGCCGAGCGCCAGCCGCGCACCCACGCCCTGCTCCTCGCCCAGGACATCGCGCAGCAGCTCACTGGCGCTGTTCATGACCTGCGACTGGTCCGTGAACTCGGGCGTCGAGGCGACGTAGCCGACGGCGCGGACCACCCGCACACCCTCGAGGCTCCCGAGCAGCGCACTTGCGGCGCCCAGCGCGTTGATGGTGCAGACGCGAGCCGCCTCGCGGCCCTGCTCCACGCTGACTCCGTCTCCGAGCTTGCCCGGGTGCACGACCGCGCCGTCACGCATAGCGACCTGGCCCGAGACATACACCAGGTCCCGCGTGCGGACCGCCGGGCGGTACAGCGCGAGTGCGGAAGGGTCCGGCAGGGTGATGCCCAGCGCGGTCAGTCGCTCCTGGACGCTCACAGCGTCTCCCCTCCGAGCATGCGCTCGACGATCCCGCCAAGCTCTTCGTCGCTGTAAAAGTGGATCGTCACCGTGCCACGGCCGCCGTTGCCGCGCTTCAGCGCGACCTTGGTTCCCAGGCTCTGCTGGAGCTTCTTGTCCAGACCGGGCAACCACGAGGGCTCGACGGCGGACGCGTCCGGCGCGGCGGGCGGCCCGGCCTCCGACGGCGGCGCGGCGCCGGTGTCGCGCCACGCGCGTACCATGCGCTCGGTCTGGCGGACGTTCAAGCCCTCGCGGACCACGCGCTCCCAGGCCGCGATGCGTGCGTGCTCGTTGGTCAGCCCCAAGAGCGCGCGGGCGTGGCCCTCCGTGATCTCGCCTGCCGCCAACGACTCTCGCATGCGGCCGGGCAGGTCCACGAGCCGCAGCGTGTTCGTCACCGCCGTACGCGAGCGGCCGACGCGCTCCGCGACCTCGCGCTGGGTGAGGCCGAACTCGTTGACCAGCCGCTGGTAGGCCAGCGCCTCTTCCAGCGGGTTCAGGTCCGCCCGCTGGACGTTCTCGATGATCGCCAGCTCCAACAGTTCCTGCGGCGTGGTCTGGCGGATGGTGACCGGCACGGTCTCGAGGCCCGCCTCGCGCGCGGCGCGCCAGCGACGCTCGCCGGCGATCAGCTGGTAGGTCGGCTTGCCGTCCTCGCCCTCCTGCTCGGAGACGAGCAGCGGCTGGATCACGCCGTGCTCCCGGATGGAGCCGGCCAGCTCGCTCAGCGACTCCTCGTCGAACTGCATACGCGGCTGCTGCGGGTTCGCGGCGATGCGCCCGATGGGCACCTCGGTGACCGGGATGCGCTCGTCCCGCGGCTCCTCGGAGCCTCGCTCGGGGATCAGCGCGGAGAGGCCGCGGCCCAGGCCGGCCCTACGTGCCATGGGTGCCTCCCGCCACCGTCGACTCCTCGAATTGCTCCAGCAGCTCGTCCGCCAGGTCGTCGTACGCCTTCGCGCCGGCCGAGAGCGGGTCGTAGCGCTGGATCGGCTCGCCGTGACTCGGCGCCTCGGACAGTCGCACGGAACGCGGGATCACGGCGCGGAAGGTGTTGTCGAAATGGCGGCGTACCTCGGTCTCCACGTCCCGCGAAAGGTTGGTGCGCGCGTCGTACATGGTGAGCAGCACGCCGCGGATCTTCAGCTTCGGGTTCAGGTTCCGCCGCACAAGCTCGATGGTATGCGCGAGATGCCCGAGGCCCTCCAGCGCGAAGTACTCGCACTGCACCGGGATGATCACCTCGTCCGCGGCGGCCAGCGCATTCACCGTCAGCAGTCCCAGCGACGGCGGGCAGTCGATCAAGATCACGTCGAAGTGCTCACGCAGCGGCTGCAAGGCGCGCTTCATGCGGAACTCGCGCGCCATCACGGACACCAGCTCCACCTCGGCGCCCGCCAGGCTGCTGGCGGTCGGGATGATCGCGAGACCGGCCGTACCAGTTGCGCGGACGGCGCCGTCCAGCGGCTGCTCGTCGACCAGCGCCTGGTAGAGGCCACCCTCCAGCGGGTCGGCGCCGAGCGCCGACGTGGCATTGGCCTGCGGGTCCGCGTCGACCACCAGCACGCGACGCCCCCGCTCCGCCAGCGCGGCCGCCAGCGAAACCGTGGACGTGGTCTTACCCACGCCGCCCTTCTGGTTCGCGAGCGCGATCGTCACGGTCACGCCGCTCCCCCCTCCATGGCCCGCCCGCGCCCGGCAGCGTCGCCCGCCAGCTCCTCGAGCGACAGCAGCGGCGCTGCCCCGTGCCGCCCGACGGCAGCAGCCGCCAGCGTCGCGGCCACGCGGCCCGCACCCTCAAGGTCGTCGCCCCGACCGAGCGCGAGTATAAGGGCCGTCGCGAAGACATCGCCCGCGCCGGTCGTGTCGATGGGGTCCGCCTCGACCGCGCGTACCTCCGTGGTCGCACCGCCCTCGATGACCGTGGCGCCCAACGCACCGTCGGTCACTACCACACGGCGGGTACGCGCGGCCAGCGCCCCCAGCGCCCCGGCCGGCCAGCCGGCTGTTTCTTCGTGCGACAGAAACACCGACATACGCCCGTTCACGGCCCACAGCAGCAGGTCAGTCGGCTCGGCCGCCTCGCGTACCTCCCCATCCGCGGCGATGCGCCGCTGGAGCCCCTGCGCCAGCAGGGCGCTCTCGCCCGACGCCAGCGCGGCGAACGCGGGGACATCGAGGTCATTCGGCGTCAGCGGGCCCAGCACCACAGTCTCGAACCCGTCCCACCGGCGTGGCAGGTCCTTCGCGCGCATGGTGTGGCCGGGGACGGCGATGGCGCGCTGCCGCCGGCGCCCCTCGATGAAGCGATGCTCGTGAGTGAGCGTGGCCTTCGCCGTCACCACATGCACCTCGTGGCCCTCGAATGCGTCAAGGTCCGCGTCCGGACCTGCAAGCACGAGGATGCGGGCGCGCACGCCCAGGGCCGCGGCCGTGCGCGCCGCGTAAGACACGGCGCCCCCCGGCACGGGCTCGCCGCCGGCGCGGTCCGGAAAGCGGTCCCACGTCACCGTTCCGGCGATCAGCAGCGCCCCCCGCCGCGCTCCGGACATCGTCCCCCCGCTCCGCTCCCCTCGATGCCCGACCGCACGCCGAGGCAGGGGGAGGGCGCACTACGCAGGCATGATCTCGACCTGGCGGTGGTCGCCGCTGCCCACGCTCTCCGTCGTCACGCCCTCTTCGTCGGCCAGACTCAGGTGGATGATGCGCCGCTCCGCGGCCGGCATCGGCTCCAGGGTGATCACGTCGCCTGTAGCGCGCACCTCGGCCGCGATCTCCTTCGCCATTTCGATCAACTGCTGCTCACGGCGGCGCCGGTAGCCCTCGATGTCGACACCAAAGATCGGGCCGTTGTCGGCCTGCTTCGAGACGATGGTGTTGAGCACGTACTGGAGCGAACCCAGCGTCTCGCCGCGCCGCCCGATCAGGATGCCCAGCTCGTCCGAGGTCTCGTCGTCCTCGCCGTAGACGTCGAACACTTGTTCGACCAGGCCGGCGCCGTCACCCGGCGTCTCCGGGTCGCGCGCCGCGATCTCGGTGCCCTGCAGGCCCAGCAGGTTCAGCACGTCGCGAAGGGTGCGGCCCGCGAGGTCTACCTGGTCCTCGAACTCCTCGATGGGGGCCACCGGCAGGTCATCCGGCGCGCCTGGGATGCGCACGAGCTCCGCGTCGGCCACGCCCGTCACGCGCTCGCCGTCCGAGCGTCCCCGCCCGTCCCGGCCGCGGCCACCCGAACGTCCACCGCCGCGGCCGCGCTCGCGACCGCCCTCGGCTCGTGCCGGCTGGCGCTCGCCACTCTCGGCGGTTCCGCCCCGGCCTCGGCCGCCACGGCGGCCTCTGCGGCGGCGTGCGCCACCTTCGCCCTCAGCACCCTCCCCTGGAGGCTGATCGTCGCGAGGACGCTCGGGAGCGCGTGCCTGCTGGCCTTCCCCGCGGCCTCCGTCACCGCGGCCCTCGCCGCCACCCTGACCACCGCCGTGGCCCGGGCTGCTTTCGTCGCGACGGCCACCACGGCGTCCGCCGCCACCGCCCCCTCGGGAGGGGCGCTGGACACCGGTGGTGAGGATCGACTCCTTGGCGGTAACCCGGACGATCGCGTCTTCGGCGCCGATGCCCAGGACGCCGCGCCGGCCCTCCCTAATGACGTCGACGTCGACCTGATCGCGACGAAGACCGAGCTGAGCGAGTGCGCGTCCGACGGCTTCGTCCGCTGTCTTCCCGCTCGTTTCCGCTACCCTCATCTTCAACCCTCGATTCGGTGGTGCCCGGTTGGGCGGTGGAGGAGTTCGCGCCGGCTCGTGCGGTGGCCGGCTGCGGGCGCGGCGCAATGGGCTTCATGCCCAGCCGTTCGCGCACGACGTTGGGGATCAGCGAGCCCCACGTGAAGTCGCCGGGGCCTACGAAGATCCAGTGCAGGATGATGCCGATAATGGTGCTGGCGCCCCAGTAGAGCCCCAGGCCCGCCGGCACCGTGATCACGATCCACGCGAAGAGCGCGGGCATCATCCACTGCATCATCTGCTGCATCTGCTGCTGCTGGGGGTTCTGGACCGCGGTGCTCCGGTTGGTCTGGATGCGCTGCTGGAGCCACATCGACGCGAACACGATCGCCACCAGCAGCGGGCTCCCGTTCGCCTCCAGGTCGATGAACAGGAACGTCGTGCTCAGGGGAATCGCGTTCTGGATGAAGTCCACGTCGTAGAGGCGGCCGGACAGCTCGACGAGGCTTTCGGGCGTCGAGGCCAGCGTGATACGGATCACCTGGTAGAGCGCGATGAAGACCGGGAACTGAATGAGCTGCGGCCCCAGGCAGCCCAGCGGGTTCACGCCGGACTCCCGATAGAGCTTCATCGTCTCCTCGGACCGCCGCCGCGGGTCCGAGTACTTCTTCTTGATCTCCTCCAGCTGCGGCTGCAACTCCTGCACCCGCCGCATCGAGTGCAGCGTGCGCAGGGTCAGCGGGAAGAGGATCGCGCGCGAAATCAGCGTGAAGAGGAGGATCGCCAGCCCGTATGAGCCGAAGGTGATGACGCTGAGCACCACCATGATGTTGATCAGTGGCGTTTCGAGGAAGGTCTGCCAGATGAACCCGATCGGCATCGTGCGCCCGCTCGCTAGGTCCCGGCGCCGATGCGTTGGATCGCGCCGTCGGCGGGCGCGATGCGCACGAGGTCACCGTCGTTCGTGAGGTAGAGTACGCCGCCGGCGTCGAGCACCAGCGGGTCGGCTTCGATCTCTTCGTCCGGCAACGTCTGTCGCCAGCGCTCCTGGCCCGTGGCGGCATCGAGGCCGATCACAGTGCCGTCCTTGGCAGCCGCCACCAGTGTGCCATCCACGAGCACCGGGCGCGAGCGGAATTGTCGCTCTTCGTCCAGGAACTGCCAGTGCTGCTCGCCGGTGGAGGCGCTGGCGGCGATGACGCCGCCTCGCGTGGTCAGCGCATACACCGTGTCGCCATCGATCAGCGGCTGCGCCATCACCCAGCCACCGACATCCAGACGCCAGCGCTCCTCACCCCCGGCCGCGAGGTCCAGTCCGTGCAGCGCTCGGTCGAACGAGCCCACGATGAGCAGGTCGCCGGCAAGCGCGAAGCCGGCCGCGGTCGAGCCGGCCAGCGGCTGCTCCCAGACGATGTCCCCCGTGGACTTCGATACCGCGCGCACGCGCCGTTCATCCAGATTGCCGAGGAACAGCGTGTCCTCGTGCAACGTGACGGGGCTCCAGATGCGCCCCTCCCCCTCCGTGAGGGTGCTCACAGAGCCGTTCGCGACCTCGATGGCCACCAGGTTGCCCTGCTCGGTCGCCACGTAGAGGCGTTCGCCGTTGAAGGCGGGCGTCGCCACGATGCGCTCTCCCACGTCGACCGGACCGGCCCAGTCCTCCACGGGGCGGCCGGTCTCGGCGTTGAGCGCATAGACCTCCCCGCCGTGGGTCGCCACGTAGAGGCGGTCGCCCTGAAGCACCGGCGTCGCGTAGATCGCGCCCAGGTCCAACTCGTCCGCCTCCGTCGGGAACCGCCAGCGCTCGCTGGGCGCACCGCCGTCGGTGATCTCCACCAGCGCAATCGTGCCGCGTTCCACCGGGACGAAGATCGAGGACGCTGCTTCCGCGTCGACGGGCGGCGCCCAGCCCTCCGGCTGGGCGAGCTGGGTGCAGCCCGCGGCGAGCAGCGAGAGCGCGACGACGCCGGCCAGGAACGGGATCCGGAGGCGTCGATGATGTTTCACGTGAAACGTCGAGGTCGGTCCGCCGTGCGCTGTGGCGCCGCCAGCGTGTTTCACGTGAAACATCGTGCGGCGCGCCTGCACCAGGTCACTCTGCGAGCGGGGAAGCGGTCGAGGGGCCCATGGGAGACGACGCCGCCCGCGTGCGGCCTCCGAGGCGTGCTGTGCGTCCAGTGTCTCTCCCTCTCGAGGCCCCCTCGAGGGCTGATCCCGGAAGTCAGGCCGTCTGACCTGCCCTCGCGAAGCCTGTTATCATACGCCCCCGGCGGCGGCGCCTCCGCCGGGTCGGCGCCGGCTCACGCCGCGTTGCGTCCCGAGCCGCGCTCCGGGACCGGGTCGTACCCGCCCTCGCGGCCCGGGCGGCACCGCCCGAGGCGTCGGAGGGCCATCCAGCCGCCCCGCAGCGCACCGTAACGCTCGATGGCCTTTTCGGCGTACACCGAACACGTCGGCTCGTAACGGCAGGCTGCCCCGAGGCTAGGGGAGATCGCCGCTTTGTAGAAGCGGATAGCGGCCAACAGCGGTCGCTTCACCCTGGCCGTCCCGTGCTGGCGTCCCCACGGAACTTGAGCCGCCCCATGCATTGCTCGATAGCCGCCGCCAGGTCCTCGAAGCTCGCTTCGGCCGCCGGCGGCTGCGCGATCGTCACCACATCGAACCCCGGTACAGGTTCGGCGGCCCGCCAGATCTCCCGCAGCCGGCGCTTCACAAGGTTGCGCACCACCGAACCGCCGACGCGCCGGCTGACCGACAGGCCAGCGCGCGTCATCGGGAGGCCGTTCTCACGAGCGACCACGTGGAGCAAAGGGTGGCGAGCACGTTTCCCGAAGCGCATGGTGGCTCGGAAGTCCTGGCTGCGCCGCAGCCGGTCGATGGGAGGGTGCCCCGACCGAGGGTGGGCGCGATCCGGCCCGTCGACAGGCGCTCCGGCGGGGGCGGCCTGCCTGTCGGGCATCAGTGGGGTGGAGACTAGACGCTCAGGCGGGCCCGGCCGCGGGCACGGCGGCGCGCCAGCACGCCACGGCCACCCTTGGTCGCCATGCGCGCCATGAATCCATGCTTGCGCTTCCGAGGAATACGCTTGGGCTGCCATGTCCGCTTGGGCACGGGGATGCTCCGATCGCTCAGGACTTGTCAGTATAAAGAGGCGCCCCGCTGCGGGCAATGAAATCCGGCCGGTGCGACCATCGCGCCGCACCAGCACAGCAGGAGTCTCGCATGTCCGCAGCGCAGCCGCCAACCTCGGAACCCTCCCCGCCCACCCTCCGTGACTTCGACCCCTCCCTGGAACTGGACGACAACCGCTACGAGGAGCTGCTGCGCTCCTGGCAGCTCCGGCTGCTACGCCTGCAGGTGGAGCTGCGCGACGAGCGGCCGTTTCCCGTGGTCGTGGTCTTCGAGGGCGTGGACGCCGGCGGCAAGGGCGGCGCCATCCGCCGGCTCACCGGCCACCTGGACCCGCGCGGCTATCGCGTCTACCCGATCGGAGCGCCCACGGAAGCCGAGGCGCGTCACCACTACCTCTGGCGCTTCTACACCAGCATGCCCGAGCGCGGCCAGATTGCCATCTTCGACCGCTCCTGGTACGGCCGCGTGCTCGTCGAGCGCGTCGAGGGCCTGGCGGCGGAGCCGGAGTGGCAGCGCGCCTACGACGACATCGTCGACTTCGAGGAGACGCACGTGCGCGGCGGCCTGGTGCTGGTGAAGTTCTGGCTCCAGATCACGAAGGACGAGCAACTCGAGCGCTTCCAGGCCCGCGAGGAGGACCCGTTCAAGGAGTACAAGATCACCGAGGACGACTGGCGCAACCGCGAACGCTGGGACGAATACCAGGCAGCCGCGGAGGACATGCTCCAGCGCACGCACCGCCCATGGGCGCCCTGGACGCTGGTCTCCGGCGAGGACAAGCGCCACGCCCGCATCCACGTGCTGGAGACGGTCGTCACACGGCTGGAACAGGCGATGGGGTGGGCGGACGCCGCACAGGCGGTGTAGATGGCGGTCAGCCCGACGTGAGCCCGCCCGAGGGGTGTGCGGACCGGCTAGCGGATCGAGGGTGCGGGGGCGCCTGCGTACGCGTAGCGGTACCAGGCGTAGTTCTCCAGCACACGTTCCACGTACAGGCGCGTCTCCGCGTAGTTGATGGTGGCGATGTAGCCCTCGGCGCCCGGGAGGCGTTGCTCCTTGAGCCACCGCTGCGCGCTACCCGGCCCGGCGTTGTATGCCGCCAGCGCGGCCAGCACGTTGCCGTCGAAGTAGCGGATCTGCTCGGCGAGGTAGTGCGCACCGAATCGCAGTGCCGTGGCCGGGTCGTTCAGGACGCTGATGTCCCACCGCACGTTCAGCGAGGCCGCGATCTGTTGACCCGTCGGCCCCATGACCTGCGTCAGCCCTCGCGCGCCCACGTGCGAGCCCGCCGTCGGGTTGAACGCCGACTCCTGGCGTACGAGGGCGAGCAGTAGCAGCGGCGGGACGCCCTGCTCGTTCGCAGCCTGCGTCAGCTCCTCCGTGAACGGCGCCGGGTAGGCCAGCCGATGAACCGCCGGGGGCGCCGAGAGCCGCTGTTCCGGCGTGAGGGGCGTCAACAGCAGCTGTGCCGCGTGCATCGAGGAGTCCCACATCCCTCGGCGTGCCAGCTCGCTCGCAACGGCGTAGAGGTCGTGTGGGCGGCCTTCCGCACCGGCCACCATCACGGACAGCCACGTCCGCACCGCGTCGTCCTGGCCGAACGCCTCCATCAGCGAGAACATACGGAAGGTGCGCCCGTCCATCAGGCCGGGGGCTTCCTCGGCCCCGAAGGTGGCGTCCAGCCACTGCTGCGCCGCGTCGGGGTCCACCCCGCCCGCCGGGGCCTCCGCCAGCGCTGCCTCGGGAAGCGGGTCCGTGACCACGGCGCTGCCCGCCAGCACCGCCGCGAACGAGCCGGGCGCGTACTTGACCGCGTCCAATGCCGGCCGCTCCATCCGGCCGTGCTCGCCCCGCAGCAACGAGTGCCATCGGGCGGCCTCCGCCGCCTTCTCGCCGTTATGTCGCGACACGAGGCCCTCGAGGCGGTCCAGCGCGGCGTCCACGTTCCCCGACTCGGCGACCGCCAGCGCGGCGCGCTGCTCGCCCTCGGCCGCGAACGGTGACGAGGGATACTGCGACGCGAGCCAGTCGTAGGAGGCGATCGCCAGGTCGCGCTGGCCCAGTCCCTCGGCCACCCGTCCGCGCCAGTAGACCGCCTTGTGGGCCAGGTGCCCGCCCGGATCCATGTCCAGCGAGCGCCCGTAGGCGTCCAGCGCCTGCTGCAGCTCGTCTCGGTCTTCCGCCAGCGCGCCCAGGTAAAACCACGCCGTCGCGAGCCCCGGTGCACCCGGCGAGGGCTGCACGCGGCCGTCGACGATCTGCTCGTAGATCTCGCGTGCTCGCCCGCCCTCGTTCGCGCGGTAACGGACGTATGCGGTCTCCAGCGCCTCGTGGTTGTGTCCCCCGGCCTCCAGGATGTCGAGCGCTTCGCGCGCCGCCGCGCTCTGGGGGGCGGTGGAGATCGCGGTGTGCGCGGCGTTCACCCATCCGGCGTCGCCCAGGTCGCGCCGGATCAGGGCGGAGCGCCAGATGGCACCCGCCCGCTGGCTGCCACTGGCGGAGGCGTCCTGCGCACGACGGTCGAGCACTGCCAGCGCACCGGCGGGGTCGCCTGCGGCCACCATCGCCGCCACACCCTCGTCGAGGGCGACCGCGCGCAGGGAGGCAGGCAGCACCGGGTCCTCGGCGGCGAAGGCGAAGTACGGAGCCGCACCGGTCGGGTCGCCAGTCGATACGAGCAGCTGCGCGAGCCGCAGCCGGGAGATCGAGGCGAGCGGATGACCGCTCTCGGCCGCTAGCCGGAAGGCTGCGATGGCGCCCGGGACGTCGCCGCGGTCACGCGCCTGGACCGCGGTGCCGTACGACAGGCGCGGCACCAGTTCCTCCGTGAGCGTCTCGATGCCGGCCGCGTGGAACGCGCGGAACGGGAGTTCCACGCCCGCGGACTCGGTGGACGCCCCCAGCGGGGCCGCCCCGAACCGTCCGATGCTCACCGTGCCCGGCAGGCCCTCCAGCGGCGCGGGCTCCGGCTGCGCGGAGCCGAAGAAGCCGAGGCTCGCCACGAGCACCAGCCCGGCGGCAAGCGCAAAGAGACGCTGATCTGGCTGGTACCCCCACCGCATGCCGGGCAGCGTAACGAGTCCGCAATGTCGGGGGCCAGTTCGTAATGCCGTTGTAACTTACGTCTTATTGACCGTCGACTTACGTCTACTTGACGCCCGTACGGAACGCTGCCGCCCGCCCCGTCACACATGCTCGTGCCAGTTGCGCGCCTCCGCGATAGACTGGCGCGAACGCGCACGCGCGAAAGGACGGTCTCCCGTGAAGCGACTGATCGGCCTACTGCTCGGCGCCGTCGTTGCGGCGACCCCCGCGCTCGTCGCGGCACAGGAGGGCGAGCGCGCCCTCAGCACCCCGGCGGACGCCGACGGCGTCATCGTGATCACACTGCTCACGCTGGCCGCGATCCTGCTGGTGGCGGGGCTGGGCTACCTCTACCGGCGCGAACGCAAGCTCGACTGGGACTTCCAGCGGCCGGACACCCCTCAGCAGCACGACCATTAGGCGCAGCACGCACCACCTAGCACCCAGGGGAGGGATCACCATGCTCGAAGCCGGCGCCTCGATGCCCGAGTTCAAGACGCGCAACACCCAACGCGAGGAAGTCACGGACGAGGCATTCCGCAGGCACGTCGCGGTCCTCGCGTTCTTCCCCATGGCCTTCACCGGCGGCTGAACCACCGAGATGCGGGGCTTCCAGCAGGCGCACGCCGAACTGGAAACCCTCGGAGCCCGCGTCGCGGGCGTCAGCATGGACACCTTCGCCGCCCTCGGCGCCTTCGCCGAGCAGAACAGCCTGACGTTTCCGATGCTCTCGGACTGGCCGGATGGCCACACCATGGACGCCTTTGGCGTCCGGCGCGACGGCCGCCCGGTCGCCACGCGCGCCACCTTCGTCTTCGACGCCCAGGGTGTGCTCCGCGAGGTCATCGACGACCCACGCGACATGAATGCGCACCCCATGGGTGCGCTTGCCGCGGTGAAGCGCCTGGCGGCGGAGCGAGACGGCTAGGGCGCCCCGCGGGCCGAGCGCCACGCCTCGAGCAGTCGCACCCGCGGACCGGTGCGCAGCACGGCGCCGGCGTACAGCCGGCCGCTGAACCAAATGACGGCGGCGATGCCCAGCACCGTCATCACCAGCGAAGCCGCGATCTGCCAGACCGGGGGGTCGCCCAGCGCCATCATCGGTGGCATCACCAGCGGCGCCGTGAACGGCACGAGCGACATGACGAGGGCTTCGGTCCCGTCCGGGTCATTCAGCGCTACGAAGAGCGTTGCGAAGTATGCGCCGAGCAGGACCGTCATGATCGGCGTGGTCACGTTCCCGGCCTCCTCCTGGCGGGACACCAGCGCCCCGGCTGCGGCGTACATGAACGAGTAGAGCAGCAACCCCAGCAGCAGCCAGACTCCGAGCCACACCGCGGTCTCCCCGGCGACCGCGGGCATGTCGGCCGTCCCCGTCACGGCGACCGCCGCCACCGCCGCCACCACCCCGGCGCCGAACTGCATCATCCCCACGGCCAAGATCCCAAGCACCTTCCCGGTCAGCAGCTCCCGCGGCCGCAGCGAGCCGAGCAACACCTCCACCACGCGCGTCGTCTTCTCCTCCACGACCCCCATCAGGATCGAGTTCCCGTAGAACGCCACGGCCATGAAGAGCACGATCACACTGAACGATGCGAGGGCTCCGCTCGCCTCGTTGTCCTCCGCGACCGGCTCCGCCTGGTCCAGCAGTGCCTGCGGAAGCGGCTCCGGCTGCAGCAACGACCGACCCTGCTCTGGTGTCAGGCCGAGCTGCTCGAGTTGCTGCGGCAGCCGCAGCAGCCGCACGGCCTGGTTCGCCACCATCGCCAGTTCCTCGTGCGACTCGCGCGACTCCGAGTCGCGGAAGACCAGGCGCTCGCCATCGAGCAGCAGCGCGTCCACCTGATCGTCCTGGAGTGCCGCTTCGGCGATGCCCTCGGACTCGTATCGACGGAGGTCGAGGGTGACCCCGAAGGCTTCGGCGGTCTCCTCCAACGTCGACGTCAGCGTCTCGGGCGACGCATCGAGGACACCCAGGCGTTCTGGGCCCGGCTCGAAGGCATCCTCGATGAAGCCGGTACCGGCGACGCCGCCGGCCGCGAGCAGCGCCACCACCGCCGTCGAGAGCAGGAACGTGCGGGTGCGCACGCGTTCTCGGATCTCGCGCCAGGCCACCAGCCCCATGCGTCGCCAGTGCAGGTTCATCGCACGGCCTCCATGAAGAGGTCTGACAGCGCCGGCGGCTCGAAACGGAACGACTCCACGTCGCCGGCCTCGCGCACCTTGGCCATGAGCAACCCGGGGTCGACATCGGCGGGCACCCGCACGCGTGCCTCACCGCCCCGCTCCCACAGCACCTCCGCGCCCTCGATGCCGTGCACCCAGCCAGCCGCACCGCCGTTCCCACCGTCGCCGTCCCCATCCACCGAGATCTGCGCGTAGCGGTGCTGCGAGCGGGACCGCACCTCCCTCAACGAACCGGCGAGCATGGTCCGGCCGCGGTGGATGATGGCGACGTCGTCGCACAGGTCCTCCACCAGGTCGAGTTGATGGCTGGAGAAGATCACGGCAGCGCCTCGCCGCGCCTCTTCGCGCACCATCTCGCCCAGCGTCTCCACGCCGATCGGGTCCAGGCCGGAAAACGGCTCGTCCAATACCAGCAGGTGAGGTGCATGCACCAGGCTCACGATCAGCTGGACGCGCTGCTGGTTGCCGTGTGACAGATCCTCCACCCGCGAGCCAGCACGGTCCGCGAGCCCCAGGCGCTCCAGCCAGCGGTCAGCCGCCGCTCGCGCCTCCGCCGCACCCATCCCGTGTAGCCGCGCGAAGTAGACGATCTGGTCGCGCACCTGCATCCGCGCGTACAGGCCGCGGGCTTCCGGCATGTAGCCGGTCCCACCCAGGGTCGCCGCGTCCAGCGGCGCGCCGTCCCAGCGCACCTCCCCGTCATCGAGGGCGACGAGGCCGAAGATGCTGCGCATCGACGTCGTCTTGCCAGAGCCGTTCGGGCCGAGGAAGCCGAGCATGCGCCCTCGGGCGGCGGTCAACGACAGGCCGTCCAACGCAACCACGCCGCCGAAGCGCTTCCGAAGGGACATCAGTTCCAGCATGCTCTCGCTCTCACACTCACCCGCAAGCACGCGGCTCCCAGCGGACTCTCGCACACTATCAGCCCGGGCAAATGGACCTGCGGCCATCGTTATGTCGCCTTCAAGGAGAACGCCGTCGCCCCTCACTTGGCGCTTGTGTATCATGCACGTGCCCTGTCACCTCGCGAGGCGCGGTCGCGAGCGACATGCGGGCACTGATACCCCCGAGCGGCACCTGACCGTGCGCGAAGGACTTCCATGCAGGTCATCCAGACGACTGATCTCACGAAAATCTACGACAACCGCTACATCGCCCTGAACGCGCTGAACCTGCGCGTCGAGAAGGGGCAGGTGTTCGGCCTGGTCGGCCCCAACGGCGCTGGCAAGTCCACCACCTTCCGTATCCTGCTGGGTCTCCAACGGCCTACAGCCGGTACGATCTCGGTCCTCGGCGAGCCGATGACAGCGGAACGCGCCGACATCCGGCGCCGCATCGGCTTCCTGCCGACGAACCCCAACTTCCCGAAGCACATGACGCCGATCGCCTACCTGGAGTTCGTGGGCTCCATCATCGGCATGCCGCCCAGCCGCGCGAAGATCCAGCTCGCGCGCCTGCTGCAGGCGGTCGACATGACCCAGGCCGCGTCCCAGCGCATCGAGGGCTTCTCCACCGGCATGATGACCCGCCTGGGGATCGCCGCGGCGCTGATGAATGACCCGGAACTGCTGATCCTGGACGAGCCGACGTCAGGCCTCGACCCGGCCGGACGCAAGCAGACGATCGAGTTGATCCGCGAACTGTCCGGGCGCGACCGTACGATCATCATCGCGACGCACATCCTCGGCGACGTTGAGCGCGTCTGCACAGACGTGGGCATCATCTCCTCCGGCCGCCTGATTTACTCCGGGCCGATGCAGGACATGCGACGCCTGGCGCGACAGGGCACGATCTCCGTGGAGGTCGAGGGCAACACGACCTCGTTCGAACAGCAGATCCACACGCTCGACGAGATCGGTTCGCTGCGCTACGAGCGCCTGGGCTCCGAGTTCCGGATCACCTTCCTGGGCACGGAACCGCTGACGGAGTACATCCAGCGCGTGCTGGAACTCGTGGACCGCACCGGCGTGGACTTGCTGCACATCAACACCGGCGCCGACGAGATCGAAGAGGCGTTCCTGCGCCGCCTGGAGGAGGACCGCACGCGCGGCTTCCTGCGCGCGGCGGCGTGGGCGGCCACGCAGGAGAAGGCAAGCGGCGACGACCCGGACTCGGAGAAGTCTGATGCAGGCATACCTGGCCATCCTTCGCTATGACATGGGGGCGCTGACCCGATCCTGGGTCGCGCGCGTCTGGCTCCCGCTGCTCGCCGTCCCGGCGCTCTTCCTGGTCGCCGTGTCGGCCAGCGAGGGCGAACTGGCATCCGAGACGATGGGCACCTATGTCGCGGCGGTGCTCGCGCCATTCTCCGCGCTCGCCATCGCGGTGCTCGCGGCGGGCGCGGTCGCCAGCGAGGCCGGCATCATGGCGGACTCGATCCTGTCGCGCTCCGTGACCCGCACCGAGTATCTGTCAGCCAAGATCACCGCGCGCGTCGGCTTCACGGCCGCCGTCTACTTCATCGTCATGGTCCCCTTCGCCTACCTCGTGATGCGGTACGCGGAGGCGGACACGACCGTGGGCGGTGTCAGCATGGGCGTGCTGATGGTGGGCGTGCTCCTGATCTTCCTCGCCGCCCTGGGTGTCACGATGTCCACCGTCATCTCCAACGTGCTGATGGCCGTGCTCACCGTACTGGTGGCCGTGTTGGTCTCCGGCGTGGTGCTGCAGTTCCTTGGCCTGAGCTGGATGAGCACCACCGCTGTCATCGAGCAGCTTCCCCAGACGTTCCGGGGCGAGACGCCGATCTGGGACCAGGTGCGCGTGCTGATCGTCTTCAGCGCGCTCACGGCCGCTTCGCTGATCCTGGCGATCTGGCTCTTCCGCCAGAAGGATCTCTAGCGGACCCGACCGCCCGGTTCAGGTCATCCGGCGCTACAGACCGAAGGCGCCGCGCCGGTCCATGATCCTGGCGAACGCTTCGCCGTGGACACGAAACGTGATCTCCGCCACCGAGTCGTCATAGCCGGTGCGGTGCGTCGCAAGACCGGGCACGCCCTCGGCTTCGATGCACTCGTCGAGCGCCGCCACCACGCCATGCATGTAGTAGCGGCGCAACGCCGCGGCCTCCTCGCGAGGCTCGAGCGCATCGACGCGGCCACCCAGGTCCGCCAGTCGCCAGCTTTGGGCGTGCGCCGCCTCCAGGAACGGCGCCAGGGCGTCCGCGTCCACCTCGAAGGAGACACGGGCCCGGCGGGGGTCTTCGCCGTCCACGCGCTCGGTGTGTACTCGTACGACGGCACCTGACAGGACATAACGTTCGAGGGCATTCGCAACAGCCGCGCTGTACGCCAGGCGGGCCGCCTGCCTCATTGGTTGGTCAACCGGCATCACAGGATGGTTGGGTAGCACCCGTTCCTCCATGCACACGAGACGGCCGGGCCGTCAGTCGCTCGTCTGACTGCCAACGGTAGGTGGCTGCCGGTCAGTTCGCACACCCGTTCCGGGGCAGCGCGGCGGTGCAGCGGGCGATCGCATCGATGCACAACGAGCACGGGGAGGACGCCGCCGCCGAGGAGGCGATTGCGCCCTCATGGTCACCCACCGTCGGAATTGGCACGCCTCGGACATACGCCACCCGTAATCGCATGCGCTCGCGGCCTTGCGCGTGGACGCTCCCTCTCTCGGGCCGCTGCGGTACGCCGAAGATCACGGTGAGGGGGCAAGTGATGGTCACCAAGCATACCCTTCGGAGCCGCGCCGCGCGCGAGCCCGGCGCCGTCAACACCAAGGTGACGCTGGGGCATGCCCTGCCGTCGCTGCTGGCGCTCTACCTCGCCGCCACCGCGATCGCGCTCGGGCTGGCTCTCGGCCTCGATGGGCCCATGGCGGCAGCCGAGGCGACGGACGCGGCGGGCGCTGTGCTGCGCTGGTGCCGCATCGGCTGAGGTTCGTTGTGCCTCCCGAAGTGCGCTCCGTATACTGAAGTCCCGACCGAGCCGGTGTAGCTCAGTGGTAGAGCAGCTGTTTCGTAACTACTGCAACGGAAGCGCTGCACTTCACTCGTAACCGGCAGGGGAAATAGCACTCAGTTATCTACTCATTCTCTAACGCCTGGCAGACGGCCCCGCGCCCTCACGTCCGGCCGCTCGCCGGGCCGATGCGCCGTCGTCACCTCGTAGCCCGTGACGCGGCCGTCGCGGAAACGCAGCTCGATGCGGCCGGTGCGGCCCAGCCGCACGAACTCCGTGATCGCCTGTTGGGGCGGCTGCGGCAGCGGGTCGGTCATTGTGCCACCTCTTCCAGGCGCGAGAGTGCGATCACGTCATCGGACGCGACGGGGGCCTCGAGGTCTACGATGCGGCGCAGTCCATACGGGTTGACGATCACCTCGTGCTCGCCCCGGCCATTCGTCCAGCCGGCGGGCACGTCCTCCGCGAACGCTTCCGCCGGTCGTAGGGCGGCGATCCCCACTGGGCACCGCGGTGCTTCGCTTGTTGC
>WHSU01000033.1 GCA_009379925.1 Dehalococcoidia bacterium | reverse complement strand
CGGGGAGGCGACGACGTGCAGGCGAGCGGCATGCGGACGCAGGGGGTGGGCTACCCGGCGATCATCGTCAAGGACATGGAGGAGTCGCTGGAGTTCTACCGCAAACTGGGCCTCACCCCGGTCTACGCGGAGCCGAACCGGGATGACCCCGAGTCCGTGCAGGCGCTCCTGCATGCCGGCGGCGAGAGCTTCCTGATGCTAATCGGCCCTACCGACCCGAACATCAAGCTGGCCGAGTCCAGCCTGGGCGTCGGCTCCGTGCAGTACCTGAGCCTGCAGGTGCCGGGCGAGCTGATGGACCGCCTCTTCTACGAACTCGCCGCCACCGGCCTGGCCGCTTCCGAGGAGATCCGACGCGGCTACGAGCGCCTCGTGTTCCTCGAAGACCCGAACGGCCTGCTGCTGACGTTGACCGCATGGATCTCGGAGCCGCCCGCCGGGATGCCTCGGGTGCGCGTGCTCGCCAGCGCCGCCGCCTTCCGCCAGGAGTCAGGCGCGCGGTTCCTTGAGGACGAGCACGTCCGCCGCGCGATCGGTGAGCTACAGGCGACGGGTTAGGGGGCATCCCCCGAGGTACCGGGCGTACGGCGCGGCGCGCCGTGCGAGTGGCCGCCCGTACCCGGCGCGTGGCTGTGACCGAAGTGCGACCAGCCCGGCGCCGGCTTCGGCGGGGCCCGGCAGCGACGGCTCGGAGTCCTGGCGCGCTGAGCCGAGGAGCGAGGGCGCCGTCAGCAGACGCGTGCTCTCCGCGCCGTCGGCGGGGCATAGGACCGGCTGGTTCCGGTCCTGGAGACGCCGCGACACCTCGAACTCAGCGCGGCAGGCGGGGCATCGGTAGGGGTAGATCGGCACGCGCGGCCTCGTCCCGTCGGGCCGTCCGCTGTTGCGAACGTTCGCAGGTGGCACTATATGGATCGGGAGGCGACCCGGCCACCACCGGCCGCGCCAACCACCGTGCCGGAAACGGAGACGCCGATGCCCGCTCGACTGCTCGTGATCGGCGAGCGGATCCTGCCCTTCGAGCGCATCCAGGACTGCCGCGATCTGGTGCGTTCCTTCGCTGCGTTCCTCGGCGAGCCGGTGGAGTTCGCCTGGGTGCGCCCGGAGTCGCTGGCCGCCGCGCGCATCGGCATCGAGCCGGGCCCGTCGGACGACCCCATCGAGGTGGTGCAGCCGGAGGCGCCACGCAACGCCTCGATGTCCGCGGCGGAGTTCGTCTACCTGCCGAGCGGCCGCCCGGACTGGGGTGCGATGTGGGAGGGCTTCTGCGAACTGGCGCTGTACGGCGGCCCGCCGCATCGAGGCGAGGACAGTGCGCTTGTCGCGCTTGCTGAACCGGAGGCCGAAGCGGCGTCCGAGGAGTTCGATGCCATCGACGAGATCCGGCGCGGGATCTGGGAGACGACCGGGCTCTACTCGGAGCCGGACGAGCCCGGGTGGGTCGCGGTGTCGGGCCGCGACCGCCGCATGGCGGCGTGGATGTGCGCCGCGATCATCCTCGAGAACGTCGACGCGCGTTTCGACGAGGACCGGCTGCTGGTGCCCGCCGCCGCCTCGTTCCGGCTCAAGGACGAGGTGAAGAGCGTGATCACCGTCGTCGCGAAGGTGAACCACTACTGGCAGGCCCACGTCATGGAGCAGGAGGCCCTGGCCGCACGCGGCGCCTGACGCGGCGTCCCGCGCTACTCCGCCGCCGGGCAGGTCTCGCTTGGGAGGAACGAGGCAAGGAACGCGGTGCCGGCCGGGCCGTTCGCCGCCCACGTCTCGTCGGTGTTCCACGCAGGCAGGCCGGGCATCACTCGCAGGTATTCGAGCGTCCCCGGTCGAGCGTAGCCCGGTACCGCCACGGGGTGACTGGGCCGAGCCTCAGGACCTCGGCGCCGCCGATGCTCAAGTCGGGTGCCCGGTCGACCTCAGTCAGTTCGCCCGTGCCGAGATCCAGTACGTAAGTGCGCCCGAGCTCCGGGTCGCAGTGGTCCTCGGTCCATGCGATACGTCCCGTGCCGAACGAAGCTCTGGTAACGGCGGCCCCACCGGTTGTCGCAGAGGTGTGCATAGTCGCTAGCCATGTCGCAGTCCCATCCTCGTTGACCGCGAACAGGTTAGTGCTTTCCCCCCAGCTGGCTTCTGTCGGCACGAGCAGACGAGGAGGTCTGCCTGGCTGCGCCGGCAGGGGGAGGGCACTCGAATTGGTCTCGAAGGCCCCGCCGCCGGGCGATACGATGACGGTACGGACTGCCGTCTGCGGACCGGACTCGCGGATCGTCTGCACGGTCCAGCCGTCGCCAGTCTTCACCGTCTGCACGGAGTCAAGCCCGACGCGGTTCTCGTCCGGAAACACCAGCTCCCCCGTCTCCACGTCGAAGTGGTCCTCCTCGGTGAAGGGGCCGTCGTGCTCCGGGTGTACCGAGAACGTCCCGTCGCCCTCGAAGCTCGGGGCGTAGCCGGTGCCGTACTCGCGGCTGTCGCCGGTCTCGAGGTCGTAGACCGTCACCCGAGGCCGCGCGTCGCCCTCGCCGCTGCCGGAGGCGTAGATGAACTGCGTACCGTCCGGGCTGAACGGGACCATCCCGAGGTTGCCCGGCCCCAGGTTCACCGTGCGGCCGGACTCGATGTCGTAGAGGATCACCGACTCGCCGTCCCAGGCGGGGAAGTCCGGCTCGGGCTCCGGCGCGAGGCTGACGTGGCGGTCGACCTCGTTCTCGCGCGGCTCCGTGAAGATGCCCTGTAGCGGGGTCGTCGGCCCCTCGTACGCCGGCTCATCGAAGGTGACCGACCACTCCGGCGTCGCGTCGGTCGTCGGCGTCGAGGTTGCCGTGGGTGAGGGCTCGGCGGAGTCGCCGTTGCACGCCGTCAGCAGCAGTACGAGCGCACAACCGAACGATCGAGCGAGCGCGGACGCGGGCCGGGACATGGGCGGAGCGTAACGCATCCTCGTCGGGCGCGTCGGACACCGCGTCGGCTAGGGATCCGCCCACACGACGTCGACCGGCTGCACCCAGCCCGCCGTGCCGTCCTCGGTCTCCACGTGCAGCCATCGACGCTGCGACTCAGGCTCCTCGATGTCGTAGGTCGAGGCGCAGAGGCGTGCGCGGTTGCCGTTGCAGTCGGTGCGGGCGCCCGCGCCGACCTCGGTGTTGGTGACGACGAGGGGTGTGCCGGCTGCGACGCACGCGACGACCTCGGTAGTCAGCAGCGCCGCTTCGTCGCGCAGCTCCGTGCAGTCGCCGTCCTCGGGCGCGGCGACCAGCCGCAGCGTGTCGTCGAACGGCGGCGTTTCGATGCGCGGCGGCAAATCGAACTCCGAGACGCCGCTGGGGCCGAAGTCCCGTCCGCCAAGGGTGGCGACGGCGAAGACCAGTTCCTCACCATCGGATGTCCAGGTGGCCGGGCCGAAGGTGCCGCTGTTCGGGTCGTCCGGTTCGACCGTCGCGCTGTGGAGCAGGTTGCCGGCGCGGTTATAGACACCGAGGCCGATGGCAAAGCGGTCCGAATCGGTCGGCGACGGGCGCGGCATCTCGAACACATCCTCGCGGCCGAAGGGCAGCGGATCGACGGCGCTGCCGTCCGCGCGGAGGACACCCCACCCCTCGGGCGTCCCAACCACGACGCCGGAGCCGTCGGCGAGCCAGTCGAGGCCGCCGAGGTAGGTACCGATCGCGGTGCGCACGGCGCGGAACAGCGGCTCGCCAGCCTCAACGGAGGCGACGTAGACGGCGGGGAAGTCGAGGTGACCGCCCAGCCCGTCGTTCCGCGCGTAGGGCAGTTCGCGTTCCCACGCGACCAGAGTGCCGTCCGGAGAGGTGAGCACGTCGAACGTCGCGCCAAGGCCGAGGCCGTCCTCGTTGACCAGGAGCGGGGCGGGCGTGTCAGCGCTGCGGACCTTGCCGCCGTCCCACCCGTAGGTGACGGCGCGTAGTGAGACGGGCAGCGAGGAGTCTTTGTCGTCCGGCTTGGAGGAGTGCCGAATGGCGACCGTTACGCCCTGCGCGTTCGGCCGTCCAATGCTGAACGAGAGCATGACCTGTCCTCCGTCCTGACTCGGCAGCCGGTCGACGACAGTAGGCGCCTCAGCGTGGAGGAGGAAGACGCGGACCTCGTCGCCGGGGTTGTCGAAGAGGAGCCAGCGGTCGCCCTCGGGTGCCGCTACGGCGAACGCCGGCATGTTAGGGCGCGAACGCTGGTCGCTCGGCCACAGCGGGATCGCCGGCGGGGGGCGACGAGGTGTGGGTGAGGGCGTGATCTCGAAGCCGGCGAGCGTCGTGACTTCCTCGGCGAGCCGGACGATGTGGACCGCCTGATCCGCCGAGCGGAAGACCGTCCGGCCCTCGGCGTCCGGGTAGCTGAGCATCGCGAGGGCGGCGCGTTCCCAGCTCCACGCGGCGCCCGTGGCCCGCTCGATGAGCACGACCGTCTCGGGCGACCCGCCGACCGAGGCCAGCCAGTCACCGTCGGGCGAACTGACCGGGTGCATCCCATCGTCATCGACGTGTGCCCAGCCTTCGATCTCGCCCGTCGCGGCGTTGAGCAAATACGTGCCGTCCTTGGTCACCGGCTCGCCGCTCGCGAGCTGGTACTGCACGAAAGCGTCCGTCTCGCCGGCATCGAGCCGCTCGATGTCCAGCGCGACGGGCGCGACCGCGCGGATCTCCGGGTCCGGTAGCGCGGTGGCGCTCGCCTCCGGCGTGCGGGTCGCGGTTGGTGGAGGAGACGTCGAGGTGGCGGCGGGCGCGGAGGCCGTTGGGGACGCCGTCGTCGAGGGTTCCGCGGCCGGTGTCTCATCGGAGCAGGCGCCGAGGAGCGCCGTCAGGGTGAGGGTGAGCAAGGCGCGGGAAACGAGTCGCATGCGGGCCGCCGGTAAGATAGTGGGAGCGCGTGTACGCCCCACCCTCTCAGATCGACGGTGGGGCTGGCTACCCCCTCGGGAGGCCGAGTCCGCGCTGGGCGATGATGTTGCGCTGGATCTCGCTGGTGCCAGCGGCGATGGTGCTGCTCACCGACGAGAGGTAGGTGCGCGCGAAGGCGCCGCCGAGCGCCGCGTGCGGCGAGCCCGGCATCATCTGCCCGCCGAGGCCCAGCAGGTGCATGCCGGTGCCGGCGATGCGCTGGGTCAGCTCCGAGCCGTAGAGCTTCGACACGCTCGCCTCGTGGTTGGGGATGATGCCCTGCGACTGCAGGTGCGGGATGCGGTAGGCGATGTTGAAGCCGACCTGCAGCTCCACCCAGCGGTCCGCCAGCTCGTAGCGCGACGCGGGGTTGCGCTGGACCAGCGACTCGTCCTCGCGGGCCACGTGCACCAGTCGCTCCATGTTGCGGCGGCCGCCGGCGTAGGCGCCCACGCCCGAGCGCTCGAAGTCGAGCGCGGTGGCGACCTGGTACCAGCCGCGGTTCTCGGTGCCGACGAGGTTCGTCGAGGGGATGCGGACGTTCTCGAAGAAGACCTCGTTGAAGTTGTGCTCCCCGGCCAGGTTGGTGAGCGGGCGCACCTCGACGCCCGGCGTGTCCATGGGCAGGACGAAGGTCGAAATGCCTCGGTGCTTGGGGGCGTGCGGGTCGGTACGGGCGGCGAGCCAGCCCATGTTGGCCAGGTGGCCGCCGCTGGTCCAGATCTTGGAGCCGTTGATCACGTACTCGTCGCCGTCGCGCTCGGCGCGCGTCTGTAGCGCCGCCAGGTCCGAGCCGGCGCCGGGCTCCGAGTAGAGCGTGCACCAGATGTCGTCGCCGTTGGTGATCCAGGGGAGGTACTGCTCCTTCTGCTCCTCGTTGCCGTAGAGCATCACGGCGGGGCCGACCCAGGCGACGCCCATGCCGCCGCCTCCGGGCATCGCGGAGTAGGAGGTCTCCTCGTTGTAGATCAGCTGCTGCATGTGGGTCGCGTCCAGGCCGCCGTACTCCTTCGGCCAGGCCATCGCCAGCCAGTCGCGGTCGGCGAGCTGCTTCGTGACGAAGCGGCTCAGCTCGTCGCGCTCGTCCTGCTCGACGTCGCCGACGAAGGCGCGGTCGGCCCAGCCGTCGGGCAGCTGCTGCTTGAGGAAGTCGCGGATCTCGCCGCGGAATTGCTCTTCGTCCGGGGTGAACTGGAAGTCCATGAGACGTACCTCACAGGGGCGGGAATGCCGGTGAGCGCGCCGCTCGCGGGTCGCTCCCGGCGCCGGATGATGGGCGCAGCGTGAAAGTGTAACAGGTCTGGCAGGCGGCGATCACCGCGCCTCGGTACCCCTACGACGCCTGTACGCCCGCCCCACCGGCCGCCAGCCGCTCGCGCAATGAGGCCGGCCGCAGGTCGATCCCGTCGAGCGCATCGAGGCCGAACCAGCGGAACTCCAGCGCGAACTCGTGGGGTGTGCCCTCCCGTTCCACGCCCGTGAACGATTCGGCCTGCTCGAGGTGCGGCGGCAACCGCACGGCCACGTAGAGGCCGACCTCGTGGTGGTCGGCCGGCGCTCCATCGACGCCGGGTGCGTCCAGGGCGTTGGCGCGGAAGAAGTTCTCGATCACCCAGAGCAGCTCGCCGGGCTGCACCTCGGCGCCGGCTTCCTCCCGCATCTCGCGCATGGCGGCCTGCGCCGCGGTCTCGCCGACCATCAGCCGGCCCCCGGGCAGCGACCAGATGTCGTCGCCGGCGGTGCGATGCAGGAGCACCCGGCCGTTGGAGCGGGCGACCACACCGACCCGCACCTGGAAGATGCGGCCATCGTCTCGGAACTGCGCGAAGCCCATCGTTCCCCCTCGTTGCGCCGATGCGTGGTGACTTGCGGCTAGCACCAGCGCTCGCGATGGTACCCTTGTCTACGGCGGTCCCCGTCGCCGAGGGTCACCCCGGACCGCCCGAGGAGCACGCGCTTGTTCCGAGAGATGGCTGTCTTCAGCGGCAACGCCCATCGCGCCCTCGCCGAGGCGGTGTGCAAGCACCTTGAGTTGCCCCTGGGTCAGTGCGAGGTCTTCGAGTTCTCCAACGAAGAGGTCTTCGTCCGCTACCTGGACAACATCCGGGAGCGCGACGTCTTCATCGTGCAACCCATCGTGTCGCCGGTTAATACGCGGCTCATGGAGCTGTGGATCATGATCGATGCCGCGAAGCGCGCCTCGGCGGGGCGTATCACCGCGGTCGTCCCCTATTACGCCTACGGCCGCTCCGACAAGAAGGACCAGCCGCGCGTCCCGGTCACCGCGCGCCTCGTGGCGAACTTCATCGAGGTGGCGGGCGCGGACCGCGTGCTCACCATCGACATGCACGCGGGACAGATCCAGGGCTTCTTCAACATCCCGCTGGACGAACTGACCGCGTTCCCGCTGATCGCGGAGCACTTCCGCGCGGCGGCACTGCCGCAGCCGGTGGTCGTGGCGCCCGATGTCGGCCGCGCCAAGCTCGCGCGCGAACTGTCCGACCGCGTCGGTGGCGACTTCGCCATCGTCGATAAGAAGCGCAAGGGCAACCTCGAGCAGGCCGAGGCGATGACGCTGATCGGAGAGGTCGAGGGGCGCGACTGCATTGTGGTAGACGACGAGATCCTGACCGGCGGGACCATCGCATCGGCCGTGCAGATCCTGCGGGAGCGCGGCGCGCGTTCCGTGCGCGTGGCGTGTGTCCACCCGGTGATGGCGCCGCGCGCCTTCAAGACGCTGGACGCGGACGGCATCGATGAGCTGGTGCACACCGACACCCTGCCGCTGGTGCACGGCAAGTTCGAGCGCACGCCGACGAGCGTGGTCTCGGTCGCGTCGATGCTCGGTGACGCCATGCACCGTATCCACACGGGCGGCTCCGTGGGCGCGCTCTTCCGCTAGCGACGCGCTGGGTCCTCGCCTTTCTTCTTGCCGTGAGCCCGTCGAAGGGCCGCCGGCAGTGTGCTCGCGATGTAGGTGATCACGAGGGTTCCGGTGACGGCTGCTCCCCGTACACTGGATCGGCTGACGAGGCGCGCGGCTCCCCGCGCCTCGAGGGGAGCGCGAGCGGCATGGTCGGTATTTTCCGGAAGATCTTCGGCGGCGACACCAACGACCGCGTCTTGCAGGAGACGCAGCCGCTGGTGGACGCCGTACTGGCGTACGACGACGAGGTCCAGGCCCTGTCCGAAGCGGACCTGCGCGCGAAGACGGACGAGTTCCGCGCGCGCCTCGCGGACGGTGAGACGCTGGATGAGCTGCTGCCGGAGGCGTTCGCCGTGGCCCGCGAGGCGATCGCGCGCTCCTCGGGCGAGCGGGCGTATCCGATGCAGCTGCTGGGCGCGGTCGCGTTGCACCGCGGCTCCATTGCCGAGATGCGCACCGGTGAGGGCAAGACGCTGGTGGCGACACTGGCGTTGTACCTCAACGCCCTCGAGGGCGAAGGCGCGCACCTGGTCACGGTGAACGACTACCTGGCCCGCCGTGACGCGCAGTGGTACGGCCCGGCGCTCGACACGCTGGGACTCACGTTGGGAGTGCTCCAGCACGACAGCGGCTACCGCTACTCGCGCGAGCCGGCCTCGCAGCAGTCCACGTTCGAGCACCTGGTGCAGGTGCCGCGCCGCGAGGCGTACACAGCGGACGTGACCTACGGCACGAACAACGAGTTTGGCTTCGACTACCTGCGCGACAACATGGCGACGAGCCTGGAGCGGCGTGTCCAGGTCACCGGGCGGCACTTCGCTATTGTCGACGAGGCGGACAGCGTGCTCATCGACGAGGCCCGCACGCCGCTGATTATCTCCGGCCCGGCACCGGACGACGTCAGCGTCTACCCGCGCTTCGCGCGCCTCGTGCCATCGTTGGAGCAGGACCGCCACTACGTGGTGGACCTGAAGACCCGCACGGTGAACCTCACGGAGCAGGGCATCGAGGCGCTGGAGCGAGGACTCGGCGTCTCCAACATCTATTCGCCTGAGAACTTCCGCCTCACGCGCTACATGGAGGCGGCGCTGCGCGCGCAGATCGTCTACCAGCGCGACCGCGACTACGTGGTGAAGGACGGCCAGGTCGTCATCGTGGACGACTTCACCGGGCGCCTGATGGAGGGCCGCCGCTGGTCGGACGGCCTGCACCAGGCGGTGGAGGCGAAGGAAGGCGTCCAGATCCAGCAGGAGTCCGTCACCTACGCGACGATCACCCTGCAGAACTTCTTCCGCCTCTACGAGAAGCTCTCCGGCATGACCGGCACCGCGCTCACCGAGGCGCAGGAGTTCTCCGAGATCTACGAGCTGGAAGTGGTGGTGATCCCGACGCACCGCTCGATCGCCCGCGAGGACCTGCCCGACCTCGTCTTCCGCAACGAGCCCTCGAAGTGGCGGCACGTGATCGAGGACATCGTCGAGAAGCACGAGGCCGGGCGCCCGGTGTTGGTCGGTACGGTCGCCATCGAGACGTCCGAGGCGCTGTCGGACCTGCTCCGCCGCCGGGGCATCGAGCACGAGGTGCTGAACGCGAAGCAGCACCAGCGGGAGGCGCAGATCATCGCGCGCGCCGGCGAGCGCGGCGCGGTCACGATCGCGACGAACATGGCCGGCCGCGGCACGGACATCAAGCTGGGGTCGGGCGTCGCCGATATCGGCGGTCTGCACGTGCTGGGCACGGAGCGGCACGAGGCGCGGCGCATCGATAATCAGCTCCGTGGCCGCTCTGGCCGTCAGGGCGACCCGGGTTCCACTCGGTTCTTCGTCTCCTTCGAAGATTCCATCATGAAGCGCTTCGCGCCGGACTGGCTGCCCGGCATGATGGAGCGGCTGGGGATGGAAGAGGACACCCCGCTGGAGTCCAAGATGGTGACGCGCGCCATCGAGCAGGCCCAGCAGAAGGTGGAGAACTACAACTTCGACATTCGCAAGCACGTGGTCGACTACGACAACGTGATGAACACCCACCGCGACGTGATCTACACGGAGCGTGACAAGGTGCTCTCCGGCGAGAGCCTGCGCGAGACCGTGCTGACGATGCTGGACGAAGAGGTGGACGCGCTGGCGGACAGCCACCTGCGCGCCGAACCGCGCGACGCCGCGACGTTCCGCGCCAGCCTGGACGCGGTCGTCTCGCTGGGTACCGCGCTGCCGGCCGAGGACATCGAGGACGACGAGGTCGAGGACACCGTCGACGCCGCGATCGCGCTGGTGGATGAGCGCTACGCGGCGCTCGAGGCGGAGGTCGGCGACGAGAACCAGCGGCTCGTGGAGCGGCTGGTGATGCTACGGACGATTGACTCACTGTGGGTGGAGCACCTGACGGCGATGGACGAGATGCGCCAGGGCATCGGCCTGCGCGCGTACGGCCAGACGGACCCGCTGGTGGCCTACAAGCGCGAGTCGCACGACATGTGGGACCAGCTGCGTGAGCGTATCCGCCAGTTGCTCGCGCGCCAGATTCTGAACGCCCGGCTTCAACCCGCCGTCGCGCGGCAGATGATCGGGCAGGACACCGCCCCGCAGACACGCGAGAGCGGCCCGGGCGAGCCGGGAAACACCGTCGCGAGCGGCAACGGCGCATCCGCACCGCCGCCGCCGGCCAGTGCCTCCCGAGCCGAGCGCCGCCGCTTCGAACGCCAGCAGCAGAAGGCGCAGAAGCGCGCGAAGCGACGCGGGTAGTTCCGCTCCGAAGGGGCGCCGCGCGATGACCTACCCCCGCCCGCCGGAGATCTGGCTGATCACGGGCATCCCCGGCGCCGGCAAGACCACCGTCGCCCGCGCCCTGGCGGAGCGCCTCGAGCAGTCGGCGCACATCGAGGGTGAGGCGCTCTGGCGGCAGATCGTCGCCGGGCGAGAGACGCCGCAGCCCCAGCTGGAGGGTGAGTCGGAGCGGCAGTACGAACTGGTGATCCGCAACCAGTGCCTGCTCGCGCGGTCGTACGCCGAGGCCGGCTTCGTGCCGGTGCTCGACTTCGTGGTCGTCACGCGCCATCACCTGGCGGCGTATGTGAACTACCTGATGGGCGCCGCGCTACGCGTGATCGTGCTGGCCCCATCCCTGGAAGTGGTGCTCAGCCGCGACGCGGGACGTGGTGGCAAGACCGCCGGCCGCTTCAATCACCTCGACGCCGGGTTGCGCGACGAACTGACCGGGAAGGGCCGCTGGCTCGACACCGGCTCGATGACGGTGGACGAGACGGTGGAGGCCATCCTGGCGGATCCGAAGGCAGCGCTGGTGGTGCGCTAGACCGCGCACGGACTCAGACGATGCGCGGGCAGACATCGCCGGTTCCACGCGCGGTGTGGAGAGTCTGAGTCGTGCATCGCATGGTCGGGCGCGCGGCGCCCGACACGGAGTATCAGGCCGAGCGGACGCGCGGCGCGGAGTCCGCTCGCTTTGCATCCTCAAAGTGGTCGCGGGTCGCGTCCACCGCGGCCTCCAGGCGCTCGTACTCGCGCCAGTCCTCGTCGCGCCAGGTGTCCGTCCATCGGTGCTGTAGAAAGCTGTTGAGTTGGAATAGCGCGTCAATGTACGCGCGCGTCTGCGTGCCCAGTTCTTCGCTCATCGCGGCCCCCCCTCGGTGGTGGGTCGTGTTCGACACTCTTTTCCTGGCGGTTAGTGGAGCCCGCAAGCCAGGAGACTCTTTCGACGGTAGGCCGCAAACCTCGGTGACGATACCTCAGTGGGGAATTGTCAGACTCGCTACTCGGCCATCCCGCCGAGGCCAGCACAGGATAGCAGCCCCAGGCCTATAGACACGGCGGATCGAGCTTTCGTTCCGTAGGAATTAGGCAGCGGTCCTGGCGCCCGCGCGCGTCCGCTCCTCCTCCAGGGCCACGGCCAACTCCGGCGGCAACGCGTTGGACGGCGCCGGCACGGTCTTCGAGAGGCGCGCATCCGCCTCGTCCGTGGCGTCCAGCACGGTCTTCACGTGGGAGGACGTGCCCGCCATCTTCTCGACGGCCTCGCGGAGGGCGCGGACGGCACGGCTGATGTCGCCTGGATCGGTGTTGCCGCTGGTGGCGAGCTGCGCGAGCGCGTCCTGGCGGTGCTCCAGGAACTCGCGGATCATCACGAAGCTCTCGGATCGCATCGCGTCCAGCACCTGCGTCATTCCGCGGCGCTGCTCGCTCAGGTTCTTCTCCAGCTCGTCCAGCTCATCGTCGAACCGGGAGAGCGCCACCTCGATGGTGTCGCGCTGGTCCTCCGCGTACTTGAGGAAGGGGAGGCGCTGCTGGTCGATCTGTTCGCGCGTCTCCGTGATGCGGCTGCGCTGCTGCGACAGGTAGTCGGAGAACGAGCGCGAGACAAAGTCCGAGTGCTGCTGGTGCATGCGCTGCTGGAGCGCCTCCAGGTTGGCCTCTTCGCCGTCGGGGCGTATTCGTTCAGCGGGCGCAGCCGGTCTTCGAGGTTGGTGAGCAGGCGCTGCATGGTGTGCGACTGCGTGACCAGCAGGTCGCTCAGTGGCTCGACTTCGCGCTGGAACTCGCCGGTCATCTGCTCCAGCAGGTCCGAGTGCGCGTGGAACAACTCCGCGACGCGCTGCAGGCGCTTGGAGGGCAGCACAGGCGGCTCGCTGATGTGGGTGACCGAGCTGGAGGTACGGCGCGGCTCCATGGCCTCCGCGGCTTCGGAGGCCTCCATGGCCTGCATCGCCATCGACGATGGCTGATCCTTGCGGGTGCCGAACTTCATCTGACTGGCTCCTCTCGCCCACCGCGTCCATGCGGCGGGGCTCCTCGCGCGGGTCGGCACCGCTCGGGGCCGGGGCAGACCGCCTCCGGGGCTTCCTGCCCCGTCAATGAGGTCAACTGTGCGCGTGTGGCGGGGAGCCGCCTATTGGGGAATTACCCGATTCGTCGTGTGCGCAGGCCCAGCAGCACCGCGAGGCCGACGATGCTGGTCCCGAGCAGCGACACGGCCACACCGACCGGAACGTCGGCGAGCGGGGAGTCCGAATTGGCGGGCGGCGCCAGCACGACCTCCGAGGCCCCCGAGGGCAATGCGGCCGCCAGCACCGGCGTGTCCGACTCCGCCCCGGGTGTCGCGGTGACCGCCGCGGACTCCGCACCGGCGGCGCTCGAAGGGGTGGCCGGGGTCTCGGAGGGCGCACCCACGGGCGTCGCAGGCCCCAGGCCACTTGCCGGCGAGGCGGGCGCCTCCGCGTTGAGCCCGGGGCGGTGGTCGCCGGAGTAAGCGTCGTACGCGAGCGCGGAGATGCGCCGGATCGCGTACTCCGCCATCTCGTAGTTGTAGGGGTGACGGGTGAGCACCACCAGCACGTAGTCGCCCGCCGGCGCGGCCACAATGCCCGCATCGTTCAGCGTGTCCGCCAGCGTCCCGGTCTTGTTCGCGATCAGCGTCTCGGACGGTAGCGGGTACGGGATGAGGTTGCGCAGCCGTTGCCCCTCCAGCAGCTCCAGCATGGCCACGCTCGCCTCGACGCTCACCACGTCGTGGCGGTGGAGCAGTTCGAAGAAGCGACCGATGTCGGCGGCGGTGGTGACGTACTCCGGCTCGAGCACCGTGGTGGGGAGGCCGAGCCAGCCGGGCGCGGCGTCGACCCGGTCGAAGCCCAACCGGTCGCTCAAGCCCACGGCGGTGGTGTTGTCGGACACCTGGACCATCAGCCGCATCGCCTCGGTGACCGTGGTCTGCTTGGGCGCGGTCAGCTGTTGCGAGGGCGGGTCGTCGATCGAGTGCTCCGGGAGCAGGGTGAGCGAGTCGTCGAGGGCGAAGTCGCCGGCCGCCGCTTGCCGGTATGCCTCCGCGAGCACGATCAGCTTGTAGAGGGACGCCGAGTTCATCTCTGAGTCATCGCGGATGCCGCACTGCTCGCCGCTGGCCAGGTCGATCAGCACGAGCCCCACATCGATGTCCTCGTGGGTGGCTACCTCGCGCTCAAGCTGCTCGCACAGCGGTTCGTCGGTCGCCGGGACGATGATGGGGATTGGGGTCGGCTCGGGCGTGGGCTCCGCGGTCGGTTCGGCGGTCGCCGTCGGCGAGGGCGATGGTGTCGGGGTTGGGGTCGGGGTCGGCGTGCGGGTGGAACCGGGCGGCGGCCACGGGAGCGGCCAGACCCACGGTGTGGCTGTCGGGGGCGGGTCCGCCTCGGGTGTGGGCGAGGCCGTGGCTTCCGGGTCGGCTGGGGGCGGTTCTTGCGCGGAGGTGGGGGCAGCGAGGAGCGCGGCGGAGGCGAGGAGAGCGACCGCCAGGCTGGCGGACATCCGCAGCCAGCGACCGCGCGACGGGGTATGGCGCATGCGCAAACAGAGCCCCTGCCCGCTGAGAGCCCTCGCCCGCTCCCTGAACCGGCCCCCGACGAGGGTGCCCCGCCGCCATTGCCGCCCCATATCATCGCCATAACCAGGAAGAATGATCAATAGGGTAAACGCTTGTTCCGATGACTATTTCGGAAACATAAGCCGCCGCACTCGAGGAATGGCCCGCGGCGGCCCGGCGGACACCGCCAACGGCCCGGCTTCCGCGGGTCAGTACAGGCCGTATGTTGCAGTTGACCCGCACCTGACGAACGTCGATAGTGCAGGGGCGCGACGCTGCGGCGTGTCGCGACGCCCAGCTGGCTGACCGCCGGCCGAGGCCAGGATCGACCCACGTTGAACCTTGCACGGCGGTGTCCATGCGCGTGCGAGGCGGCTGCTCGACCACGCCGTTTCGGGTGGTACGAGAGGGAGGCAGGACCGGTATGGACTGGAGCGACAGCCCAGATCAGGCGACGTTCCGCAAGGAAGTCCACGACTTCATTCGCGAGCGGCTACCCGGCCCCTACCGGGGCAAGCTCGAGGGCGGCGACGGGGAGTCCGACGGTGAAACCTTCACCGTCGGCTGGCAGGCCGACCGCAAATCCGACGACCCCGAGCGCCGCGACACCGCGGTCCAGTGGGCGACCGCGCTGGCCGAGAAGGGGTGGATCGCCCCGCACTGGCCCAAGGAGTACGGCGGCGCCGGCCTTTCCGTGATGGAGCAGTTCATCTACAACCAGGAGATGGCGAAGGCGGGCGCGCCGTCCGTGGGCGGCATGGGCGTCTCCCTGCTGGGCCCCACCGTCATCGTGCACGGCACGGACGAGCAGAAAGAGCAGCACCTCCCGAAGATCCTCTCCGGCGAGGTGGCGTGGGCGCAGGGCTACTCGGAGCCTGGCGCGGGCTCGGACCTGGCGTCGCTCCAGACGCGCGCCGACCGCGACGGCGACGACTACGTGATCAACGGCCAGAAGATCTGGACCTCCGGTGCGCAGTACGCGGACTGGCTGTTCGCCCTGGTGCGCACGGACCCGGAAGCGCCGAAGCACCGCGGCATCTCCTTCATCACCATGGACATCACGACGCCGGGCATCACCGTCCGTCCGCTGACCGACATGGGGTGGAACCAGCCCTTCAACGAGACGTTCTTCGAGGACGTGCGGGTCCCTGCCCGCAACCTGGTGGGCGATGAGAACCGCGGCTGGTACATCGGCATGACGCTGCTGGACTTCGAGCGCTCCGGCATCTCCGGCGCGGTGGAGTACCAGCGCACGCTGGACAACCTGATCGAGTTCCTCGGCTCCGACGAGGGCACGGAAGTCACCCGACAGGACCTCGACACGGTCCGCCTGGAGATCGCCGACCGGCGCATTGAGACCGAGATCCTGTTCAACTTCGCCTTCCGCATCGTCTCCATGCAGAACCGTGGGATGGTGCCGAACTACGAGGCGTCCGTGAACAAGCTGTTCGGTTCCGAGCTGCACCAGCGGCTGTCGCGGACAGGCAACAAGGCCTTCGGCCTCTACGGCAATCTGTGGGACCGCGAGGTCGGGCCGATGGGCGCTCACTTCGTGCGCGACTACATCGGCTCGGTGCCGCACACGATCTTCTCCGGCTCGTCCGAGATCCAGCGCAACGTCATCGCGACGCGCGGGCTCGGCCTGCCTCGAGGGTAGCGGCACGGGCGAGGAGCGGCGGCCGGGAACGGCGCAGGCTTTACGCGCGGGCAGCGAACGGATATACAGGGCAACGCCTCACTCGCGACAGGCAGCGGCGCCTGGAGCACGAGCGTATGGGTGGGGCCCGGCGGCAATCAGGGCGAGCGCGCTACCGCGGAAGCGGACCGTAGCGCCTAGGAGAGGGACAGACTGTGGACCTGGGTCTGAACGAACAGCAGGAGCTGCTGAAGAACGCGGCTCGGGACTTCCTCGAGAACGAGTGCCCCGAGTCGCTCGTCCGCGAGATGGAAGAGGACGAGCGGGGCTACTCGCCGGACCTCTGGGCCAAGATGGCCGAGCAGGGCTGGCAGGGCCTGTTGGTCCCGGAAGAGCACGGCGGCGCGGGCTTCGACTTCCTGGACCTGTGCGTGCTGCTGGAGGAGTTTGGCCGCGCGCTGGTGCCCGGTCCGTTCATGTCGACCGTCCTGGGCGGCGCGGTGCCGATCATGGTCGCCGGCTCCGACGAGCAGAAGGCGGAGTTCCTTCCGAAGATCGCCAGCGGCGACACCATCTTCACCCTGGCGCTGACGGAGCCGTCCGCGCGCTTCGATGAGCAGGGCGTGCAGGCCCAGGCCAGCGTCAGCGGCAACGACGTCACCTTCAACGGCACCAAGCTCTTCGTGTCGGACGCCAACGTCGCCGACTACCTGATCGTCGCCGGGCGCTCCGGGCAGGGCGTCACGCTCGGCATCGTCGCCACGGACCAGCCGGGCGTTGAGGTCACGCAGCTCCAGACCATCGCGCGCGACAAGCAGTGCGAGGTCAAGCTGAACGACGCCAAGGGCCAGCTGCTGGGCGCCGAAGGCCAGGGCTGGAACCTGCTGCAGCCGGTCATCCAGCGCTACACCGTCGCGGAGTGCGCGTACCTCGTGGGCCTCTCTCAGATGGATTTCGAGATCGCGGTGGACTACGCCAAGGAGCGCGTCCAGTTCGGCCGGCCGATCGGCTCGTTCCAGGCCATCCAGCACAAGTGCGCTGACATGGTCACGGACGTCGATGGCTCGCGCTTCATCATGTACAAGGCCGCCTGGTCCGTGGCCACCGACCAGCCGGCGGATGACACGCAGATGGCCGTCAACATGGCCAAGGCGTGGACCTCCGAGGCGACCCGCCGCGTGGTGGCCCACGGCCAGCAGATCCACGGCGGTATCGGCTTCACGAAGGACTACAAGATCCAGCTCTACTTCCGCCGCCAGAAGCGGGCCGAGCTCGCCTTCGGCGACTCGGACTACCACCGCGAGCTGGTCGCGCAGCAGCTCGGCATCTAGCCCGAGCCTCGGTTCGACAACGAGAGGCCGCCCTCCGGGGCGGCCTCCTTGTGTGTGTTCCGGTGTGGTGCGTGGCCGGCTGTCCGACCCTCCGTTCGCCCTGAGCTTGCCGACGAGCTGGCCGGGCGACCGGGTGGCCCGACCGGGTGTCCCGACCCGCGTGGTTCGACGGGCTCACCACGAACGGAAATCACCGTGAACGAAAATCGTGAACGAAGAGGGGTCGGGTAAGGCCTACGTCAGGCTGAAGTCCACGCCGTACAGACGGGCACCGAGGCGTGCGGCCGTGGCGCGTGACGCTTCGTTGGCCCGCCACGTGCTGTAGAGAGGGACGTGGCCCCGCGCCCGGATCTCCGCGGCCCATGCGGCGACCACGCGCGCGGCGTAGCCGCGGCGGCGGTAGCCCTCCGCCGTCATCACGCCCGCCTCGATGCCGCGCGAGGGGCGGCGGGCCGACTGGCACACGGCGACGGCACAGTCGTCCTCGATGACGGCGAAGACGGGGTCGCGGTCAGCCAGGTGGCGCATCGGGCCCTCGAAGTAGCGTTCGAGGAGGTGCGCGTCCGTCTCCACGATACGGACGGCGTCCCGCGGCGCGTCGAGGTCCTCGGGCAGTTCGAAGGCCGGACCGGCGTACTCGCTGCCTACCGGTGCTTGCGCCTCCAGGGCGGCGCGGAACGCTTCGCGTTGCACGGGCAGTTCCAGGGACGCCGCGAGCGGCGGCTCCGCCTCGACGAGGATGCGGAGGCGCGACGCGACATCGAGCGAGACGTCGCCGCGCACCAGCGACCGGTGGCCCTCGGCGGTGCGGACGAGTGCGAAGCGGGGAGGCGGTCCGGCGCCGGGCTCGCGGATCCCGGCAAGCCGGCCGACGGCGTCGAGTTCGTACAGCGACTCGAAGTGCATGCTGGCGAGGTCGAGCGCCGACGTCATGCGGGCAAGGCTACGCGATGCGCGGTGGGCGGCTTACCACAGCGAGAAGTCGGCGCCGTATTGCCTCGCGCCGAGGCGCGCGGCGACGGCCTGCGACGCCAGGTTGTCCCAGGAGGTGCTGTAGAGCGGCGTGCTGCCGCACACACGGATGGCGGCCGCCCATGCCGCCACGGCACGCAGCGCGTGGCCGCGCCGGCGGTAGGGCTCCGCCGTCTCCAGGCTCGCCTCGATGCCGGCCGAGCGCAGCCGCGCCGACATGCAGACGGAGACGGCGGCGCCGTCCTCGAGCGAGACGCAGACCGGGGACCGGGCCTCCAGGTAGCGCAAGGTATCCTCGCCGTCACTCAGCCAGCCCTGGAAATGCGGCGCGAGCAGGTCCGCGTTCCCACGCTCGATCAGTGCCGTGCCATCCGGGGCCGCGAGGTCATCGGGCAGGACGTACCCCGGCCCGCTGGTCTCAGCGCGGAGCGGACCGTCGGCCTCGAGCACGCTGATGTAGCGCTCCCGGAGGCGCGGCCGCCGTGCGCCATCGAAGGGCGGCTCCTCCGCGGCGAGCGCGAAGAGTTGCCTGGCGGCATCGTCGGACACACGCACGCCCACGAGCGGCAGGTTGCCCTCGCCGGTGCGCACGAGGTGAAAGCGGGCCGCCGGTCGCCCCTCCGGGTCGCGCACCGAGGCGATGCGGCCGTCCGCGTCGAGCGCGAACAGCGAGTCCAGGTGCATGCGGGCGAGGTGGAGCGCGGATGTCATGCGGGCGATGCTACTCGATGCGTGGCGGGCCGGCCGCAAGGCGTTCGCGGACTTGCTGCATGCGCTCCTCGGAATCGTGCGGCAGCTCCCAGCGCGAGTCCAGCCACCATGTACAGCCGGCTTCGGCCCACTGCCGTACGATCTCGCGCGCTGCCTCCGGGTCGTCCGCGGGCGTCTCGCCCTCCATCACCACGTCGAAGCCCTCGCGGACGCCGCCCTGGCCATCGAGCCACGCGAGCATCGCTCGGACGTGCTCGGGCTTCGTCTCGGTGAAGCCGTCTGCGTCCATCACGACAGGCAGCAGGCCGTCGCAGCGCAGCACGCGCCGCATCGACTTCGGGCGGGGCCAGGCGCCGACGACCCAGATCGGGATGCGCGGCTGCACTGCCTGTGCGACGCGACCGAGGTCGGCGCGGGCTTCGAGGTCCATCGCGTAGTGCTTGCCCTCGAACCGCAGGTTGCCCGCCCAGAGCCCGGCGATCAGGTCGATGCCCTCATCGAGTTGCTCGGCGCGGATGCGGCGGTCAGTCTCCTCGCCCGTCTCCCCAAGCCCTGTGTCCACCGCGCCGAGGCCGACCGCCAGGATGGCGCGGCCGCCCGATAGCTGGTCGAGCGTGGCTGCCTGGCTGGCGACCTTCCACGGCCGCCGCCACGGTAGCGGCGTGAGCATGGTGCCGAGGCGGATGCGGCTCGTGCGCATCGCCATCGCGGCGAGCAGCGTCCACGCGTCGACGCCGTAGGCGGCCTCCCACACGAAGACGCCATCCCAACCGGCCTCCTCCGCGAGCACTGCCTGTTCGAGCTGCTCCGTGGCCGTGCCGCCCGGGAGTATGAATCCGTAGTTCATCGGGCCTCCTCAGATCCGGGCGGCGGATACGGGCCGCGCTCACGGTATCCCGCGCCCTCCGACCATGTGCGCACCCGCAGATAGCCATCGGGCGCATCTTCTCCATAGGAGATCCACGCCGCCTCGCGCACATCGACGCGGAAGAGGTGATGTTGCGGGTAAGGCGCCCACCCGAACCGAGCCTCGACCAGCGCGGCAAAGCGCTGCCGCTCTTCGTCGTCGAACGTCTCCTCGACGGCGCCGTGTAGCTTGAACTGCGGGGCCAGGCGGTCCGAGGGCACCGCGTGGACCTCCACCCGAGCGTCACGCAGCAGGTCTTCCGCCTTCCGTGAGTGCCACATCATGTCGAGGTAGAGGTGGCCGGCCTCCACGACCGGCTCGACCGGCGAGATGCGCGGACTTCCATCCCGACGGACTGTCCCCACGAGGACAACCCCTGCGCCCTCGAACTGCTCGCGCAACGCATCGGCCAGGCTCGGCGCGGCTGTCGCGAAGTCATCCCACCACATCGTGCTCCCCGTCTCTCCGGCGATGAAGGTACCGGGGTTCGGTGACGGCGGGGTGTCAGTAGCCGGCGATGGTCTACGCCGACCCGATGACCGCCTCCACCTCGATCTCCACGCGCTGGCGCGGGTCGATGAGGGCGGAGACCTGGACCATGGTCATCGCGGGGCGGGCGTGGCCGAAGCACTCGCGGACGGCGGGGACCATGGCGTCCCACTCGGCCACGTCTGTGACGAAGAAGCGCGCTCGCACGACCTCATCGAGGCTGGCGCCCGCCTCCTCCAGGGCTGCGGCGATGGTCTCGAGGGCGAGCCGTGCCTGCGCCACGGGTGTCTCGGGCACGCTGCCGTCATTGCGCGTGCCGGTGGTGCCGCTCACCGAGACGCGGTCACCGACCCGCACGGCGCGCGAGTAGCCGATGCGCTCCTCCCATGGCCCGCCCGAGGAGATGCGCTGACGGGTCATCCCAGTTCCGCCTCGGCGGACAGGGCAGGGGCCATCTCGATGTACGAATCGAACCAGCGCTCCTGGAACGCCGTCGCCTCGGTGATCGCCTGCTCGTCCCAGTTGCCCTCGGCGCCGGGGGGCACGGCCACGAGCTTGTCCTCCACGTCGTCGCGGCGACGGATGACGGCGATCACCCGCGCCTCGCAACGCTCGAGGGGAGTCGTGGGGCCGAGGACGTAGATGTCCACCTCGGAGCCGTCGGGCGCGAGCGTGCCGGGGACGAAGCCGTAGTTCTGCTCCATGAGGATCTCGGGGAACTTCGGGTGCGGGGTGCCGAGCGGGCGGTCGAACACCACCTCGACGGTACGCCCCAGCCAGTCCTCCGACCGCAGCCCGGCGTCCATGCCCCTAGTCCTCCTGGTCGTCCGAGTCGTCGTCCGGCGCCTCGAACAGCGAGCGCTGCACGGTGGGTGTGCTGCTCGGGGCGGACTCGATGCCGAGGTGGTCGTAGGCGGGGCGGGCGAGGATACGGCCGCGCGGCGTGCGCTGCATGAAGCCGATCTTCAGCAGGTACGGCTCGTACACGTCCATGATCGTGTCGGCCTCCTCGGAGATCGCCGCGGCGAGGGTATCGAGGCCCACGGGGCCGCCGCCGAAGCGCTCGGCCATCACGGAGAGCAGGTCGCGGTCCATCTGGTCGAGCCCCAGGTCGTCGATCTGCAGCTGCGCCAGGGCGGCGTCCGCCACCTCGCTGGTCACGACGCCGTCCGCGCGCACCTCGGCGTAGTCGCGCACGCGGCGTAGCAGGCGGTTGGCGACGCGCGCCGTGCCGCGCGAGCGACGGGCAATCTGCGCCACGCCACCCTCGTCGACCTCGCAGCCGAGGACCGTGGCGGAGCGCCGCACGATGCGGGAGAGCGCTTCCTCGTCGTAAAAGTCCATGCGGTACGCAGCGCCGAAGCGGTCGCGCAGCGGCTGCGAGACGAGCGCGAAACGGGTGGTCGCGCCGACCAGGGTGAAGCGGCTGAGGCGCAGGCGCACGTCGCGCGCCTTCGGGCCCTTGCCCAGGATGATGTCGACGGAGAAGTCCTCCATCGCCGGGTAGAGCACCTCCTCCACCGCCAGCGAAAGGCGGTGGATTTCGTCGATGAAGAGGATGTCGCCGGGCTGAAGGCTGGTCAGCAGCGAGGCGAGGTCGCCCGCACGCTCGATGGCGGGGCCCGAGGTGATCCGGATCGACACCCCCATCTCCGCCGCCACGATCATCGCGAGCGTCGTCTTACCGAGGCCCGGCGGACCGTGGAAGAGGAGGTGGTCGAGCGGCTCCTCGCGCTTACGCGCCGCCTCGATGGCGATGCGCAGGCTCTCCTTGATGCGCTCCTGCCCGAAGTACTGCTCGAGGCGTCGCGGGCGCAGGGTGGTCTCGGCCCCGGCGTCGTCGTCGGTGAGCACGGGCGTCAGCGGCCCATCGCGGTCGACCATGCCTCGCCTCCCCTCGGTCCGCGGCGCCTCGCCGCGACATCACGCGTGGCCACTATAGCGAACGTCCGTTCGAGGCGCATCGGATGTCCGTTCGCCTTCGACGGGCCCGGGCCGAGCGGACGGTGGTGGGAAGGTTAAGGGAGGGTAGTCGACGGCGCGCGGGTCGCCTTGAAATACTGGCGTGCGACGTCGTGCCCCGCGAACCACTGAGACGGTCGATGAGCGAGCAGAGTCCGAGCGTCCTTTTCGTGTGCGTGCACAACGCGGGGCGCTCGCAGATGGCCGCGGTGCTGACTCACGCCCTCGGCGGTGGGCGCGTGAGCGTGCAGTCTGCCGGCTCCGAGCCGGGGGAGCGCGTGCACCCGGCGGTCGTCGAGGCGATGGCCGAGCTGGGCCTCGACCTCTCCCGTGAGTTCCCGAAGCCCCTCACGGACCAGGCCGTCGAGGGTGCGGGCATCGTGATCACGATGGGCTGCGGCGACGCGTGCCCGGTCCACCCCGGCAAACACTATCTCGACTGGGAGCTGCCGGATCCGGCCGGGCAACCCCTCGAGGTCGTGCGCGAGATCCGCGACGGCATCCAGCGGCGTGTCGAGCAACTGCTCGGCGACCTCGGCATCGCGCCGGCGGCGTTGCCGGCGGTCTCGAGGCGCGAGTGACTGCAATGCCGGCCGCCCGCCGGCCAGAAGTGCGCGCCTACGCGGCGGAAGCGCTGGGCACGTACCTGCTGGTGTTCGCCGGACCGGGCGCGGTGGTCATCGATGCAGTCTCAGGCGGAGGGGTCACGCCGCTGGGGATTGGCCTGAGCTTCGGCCTGGCGGTCATGGCCGCGATCTACGCGATCGGCCACATCTCCGGCGCGCACATCAACCCGGCGATCACCGTCGCGTTCGCGGCCGCCGGCAACTTCCCCTGGCGGCACGTGCCCGCGTATGTCTTCGCGCAGCTCACGGGGGCCGCGGCGGCCAGCGCAACGCACCTCCTGCTCTTCGACAACGTCGCACGCCTCGGCAGCAGCGTGCCCACGGACGGCGCCGGCCAGGCGCTCGGCCTCGAGGTGGTGATCACGTTCTTTCTGATGTTCGTGATCGCCGCTGTGGCAACCGACCGCCGAGCGATCCCCGGGACCGCCGCTATCGCCATCGGGGGCTACGTGGCGCTGGCCGCCACCTTCGCCGGCCCGATCGCCGGCGCCTCGATGAACCCCGCACGCTCATTCGGCCCGGCGTTGCTATCGGACACGTGGACGGACCACTGGGTCTACTGGCTCGGGCCGCTGCTCGGCGCGGTCGCGGGCGCCTTCGTGTACGCGTACGTACGGCACGGCAAGACGCCACGCCTCGAACGCGCCGGGGTCGTGGAACCGGAGGCGCCGGAGTTGACCCGGACATAGGTAGCGGCGCGCTACGGACCGACGGTCACGCCACCCACAACGCCATCGAGGAGAGCCGTCGCCGCCTCGCGGTCGGGCGCCGCGACGATGGCGACGCCCCGCGCGGCGCGGGCGAGGGCGAAGACGCCGAGCGGCGAGTCCCAGGAGGTGGCGCCGCCGCCCTGCGCGGAGCGAAGGTCGCCGGCGCGCGGGAATGCCTCGTTGGCGTCGAGCGCCGCCGTCAAGGCGGTCACGAACTCCTCGATGTCCCGCGTCGGGTCGTCCCAGGCGATGAAGCTCCCGAGGGCGAGTTCGTCGCCGCCGTGGGTGAGCACCTCCATGGCGTCGCCGCCCCAGCCCGCGGCCGCCGGGCGCGACTCGCTGGCCGGCGCGCCGATAGCCTCCAGCCACGCGCGCACGAACAGCTCGCCGAAGTCGTTCGCGTCGACCGAGGTCCAGCCGCCCCCCAGTTCCGAGGCCAGGTCGGGGAGGGTCACGGCCAGCGCCGCTTCCCGCTCCGCGAACTTCTCGGGGTGGATCACTTGCTCAGTCGTGAGCGGTGGCGACTCAAAGACCGCCTCAACGTCTGGCACGCTGCGCGCGAAGGTCGCACCTCCGAGGTACGGGAACTGCAATAGGTCCAGCACCACGGGCGGCGGGTCCACGGCCGGCGCCTGGGCCGTGAACAGCATGCCCAGCAGCTGGGTGCGGTCAACGTGCGTCACGGTGTAGTCCAGCTGGACGCGCACGGCATCGCCCTCGACCAGCGAGGTCAGCGCGAAGTTGCGGTCGCGGCTGTCGCCGGCGGTCTGTCGCATCGCGGCCAGGTCGTATCGCAGGTCCTGCAGGTAGTGGACGTACTCGTGGGCGTAGGTGGTCTCCTCGGCGGCATCGAAGGCGCCGTCTACCCGCACGAAGAACCGGTCCGTGTCCGGCTCGTACAGGCCGAGCACCTGGTCGCCGAGGAGCGCCCGGTAGATCTCGCCCAGGTCGTCGCCTGGCGCGATCAAGCCCAGGAGGCGGTAGAGCCGCTGTTCCTCCTGCACGGAGCGGACGGAGTCGGGCTCCTCCAGACTCTCCGCCAGGATGTCCCGGATCTCGTCCTGGTCCACGATGTGCCACTCCGGCTTTTCGTCGCTGGGGATGCCACGAATCGCCTCGACCACCTCGCCGACCTCAGCGAGCTGCGCCTCGATCGCTTCGTCCGAGGGGGCGGCGGACGGTGTCGCCTCCGCCGTTGGTGTGTCGCTCGCGGTTGCGGTAGGTGTTTCGGTGCGCGTCCCCTCCAGTGTTGGCGAGGGGGTGGGGCTGGCGCCGTCGTCGCCGGTGCAGGCGAGCGCGAACAGCATCGAGGTGGTCACGAGGGCGCCGAGGGACGAACGAAGGGCGATGGCGAGGGGGATTCGCATGCACCGAGCGTACCCCGCCGATGCCCCCGCGGACTCTCAGGGACACCCCTCAGTGGACGGCGACGAGCATGGCGTCGGTGGGGTGGTGGGGGTCGAAGATCGCGACGGCGACGGTCTTGCCTGGGTCCATCTCGTCGGTGGGGATCGCGCGGCTGACGGGGACGCCGGCGACCGTGCCGGAGAGTGAGCCGGCGAACTGCACGGTGGCGGTGTAGGCGACGCTGTCGAAGGCGATCAGGATGCCGCGTTCCACGGGTCAGACCTCCCCGAGCTGCAGGGCCATGTCGTAGCGGGGTGAGCCGGGTCCGCGGTGGAAGCGCAGCCGGAGGGCGCGCACGCGGTAGGGCTGGGCGTCGAGTCCGAGCGTGGGGTCGGTGACCGTGACCACGTCGCCGACTTCCTGGCCGACGTTGACGGGGGCGAGCAGGGTGGCCCGGATGATGTCCAGCCGTCCGATCCGGATCGCCGTGTCCGCGCGGTCCTGGGCCTTGCCGGCGGCGTCGAGGTTGAGGTCGAGCGCGATCAGCGGGGGCGCGCCCTGGGCGAGCGCGTCGTAGTCGAAGGTCTCGGCGTAGACGGCGTCGCCGAAGATCCGCGCCCACCCGGTGCCCGGAGCGTGGTCCTCGACGCTGCACTCGATTATTCCGTGGCTCATTCCGTAGGCGTAGGTGGCCACCGCGAGCGGATCGGGTTCCTCGAGGCGGAGGACTGAGCCGCGGCTGTGCAGCTGGTCGGGGATGCGTTCGAGTAGACGGAGCACGGCGGCGCGTCCGCCCTCGCCGCCGCGCACGGTGAAGGCGGGCTGGTAGTCGCCGGACAGGTCGCTGGCGTCGGTGGCGAGCAGGTCGAAGCCGGCGCGCGCGCAGATGTCCTGGAGGATGGCCAGCGCGCTGCTGGTGAGCGCGCTGCCGGGCCACTCCAGCTGGCGCGGGGCGCGCCAGGCGAACAGCCGGCGCAGCGCATCGTGGGCCTCGACCTCGACGAGGGCGCGGCCGTCACGGGTGCGCGATCGCCGGATGGCGGTAATCCAGTAACGGCGCCCGGTGGCCCACTCCTGGCCGGCGGTGGTGACGAAGCCGGGGTCGAAGGCGAGTTCGGCGCCGGGGGCGAGCGTAGCGGGGGTGCCGCCGGCTATGCCCCCGGGGCCGGCGGTGAGGGTAGCACGCAGCACCCCGCCGGCCTCCTCCTCCTGCAGGAGGTCGAGCGTCACCAGCTGGGTGCTGAGGTCCTGCGGGTCGGGGTCGTTGGTGGCGTGCCAGACGCCTCCGGGCGCGACCAGGTAGAGGTCGGCGGCCGCGGGCCCACCGGCGCCGATGCCGAGTCCGTAGGGCGACTCGTGGTCGAAGGGGCGGGGGTCGCGCCAGCCGCCGGCGGTGAAGGCGGCCCCGGAGGCGGCGGTGGCGAGCTGCACGCGGTTGTAGGCCCCGGCGCCGGCGTAGGTCTCGACGAGCGAGGCGCGGGCGCGCGAGGCGAAGGCCCACGAGTTGGCGAGGTAGGTCACGTCCGTCCCGGGCGAGGCGAGCGCGACGGGTTCGAGCGCGGTCCACGTGCCGGCGTTGACGGCGTTGCCGATGCCGTAGGCGACGGACCAGCATCCGGCGTTGCCGTCTGGGTCGACGCCGGACACCAGGACCTCGATGTCGCCCTGGCTGCGGGCGGCGAGCGCGTTGATGCTGGTGAGGTCGCGAGACCAGGCGGTGGCGCTGCCGAACAGGCCGGTGCCCGTGCGTCCGCGCACGAGGACTTCGCCGCCCTGGGCGTAGAACAGGCTCGCTGTGCCGTCGCTCTCGTCGTGGTGGTAGGCGACGGCGAGTCCGGTGACGGCGCTGATGGTGCCGGTGACTGTGATGGTGGAGGGGAAGGTCGCTCCGCCGTCGCTGCTCTCGTGGAGCACGATCGCGGCGTTGTCGTCGCGGACGGTGGCGACCAGGACGCGGTCGCCGAGGGCGGCCATGGCGAGAGCGGGGGTGGTGCTGACCTGGTCGTCGAGCTCCGTCCAGGATCCCCACGCGGACTGCTCGTCGGGGTCGGTCGTGCGGCTGGTGTAGAGGATCCCGGAGGCGGGCCAGATGCGGGCGCGGACGACGGTCCCGTCGTCGAGCACGACGACGCGGGCCGGGCCATCGACGGCGGCGGCCTCGTACCAGCGTTCCCAGCGCAGGCGGGTCGCTCCGAGGTCCTGGTCGAGCACGCGCAGCCGCACGTCCGGACGTCCGCTCGGCGCCTGCTGCGCCGCCTCGAGGGTGGGCGTGAGTGTGATCACTGGTGCCTCGCTCGCGACTCGGCGGGGCGTTCGCCGCGCATCAGATGGCCTCGCGGGGGCCGAGTGCGCCCTCGGCCGGCAGGTAGAGCCGGCGGGAACGCACCTGGCGGTCGCGGCCGTGCTTCGCCAGCGCCTTCGCGAAGGCGGCGAGCCGTTCCTGGCCCCATGTGTGGTAGTGCTGCCACGCGTCGTCGCCGCCGACGTTCACTCGGTTCGTGGCGAACGACGCCCACTCGATGGCGGCGTAACCGCCCGCGCCGGTCGCCACCAGGTCGTGCAGGCGGTCGGGCACCGTCGTGCCTTCGCCATCCAGCGTGTGGAGCTGGGTGTAGCGCACCGTCACCTGCTCGGCGGCCGCCGGCTCCTGCGGGATCAGCAGCGAAAGAGTGTCGCTCCATGCCGAGAACGTGACGTGCGACGGCGGGTACTGGCCCGGCGGGTACTCCACCGCCTCGATGCTCACGCGGTCCGTGAGCGCCGCGATATCCAGGTCGCGCGTGCCGCCGGGCGCCGCCAGCGTGGTCACCGCCTCGCGAGGCGTTGCGAGCGACAGTTCCCGCACCGCCCGGTCGATGTGCCGGTCCAGCGTGTCGTCGCTCCAGCGCTCGTTGGCCGCGTCCTCGTCGCGCAGGTCGCGCCGCACGCGTGTGCGCATCGTCGGCAAGTTCATGTTCGTTCCGTTCACCCTGAGCTTGTCGAAGTGGCCATCCGGCGAGTCGAAGGGCGGCCCCCTCTCCCCACCGCGGGGGAGCGTCGTGAGGAGAGGGGGCCGCGGCAGGATTGGGATCGGGGGCTCGCTAGGGGCGCACGCCGATGAGCTTCGCCAGCTTCAGCTCGTTGAACAGGGCGACCGAGACGTGCCACTTCACGCGGATGCGGGTAGCGTCCTTCGTCTCCAGCGACCCCACGCGCTCCACGGTCAGGCCGCCCGGCCCCGTCAGGCCGGCCACGCCGCCCTCGCCGAACTGCAGCGCGAAGACCGTCGAACAGTCGTCCGAGGTGCCCACGGTCTGGTCGTCCGCGATGTAATCGTTCACGCCCACCGGGATGCCATCGTAGAACTGCACCATCCGGCCGAACTCGTCGCGGTCCTGCTCCAGCACCCCGGAGCCGCCCGCCCGCGCCAGCGCGCCCAGCCCTCGACGCGTGCGGCGCGACATCAGCAGCATGTCCGGCTTGCCGCCTCGGACGGTGTCCACCAGCTCGTCGAGCTTCTCGAGGGTCAGCGTGTCGCCGTCCGTGCCCATGGACACCGTCTGCCCGGCGGCCGTCTGGCCATCGATGCCGTCGAACGCGTTGGCGTCGCTGCCCGTGTCGCCGTTGATGAACGAGTCGTCGAAGTGCTGCTGGACGGCCTTCGCCTTCAGCGCGACTACGGCCGCCTCCAGGTCCTGCACGTTGTTCCTCGTGCGCGCCAGATAGTGGTCCACGTCCGCGTCGCCGCCCAGGATCTTCAGCGTCGCCGTCACCTGCGTGAACGTCGGCGTGTCCTCGGCCCACTCGTCGCCCACCGCATAGAACGCCGCCGTGGCCGGCACGTTCTCGCGGTTGTACGTCAGCCCGTTTCCCACGATCTCGATGAACGGCATGCGCTGGAGCACCGGACTGTCGTTGATGACCGTCTCGATGACCCCCTCCAGCAGCACGTCATTAGAGAGCTTCGCCCCCTCCGCCAGCGTCAGCGCCACACCACACCTCCCGTCGCCAGCTCGGTACGAGGACGGACGGTAGGCGAACGGGTGTGCTAGGTGTAAGGTGCATCCGGCACCGAGTGTTCAGTGGCGGGCGGCGGAGGATGGCACTAACAGCAGAGCAGCGGATGTTGATCGCGAACGAGTTCCGAGCCTTCGCCGAACGTCGAGCGAAGGCTGTCCGATTGATCAAGGTCGCGGAAATCGAGTCCAACCCATTCCTGCTCGACTTCCTAGTGCGCGAACTGGGAGCCGAGACGACCGACGAGATTGGACGCTTCCTCATTAGTAAGCGCCTCGAGCGGGGCGCGGGCACCAGTATGGGACGCACCCTACAGTCGGTCGCCCGAATCGTTTCTGGGCACCGGGAAGAGCCGGCGGTTCGGGGCGTCGACATTCAATTCGATCAGAGTGGCACCACGTGGCTCGTGCGAGTGCGCAGTGGCCCCGGCATCAACGTCACCAGCGCGAGCGAGTCAATCGATCAGTTGACGAACGCCGCGAACGACGTGCCTGGTGCGCGGCTCCTACTCGGAATCTGTTACGGCACCGTCGGCGACATGAACCCGACCGTAGAGAACCGGCTTCGGGACTCCGGCGTGGAAGTGAAGGCAGGCGAAGGCTTCTGGGAGTTCCTCGCGAAGGGTGACGAAGGCACGATGGCCGAGGTGGAGCAGATCGCGAAAATGGTAGCCGCGGAGAAGAGCGCTCTCCTGAGTCAGTTGCTGGATGCGAGGGTATCCGAGGTCGCTCGAACCCTTTCAAATTCAAGGGCTGACTAGTGCAAAGGAGGAGCCTTGCATGAGCCTTTGGGGTGTAACGATTGAGGAGCGATTCGGCTCGTACGAGACGCACTCGAAGATCGTGGTCGAGGCTGAGGATTGGGATGGCGCGCGACACGTCGCGCGCTTGATTCTCGTGACCTGGCGCGGCGATGACGGGGAACGCGCCGGGGACGATCAATTCGGCTACGACGGTTACCAGTGCGCGGCGCGCTTCTACGGCGCCGATCCGCTTCCGGACACGTCAGTCGAGTGGCGGCGTTTCGTTAGCACTCTCCACCCGGACGTAGGCGACCTACCACCGGTCGGGAGCGATTATCGGATCGAGTGGGCTGACGATGGGACTGCGAGCATCATTATCGAGGGCTGAGCGAGGGCGAGTCGTTACCTGTCTCGTCCCCGCGGCATCGGGCTTCTTACGGGCTTCATAGGCGGTGACACTTCGTGAAGCGCTACGGTCAGGCGATGCTTGAGGGGGTACATGATGAGTCTCTGGCAACGCTTTTGGTCGCTGCGCTGGCGTGTCAAAGGCCCCGTCATCGTGGTCGTCGCGCTCGTCCTGCTGTCGCTGGTGCCTGCAAGCGAGGACGACGACGCACCGGAGGTAGCCCCGCCTGCATCGACCGCCACCGAGGTGGGGGCGGAGATCGCGGCGACGAACACGTCGCCACCGACCAGCACCGCCTCCGTCGCGACGCAGACGGCGACGCCAACTGCGGAGGCCGAAGCGAAACCTGCGAGCTGGGATGACGGTACACATCGCGTCGGTAGCGACATTGCACCCGGTCTATACGTCAGCCAGGCAGGGGACTTCTGCTACTGGACGCGTCTCTCCGGCTTTGGCGGGACGCTCGGCGAAATCATCTCCAACCAGATCGGTGCGGGCGGTCAAGAGTTGGTGCAGATAGCTGATACAGACATAGGCTTCGAGACAACCGGTTGCGCGGATTGGACTCTCGTCAACGAGGCTAGCCTCACTCCACCACCCGCCGTTGACGACGGCGTTTACCTGGTGGGTACGCAGATCGCTCCCGGGACTTGGGCTGCGCCCGGTAGCGACACCTGTTACTGGGCGCGCTTGTCCGGCTTCGGTGGGGACCTCGGCGAGATCGTCGCCAACCACGCAGGCCCAGGCGCTCAGGTCGCTACAATCGGAGCGACGGATGCCGGCTTCCGGTCATCCGGCTGCGGCGAGTGGACGCAGTAGCGGCTGCCCTGACCCCCCCATTAGCCCTCACGCGGCCGCACGCGCTACCATGACCCCGCGCCGGGCGCGGCGCGTCACCTGGCGGGGTGGCGAGGTGGCCGCGAGCCACTGCATGTCTGCAGCCGTGAGTGCCCGCCATGACTTTCCTCCCCACCTTCCTTCGCCGACCGGCCCCGCACGCCACCACCCGCATCGATGATGCCGGGGGCGGCGGATTGGGCGCCGTGCGCCTGCCCTCGCCGAGGCTGGCGCGGGCGCATCCGTACCGGCTGCCGTCGCTCGTCGCGCTGCTGTGCGTCGCGGCCATCGCCGCGACGTGGCTGGCGTCCGCCGAGGTGATCGCCGCGCTTCGCGACGCCGTCGCCTGGCTGGAGGCGCGCGACACGGTGCAGGGCCGCGCGTTCGCCTCGGTGGGGCTGGCGGCGCTCGGCGCGCTGGGGGTCGTGCTCGCTTGGGGGCGCACCACGTCGCCTCGGCGGCCCGTGCAACTGGCCGGCGGGCGTGGGACGATCGAGGTGGACGAAGTAACCGGGCGGCTGCGCGCGATGCTGCTCGAGCGGCCGGACGTGCGCGGCGCGCGCGTGGCTGTGGAGAACCGCCAGCGTCGAGGCGTGCTGGTGGTGGCGGAGGTGGACGTGACGCCGGACGCGCGCCTGCGTGAGACGCTGGAAGCCGCGCATGGGCTGGCGGAGCGGCTCTTCCACGAGCAGCTCGGCGTGCGGATGATCGCGGCGCCGGCCATCGAGTTGCACTACGAAGAACTGGAGCTGCGGCCGGCGGGGACGAGGGCGACGAGCGCATGAACGACCCCCAGCGCGACCGGGAGCGCGAGGCGGAACTCGAGGCCGAACAGCGGCCGGACGACGCCACGCCCCAGGACGCCGGCGAGGTGCACGACGCCTCGCCGGCCGAGCAGGCGGGGGAAGCTGCCGCGGGCGCCGAGGCCGAGGCGCACGCAATCGCGAGTGGGGACGCCACCGTCGACCCGGAGGCGCGTGAGGCAGCCGCCGTCGGGGGTCGGGGTGAGGACGCCTCGGACGCATCGGTCGCGGCTCCGGAAGCGGAGGAAGCACCGCTGCTCGGCGGCGACGGGCCGCCACCGCCTTCCGACGAAGACCTGCCGTCGCGCATCGAGGCGCTGCTGTTCGTCTCGGACGCACCGGTCTCGGAGCCAGCGCTGGGGCGCGCTCTCGGCGCGACGCCCGCGCGGCTGGCCCGCGGGCTGGAGGCGCTGGCGAGCGCGCTGCGCGATGGCGAACGGGGGCTGCGCGTGCAGCGCGGGCCGGAGGGAGTGCAGCTGGTGACGGCGCCCGAGGCGGCCGCGTACATCGAGCACTTCCTGGGGCTGGAGGCCTCGCGCCGGCTCTCCACGGCGGCGCTGGAGACGCTGGCGATCGTTGCCTACCGGCAGCCGGTGACCCGGGGGACCATCGAGACGATCCGTGGCGTCGGCTCGGATGCCGCCGTCGCCACGCTGCGGGCGCGCGGGCTGATCACGGACGGCGGCCGCGCCGAAGGGCCCGGCCGACCGACCCTGTGGGTGACGACGCAGCGCTTCCTCCAGCACTTCGGCCTCGAGCGCCCGGACGACCTGCCGCCGCTTCCCGAGGACATCGAGCTGCCGCCGGAGGAGGCGGGCGCCCAGCTGGCGCTGGAGGGCGGCGCGGTGCTGGCACAGGCCGTGCCGGAACCGGATGCCGAGGGCGGTGGCGCCGGCGGCGCCGCCTCGGAAGTCACCCCAGAGGTGGAGATCGCCGGCGACCTGGCCGCACTCAGCAGCGCGGCGGAGTCCGCGCTGCGCGCCGCCGCCGAACAGGGCACGCTGAGCATCGAAGTGCCGGACCCCGGTGGATCCCCCCACCCCAGCCCTCCCCCACAAGGGGGGAGGGAGGCGCAGGAGTCACCCGACGACCTCGACTCGCCTGACGATGAGGACGACGCCGGCCCGACCCCACGGGAGGGGTGACCTCGATGCAGCCGCACGGCTCGATGGCGACCGTGGCGGTGATGCTGACGCTGCACCTGCCCGGCGCGCAGTCGCTGAAGGACAAGCGGGCGGTCGTGCGCTCAGTCGTCGAGCGGCTGCGGTCGCGCCTCCACCTCTCGGCCGCGGAGGTAGGGTTGCAGGACCGGCGGCAGGCGGCGCTGATCGGCTTCGCCACCGTCTCGGGCGACCTCACGACGGCGCGCCGCCTCGCCGACGAGGCGCAGCGCTTCGTCGACCGCGAGTTGCTTGGCCGCGCGGAGGTGGTAGCGCGCGTCGTCGAGGAAGTGGTGGTCGGCGAGTAGCGGGCCGGTCATAACAGGACGTATGCTGCCACTGGTCGCACTGGCGGGGGGCGTAGTCGCGGGAGTGACGCTATGACGTTCCAGGAAGCGGTCCGTTCCGGGTTCGACAACTACGCCAACTTCGCCGGTCGTGCGGGCCGGCCCGCATTCTGGTACTGGGTGCTCTTCGCGTTCCTCGTGGGGCTGGTCGCGAGCCTGGTGGACGAGATGTTCGGCGGTAGCAATGTGATCGATGGCCTCGTGTCGCTCGCGCTGCTGCTGCCCGGGCTGGCGGTGTCGGTGCGCCGGCTGCACGACATCGGCAAGTCCGGGTGGAACATCCTCTGGGGGCTGATCCCGGTCCTCGGGTGGATCTACCTCATCTACCTCTACATCCAGCCGAGCGAGCCCGGCGCGAACGCCTACGGGAGCACGCCGGTGGGGGCGCCGGCCGCCTGAGCCAGCGCTACGACGGTGGGCACGTGCTCCGGGCGCAGTCTCGTGCTCACTGCATGGGCGTGAGCACCGCGATCTGGTACCCCTCGGTGCTTTCGATGAGCTGGTAGCAGAAGCGTTCACGTGGTTGGCCGTCGTACGACCAGGTGACGTCGACCCAGAGGCTGCCCGGCGCTTCGCCCATGACGGCGAGCCGCATGTCGACCGCATCGACCCCGTCGTACTGGCTCCAGGACGAGGCGAAGAACTCCTCGGTCTGCTTCGCATCGTTGACGGCGATCGATTGCCCCGGAAACAGGATCAGCGACGGGACCGCGTACATCCTCGCCACCGCCTGCTCGTCACGCGCGATGAGCGCAGCCGCGTAGCGCTCGAAGAACTGCTGTGCCCTGTGGTCGGTGTCCATCATGCGACTAACGATACGAGACAAACCCGACACGCCTGTGCCGTCGTTAGACTGCATCCCGTGGACGGAAGAACGGCGCTCGCCGCGGCGTCCCGCGACGGACACCTGGCCCTGCGGCGCGTCGAGCGGCAACAGGCACTGATCGAACGGCTGCACGCCGCCCGCGGCGCGCGCGTGCGGCTCGAGGAGCTGGCGCGCGACCTCGGCGTGTCCGGGCGCACCGTTGCCCGCGACGTCGAGCGCCTCCGGCTCAGCGGGGTGCCGCTGGAGGTGCGCCAGGGACGCCGAGGCGGGGTGAGCCTCCCCTACTCCGGGGCCACGCGCCCGATCGTGTTCGATGTGCCGGAGGTGGCGGCCCTGATGTCGAGCCTCGCGGTGCTCGGACCGAGTGCGAGCGAGAGCGCCGGGTCGGCCATGCGCAAGCTGACCGAGGCGTTGAACCCGCCCAGTCCGGCGGCAGAAGCCCCGCCCGCCTCGTACGTCCCAACTCGATCGCGGTAGCCCACGCGCGATGTCACCTCGGGCCCGCCTCGGACTCGCGCGAAGACAACGCGAAGACAAAGAGAAACGCGCCCTGCGAGAGGGCGCGTTTCGGAGGGGCTCGGCGGGCCGTCCGCACTATGGGGGAGGGGTACCCGGGCGGACGGCGCCGAGGGGGTTAGCCTGCGTGGAGCCGCTCCTAGAAGCGGCCAACGAAGCCGTACTGGGCCTCGAGCACCTTCGAAAGGTCGCGGCGGACCTCCGAGTAGGTGGGCACGTTGCGCCGGCCGTTGCCGACGATCGAACTGTAATAGTCCTCGATCCGCATCTCTGTCTCGATCCTTTCCGGGTGACCCGGGCCAAACCCTTGATCCCCAGCTGCTGCGCCCCGGTGGGTGATGCGCCCGGATGGCTCATCGACCTCCGTTTGGTAACCTTAGTGTGAACCCTCGTCCGATCTCGTGCAAGTGAACGTGCTCACAATCACGTTAACTTCACGTAAATTATCGGAGCCACCTCACATCTCCACAGCCTCCAGGGTGCCGGAGGTGGGCCTGAGGTCAGTCGGGGCAAACCCTGAGTTCCGAGGCACGCTTAGTGTAACAAATCACGAGTAACCTAGTCAAGTAAGTCAGAAACCGTCGAGACACGCGCGGACCGATGCTACGAGGTACGGCGGCGGCTGCGATGTTGGCCGAGGGCGTCGCCTCGACTCCCGAGCGCCTGCAGATCGTCGCTCGGCTGGACCAGGCGGTTGGATGCGCCTCGGCACCCGGCCCGAGATCGGCACGTTTCGACGGGGCACTGGGTGGAGCACTGGTTCGACCACGACGAGCAGCACCTGCGGCAGATCGCGGATTCGCTGCGTCCCGCTAGTCTGCGTTGCCCTCGGCCGGGTCGCACAACAGGTCGTACGGCATCGCCCCGACGACCCACGCGCGCACGAGGGCGCCCGAGGGGTACTCGCCCTTCAGCAGCGCCATGCCGTCCACCTCCGGCGCGTCGCGGAAGGTGCGGCCAATCGAGATGCTCCCGCCGCCCTCGGCCTGGGCCGGCTCGTCCGACTCGATGAGCACGTCTACCTCGCGGCCGACCATCGCGCGGTTCGAGTCGAGCGAGATGCCCTGCGCCAGCTCCATGAGCGCGCCGTAGCGTTCTTGCTTGACCGCCTCGGGCACCTGCTCCGCCAGCGTGGCGGCGGGTGTGCCGGCCTGCGGGGAGTAGGTGAACGCGCCGATGTGGTCGAAGCGCTGCTCTTCCACGAAGTCGAGCAGCTGCTCGAACTCCTGCTCGGTCTCGCCGGGGAACCCCACGATGAACGTCGTGCGCAGCACCGCGTCGGGCATCGCCGTGCGGATGTGCTCGATGCTCTGGCGCGCGACCCGGAGGCTGGGGCGCTTCATGCGGCGCAGCATGGCGTCCGAGCCGTGCTGCAACGGCATGTCGAGGTAGGGGACTACGTTCGGCAGCCGCGCCATCGTCTCCGCCAGCCGAGGGGTGACGCGGCCGGGGTACGCGTACATCAGCCGGACCCAGGGGGCCTCCGGCACCGCCTCCGCCAGTTGCTCGAGCAGGGCGGCGAGGCCGTCGCGGTCACCTCGGTCTTCGCCGTAGGCGGTCGAGTCCTGCGCGACGAGCACCAACTCCTTCGCACCGGCGGCGGCGTACATGCGGGCTTCCGCGATCAGTCGCCGCGCGTCGTCCGAGTGCATGCCGCCCTTGATGGTGGGGATGATGCAGAAGGTGCAGGGACGGTCACAGCCGTCGGAGATCTTGAGGTACGCGCTGGGCGACCCGAACTGCGGGAGGCTCCGCTCCGGGATGTCGTAGGTCTCGCTGGCCGGCCCCAGCTCAGCCGCGATCGCGTCCCACTGCTCGACGCCGTACGTCGCGTCGACGTCCGGGATGGCCGCGCGCACCTCGCCCTCCGCGATCTCGGTCATGCAGCCGATGACGTAGAGCCGCTGGTCCTCGCGGCGACCGTCATCGAGGCCGCGGATGACCTCGACGGACTCGGCCTTCGCGTCATCGATGAAGCCGCAGGTGTTCACCAGCAACAGGTCGGCGTCCTGCGGTGCGGCCACGGGCAGATGCCGCCCCGCCCGCAGCGCCTGCTCCAGCCGCATCGAGTCGACGGTGTTCTTCGCGCAACCGAGGGTGACAAGGTGGTACTTCACCCATCGAGTCTAGAGGCGCACGGATCCCTGGGCGAGTGGGTACCGAGTGGGCGACCCCCCCCCCGCGTCAACCACCCCGCCGTTGGTCGGCGAGGACTTCCTCGACGGCGTACCGGCACGCCGCGACGAGCGCGGGGCTGGTTTCCCGGTAATAGACCAGTCCGACTACGCCATACAGCGCCCAACCGCGGCCGCGCGCCCACGTCGCCTCGTCGACGGTGAGCGCCGAGCGGAACACCTCTCGTGCACCAGCATCGAGGAGTGTCCAAGCGACGCTCAGGTCGCAGGCCGGGTCGCCGACGGCCATGCACCCGAAGTCGATGACGGCGACCAGCCGGCCATCGCGCGCGAGCAGGTTGCCGGACTGCAGGTCGCCGTGGAGCCAGGTCGGCGGCCCGTCCCACTCCGGCGCTTTGAGGGCTGCGTCCCACGCGGCCGTTGCCGCAGGGACATCGATGGTCCCGTGCAGCGCGGCCAGGGCCTTTCGGACGGATGCATCAAGCGTGGACAGCGGCAGTCCGCGGTTCCAGCTCGCGGGCCCTGCCGGCGGACCTCCGGTGGAATCGACGCGATGCAACGCCTCGATGAACTGCGCGAGGTCAGTTGCGGCCTGCCGGGGGTCGGCGAGCCGGTCGAGGGTCGTGTTCTCACCATCGAGCCAGCGGTTCACGGCCCATGGCCACGGGTAGCCCTCGCCCGGTGCGCCGATCTCGAGGGGGACTGGGATGGCCAGCGGCAGGTGCGGGGCAAGTCGCGGCAGCCACCGGTGCTCCCGCTCCACCTGTGCGGTGGCCTGCTCGCGTCGGAGCAGTCGCACGGCCATGTCGTCGCCCAGGCGGTAGATCGCGTTGTCCGTCCCCGTGGATACGACCGGATCGAGGGTGATGTCCGCCCACCGAGGGAACTGCGCGGCGAGCAGCCGGCGTACAAGCGGTACATCGATGTCCGGTTCGTCGACGTGCATCCGGGTGGCGGGCATGGGCGTCTCCTGGAGCCGCGCTGGCTCTCCCATCTTAGCCGTGTGACTCGACGCGCGGACCGCCGTGGGCGCCGCGGCGAATCCACCGGCATTGTTATCGCCTGATCGCCTCGATCCGCCGCTCGAGGAACGGCGTGAAGTGGCCGCGATAGCGCGCCTGGAGCTCGGGGCGGCGCCAGTCGCTGCCTCGGACGGTGCCGCGACAGGCGGCCGAGTGGCACGCGCAGGGCATCGACCAGGCCTCGTCCGCAGTGAAGAGCGCGTAGTCCGTGGTCACCTCCTCGCCGGCCTCGATGTCACGACGCGCGACCGATGTGGTCGCGCCGGCCATCCAGAGGTTCGGGTCACACGAGTGGTTGCCACGCGAGGCGGGGTCATCCCACGCCATCAGCAGGTGCAGCCCTTCGTCCACCTGCAGTGCCGAGTAACGGCCGCCCGCACGCGATGCCTCGAGGGCGACGGCACGCATCGAGGGGTCGTCTACGAGCCGGCCGCCGAGGCGGCTCACCGCTTCGCCGGCGGCGATCGAGGCGCGGGCGAAGAGCCCGCGGCCCTCAAT
>WHSU01000008.1 GCA_009379925.1 Dehalococcoidia bacterium | reverse complement strand
GACGCTCGCGGCGCCGACGATGATCCCGAGCACGATGGCGAACAGCATGGCTGACTCCCCCTCCGCACGCGCCGCGGACCACCTCGGCGCTCGTAGAACGCATGTGCGTTCCGAACAGCGTTGAGAATAGAACAGGCGTGCGAATGATGTCAAGCACCGAGGCTGCCCGCGTCAGTCTCGCGCCGCTTCTCCTTCCCGTTCGTGGTGAGCTTGTCGAACCACACACGGGCCCTCGACAGGCTCAGTCCGAACGGGATAAGAGGCCGGCCTTATCGCGAAGGGGGCTCCAACGTGGCCTGGCCGCCGAGGTAAGGGCGGATCACCTCCGGCAGCTCCACCGAGCCGTCCTCCAGCTGGTGGGCCTCCAGCAGCGCGGCCAGCAGGCGAGGTAGCGCGAGTCCGGAGCCGTTGAGGGTGTGCAAGTGCCGCACGCGTCCCTCGGCGTCCCGGTAGCGGAGGTTCGCCCGGCGTGCCTGGAACGCCTCGAAGTTGCTGATCGAGGAGACCTCCAGCCACTCGCCCGCGCCCGGCGCCCAGACCTCGATGTCGTAGGTCATGGCCGAGGCGAACGTGATGTCGGCGCTGGCAAGGCGGATCACGCGGTAGCGCAGCCCCAGCGGACGGACCACCGCGAGCGCGTCGTCGAGCAGCGCCTCCAGTGCCTCCCAGGACGCCCCCTCCTCGACGAAGCGCACCATCTCGACCTTGTCGAACTGGTAGCCGCGCTTGATGCCACGGACGTCGCGTCCGGCGCTGAACTGCTCGTGGCGAAAGCACGGCGAGTAGGCAGTGTGATGTACCGGCAACTGCGCCACATCCAGAATCTCGTCCCGGTACATGTTCGTGACCGGCACCTCGCTGGTGGGGATCAGCCAGAGGTCGGTGCCCTCGAGGCGGAACATGGTTTCGGCGAACTTCGGGAGCTGCGCCGTGCCGACGAGCATCTCCTCTTTCACGACGGAGGGCGGATAGACCTCGGAGTAGCCCTGCTCGCGATGCAGGTCGAGCATCCAGGAGATCAGGGCGCGCTGGAGCCGGGCGCCGTCGCCGCGCAGGAGATAGAACGGCGAGCCGGAGACGCGCACGCCACGCTCGAAGTCGATGACACCCAGCTCCGGACCGAGGTCCCAGTGCGCCTTGAGCGACGTGTCTGCCTCGGGCGCCGGCCACTCGGTGACCGGCACCGGCGGGTCGATGCGCCGCTCGCCCCCATCGCCGTCGCCTTCGAGGATGACGACCGCGTCCTCCTCGCCGCCGATGGGAACGTCCGCGTGGAAGAGGTTCGGCACGCGCAGCAGCAGGTCGTCCAGTTCCGTGTCGGTCTCGCGCAGCCGGGCCTCCATCTCGTCGAGGCGCCCGGCGACCGACCGCTGGTCCTCGATGAGGCACTGGCGCTCCTCGGCGTCCTTTGCCGCACCGATGTCCTTGCCGGCCTGGTTGCGGTCCGCGCGCATCCGCTCGACGTCAACGAGTAACGCCCGGCGCTGCTCGTCCAGCTCGAGAATGCGGTCGAGCGGCGCGTCCGTACGGCGCAGCTCCAGTGCGCGCCGCACCTCGTCGGTCTGCTCGCGGATCGTCTGGATCGGCAGCATCGGCCTACCTCGGCCGGCCGCTGTCGAGGCTGTCGACGGCGGCCGCGCGCTCCGCCGCGATCGCCGCGATGCCCAGCTCTCGGACATCGTCTGCGACGCGGACGGGGTCGCCTCCGTCCGGCGGCGTCAGCGGCACGCCTTCGCGCAGGTCAGCCTCGGCGACCCACAGCCAGCCCTCGGCGCCCGCCGGCAGGACGGTGTTCGAGGTCCGCGGACGCGTGAAGTAGACCAGGTCGATGTGCTGATGCGGTCCGGCGTACGAGCCGTCACGCTCGATGTCGTAGACGCCGATCACGGCAGGCGCGGGGAGTTGAGGGGGCGTGCGGTAGGCGAAGGCCGGCGCCGTCGGCAAGATCTCCACGTCCAGCGCCGACTCCTCGTGGACTTCGCGCAACACGGCCTCGATCGGGTCCTCGTTCGCCTCGATGTGCCCGCCGGGCGGCAGCCACATCCCGAACCGGTGCCAGTGGAGCGCAGTCCGGCCGTCGGTCGAGACGAAGCCGGTGACGGTGAAGTGGCGCTCCATTGCGCGAGCGTAGCAACGCCCGCCGGTGGCGTCACGCGACCGGATCGCAGCGGTCACAGTCGGAGGATGGCACACAGCCGTTGGCGGATCTGCTCGAAGTCGCGCTGACTCAGGTGACCGAGGGACCGAGCGATGAACTGGCGGTGGATCGTCTGGATCACGCCCTTGGCGCGGCTGGGGCGCGGCAGTCCGGCGGACGTCCAGTCCTCGAGGTCGTAGTCGCCATCGATGAGCCGCCCACTTGTGGTCAGAGGCTGCATCATCGCGTCGGCGCGCCGCGCGTGGTACTCGTCGCCCGTGAGGATGATTGCGGGGCGGACCTTCGCCCGGTCTAGCGTCGTGAAGACGAACTCAACGAGGACGATCTGTCCCGGCGTATAGCTCGTCGAAGATGTCGTCATCCTCGTTGTCCCAGATCTCCGCGAGCACCGGGTAATCCTCAGCGCGCAGGCCGAAGGCCGGCTCGTCTTCGCGAATTGGGCCGGTGGGCCGCTGTGACTCCGCCCGGTCCAACGCCTCCAGCCGTTCCACATCTTCGATGGACACGAGAGCAGCCAGCTCGCGCCCGCGTCGGGACAGACGTATGCGGTCCTGGCGGTACGCCACGCGATTGACGAGCTCTGAAAGCTCGCCACGCGCGTCGCTGATTGGCACAGCACCGCGGTTGGTAACGTGGGTCATGTGTCGAATTGTACAGTTCGGTGTATCCCGCGCCTAGCCCAACCACCTGAGGTCAAACGCGCGGAGCGAGTCGATGACCGCGTGCGCCTGGGCCATGGGCGGCGCCGCCGTCGCCGTCTGGCGCGTCTGCACGACCGCGAGTCCAGCCGCCGAGGCGGAACGCACGCCCGGGTCGGAGTCCTCGATGGCCAGGCAGGCGGCAGGCTCGACGCCGACGCGCTCTGCTGCGTGCAGATAGATGTCGGGCGCCGGTTTGCCGTGTGCCACCTCCGAGGCCGTCACCACCGTCGTGAGGAGGTCGTCCAGCCCAATGCTGCGCAGCGTCGCCTCGACCCAGCGTGGCGAGGACTGCGATGCGACCGCGACGCGCAGACCGCGCGCGACGACCGCCTCCACCAGCTCACGCGCGCCATCGAGGGCCTGCAGCGGGCCGCGCGTCAGTTCGTCGTAGACCAGTGCGCTGCTGGCGGCGCGCATCTCCTCGATCGGCTCAGTCCGGCCGTACGTCCGGCGAACCCACAGCATCGTCTCCTCGACGCTCGTGCCGACGATGGAGAGGTACGTCTCCTCCGTCAGTTCGCCGGGTGCGACGAAGGCCTTGAGCGCCCGGTAGTGCACCGGCTCTGAATCCACGAGCACGCCGTCGAGGTCGAAGACCACCGCCTCGATACTGCGGCCGGTCAGTCCGTGGCCGCTGTCCGCCGGCCGCGTGTCGCGCGCCATTCGAGGGCCTACTCCTCGCGTCGCTCGATGAGCTGCTTGAGGTTCCACAGCGATTCGCGCAGCGCCTGTACGCGGTGCGGACGGTGGACCAGTGGCTCGAGCAACCCGCCGAGGGCGCCGCCCGCCGGGTGGTAGGCGGCCTCCACCGTCAGGTGCACCTCGCGCTCACCCTCTCGGTGGATGGCGTAGACCACCGAGTCGAGCGCACCCGCGCCGTCCCGGACGAAGGCCACCGCCTCCCGCTCGTAAGGGTCGCGACGGAGCCGTGCGCCCTCGGTGCGGGTCGGGAGCTCCAGCCGGAAGGTGACGCCGCCATCGGGGTCGTGGGTGACGTCCTGAAAGTGGGGCCCGAGCCACTCATCGTGGGTCGAGACGTCCACAAGCTTTCGGTAGAGGGTCCCGTAGTCGGAGTGGATGTGTACGTCTTCGCGGACGCGGCGCAGGCCGTTTCGATGCGGCTCGGGCGTGCCGTTAGCCATCGGTCGCGCCATCTTCGCGCGCCCGCTCGCGCATCGCCGGGAAGAGGATGACCTCGCGCAGCGAGTGTTCGCCGGTCATGAGCTGCACCAGCCGATCGATGCCGATGCCGAGGCCGCCGGCGGGCGGCATGCCGTGCTCAAGCGCCAGCAGGAAGTCCTCGTCCGCCAGTTCGACCTCGTCGTCGCCTTCGGCGCGCTTCTGCGCCTGCTCCTGCATGCGCGCCCGCTGGTCGACGGGGTCGTTCAACTCGGAGTAGGCGTTCGCCACCTCGAAGCCGCGGACGAACAGCTCGAAGCGCTCGACGGCCCCCTCGTCGTCCACCTTGCGCTTGGCGAGCGGGGAGAGCTCGGTGGGGTAATCGAAGACGAACGTCGGCTGCACGAGCTTCGGCTCGACGAACGTGGACATCAGCTGATCGAGGACCGTAGCCCACGAGGCGCCCGGTGCGACCTCCAGGCCGCGCTCCTGCGCGAGCCCGCGCAGTGCCTGGGTGGTCGGGTAGTCGCGGTAGTCGAAGCCGCACTGCTCCTGCAGCGCCCGGCGGTACGTCGTCCGCGCGAACGGGGCGGCGAGGTGGATCACCTCCTCGCCGTACGCGACGTGCGACGCCCCGAGCACCTCGAGCGCCACGTAGGCGACCATCTCCTCCACCATGGCGGCCACGTCCTCGTAGTCGGCGTAGGCTTCGTATGACTCCAGAAGCGTGAACTCCGGGTTGTGTCGGGTGGACACGCCCTCGTTGCGGAACACGCGGCCGATTTCGAAGACCTTCTCCATACCGCCGATGAGCAGCCGCTTCAGATGGAGTTCGAGCGAGATGCGCAGAAAGAAGTCGCGGTCGAGCGCGTTGTGGTGGGTCACAAAGGGCCGCGCGGCCGCGCCGCCAGCCTGATCCTGCAGCACCGGCGTCTCGACCTCCAGGAAGCCGCGGTCGACGAAGAAGCGGCGCAGCGCCGCGACCACGGCGATGCGCGTCCGCGCGATCTCGCGCGAGCGCTCGTTCGCCATCAGGTCCAGGTAACGCTGCCGGTAGCGCGCCTCGACATCCGTGAGCCCGTGCCACTTCTCGGGGGGCGGCCGCAGCGCCTTCGTGATCACGCGCCAGGACTCCACGGCGACCGTGACCTCACCGGTGCGCGTGCGGAACATCGTCCCGGTCGCCTCCAGGAAGTCACCAAGGTCGACGAGTGGCAGGTCCTCGAAGGTGTCCGCCAGGCGGTCGCGCCGGAAGTGGAGTTGCACGTGCCCGGTGCCATCTCGCACGTCGAGGAAGGCGGCCTTCCCCATCACCCGCTGCGCCGTGACGCGTCCCACGACCGTGACCGCTACGGCTCCCTCCGCCTCGCCCGCCTCCGCGAAGGCGGCGTGGGCCTCGGCGGCCGTGTGCGTGCGCCGGACGCGAGCCGGGTAGGCGTCCGCCCGCTGGAGCAGGCGCTCGCGCTTTTCCAGGCGTTGGGCGTAGAGCTCGGCTTCGGTCGGCATGGCTACCAGTAACGCATAGAGCGGGAATATGCGCAGTCGCGAGAAGCACGCTGACTGCCGATGTCTGACAGCGGTGAACCGGCCAGGGGCGCGACGCCGCGCCCTTCATGCGGCCGCCGATGCGGCTACGCGATCCCTGGGGTCAGGAGACGGTGGTGACCGTCATCTCCATCTCGCCCGCGGGCGCCTGTACCATCACCTTGTCGCCTCGCTTCTTGCCCAGGAGCGCGCGTCCCACCGGCGACTGATGGCTGATGCGGCCCTCCAGCGGGTTCGCCTCGGCGGGGCCGACGAGCTGGTACTTGCGGCTCTTCCCGTCTCCGGTCTTGAGCGTGACGGTAGAACCGACGCGCACTTCCTTCGACTTCTGAGCCGCTGCCTCATCGATCACAACCGCCTGCTCCAGCATGCGCTCGATCTCGACGATGCGGCCCTCGAGGAAGGCCTGCTGGTTCTTGGCATCTTCGTACTGCCCGTCCTGCTGGTCCGGACCCAGTTCCTGCGCGTCTCTGATCGCGGCCGCCACCTCGGCGCGGCGCACCGAGCGCAATTCCTTCAGCTCTTCCTTGAGCCGCTCGATCCCGTCACGCGTCAGCAGGACACCTTCTTCGGGCATAGTTCCCTTCCCTCCCCCGCTCAGGCCCCGCTATCTTCGTGGCCCCGGGAGAGACAACGCGGACTCACCGCATGGGTGAGTCCGCGAAATCGAATGCATATTCTACCGAAATTCGCCCTCGCATCGCAAGAGCAAGGGAACATGCGTTCGCGACAATCGGAGGTCGCGCAGTCCCCGCCGTCCAGCCCCGCGCTGATAGACTGGCGGCGGCGGGGCAACCGAGGGTGGACGTCATCTCCAGGATCAGCCTGCAGCGATGGATCGCGCTGGCCACGCTCGTGCTCCTGTTCGGCGCCGCGGCCGGCACGGCCGGCGGACTCGTGGCCTTGCAGCTCCGGGACGACCCGGGCGCGGTCGCTACGGCGGGACCCACGCCCGAGGCGCCGGCGACCGCCGTCGCCGAGGGACAACAGCTGCGGGACGCACTGGACGAGGCGCTCCCTGCCATCGTCACGGTTCTCGCCGACCTCCCGGACGAGCCGCAGCCGGACGGGCGCGTGCTGGAGCGGCAGAACATCGGCTCCGGCGTCGTGGTGAGCGACCAGGGGCACGTGATCACGAACTACCACGTCGTTGAAGGCGCCGAGGTGGTGACGGTCGTGCTCTCCACCGGCGAGCACCGCCCGGCGCGGCTGGTGGCGGACGACTCCCCGTACCACGACATGGCTGTTTTGCGCGTCGACCCTCGAGGGCTACGCGCGATCGAGATCGGGGACTCGGAAGCGCTGCGGCTGGGCGACCGGGTCGCGGCGATCGCGGGCGGCCTGGTGAACTTCGAGAACCAGGTGAAGGTCGGGGTGGTCTCCGCGACGGGCATCGACTTCCCCCGGCAGGGCGTCGTGCTACGGGACATGCTCCAGACCGATGCCGCCATCAACCACGGAGATTCCGGCGGGGCGCTGGTGAACCTGCAGGGTGAACTGGTAGGCCTGATCACGACCGTCGTGCGCCAGACACCGGCCGGCGAGACGGTGGAGGGCGTGGCGCTCGTCCACTCCTCCAACTCGCTCCGCCCGGTCGTCGAGGCCGTCCTGGCGACGGGCGGGAACCCCCGGCCGCGGTACGGTATCGAACGGGTCGGGAGCCAGCATCTACCGGTCACGCCGGAACTGGCGACCGAACAGGGGCTGCCTGTACCGGCCGGCGCGCTCATTATCGATGTAGCAGAAGGCAGCGCGGCCGCCGATGCGGGTGTGTTACCGGGCGACGTGGTGGTCGGGGTGAACGGGATTAGCGTGGACACCGACCGCCCGCTGGTGAATCTGCTGGAGGTGGCTTCCGCGGGCCCCTCCGCCGAGCTGACCATCATGCGTGACCGCGAGCAGCTCGCGATCACCGTCACGCCCTTCCCCCGCTCCGCGCGCAAGGAGGCGCTCGATGGCTGAACGACCCAGTGATCGCGGTCCCGCGCCGGAACGGCCCCGCCGCCCCGACCGGGGAGAGCCCCCGATCTTCGCGCCGGTGATCTTCGAGGACGACGAGGACGTCGGACGCTTTCGAGGCGCCGGAGGTCCCCCTGGTAGCGGCGACGAGGGCGACACCCAGCTGATCCGCGTGCTGGGCGTGATCGTGCTGCTCGGAATCGTGATCGCCATCCTGGTGCTGCCCCCGATCTCGATCCTGGACCGTGGCGGTGGTGGTGGTGGTGCGGGCCCGGACCAGGGAGGGATCATCCCCCGCGCCCGCGACTCGGTGCCGGAGACGCCGGAGGGCCTCGTCGCGCTGTCACGCCTCTATGACCTCGAAGCGTCGCCGGACGCGCAGGGACCGTGGACCCTGACGGTGAAACTGACCGAGCCGACGGAGGACGGCCGCAACCTGGCCTTCTACTCGCACGACGGGGAGCGCTGGAGCCGAGTCGCCTCGGTGACCCCGGTGGAGGAAGGCTCGTCCGCGCAGGGCGACATCGATGCGCTGCCGCCGAACCTGGCGGTGCTGCGTGCCACCCAGACGGCGCGCACGTTCGCGGCCATCGTCCCGGCTGGCCAGGCGCCTGCCGATGCCGTGGCGTCGAGCGCGACGGCCGTCTCGGTGCTCGCGGCTGTGCCCGCGCTCGCCGGCGAGGAGGAGACGACCACCCTGCAGGTGACGCAGGACGCCTTCTCGGGCGTCGGGTCCAGCACGGCTGCCGGCTCTGAACTGTCCGTCTACTTCGGCGTCACCGCCGGACCGGGCGACGAGGCGCTGGGGCAGATCTTTGCCTCCGACGACCTCGTGAGCGCGCACGTCGACGAGATCGTCCAGGCGGCGCGTTCGGCCGGCGCCGGCGGTGTACACATCGACTACCAGGGCATTGCGGCGGAGCAGCGCGCGGCCTTCACGGGGTTCATCGAGGCGCTGTCCGCGCGGCTCAGCGAGGATGACCTGCAACTCGCGGTCACCGTCACCACACCCGCCGCCCCAAACGTCGACGCGTACGAGTGGTCGGAGCTGGTGAACGCGGCGGACGCGCTCTGGCTGCGCGCACCGGTGGACGCTTCCACGTACTACAACCAGGTGGAGGCGCTGCTGACGGCCCGCCGGGACGACGGCGTAGACCTCGGCAAGGTGTCGCTCGTGCTGGAGCGGCAGTCGCATCATCGAGGACCGGACGGCATCCAGCAGCTGCCCCTGCGGGACGCCCTGGTGCGCGCCAGCACGGTCAATGCCCGCCTGGAGGGCGGAGGTGTCGGCCTGGGCGAACCGGTCACCGTGAGCGGGGTGAACATCGACTCGGAGGTGGGCAACTCCGGACTGCTGTGGGACGACCAGGCGCGCGCCGTCGCCTATTCATACACCGATCAGAGCGGGCCACACACGGTGTGGATCGAGAACCGCTACTCGGCGGCGTTCCGGCTCGACCTGGCCGCACGTTTCGGCCTGGGTGGCGTCGTGGTGGCGGACGCACAGGCGGACGAGGCGCTGCCGGATGTCTGGTCGCCAGTGCTCTCCTACCTCGAGGTGGGCTCGGTCGAGTTGCTCCAGCCCTATGGACCGTACCTGGCGCCATGCTGGCGCACGACCGGTGGGACCATCGAGGGCGCGGGCGCCTGCTGGGAAGGCGGCAGCGACACCGGCGTGATCGTCTGGCGGGCGCCCGAAGAGGAGGGCGTCTACGACGTCACGCTCGTCGTCTCGGACGGCACGGTCTTCGTCGGCCAGCAGTTCGCCCTCCGCGTGACCGCGGACGGCGAGCAGGTGGAGCCGACCCCGCCGGCCGAGGAGACGGCGCCGCCCGCGACGGATACGCCGGTCGACGAGGCTACGCCGGAGGCCACCGACGAGCCCGAGGCGACTGAGGAGCCACAGGCGACCGAGGAGCCCACGGAAGAGCCGGACGATGACGGTGGCGCGCCGGGCGACGGCCCGCCGGGCCCGGCCGGGAACTAGGCGCGATGCGAATGCGATGCGCGTGATCGCCGGAACCGCACGAGGCATCGAACTGAGGTCGCCGCGGGGCGGGCGCACGCGCCCGACCACCGGGCGGCTTCGCGAGTCGCTCTTCTCCATGCTGGAGGCGGCGGGGGCCGACTTCTCGGAGGTGCTGGACCTGTACGCGGGGAGCGGCGCACTGGGCATCGAGGCGCTGTCGCGCGGCGGCGGCCGCTGCACCTTTGTCGAAGCGGACGCCCGAGCTGCCGCCGTGGTGCGCGAGAACCTCGAGCGGACGCGGCTGGCCGATCGGGGGACGGTCGTAACGGCCCGCGTGGGACGCTGGAGGCCGGCGCCGGGTTACACGTGCACGCTTGTACTGGCCGATCCCCCTTATGATGACCCCGGCCCGTGGGAGGCGATCGCCGCCTCCGTGCAAGGGGCGCTGGCCGAGGCCTCCGTGATTATCGTGGAGCACGCCGCGCGCACCGAGCCGCCTCCCGTGCTGACCGGGCGCGCCCTCTGGCGTGACCGGCGCCAGGGCGACGGTGCGGTCGCGATTTATCGTTTGCTTGGGGAGGGGTCTGAATGACGATCGCTATGTACCCGGGGCGCTTTGACCCGGTTACGAACGGTCACATGGATATCGTGGGCCGTGCCGCGAGCATCTACGACTCGGTCGTGGTGAGCGTGGTCCACAGCGGCTCGACGCTGTTCTCGACGGAGGAGCGGGTCCGCTTCGTCAAGGACGCCGTGGCTGGGGCGGGGCTGAAGAACGTCCAGGTCACCTCGCACGCCGGCCTCACGGTGGACGCGGCCCACCAGCACGGGGCCACCGTGCTGGTGCGTGGCCTGCGCGCGATCACCGACTTCACGGTCGAGTTCGATATGGCTCTCATGAACCGCAATATGGCGCCGGAGATCGAATCGGCGTTCTTGATGACCGCCGTCGAGTACCTCTACATCAGCGCCTCGCGGATGCGCGAGCTCGCCTCGTTGGGACGCGATGTCTCGGACTTCGTGCCGCCCGGCGTCAACGAGGCGCTGCGCGCCAAGTTCGCGACACGCGCGGACTAGCCGCACGGTGATCGCGCTGTAGCGCAGGGAGGCGACATGGACCTGCTGCACCTGGTGGACCGGCTCGAAGAGCAGGTTGCGGGCGCCCAGAAGATGCCGATCGGCAACCGGGCCATCGTGGACCGGCGCCGCATGCTCGACATCATCGACCAGATGCGCATCGCCGTGCCGCGCGAGGTGCGCGACGCGCAGGACATCGTCGCGCGCCAGGACTCCGTCATGCGCGAGGCGGAGGAGGAGGCGCGCATGGTGGTTGCCCGCGCCGAGGAGCGCGCCACCCGCCTCGTCGAGGAGCACGAGCTGACACAGTCGGCGCGGCGTCGCGCGGAGGAGATCGCGGTGCATACGGAGGCGCGCCTGGAGGAGCGCATCCAGCAGGCGAACCAGGACATCGGCGAGCGGCTGGAGGACTCCCGCCGCCTGGCGCAGCAGCAAATGCGCGCCGCGGACGAATATGCCCGCGAACTCCTGAACCGCCTCGAGCGCCAGTTGCAGGCCTTCGTGCGCTCCGTCCAGTCGGGCATCGACCAGCTGGAGGATGACCGCGAGGCGCCGCCCTTCGGTCTCGCCGCCTACGAGGACGACGCGCCGGACCCCGCGAACGAGGCGTACGACGCCGCCAGCCGCGCGACGGGCGAGGCCGCGTTCGACGACGACGCCGACGCCGACGGCGGGGACTGGGACGGCGAACCGGACGACCCCGACGAGCATCCGGTCGGTGCATCCATGCGGGCCGCGCCACTCTCCGGTCAGAGCGCCGGTGTCGGCGGCTCCTACGACGGCGCTTCCGGCTGGGCAGACGCCGAGGCGCCACGTGGAGGGCTGCCCGAGCGACAGCCGCTGCCGCTACGCCGCGACCCGCCGGCCGGGAGTTCCGCGCAGGCGCCGTTGGAGAGCGCCAGTCACGACCTGGACAACCTGCTCCAGCGGCGGCCCTCGACGGTTCAGCCGGCCGCGATCGAGGACGAGGCGCCGGTCATCGACGACTTCGACCGGCCTCCACTGGACGACGACCCGACGCTCGAGAAGGACCGCGACGAGGACTGACGCCCCACGCACCACGGGCGACGAACGTCAGCCTCCTGCCGGCCAGAACTCCCGGAGCAGTCTCTCGACGTACTGCTGCACCGCCGGCCCTTGCTCGGAATCCAGCAGCTCGGTCCCGTGTGCCTCCCCGTCGTAGAGCCACGAATGCGTCGTGGGCAGCCCAGCCTCCTCCCGCAGCAGCCGCAGCGAGTCGGCTGCCGAGAGGTCACCGCGGGCTGCGAGTAGCGCAAGTGGCGCCTCGACGCCCGCAATTGCCGCCAGCGCGTCCAGCGCACCAAACTGCGCCGGCGCCGACAGCGCGATAACCCCGGCCAGGTTCGGGTCCTTCTCCGCCACAACGATCGCCGCGGTCCCACCCATCGATGCGCCGATGAGCACAATCGAGGTGTAGCCGTGGTCCCGCGCGAAGGCGACCGCCGCGGTGACGTCTGCCACCAGCCGTCCCGTATCCACTGGCGCCTGGTCGGAGTCGCCGTGACCACGGAAGTCGAAGGTGAGCGCCGCCGCGTCCAGCTTCTGCAGCAAGGCCTCGATGGTCGGGACCCATGCCTGCTGCCGGCCACCGTAGCCGTGCATGAAGATCGCGAGGCGTGGCCCGCTTCCGGCGTAGAGCCGGGCGTCCAGGCCAACCCCATCCGCCGTCTCGATGCGCTCGACGTGCGCGTCGGTCGGCTCCGCGGACGGCTCCGTCTGGCGCGATGGCGCCGCCGGCGTGCTGCACGCGACGAGCGCGCCACCCGCGAGGAATAGCAGGGCCGCTAGCGCGTGTGGCAGCGAAGCGAGGCGGCGGTACACCGGCGGATCATCGCCTATCGGACGACGATGTTCAAAAGGCGTCCCGGCACGAAGATCACGCGCGCCACCTCGTGTCCCTGTAGCTGCTCGCGGATGCGGGGCTCCGCCTCCGCCACGGCGCGCGCGGCCGCCTCGTCGGCGTCCGCCGGCACCTGGATGTGCCCGCGCACCTTGCCGTTCACCTGCACGGCCACGGTCACCAGCTCCTCGTGCGTCAGGGCTTCCTCGTACTCCGGCCACGGCTGCACGTGTACCGAGTACTCGCCGCTGACGCGCTCCCACAGCTCCTCGGCGATGTGGGGGCACGAGGGTGCCAGCGACAACAGCAGCAGGCGCACCGTCTCGTCCCAGGCCGCCCTGTCGGCGCTTCCGGCGTCACGGAAGCGCTGGAGCGTGTTTGTCAGCTCCATCAGCGCCGCGACCATCGTGTTGAAGCGCTTCGCCTCGATGTCGGCGGTCACGCGCGCCAGCGTCCGATGCGCCGCGCGGCGCAGCTCGGAGGCGCTCACGGCGTCGTCCGCCAGCTCCGGCGGGTCGGTGACCACGTTCCAGACGCGGTTTAGCCATCGGGAGACGCCCACGATGCCATCGACGTCGTAGGGGCCACCCTGGTCCCACGGTCCCAGGAACATCAGGTAGGCGCGGAAGCAGTCCGCGCCCCACTTCTCGACCTGGGCGTCCGGCGCGACGACGTTGCCGCGCGACTTGGACATGCGGCGGCCGTCCGGCCCCAGGATCTGGCCCTGCGAGAAGTAGCGCGTGAACGGCTCGTTACCCGGCACCACGCCGATGTCGCGAGCCGCCTTGTAGAAGAAGCGCGCGTACAGCAGGTGCATCACCGCGTGCTCGGAGCCGCCGGTGTACTGGTCCACCGGCAGCCACGCCTCGGCCAGCTCGCGCGACACCGGGGCCTCGGTGTTGTCGGGGTCGGCGTAGCGCATGAAGTACCACGAGGAGCACATGAACGTGTCCATCGTGTCCGTCTCGCGCCGCGCCGGGCCGTCGCACTTCGGGCAGGTCGTGTTCACGAAGGCGTCGGACAGCGCCAGCGGCGACTGTCCGGTCGGTAAGAACTCCACGTCGTACGGCAGCTCGACCGGTAGTTGGTCCTCGGGCACCGGGACCGTGCCGCACTGCTCGCAGTACAGGATCGGGATCGGTGCGCCCCAGTAGCGCTGGCGCGAGATCAACCAGTCGCGCAGGCGGTACTGGATGCGGCTGCCGCCCCAGCCCTGCTCGGCCAGGTATTCGGTGACCGCGCGGTTCCCCTCGGCCGAAGGCAGGCCGTCGAAGCGCCCGGAGTTCACCATCTCGCCCTCGTCGACGTACGCCTGGGTCAGCGGCTGCCCGTCCCACTCCGGCGGCGCGATCACGGCCTTCACCGGCAGCCCGCGCTCCTGCGCGAACTCGAAGTCACGCTGGTCGTGGGCGGGGACGGCCATGATGGCGCCCGTGCCGTACGTCGCCAGCACGTAGTCACCGACCCAGATCGGGACGCGCTCGCCGGTCAGGCGGTTGATGCAGTACGCCCCGGTGAACACGCCGGTCTTGTGGCGCTCGGTCGACTGGCGCTCGATCTCCGTCACGTGCCCTGTCTGCTCCACGTAAGCGTCGACCGCGGCGCGCTGTTCGAGCCTGGTGACCTGTTCCACCAGAGGGTGCTCCGGCGCCAGCACCATGAACGTCACGCCGTGCAGCGTGTCCGGGCGCGTGGTGAAGATGCGGATCTCGTCGGTGCCGTCCGCCGCAGGCTGCTCGAGGGCGAACGAGGCCTCCGCGCCCTCCGAGCGGCCGATCCAGTTGCGCTGCATCACCTTGACGTGCTCGGGCCACTCCAGGCCGTCGTTGTCCAGCAGCTCCTCGGCGTACCGAGTGCTGGCGAAGAACCACTGGTCCATCTGGCGCTGCTCGACCAGCGTGTCGCAGCGCTCGCAGCGGCCATCGATCACCTGTTCGTTCGCCAGGGTCGTGTTGCATGAGGGGCACCAGTTGGCCGCGGCCAGCTTCTTGTAGGCCAGGGCCCGCTGGTACAGCTGCAGGAACCACCACTGCGTCCAGCGGTAGTACGCCGGGTCGCTGCTGTTCACCTCGCGCTGCCAGTCGAACATCGCGCCCATGCGCTTCAGTTGCCCGCGCATGCGCTCGATGTTCGCGTTCGTCCAGTCGCGCGGGTGGACGCCATCCTTGATGGCGGCGTTCTCCGCCGGCAGCCCGAAGGCGTCGAAGCCGATGGGGAACATGACGTTGTAGCCGCGCATCCGGTAGTAGCGCGCCAGCGCATCGGACGGCGCCTTCGCGAACCAGTGCCCCACGTGCAGGTCCCCCGACGTGTAGGGGAACATCGTCAGGTGGTAGCGGTTCTGCTTGCCCGGCGCGTTATCCGGCGTGCGATAGAGGCCGTCGGCGGCCCATCGTTCCTGCCAGCGCCGCTCGATGGTCGTCGGGTCGTAGCGCTCGACGCCGCGACCTGCGCCAGTCCTGCTCTGTGTCTTGGGTTCGGTAGCCATCGTCGTCTCGTCCTGCCCGTACGGCCCGGTCGGGCTGAGGCCCTGCCGGACATCTTCGGGGGTGGCGGCGGTGCCCGCTACGCGGGCCGGCGACGCTGCGACGAGAGCGCAGCGTCGCCTACCTAAGGACGAGGAGAAGCGCCGCGCCGCTGTTGCGTCGCGCCGGCTCCTGCGGAGTGGTCGAGGTGGTCGTGACCGGATTCATAGAGGGTCAGTATCCCGTCCGCCCGTCGAGGGCGTCAACTTCGGCGGTGCTCCTGCCATACTCGCGGGCGGCCAGCGCGAAGAGGACGCCGCCGAGCAGCCACCAGGGGTCCCAGAAGAACAGATGCCACCGCGCGGCGTAGCCGCCCAAGCCGCCTGGCGTGTCGAGGGCGCCCGAGACAAAGAGGGCGTGCTGCACAGTGTTCGCCACGGCGTAGACGAGGAGCAGCGCGGCCACGCCCCATGCTGCGAGCAGCAACAGCCTCCGAGGAATCGCCCGTCCACGGTCGCTGACGAGCGCCAGCGCGAGGACACCCCCGATCACCTTCGCGATGGCGGTCGCGGCCACGACAGCGACCTCGGCCGCCTCTGGTGACTCCCCCGCCTCCTCGAAGCTCCGCGCCAGGGTATCGAGGCCGAAGGTGCCGCCTGCGGCCCAATAGAAGCTGGGAATCGCGAAGATCAGGCTCCATGCCGCCGCGGCGTAGGCGGGCCAGGTCGTGCGTCGGGCGCGTACCTCGGGTGCACGGGTCGCTTGATGCGCGCCGGTCACTGGGTGGTCCAGGCAGCATGGACCGATGCGGCGTGCATCCTGGTCCGCTGCGTTGGCGTCGCGTCGGGCATCGGACGGGCTCCTCTCGGGGCCCCTCCATCGTCCCTCGCGCCGCAAACGCCACGGCGCTACGCGGCCATCCAGAGGTGGATGGCCGCCAGCGCCCGATGCGGGCGCCACGCCTCGGCGAGCCGCTCCAGGTCCGCGGTGGGGAGCGTCCCCGGCTGGCCGGCGAGCCGGGCGGCATTCCGCCTGAGGCCGATGTCACCGGCGGCGAAGGCGTCGCGGTGGCCCGTCGCGCGCAGCGCGATCATCTGCGCCGTCCACGGTCCGATGCCGGGCAGCGCCTCCAACGCCCGCGCCTGCTCCTCGAGCGGCGTGGCGGCGTCGAGGCGGACGCGCTCGTCCGCGTAGGCGAGGGCGAACTCGCGCAGCGCCCGCGCCCGCGACGCCGGGATGCCGATGCTGCCCAGCCGCTCCAGGCTCGCGCCGGCGATCTGCATGGCCGAGGGGAACAGGTGCGACAGCCCCATCGGCCGCAGACCCTCGACGGGTTGACCCACCTCCTCAACCAGGCGGCCCACGAGGGTCGTCGCGGCGGCGACAGAGACCTGCTGGCCCAGGACGATCCGGACCGCGGTCTCGAATGGGTCCCACGCGCCCGGCACTCGAATCCCCGGGTGCTCGCGGACTGTCTCACCGAGCAGCGGGTCCGTGGCGAGCGCCGTCGCCTCCGCGCCCGGCGAATCGAGGCCGAAGAGCCGGCGGATGCGGGCCACGTCGTCGATCAGCGTGCTGAGGGCGGGCAGGTGGGCTACCGCCTCCAGGTGCTGGGCGTCGGCACCCGCGGCGACCTCGATCACGCCCGGCTCGCCGTGGGTGGAGGTCGTCCGGCGATACACGCCGACCTCGACAGACTCGACGCCGGGGATCGCGCGGGCCGCGAGGTAGGCGAGCAGGCGCTCGAAGTCGAGCGGGCCTTGATAGGGGATGCGGAGGCGGATGCCGCCGTCCGCCACCAGCCGGTCGCGGTCGCGACGCCGCGCCCGCAATTCCGCCGGCGTGAAGCGAAACACGGACTGCATCACGCGGTTCATCTGGCGCACGCTGGCGAAGCCCGAGGCGCCGGCGATGTCGGCGATGCGCAGGTCGGTCTCGTCGAGCAGGCGGCGGGCAAAGTGGGCGCGCCTTGAGCGGGCCACGAAGGCGGGCGTTGCGCCGACGTGTTCCTGGAAGAGGCGTCGGAGGTGGCGCGCTGTGACACCGAGGCGGCCCGCGAGCGTGGCCTCGGTCTCGTCATCCAGGGCGCCCTCGCTGATCAGGAGCAGCGCGCGCGCTACGACCTCGTGCGCACCGGTCGCGGTGGCCGGCGGCAGGCGGTCGGGCCGGCAGAGCAGGCAGGGCCGGTAGCCCGCGGCCTCAGCCGCCACTGCCGAGGCGTACCTGGTGACGTTGCGCGCGAGCGGACGCCCCGAGCAGCCGTCGCGGCAGTAGATCCCCGTGGTGCGCACGGCGTTGAGCGCGTGAGACCCTGCGGGGGCCGGCGACGACGACGAGATGACGGAGGCGAGAGTTGCGGTGTCCATGGCTCGATTCTGCCGCAGCGGCCGCGCGGATGCCGGACAAATTCGGACATCCCGAGCATATGTCCGAATCTGTCTGATCGCTCGGCCGCCCAGCGGGCACACTGGACGAGCTGCCACCCAGGATGCGTGGCGGCTGAACGGAGATCACCATGCCGCCACGCCCCCCCGAGGACTTCACGCTCGACCGGTTCGCGACACCGATTGGGGCGATGCTGATCGTCTCCGACCGCGACGGGTTCGTGCGCGCCACGGACTGGGACGACCACGAGGAGCGCATGCACACGATCCTGCGTCGCCAGTACGGCGCGGGCGGAGTGCGACTGGTCGACGGCGCCGCCTCGACGGTCGTCCGCGATGCGCTACGCGCCTACTTCGACGGCGCCACAGACGCGCTCGACGCCGTGCCGGTGCGCACGGCCGGGACGCCGTTCCAGCGCGTCGTGTGGGACGCGCTGCGCGCGATTCCCGCGGGCGCGACCCGCTCCTACGGTGAGCTGGCCCAGAGCATCGGCAGGCCGAGCGCGGTACGGGCGGTCGGCCTCGCGAACGGGGCGAACCCCACCGGCGTCATCGTCCCCTGCCACCGTGTGATCGGCGCGGACCGCACGCTCACTGGCTATGGCGGTGGCCTCGACCGTAAGGGCTGGCTCCTGCGGCACGAGGGCGCGGCGTTCATCGATGCTGGTCGAGGTCGTGACGGCTAGGCGACGAGGATCAGCACCACGAGTAACGGCACGCCCGCGAACACCATCAGCAGCAGCCGCATGGCCTCGCGTTGGCGCGCCACCGGTTCGCTGGTGCGCACGGCTCGCCGCATCTGCCAGGTGGTGGCGACGACATAGACCACGAACAGCGCGACGATGACCCAGACCATGCGAGGATGCTAGCGGGGCGCCTGCGTATGCGCCCGGGCGTCTATTGCTCGCGCTGGCGCGACCGGCGTGACCGGCGCGGCCGGCGGGTGCGGTGGCCGACCTCGACGGCCTGCCGGCCCCAGGCGATCACCGCGTCCGGGTCGTCCAGCACGGCCTCTGGCACCGCGTAGTACTTCAACGTCCACTCGGCATCACCGTACGGGTTGAAGGGCGACGAACCCGCCTCCTGGTACCGCACCTTCGAGGCGTCATCAGTCTTGAAGTACAGAGTGTCGGCGGCGATCAGGGCGAACATCGCCTCGCCCTCGAAAGTCCCGTAGCCACCGAACATCGCTCGGCCGTGGACCTCGCCCAGCGCGGCGAGCGCGTCCAGGGCGCGGTCGCGAAGGGCCACGTCGTACGCCATCCGATGCTCCCGGTCGTCCCGCCTACGGGCTGACCACTCGCATGATCGCGCCGTCGAAGCGCAGCAGGTACATCTCACCCTCATGGTCGACGCTGAACGCCGTCACCGAGCCGGCACCACCGGCGATCAGCACCGGTTCGGCGGGGTCGGCGGCGGATATGGCCCACACCTCGCCGCTGCAGTAGTCGCTGTAGAGGTAGGCGCCAGCCACCTCGGGCACACGGACGCCACGGTAGACGACGCCGCCGGTCACAGAGCAGCCTCCGCCGTCACGCCCGTATGTGGCCACGGGCGGCACCGTCCCGCTCGTGTCGCAGCCACTGGGCGGCTGGAAGCAGGCGCCCCCCTCCATCCGATTCCATCCGTAGTTGCCGCCGCGCTCGATGATGTCGATCTCTTCGAACTCGTCCTGCCCGACGTCCCCGAGCCACAGGGCGCCGGTGGCCGGGTCGAAGGACATGCGCCACGGGTTGCGCAGGCCGTACGCCCACACCTCGGGCGCACCGTCCGCGCCGCTCGCAAAAGGGTTGTCTGGCGGCACCCGGTACGGTGCCTCGGCGCTCGAGGCGCTGACGTCCAGGCGCAGCACGGAGCCGAGTAGGGTCGTGGGGTCCTGGCCGTTGCCGTGCGGGTCGGCGGCGAGGCCACCATCGCCGAGCCCGAGGTAGAGCAGCCCGCCGGCATCGAACCGGATGGCACCGCCATTGTGGTTTGCGTACGGCTGCGGCACTTCCAGCACGGTCACCTCGCTCGCCCGGTCGACGCGTTCGCCCACGACCTCGAACCATGCGAGGCGCGTCCGGCGCTCGCCCCCGGCGACGGAGTAGTACGCCCAGAGCCGCCCGTTCGCCTCGAACGCCGGGTCGAGGGCGATCGAGAGCAGCCCCTCCTCGTTCCCGTCGCGGCTCACCTGGTCGCGCAGGTCGAGCCACAGGTCGCCCTCCCCCGTGGCGTCGAGGCGGAACACGCGGCCGTCCTGCTCCGCGACCAGGAACTCACCGCCGGGATACGGCACCAGCTCGACCGGCCGGTCGAACTCGCGGCCGCCGAACGCCGGCTCCAGACCGATGGGCGCGGGGGTCACGGTGGTGGGCTCCGCGCTCGCCGTCGCCGTTGCCGTCGATGCGGGAGTCGGCTCCCCGCCGACCGAGGGCGACGCGGCGGTGCTTGGGATCGGCGAGGCGACTGCCGTCCGGTCCGCGGGCGTCGCCGGCTCTTCGCTGTCGCACCCCAGCAGCAGAGCCGCGGCGACGGTCACCGTGAGGAGCAGGCCTAGCCATTTCACGCGCCGACCTCCAGCATCGCAATTCCCGAGTTGTCCGGCGCACCCTGCACGTGCACGGCGAGCAGCAGCTCCGTGGCGGCGTCGCGCGGGCTGCGCCCCTCGACCGCCGCCGCGATCTCGCCGTCCGACAGCACGCCGGTGACGCCATCGGTGAGCAGTAGCAGCCGGTCGCCCGCTGCCAGCTCCTGCGGGCCGAGGATGTCCGGTTGCGCATCGCGGGGGCCGATCGCGCGGGTCAGGACGTGCCGGCGGGCGTCATCGCGCGCCGCGTCGGCGTCGAGGGCGCCGCTGCTGACGGCCTCGCCGGCGAGCGAGTGGTCCGTGGTCAGCGCCCGCAGCCCTATGCCGGGCCGGTAGAGGTACCCTCGGCTGTCGCCGATGTGGAGCAGCCACGCCCGCCCGCCACGCACGAGGGCGGCCGTCAGCGTGGTCCCCATCGTCGCGACCGATGCGTCTTGCGCCGCCAGATCGCGCACCGCGGTCAGCGCGGCACGCCAGGCGCGGTCCAGGCACGCCTCGGGGACCTCCTCGCAGGTGCGAAGCCCCTCCGTGGCTGCGATCGCGAACGCGCTGGCGATGTCCCCTCCAGGGTGGCCGCCCATGCCGTCGGCGACGGCCAGGACCGCGCCCTCGGGCGTCAGTGCGGCGTAAGCGGCGTCCTCGTTGACCGCGCGCACGAGGCCCTGGTCCGTGGTCGCGACGATCGAGGCGATTCGGAGCACCATCGGCTGATCCTATGGCGACGGGCCGGTACGCGGTGGCTGGCCGTGGTCGGGGCCGGTGGAACCGGCTTCCCTCTGGTGACGTCCACCTTGTGTCGATGATCCATATAAGGGAGGACTGCCATGGCTATCGAGTTGATCGCGGCCGTCGTGGCGGCCGTCGCGGGAATGGTGCTCTTGTTGACGGCTCAGCGCGACCCGTAGCCCCTACGTCCCGCGGCCCAGCGCCAGTCCCAGCACGATGGCGACCACCCCGAGCGTGACCGTCACGCCCAGGAGGGCAGCCGCCGCCGCGATGCGGCCCGCCTCGAAGTGCTCCACGACGTCCCAGGTGTAGGTCGAGAACGTCGTAAACCCGCCCAGCACGCCGACCGTCAGGGCGCTGCGGAGCGCCGGGTCCATATGTAGCCGCTCTTCAGTGACGCCAAGCAGCAAGCCGAGCAGGAACGCGCCCAGCAGGTTCACGGCGAGCGTGCCGCTCCCGCCCGCGTCCGAGCCTCGTGTGACCGCCGTAGACAGGCCGTGGCGGAGTACCGCGCCGATCGCACCCCCCAGGGCGATTCCCAGTACCACTGGCATGTATCCTCCAGCCCGGACCCGCGCCCGACGGCGCGCGAGCAGCGTGCCAGCCACCCACGTACCGCACAATCGGGCGCTCGATGGAGGCGGCATGCACGCCCTGGATGCCCTCGACCACCTCGTGTACCGCGTCCCGGACCTAGACGCCACCATCGACGACTGGAGAGGCACCTAGGTGTCCGCGCGGTGCTCGGCGGGGTGCATCCCGGCCGCGGCACCCGCAACGCCCTGCTCGATCTCGGCGCCGCGCGCTACCTCGAGGTGCTCGCCCCCGACCCGGCGCAGCCCCCACCGCCCGAGGACGCGCCGGTCGGCCCGCCCGAACCGGTGGCGCGCCTGGCGACGTGGGCGGCGAAGTCGCCGATCATCGCGACGCAGGCGGAAATGGCGCTGCATCGAGGCGTCGACATCGGACCCGCGAGGCCCATGAGCCGCGAGCGCCCCGACGGCGTGCTGCTGCGCTGGCGCCTCACCACCGGTCGCCGGCCGGGCGACGGGCTCGTACCGTTTCTCATCGACTGGGGCGACGCCCCGCACCCCTCGGAGGATGCACCCGGCGGTTGCCGCATCGTCGCACTGCGCGCCGAACACCCAGAGCCCGCGCGGATCGCCGCGCTGCTCGACGCGCTCGAGCTCGGGCTCGACGTGACGGAAGCAGGCCTGCCGGCGCTGATCGCGACCATCGAGACGCCGCGCGGGACGGTGGAGTTGCGGTAGCCAGCGTCCCGCGTGTTGGGCGTTTGACGTATTCCCATATGGGAATATACTTCTGGCCATGCCACGAGCCGCGACGACCTCGGATGCCTTCAACGCCATCGCCGAGCCGCAACGCCGGGCGATCCTCACGCTGCTCAAAGCCCGTGAGCGGCCGGTCGGCTACCTGGCAAGCGAGCTAGGCATCACCCAGCCCGGCACCTCCAAGCACCTGCGCGTGCTGCGCGATGTCGGACTCGTGCGAGTGCGGCAGGTGGGGCAGCGGCGGCTCTACGGCCTTGAGGCACAGGGCCTCCAGCCGATCCACGAGTGGGTCGGCGGCTTCGAGCAATTCTGGAACGAGAGCTTCGACCGGCTCAACGAGTACGTGAAGGAGCTCCAGCGAGAGGAGCAGTCAGATGGCGGGGACGGCTAGCAGCCAGGCGGCCACGGAGCGCGAGATCGTGGTGTCACGGGTGATCGAGGGGCCTCGGCGCCTGGTGTTCCAGGCGTACACCGAACTCACGCACCTCGAGCGGTGGTGGGGGCCGAACGGCTTCACCACCACGACGCATTCGTTCGAGTTCCGCCCGGGTGGCGTGTGGGACTTCACCATGCATGGCCCGGACGGCACCGATTACCCGAACCGTATCGAATGGCTCGAGATCGTCGCTCCAGAGCGTCTCGTCATGCTCCACGGCGAGAGCCAGGACGACCCGGAGGCATTCACCGCAACTGTGACGTTCGTCGAGCAGGGCGATGCCACGGAGCTCACCCTGCGCAACGTCCTCAAGACGAAGGAACAGCGCGACCGGGTGGTAGAGCAGTACCACGCCATCGAGGGCGCCCGTGAGGGCCTCGAGAAGCTGGCCGCCTACATCGCGACGCTGGCCGTCGACGAGAGCTAGGCGGTGACGCGGGGAGGTCATTCGCAATGAGCAAGGTCTTTTTCAGCGTCTCGATGTCTCTCGATGGCTTCATCGCTCCTGACGAGTGGACCGACATCGGGGGCGCCGGGGAGGAATCTCGCTCCCAGTGGATGCAGCTCCAGGGGTGGGCGTTCCCGCAGCGCTTCCTCCGGGAGAACCTGCACCTTGGCCAGGGCGGTGAGACGGGCAAGGACAACGAGATCCTCGAGCAGACGTTCAACCGGACCGGCGTCACCATCATCGGCAAGCGGATGTTCGACGGCGGCGAAACCGGCTGGCCCGAGGATGCGCCCTTCCACACGCCGGTGTTCGTCCTCACCCACCAGGTGCGCGATCCGTGGGAGCGCCCGGGCGGCACGACCTTCTACTTCGTGAACGACGGCATCGAGAGCGCGCTGCGGCAGGCGCGCGAGGTCGCCGGCGAGAAAGACATCCGCATCGGCGGTGGGGCCGAAGCGATCCGCCAGTACCTCAACGCCGGCCTGATCGATGAGTGCTCGATCGCACTCGCGCCCGCGCTACTGGGGTCTGGGGTCTCTCTCTTCGCGGGAGTCGACCACCGTCAGTGCTCACTCGAGATCCAGGAGGCCGTCCATTCGCCGCTCGCGACGCACCTCAATTACGCAGTGCGTCGCCAAGCCGACTGACGGTGCTCGAGTCATGGCGCGACAGCGCGAGTCCTCGTTGGGCCTAGCCCGTCCCGGCAGTCGGACGGGCACGCCGAGCGCGATGGTCGCTGCGATGGCGCCGCTACCAGGCACTGCGGCTGCCCGCCGGCGCCTTCAACTCCTTGAGCAGGGCGATGTCCCCCAGCGGCTCGTAGCCGACACTGGCGGCCAGCGCGAGCCCGGCGCTGTTCTCCTGGTTCACCATCACGTAGACACGTCGGGCGCCGCCCTGCTTCAGGTACGTCTCCGCCGTCTCCATCAGTTCGCGCGCCATGCCCTGCTCGCGGACGTCCGGCGCCACCACCACGTGGTAGACGTACGCGCGCCAGCCATCGAAGGTCGCGACGGCGCTACCGAGGATGCGGTCGCCGGACTGCGCCACCAGGATCGCCGCCGAGCGCCCGGAGACCAGCGCCTCCCACTCGTCGTCCTCGGTGACCCCCAGGCCGGACTCCTCCCAGAGGGCGAGCACCCGGTTTCGGTCGCGTCGCTCGCCGCGGCGGATGATCCATGACATGGCCGCCTCCCTCGTCGCCCCTTAACGATAGCGCGGACATGCACGCGTTGGAGGAACCGGAAGCCCCGCCGGCCCATTCTGGGCGAGCGCTTGGACCAGCGCGAGCCGAGCAGGCGGCCCGCGTAGTTGTCGCGCGCCCTGACCGCGGCGGACACTGCCACCATGATGTCCGGCGACCCCCTGGTGCTTGTGGCGGATATCGGTGGCACATCGATGCGGGCCGCGGTCGTCGATGCCCGCGGCGTGCTGATCGAGCGAGCCACCATCGCCACGGAACCGGAGCGCGGCCTGGCCGACGCCGCCGGGCGCCTTGCGGTGCTTATGACCGAGGTGCGCGCGAATGCGGCCGTGCCCGGTGAGGTCGTCGCGGCGGCCGTCGCTACGGCCGGACCGGTCGACCCCGCGACCGGCAAGTACCGGTTTCCGCCCAACCTCCCCGGTTGGCACGACGAGACGATGGTGCCCACGTTGTCGGAGGCCCTCGGGCTGCCGGTCCACGTCGGACACGACGCGACGCTCGCCGCGCTGGCGGAGACGCGGTTTGGCGCAGGCATCGGCATGAGGCACCTCCTCTACGTCACGGTGAGCACCGGCATTGGCGGCGGCATCATCGTGGACGGCCGGCCGGTGACCGGCGCGCATGGCGGGGCCGGCGAGGTGGGCCACATGATCGTCGCCCCGGGCGGCCCATCCTGCGGCGCCGGCTGCGGCGGCTGCCTGGAGGCGGTGGCATCGGGCTCGGGGATCGTCGCCGAGGTGCGCCGCCGAGGCCTGTCGTGGGACTCCGCGAAGGGAGTGTTCGCCGCGGCGGCGGAAGGCGACGCCGCCGCGCGCGAGATCGTGGAGTCCACGGTGCGGCACCTGGCGAACGGTCTCGCCTCGTTGCTCGCCATCTTCGACCCGGAGTTAGTGGTCCTGGGCGGCGGCGTGACGCAGGGGCTGGCGCCGTACTGGGCCGACCTCGAACGGTTGACGCGCGACGTGGCGTTGCCCCGCTACGCGGGCGGCGTCCCGCTGGCGCGCACCTCGCTCGGTGGCGACGCCGGCCTCCTCGGGGCGGCCGTCCTCGCGTTCCAGTCGGCGGGCATCGAGGCGCGGGCCGCCGCGCGCGGGTAGGGGAATTTCGCCGGGTTGAGGCCGCACTTGACACCAATCCGGATCGGCATGAGATACGCTGATTCACGCGGCGGGAGCAGGCCGCGACGGCAGGCGGATGTCGAGCAGTCGACGGAGTCAGTTTGCGGTCACCGACCCCTCGGGACGTGCTCTTCCCGGACGGGGCGATGCACCGCTCGGAAGGGCGCTCGGTGCGCTTGTACGTGGGGAACCTCCCCTTCTCGACCACAGACGAAGACCTCAGGCAGTTGTTCGAGACGCACGGAGAACTGGTCTCCGCCAACGTCGTCCGCGACCGCGATACCGGGCGGTCGCGCGGGTTCGGGTTCGTCGAGTTCTCCAGTGACGACGCGGCGCAGGCCGCCATGTCGGCGTTGGACGGCACGGACATGGGCGGCCGGGCCCTCACCGTCAACGAGGCGCGCGAGCGCCGCTCCGGCTTCGGCGGGGGCGGCGGTGGTGGGGGCTACGGCGGTGGCCGTGGCGGCGACCGCGGCGGCGACAGGCCCTCGCGCTACTAGTCCCGTGACCTCGGTCTGACGCTCATCCCGGTCGGATGCTATGCCTCCGGGTCTGACGGCGGGCTTCCCTCGGGATGCTGCCGGTTGAGCCGCGCCCGCGCCTCGATGAGCCGGTCCGCGTGGTTCCCGCACAGCGAGTCCACTCCGGCCAGCAGCACGCGCTCGATGTCGCGCGCGGCATCGACCGTCCACGTCGACACCCACCGGCCGGCATCGTGCGCGGCGCGCACCACCGTGGGGGCAAGTAGCCGGTGGTCGGGGTTGATGCCGTCCAACCCCAGCGCCGAGGCGGCGCCAACCGCCTCGATGGGTGACAGCGAGCCGGACCGCTTCGCCACGCTCAGCAGCACCTTCGACTTCGGAAGCAGCGTCGCGAACCGGCGGGCTTCGGCGGTGTCATGCGTCGGGACCCACGTCCACGTCTCGGCCTCCGTGGCGCGTACCGCTGCAGCCGTCGCGTCTTCCAGCCCTCGTTCGCAGATGTCGAGCACGACGGCGATGCGCCCCCCGGCGCACCGTAGCGCCTCCTCGAGGCTCGGGACCGGCTGCGATGCTATGCGGCCATAGGGGTCGCGGACCCGCACGCCCGCCAGCTCCGCGTGCCAGGTAGCACCCAGGGCGCGACGGTCCCCGGTCGTGCGCTTGAGCGAGGCATCGTGCATCAGCACCGGCACCCGGTCCCAGGTCGCCCGCACGTCGACCTCGACCGCGTCGGCGCCCGCCGCGACCGCCGCCTCGATGCCCGCGAGCGTGTTTTCTGGCAGCGCGCCCTGCTCCGTGCGATGAGAGATCACGAGGGCTGACATGGCACCGGTCCGCTTCCCGACATCGCGGCTGGCCTCGCTACTCCGCGACCAGGCGGTACACGCCACCCTGGTGGTCGACGACGAGTACTTCGCCGTCCGCGTCCACCGCGAACGAGACGGCGCGGCCTCCGCCGGCGGTGAGCACGCGCGGCTCGGACTCGCCGGGGGGCAGCGCAGAGACCTCGCCCGAGCAGAAGTCGCTGAACAGGTAGTAACCGTCGAGCGCCGGCAGGGCCTCGCCGCGGTAGATGACGCCTCCCGTGACCGCGCAGCGTCCCTGGTCGTGGGGATACGTGTACACCGGCGCTTCGAACGCTGACGTGTCGCACTCGATGCGCGGGTCGAGGCAGCGGTCGCCTTCCACCACGCTCCAGCCGTAGTTCCCGCCCCGCGCCACGCGGTTCACCTCTTCGGCGTCGCTGACGCCCACGTCGCCCAGCCAGAGGTCGCCGCTCTCCGCATCGAAGGCCATTCGCCACGGGTTGCGGAAGCCGTACGCCCAGATCTCGGGCGCCGCGCCATCGGTCGTGAGCAGCGGGTTGTCCGGAGGGACGCGGTACCGTTCTGCTTCGGAGGCCTCGCGTACATCGATGCGGATCACGGTCGCCAGCAGCGTGGAAAGGTCCTGTCCCTGCTCGAACGGGTCGGTCGAGGCGCTGCCGTCACCGACGCTGAGGTAGAGCATGCCGTCCGGCCCGAAGCGGACCGCCCCGCCATTCTGGTTGTAGCCCGGCTGTTCGAACACCAGTACCCGCAACTCGGACTCCGTGTCCGCCGCGTCGCCGGTTACCGTGAAGCGTGAGAGCACACTGCGGCTCGCTTCGCGGGTGAAGTAGTAGACCCAGACGTGGCCGTTCGCCTCGAAGGCCGGGTCGAGGGCGAACGAGAGGAGCCCCTCGCCCTTCTCGATGTCGGCGCGGTCGCGGATGTCGAGCAGGACGCTTGACTCGTTCGCGACCTTGATCAGGTGCACGACCCCGGGCTGCTCCGCCACGAAGTAGCGGTCGCCCGGGTAGACGCCCACCTCGACCGGACGGTCGAACTGCGCGCCGCCGAAGACCGGCTCCAGCACGATCGGCGGGGGCTCCTCCGCGCTCCCGGCGCACGAGAGCAGCAGCCCGGCCGCGAGGGCGCCGAGCGCAATAGCGACGGGCAGGGCGAAGCGGCGCGGGCGCGTGGTCACGTGCGACAGCGTAGTGCGGCTGCGACCGAGGTGCGCGTCAGGCCGCGACCGTGAGCGGCCGTTCCGGAGGGTCCGTGGTGCCGGGGCGCGCTCGCGGTCCGCCTGGCGGCTCCAGCGCCGCGGCGCCGTTCAGCAGGACGAGCGCCGCGCGAGCGACCGCCGCCCGCTGACCGGTGGCGAACTCCAGGCCGAGTTCGACCGCGCCGTCGCGTTCCAGGCGTCGCCGCACGTGCGTCCGCACCGCGAACATGTCCTTCCCGAGGTCGATGGTCAGCTCGACGGCCGCGCCGAGCATCGGGGCAGCCGGCGTCGCCACCAGCGCTCGGGCGCCGGTCGAAGAGAGGTCGACGACCTCACAGGGCCCGCCGTCCACTCCTCCCGCGAGTTGGACACCCAGTCGCACGCCGGCGCGGCGTTCGCGGGCGAAGCGCGCCGAGCGGATGCGGCGCATCGCGGTGGTCAGGAGCCAGAGGTTCAGCGCGGCGAACATTGCCGCGCCGGCAGCGGCGGGAGGCTGCTCGTAGCGCATCGGTGATAGCCCCGCGGCGGTGGCGGCGAACCACACCAGGCCGGCGGCGCTCATCGCCGCCAGCACGACGTGCAGGCGTGGCACGGGGAAGCGGCTCCGCTCATCGCCGGCACGCCCTTTGCGGGTGACGCGGAAGGCCGCGCGCGGTGGGAGCAACGCCTGCAGCGTGGCGGGGAGGACGGCGGGCATCCGCAGCACCTCGAAGACCAGCGAAAGCATCGGGGGGTAGTAGCCGCGGGCCAGCAGCCGCAGGGCCAGGAACTGCATCCCGAAGGTCAGCAGGAACAGCGGGCCGTAGAGGTGGCCCGGCGCCGAGATCGGCGAGGCGCCACTGGCCAGCACGGCCACGGGCAACACCATGAACGCGAGCGTCCGCCACGAGTCGAACCAGGCGAGCAGCGTTGTGCCGAAGGAGAGCCACTGCCCTGGCGTCAGGTGCGAGCGCCGGAACGGGTGCTCGATGCGCAATACCTGCATGGCCCCCAGCGCCCAGCGGTGTCGCTGCGCCATGTACTCGATGGCGTCGCCCGGCGCGAGTCCGCGCGCGAGCACCTCGTTGTGGTAGACGGCGCGCCAGCCGCGCTCGTTCATCCGGATCGTCGTGTGGATGTCCTCGGTGACCGTGTCCGTGGCGACGCCGCCGGCATCGCGCAGCGCCGCGACGCGGACCACGGCGCCGGTCCCGCACCAGAACGCCGCCCGCCAGGCGTTCTTCGCCGGCGCGATTACCCGATAGAAGACGGCCTCTTCGTGGAACAGCTGCTCGCCCGGGCCGTTCACCTCGTGCTCGAAGGAGTCGAGGTTGTAGAAGTCCTGCGGCGTCTGCACCACGGCGATTTCGGGGTCGTCGAAGTAGCACAGCGTCTGGCGCAGGAACCGCGGGCTCGCCACGTGGTCGGCGTCGAAGATGGCGACCAGGTCTGCCTCGATTGTCTCGAGCGCGTGATTGAGGTTGCCCGCCTTCGCGTGCTCGTTGGTCGGACGTGAGAGATAGCGCGCGCCCAGTTCGGTCGCCAGCGCGCGGACCCAGTCCCGCCGTCCGTCATCCAGGACCCACGTCTCGTGGGGCAGCTCGATCGCGATTGCCGCCGCGACCGCGGGGAGCAGGACATCCTCTGGTTCGTTGTACGTGGGGATCAGGACCGCCACGCGCTGCGACGTCTTCGTTACCGGCCGCCACGGCGGTCCGGCATCGACGTCCCACAGGGCGAGCGTGAACAGCAGCAAGCCGAAGCCGTTGTGGATCTCCACCATCAGGAGGGGCACCGCGATCCACCAGATTCCGAGGTCGAGCGTGCTGGTCGTACGCCAGAGCAGGTAGCCGGCGGTGACCACGAGGGCGGCGCCGGCCACACCTCGGATCAGCGTCTTTCGTCGTGCGCTCTCCGGCGCCGGGCGTCCGGAACCGGGGAAGGTCGGCAGCGGCGTGGGGACGGTCAGGCGGGCGGGTGACCTGCCGGGTCGAGGGATCGCGAGCGGACGCATGGGCGGTCCCAACGGCTCCTGAAGCGGCTTACCCTGCATCATCGAAAGCCTGCGCGGGCTAGATATCGGGAGAACCCCACACCCCGCCATGGTGGGGAGACCACCGAGCGGTGGGCCGTCGGGGCGATAGGACAAGCGGGACGAGTGAAGCGAGACGAGCGCCTGGTCCGGCTCTCCCGAGAGCACACGCAGGCGCTCATGATTGCGCTGCGCATCGACCGCGAGTTGCCGGCCGCGACCGACGAGCGCGTGAGCGCGCTCTATAGCGACCTGGTGGCCTACTGGTCGGCCAGGCTCCTCCCGCATTTCAGCGTCGAGGGAGAGTGCCTGCTCGCTCGCCTGATCCGGCACGTGCCGGAGTCCGGCGCGCACGTGCAGCGGCTGGAGCACGACCACCTCTCGATCGCCGCGCTGGTCGCCACCATGCGCGACACCGACGATCCCGCCGTGCGCCGCCAAGCCCTGGCGGACTTCGGCCGCGAGATCCGTGAGCACCTGCGGTGGGAGGAGGTGGACCTCTTCCCGCTCACAGAGCAGACGCTGACCAAATCCGAACTCGATGCGCTGGGCGCGGACTTGTCCGTGCGCCTGCCGGAGCAGCCCGCCGGCTTCCCGATGCCCCCGCTCGCGTAGCCCGGACCGCACGACAGCACCCGGGGCGGTAACGTGAGGCCTCGGACTGTACAAGCGCGAGGGAGGCTGGCATGACGGCGACGGACGCACCGGACGGCTCCACGGAGGGCCCCGGCGGGAGCCCGTTCGGCAACTACATCGGCGTCGAGCGGTACCCGTCCCAGGCGGACCGCACGGTGGCCCGCCTCGTCGTCGAGCCGCACCACCTCAACCCCACCGGCGCGATCCATGGCGGCGTCCTGATCTCGCTCGCGGACAACACCGCCACGGCGATGGCGAACCACGCGAACGTCGAGGCGAACGAGGGCCGTTTCATGGTCGGCATCGACCTGCACGCCGTGATGCTGGCCAATCAGCAGGGCGGCGAGGTCCGCGCGGAGGCGCGCGTTGTGCGCCAGGGCCGCCGCGTCACGGTGATCCGCACGGCGGTGACCGGCGAGGGCGGCCGCGTGCTGGCCGAGGTGACGACGACGCACATCCCGGCGTAGCCGCCCCTCGAGGGGGTCATCACTATCGTGAGGGCGCGGGCTGCCCTCTCGTAGTACGCTTGCTGTCATCGCTGCGCGCCCGCGCCCCATGTCGGGCTGGCTGCGCGATTCCTCGACGACGATGCGGGACGGGATCGGGCTGACCTTGGCGATCGAGGAGCGCGAACGGCCCGAGGAGATGCCGGCATCGATGGACGGCCGTCAGGCTGTGCCCGCGGGCGCTCCGCCGGTCACTGTCGGCCGCATGATCAACCCCGGTTCCTGGGGGACGACCTTCACCTCCCTGAAGGAACGTGACTACGCCTGGTTCTTCGCCGGGAACCTCACCTTCTTCATGGGCATGCAGATGCAGTTCATCTTGCGTGGCTTCCTGGCCTACGACCTCACGGACCGCGCCTCCGCCCTCGGCATCATCGCCGCGACCATGTCGCTCCCGATGCTGCTCGCGGCGCCCTTCGGAGGCGTCGTCGCGGATCGGGTGAACAAGCGCACCCTGCTGATCGTGACCCAGTCGGCGGCGGCGATCGCCAGCGTGGTCACGGCGGTGCTGATCATCACGGAGCTCATCGAGTTCTGGCACCTCATCGTCATCTCGTTGATCACCGCCCTCGTCTTCTCGTTCAACATGCCTGCCCGGCAGGCGCTCGTACCCCTGCTGGTGCCGCAGCACAAGTTAATGAACGCGATCTCGCTGCAGATGGGCGGGATGAACCTCACACGGATCATCGCGCCCGCGATCGCGGGGGTGCTGATCGCCCCGATCGGCCTCGGCTGGGTCTACCTGATCACCTTCTTCTTCTTCGCCGTGGCGACCGCGTCCGAGTTCAAGCTGCCGGCGCACGGGATGCGCGCCGACCGGCAATCGTCCGCCTTTATGGACGACTTCACCGGCGGCTTCCGGTACATCCGAGCGGACGCCATGCTCACGTTGCTCATCGGCGCGAGCCTGCTGGTCCCGCTGTTCGGCTTCCCGGTGCAACAGATGCTGCCGGTCTTCGCGGAGGACGTGTTCGACCGAGGGCCGACCGGCCTCGGCATGCTCGCCGCCGCCAGCGGAGCCGGCGGCCTGGTGGGCGCGATCATCAGCGCGAACATGGACGCGCAGCCGCGCAAGGGCATGCTCATGCTCGTCGGCGGCATCATCATGGCGATCTTCCTCGCCGCCTTCGCGTTGAGCCCGAACTTCCTGCTGGCCCTGCTGTTCCTCGCGATTGCCAACATCGGCCAGATGCTGTTCATGGCGACGAACAACACCGTCATTCAGTCCGGGCTGCCCGAGGAGGTCCGCGGCCGGGTGATGTCCGTGATGATGATGTCGTTCGGCATGATGCCGCTCGGTGTGATCCCGATCACGCTGGCCGCCGACGCCATCGGCGCCCCGGCCGCCATCGCGATCTCCTCGATGGGGCTGCTCGTGGCGCTGTTCACGACGTTCGCCGTGTCCCGGCGCCTGCGCGAGCTGCGCGTAGACGCCATGGCGGGCGTGGAGCTGTCCCCGGTGCAGGCCGCAATGCTGGTCGCGGAGGGCAAGATCACGCAGGAGGAAGCCGACCGGATGAGCGGCCGCGTACGCATGCAGCCCCAGGGCCCCTCGCGCGCTCAGTAGCGGATGACCACCAGCTGGTCGGCCGCGGACTCCGCGCCCCACAGTTCGCCCGGCCGGCCGAGGAGGTGCCGCACGTTGCCCGGCGTGCTCGGCAGCGGGAACTCCTCGAACGCCTCGGTCTCCGGGTCGAATCGCACGATGCTATTGCCGCCGAAGTCCGTGAGCCACACGTCGTCGCGGTCGTCCACGTAGACGGCGTACGCCTGCGGCGCCTCGCCGGGCAGCGGCCACTCGCGCCACTCACCGATCGAGGGGTCGTACACGCCCACTTGACCCGCGTTCCACTCGGCGACCCAGAGGCGCCCCTGCGAGTCCGCCCACACGCGCCGCAGTCCGGCGCCGGCGGTGGGCGGGTCGATCTCCTCGACATCGCCGGTCTCGAGGTCGATGCGGCCGAGGTACGAGCCCGCGAGCGAGACGTAGTACACCGCGCCGTCCGGCGTCGTGGCGATGCCGTACGGACCGCGCCCTCGAGGTGACGCGAACGCCTCGATCTCTCCGGTCGCCTGGTCGAGCACGCCGTGGAAGCCCGACTGGCCGGTGAACCAGAGCCGTCCGCTGGCGTCGAACGCCGCCGTGTTGAGATTCGCGCCCGCCGCGCTCGCCGGGAGCGGCCACGTCTGCACCAGCTCACTCTGTGGGTCCACGCGCACGATCGCGTTGAGGCCGCCGTCCGTGATCCACGGCGCCCCGTCCGGCCCCACGACTACGCCGTGCGGTGCGGAGCCGGCGCCGAGGGGGATGTGACGCGTCTCCCCGCTATCGGGGTCGAGGTAGCCGAGTTCGCCGGAGCCCTGCGCGGTGTACCAGACACCCCCATCGGCGGCCGGCGCCACGTCGTGCGGCCGCGACCCGGACGGCACCGGGTACGCCTCCATCGCCGGCTCGCGCGCCTCGACCGTGGGCGTCGCGGTCCCGCTGGCAGCCGGCGTCGAGGTGGCCGCGGGCGGTTCAGTCGGTGTCGCCTCGGCGCCCGCGGTCGCGGTTGAGGTCGAGGTTGAGGTTGAGGTCGCGGCCGCGCTGGTCGGAGCCGTCTCGGGCGAGGCGTCGTCGTCGCACGCCACCAGCAGCAGGGCGGCGCCCAGCAGCACGACGGCGAAGCGGGTGGCGGTCACGGCGTGTCCCATCGAGGTGTGGTGGGCCTCGATGATACCCGCGCCGGCGCCTCGTCAGGCAGTCGCGCGGGTCTCGGCCAGCTCCGCCATCAGCTCCAGCGCCTCGGGGGTGCGCGTGCTGACGGTCATGCCGGTGATGCCGCAGTCGGCCCACGCCTTGAAACGCTCGCGGATACGGTCCGGAGGCCCGACCAACGCGCCCTCGTCGCAGAAGTCGTCCGGCACCTCCTCGAGGGCCTCGGCCTTGCGGCCGGCCAGGTACAGTTCCTGGATCCGAGCGGCCGCTTCGCCGTAGCCCCGCTTCACCATCTGGTCGTTGTGGAAGTTCATGGAGCGGTGGCCCATGCCACCGACGTAGAGCGCGCCCCGCGGCTTCATGTCGCGCAGGGCGCCACGCACGTCGTCCGTGACGTTGACCGTCACCGAGGGGTGCACCTCGAAGTCCGCGAACGACTTGCCGTTGCCGGCCCGCGCGATGCCTTCCTCGAGCAGGGCGCGGTACTCGGACATACGCGACGGCACAAAGCCCATGGGCAGCAGGCCGTTGCACAATTCGCCCGCCAGCTTCACGTTCGCCTCGCCGCCGCTGCCGAGCCAGATCGGCAGGCCCGGATTGGGGTGAAGGATCGACTTCAGCGGCTTGCCGAGGCCGAGTGAGCCGGGGCCGGTGTAAGGCAGCGAGATCTCGCGCCCCTCATGGCTCACGGGCTCCTCGCGCTCGAAGATCTTGCGCATGATCGAGATGTAGTCGCGCAGCTTCCAGTACGGCTTGCCCCAGGGCTGGCCGTACCAGCCCTCCACAATCTGTGGCCCCGATACGCCGAGACCCGCGATCGCCCGGCCCCCGCCGGCCAGCGCATCGAGCGTCTGCATCGACATCGCGGTGGCGGCCGGCGTGCGAGCGGCGACCTGGATGATGGAGGTGCCCAGGCGGATGCGGCTGGTGACGGCCGCGAGATAGGCGAGCGGGGTGATCGCGTCGGAGCCGTATGCCTCAGCCGTCCATACGGAGTCGTAGCCCAGGCGCGCCGCGAGCTGCACCTGCTCGACCGGCAACCGCATCTCCGCGCCCGAATACCCCAGTGCAAACCCCAGCTTCATCGTGCGTACCCCCCGCGCGTCCGTCTGATGGCCGAGCGCAGCATAGCGGCACCCACGGCGGCGCGCGCTACAGGTCCCCCGGTCGCCGGCCGTACGCGCGTGTTTTGCGCGCTCCACGCGCCCACCGCTCGCCTCGGGCACGTCACGGGCGCACAGGTCGAGATGACGGCGCGTCGCGGGAGGGTCGTGGTACCCCAATAGTGGGGGCATCGAATCGGGCTGGACCTGTCGCGGAGCTGCTCAGTCGAGACCCGGGATCGGTTCGTCCGGGCCCAACGCAATGCGGTAGAGGAGACCCCCGCCCTGAATCTGTTCAGGGTCTTCCGCGGCGAAGGCGCTCAGTGCGAGCGCAGGGGTATCGCAGGACCACGGGGGATGAAACGGCTGGCTCTCTGCGTACCCGGTTGTATCCGTCACCAGGGTGATGACTTCCCACGCCTCGTGGCTGAACGGGGACACGCCAGACGCCAGGAGGGAGACGCGCGTGTCCGGCGGCATACCCCGGAAGGTGACGGTGATTCCCGAACACCCGCCGGCGGCTGGATTGACTTCAACGACGTGCCTCGCGACATCCGGAATGCGGACCTCGGTCGCTGCCAGCACATCCCCGGTCCCAGGTTCGACCAGCCGGGCCTCATACGCGCGGCCCGGAACACACTCAGGGAGAGGCGCCGCGGCGGGGCTGTTCAAGAAGCCGTTGGCGGTCGTCTCGCTCTCAAGCAACACTGCTGGAGGGTCGACAACCTCGACCCTCACAGCTGCCGATTCTGGGAGGCCCCACGCCCGGACGTAGAACTGCTCATCGCACCCCGCGAGGCCTCGAGCCTGCAGGACGAGAAGCTCGGTTTCGATGGGCGGGGCGACTGTTGTCGTGGTCGGTATCGTCGTGGTCGGTGTCGGCTCAAGCGCTGCGGTTGCGGCTGGACCCGGCGTTGGTCCCGCGCTGAATCCAGCCGGGTTGCCTGAGGCGACCGCGAAGGCCACCACCACGCCGCCGAGGAGTACCGCACCGCCGCCGAGCTGCGCGGCGACGACGAGCCAACCGCGACGTGATGTCCTCGATGTTGGGGCGGGACTTCCGCGCCACGCAGCAAGCTCCTGCCGGTCTTGCAGTTCGAGCTTCGCGAGCATGCTCGACACGTGGCTCTTGACGGTGTTCACGCTCACACCGAGGCGGAGCGCGATCTCGGCGTTGGGCATGCCCTCACGCACCTGCTGAAGCACGCGCCACTCAGCCGGCGTCAGGACATCGGGGGGCGGTGGTCGTCCGCGCGAGTGACGTCGGAGCCAGTGCATTGCGCGAGGGTAGGCGACGGCCCGAGGAATTTCCTCATTCTCCGATGACCCTCGCATACCCGCTATTGGGGTAGCCTCACGCCCCTCACACGCGCTCGCCTGGCCGCGGCCGTTCGAGGAACGCGCGCATCCGTTTCCGTGGCTCCTCGGCGGCTTGCCCTTCGAAGGACTGGCGGAAGGCGGCCACGCCGGCCTCGATGGCGTCCGGCAACGGGAGGGTCTCCCATTGGCGGATGAGCGCCTTCTGGCGCCGGATGGCCGCCGGGCCGGCAGCCAGGATCGAGGTCAGCCACGCCTCGACGGCCGCGTCGAGTTGGTCGCCGGGGACGGCCCGCTCGACCAGCCCGCCGCGCTGCGCCTCGGCGGCATCGATTGAGGCGCCCGTGTACAGGAGTTCGCGCGTCTTGCCCCACCCGATGAGCGACGGCAGCAGCGCCGCTTCGATCACGGAGGGGATGCCCACCTGCACCTCGGGCATCCCGAACGTCGAGTCGAGGCTGGCGATGCGCAGGTCGCACGAGGCCGCGACCTCCAGGCCGGCGCCCAGGCAGTAGCCCTGGATACGGGCGATCACCGGCACGGGGCAGCCACGGATCGAGGCACAGACTCGGTGTAGCAGGGTGATGAAGCGTTCCGCGGCGTCTGCGTCGAGCGCGGCCATCTCTCGGAGGTCAGCGCCGCCGATGAACGCGCGGTCGCCCGCTCCGGTCAGCACGACCGCACGCAGCGACTCGTCGTCCGCCAACCCCTCGAAGGCTGAGAGGAGGCGCTCCATCAGCGGCGTGTCCAGCACGTTGAGGAGCCTTGGACGCTCGATGATGATGCGGACGACCCGGCCCTCTGCGCGCTCCTCGCGCTCTACGTGGACCGAGCCGCCCGACTCGCTCACGCGGCGGCTACGCCTCGGAGCTGCGTGCGCCGGAGGGGCGGTCGCCGCTCGGCGGTTGCAGGCCCTCAAAGATCGTCTCGGGCGCTAGCTCGAAGAGCCGGTCGATGTCCCACGGGCCGTCCGAGAAGATCTGGCGCTCCATGACGATGTCGCTGTACAGCGTGATCTGGTAGCCGCTCGCCCCAATCACGCGCCCCGAGACGTTCGAGGCGGCGTCGGAGCAGAGGTACACGACCACGGGCGCCACGTTCGCCGGGTCGCGCGGGCCGGTCTCCGCCTCGCTCGGCGGCGCGCCGGAACGCGTCGCGTCCTGGCTCACCAGCCCGCGGTCCGTCATGCGCGTGGCCGCGCCGGGCGCGATCGCGTTCGAGGTGACGTTGTAGCGGGCGAGGGCGTTGGCGCAGGACTTCGTAAACCCGATCAGCCCGGCCTTCGCCGCCGCGTAGTTCGGCTGTCCCGCGGAGCCTCGAATGCCGGCGCTCGACGAGAAGTTGATCAGGCGGCCGAACTCGCGCCGCTGCCGCCAGTGGATGGAGGCGAAGTGCGTGGTGTTGTACGTGCCCTTCAGGTGGACACGGATGACGGCGTCCCACTCCTGCTCGGTCATGTTGAAGATCATGCGCTCGCGCAGGATGCCCGCGACGTTACAGAGGATGTCGAGCTTCCCATAGGTGTCGAGCGCCTGCCGCACGAGGTCCTCCGCCTCACGGTGCTCGGCGACATCGGCGTAGTTGGCCTCGGCGGTCCCGCCGGCGGCGCGGATCTCGTCCACCACCTGCTGCGCGGGCGACTGGTCGCGCCCTTCGCCTTCGACCGTGCCGCCGAAGTCGTTCACGATCACCGAGGCGCCCTGCGACGCCAGTGCCAGCGCGATCCCGCGACCGATGCCACGTCCGGCGCCGGTGACGATCGCGCTCTTTCCCTCCAGGTGCTGTGCCACGTCGCTCTCCTCTCAGGTCACTGTGTCCCTCAGGTCACGCTTGTCCAACCAGGCACGCCCCAACGCCCATCGCGTCAGCCCTCGCCGTAGGCTTCGCCGATCACGCCCTCTTGTCGGAGCGCTGCGATCTCCGGGCCGCTGTATCCCAGCTCGCCCAGCACCTCCGCATTGTGCTCGCCGACGAGGCCGCACGTGCGGTCCCACGAGGAGGCGTCCGGAGCGATGCGCCACGGGAAGCCGGCAAACACCTTTACGCCGGCGTGCGGGTGCTCCACGGTCTGCAGCCATTGCCGCGCCGCGTGCTGCGGGTCGCTGAGGACGGACCACGGCGCGATGACGGGCGCGGCGATGGCCCCGGCCGCCTGCACGCGCTCCGCGATCGCCTCGGCGGTGTCGCTCTGCGCGAACTCGCGCAGCGCGCCATCGATGGCGTCCCGTGCGCCGAGGCGGCCCGGCACGGTCGCCCACGGGTGGCCGTCCGCCGCCCACTCGGGGTTCCCGGCGGCAGACGCGAGGGCGGCCCACTGGCGGTCGTCCTCGGCCGCGAGCACCACCCATGAGTCGTCGGGTCCCGCCTCGCCACCGGCCGCCCGGTAGCACCCGTGGGGCACGATATGCGGGTCGCGGTTGCCGAGGCGCTCCGGCAGGCGGCGGTTCATCGTCCACTCCGCGAACAGGCCGGGCAGCTGCCAGGTCATCGCCTCGATCTGCGAGAGGTCCACGGACGAGCCCTCGCCGGTCTGTTCGCGGCGCAGCAGCGCGGTGATGGCGGCGAAGACCAGCGTCAGCGCGCCGGTGGCGTCCGAATGGTAGATCGGCGGGGTGTCCTCCATCGGGCGGTCCGGGTAGCCCCGCACCGCCGTGTGGCCGCTGGCCGAGTCCAGTCCGGAGCCCAGCGTCACGTAGCCGCGGTATGGCCCCTCGGCGCCCCAGCCGGGCATCGCGATGTACGACAGTCGCGGGTGGCGCGCGCGCAGCACGTCCCAGCCGAAGCCTATGCGCTCCACGGTGCCCGCGGAGTAGCCCTCGAAGAACACATCCGCCGAGGCGAGCAGGCGGTGCAACGCCTCCGCGCCGGACTCACAGCGGACGTTGAGCGTGAGGTTGCGTTTGTTGCGGTTGGAGAGGTGGTGAATGCCGCTGCGCTCGTAGGGTGGCCCCTCGCCTTCTCCCGCCCCGAGCCCCGCCACAAGCGGCCGCGTCATCGAGTTACGCGGGAACGACTCCACCTTGATCACGTCTGCCCCGAGGTCGCCGAGGAACGAGCCTGCCATGGGCCCCGCCCACACTTCGGTCATCTCGACGACGCGGATCCCCGCAAGCAGTTCGGCGGTCATCGCCTCATCCCGTCATGCACCATCAACCAGTCGCGCCGGCGCGGAAGAGCGCTACCTGCTCGCTACGGCTGTAGCCCAGCGCGTCCATCACCTCCACCGTGTGCTCGCCGAGGCGTGGCGCGGCGCGCGCCTCCCAGGCCTCCGGCAGCCGGAACGGCGGCCCGGCAACGGTCGCCGTCCCACCCTCCGGCGTACCGACCTCGACGAACGAGCCGCGCGCCAACGCCTGGCGGTCCTGCACCACCTCCGAGACGTCGAGGATCGGCGCGACCATCACGCCGTGCGCCTGGAGCGTCGTGAACACTTCGTCGCGGGTGCGGCTTTCGAGCCACGGCCCGAGGTAGGTCATGAAGTCCGCCCAGTGCTCGGCCTTGACCAGCGGGGAGGCGAAGCGCGGGTCCGCGGTGAGTTCGGGGTGGCCGATGCCGCCGCACAGGCGCGAGAAGAACGGCTCGTTAGAAGCGGCAAACGTCACGTAGCCGTCGGCGCAGCGATAGCCGCCGGCGGGGTAGGCCAGCTTCGACTGCCCTCCCTGTCGGGGCATCTCCGCGCCCACGAATTGCCAGATCAGGAACCACGTGTCGACGTTCCCGAGCAGCGCGTCCACGCCCGCCACCTCGATGCGTCGTGCGCGTCCGTCTTGCCGCCGCCCCCACACCGCAGCGATGCCGGCGGCGGCGGCCGTCGCGCCCCACTGCACGGTCGCGGCCTGTGGTGCGTAGCGCAGCGGCTCTTCGCCGGTGATCGAGTGGTGCCGCATCCGCGAGGACGCGGCAAAGAGCGACAGGTCGTCCTCCACGCGGCCGCTCAGCGGCTCCTCGAGGCCGTGCGGCGTCAGCACCACGGTGTTCGGCGCCGGTTCGCAGCGCTCGAGGGCGGTGAGCAGCCGCTCCGCCGCTTCGGGCGGTGCATCGAGCACGACGAGGTCCGCGGTGGCGCCCAGGCGCGCGAGCACCTCGCGGCCGGACGGCGTCTCCACGTCCAGCACGACCGAGCGCTTGCCCGTGTCCAGCGCGACGTGGAACGCACCGCGCTCGAGACCCGGCGCGTCGTCCGGAAACGGCGGCAGGCGCCGCATCGAGGCGCCGCCGGGCGGCTCTACCTTCACCACGTCCGCGCCGAAGTCGGACACGGTCTTCGTCGCCGCCGCGGCGGCCAGCGTCCCACCCACCTCGATGGCCCGGATGCCGGCCAGCGGCTGCTCCACGGCGCCCCCGCTCCACGTTCGCCTGATGCCTGCCCGACGGGCACTGGCTATCACGTGGAGAATCGAGGCGTCAATCGCAGTGGACGGCGCGGCCCTATGCTCGGTGCCGGATTCGGGAGGCACCCGGCATGGCCACGGACTTCGACCACATCACCGCGGAGCAGGCGGACCTCCTGCGGACGGCGCAGCTGTTCTTCGTCGCGAGCGTGGCGCCCGACCTCTCGCCTGGGCCGGCCGGGCAGGGACCGGTGAACCTCTCGCCCAAGGGTGGCTCTCCTCTGCATGTCCTGGACAAGCACCGCGTGGCGTACCTGGACTACACCGGAAGCGGCAACGAGACCGCCCGTCACGCCGCGCTCGGCGGGCCGGTCACGGTGATGGCGATGTCTGTCGACGGCGATGACGCGGCGGTCGTGCGTCTCTTCGGTCACGCCACCGTCCCCCCCTCGACGAGTCCCCGGTCGCGGACCTGCTCCGATCGGCGCCCGCCGAGGACATCGAACTGCCGGAGCGCCAGGCGGCAGAGATCGTGATAACGCACACCACGACCAGCTGTGGCTTTGGCGTGCCGGTGATGTAGTTCGTGCAGCAGCGCGTGAGGACCCAGCGCGGCCGTCGATTCAAGGGCGCCATCTAGCCGCACGCGACGAGGCAAGTGCGTCTGCCCCGCTGGGACCCCGTCGCAGCCGGAGGATGTCAGCGCACCGAGCCGGCCAGCGCCCCCCGAGGCTCCGGCTCCTGCTCACCCCGTGGCGCTTGCCGCCCTGCGTATCATGAGCCCCTGAGGCCGCCGGAAACGAACGAGGCCCATCGTTTCGGTCAGGACGCCACGATGCCGGATAGCCCTGCTTCGCCAGTGGTGCGGCGCTCACGCGCGGCTCGCCCTCCCATGCTGCTCAGGTGCTCGACGGACATCGAGGGACGGCTCACGGACGTGGGCGACGAGTGGGTACGGTTCTGCGGGCGCGACCCCGCCACCCTGATCGCCGAGGGCTGGGTCGGACTGGTCCACCGGGACGACCTGGAGCGGCTCAGCGACGCCATTGCGCGGGCAGCGAGCGCCGGCCGCGAGCGCTGCGAATTGCGCATCCGCAACGCCCGGGGCGAGTATCGCTGGATGCGCTGTCGCCTGGCGCCGGTAGCCGGTGCGCCCTCTGAAGGCGTGCGGCTGAGGCTGTTGGACGTCACGGTGCGCCGGTCAGCGGCCGGGACGCGGCCGGACCACCGCCCCGACCGCGCCCAGATGGCCGCTCTGCGCGTCCTGAGCGAGCGCGCCAACGAGCGCGCCCGTGAGGCGCTGGTGCGCTCGACCGCGAGCTACGCCGTCCTCGAGGGGTTCATCGAGCACGCCCCGCTGGGCATGGCCCTGCTGGACACGCAGTTCCGCTTCCTGCGCGTCAACGACACGCTGGCGGACATGAACGAGGAGCCGTCCGCGGCCATGCTCGGCCGCACCGTGGCGGAGGTGGTGCCCGGCGTCTGGACACAGGTGGAGCCGTTCCTACGCACTCTGCTCGCCACGCGCGAGGCGCAACGCTTCGAGTTCCACACGCTGAGCGGCAACCGCAACTTCCTCTGCTACGTTTTCCCGGTGGAGGGCACCGACGGCAACCTCATGTGTATCGGCGCATCAGTCGTCGACATCACCGAGCGCAAGCGCATGGAGGACGAACTGCAGCGCGCGAACGCGGTCAAGGACGAGTTCCTCGGCCTCGTCTCACACGAGTTGCGGACGCCCCTGACCACCATCATGAGCAACGCGCGGTTCCTTGGGCGCTACTCCCAGCTGCCCGACGAGGCAAAGGAACTGATCGATGACCTCGCGGAGGGCGCGCAGCGCATGCGCGACGTGATCGAGAACATGCTCGTCCTGGCACGCCTGGAGCACGACGAGCTGGAGGTGGAGCCGGTCGCGCTCGGCCCGGTGGTGCGCCGGGCGGTGGCACGGCGGGCCAACGAGTCGCACCAGGTGCACATTGACCTGCCGGAGGACCTGTCGCCCGTGGAAGCCTCGGAGACGGCGATCGGGATGGTGCTGGACAACCTGCTCAGCAACGCGATGAAGTACAGCCCCGCCGGCGCCGGCATCCGGGTCCACGTCGAGGGGCGTCCGGACGAGGTCGTTGTGCGTGTGCTGGACCGCGGCGCCGGACTCGACGCGGAGGAGACCGAGCGCTTGTTCGACCGTTTCTATCGCTCCCAGCGCTTCCGGAACTTCATCGGCGGCGCCGGGTTGGGCCTCACCGTCTGCAAGCGCGTCGTCGAGGAGATGGGCGGGACGATCTGGGCCGCCCCGCGCGAAGGCGGTGGCAGCGAGTTCGGCTTTAGCGTCCCCACCTCTCGCGAGTAGCCGGCCCGCGAGGCGGGGCCCCGTCATCGACAGCGCGCCAGCAGCGGTGCCGGCCGGGACGCCGCCGGCGAACAGCGCCTCCCATTCCACGTTTGACCACCACGTCCGATGCACCCGCTCCCCCTGCCCGGGGGTCCAGCCCGGCGGTGGGACGGGGGCTATCTGCGCGGGCGCGCACTCGCTGAATCGTGGCGCGCGCGTGCCTCGCGTTGCGCTCGGGCGGTACGGTGAGTTGAGGGGGACATCTGGCCCCACGCCACCTACAGAGCGACATCGAGACCTGTAGCAGGAGGCCGCCATGGTCGCCGAACCCAATGACGCGGGCGAACTCGACGAGGATGTGCCGATCGCCGACCTCTGTGCGGTCTGTGGACACGCGGACGACGAGCACGTCCTCCAGGATGTCGAGGGCGAGGTCGCGACGCGCGTGCGTTGTATCGTGTGTGGTGACTGGCACAACTTCGTCCCGCGCCCTGATGGGCCATAGCAGCAAGGGGTCGCGATGCCGCCGCGTGCAGACCACGTCGAGGTCGACGCCGGCGGCCGCACGGTCACGGTCTCCAACCCCGGGAAGGTGTACTTCCCGGAGGCCGGCTACACCAAGCTGGACCTGGTCCGCTACTACCTCGAAGTCGGTGAGGCGGCGCTCCGAGGGGTGCGCGACCGCCCGATGGTGCTGAAGCGCTTCGTCAACGGCGCGGCCGAGGAGCCGTTCTTCCAGAAGCGGGCGCCGAAATCGCGGCCGGAGTGGGTCGGCGTCTCCCGCATCACGTTCCCCAGCGGCCGCCACGCGGACATGGTCGTCGCCAACGAGGTTGCCGACCTCGCGTGGGCCGCCAACCTCGGGTGCCTCGACCTCAACCCGTGGCCCGTCCGCACGGCCGACGTGGACCGTCCGGACGAGCTGCGCGTCGACCTCGACCCGACGCCCGAGGCGGACTTCGCACAGGTGCGGGAGGTGGCGCTCGAGGTGGGCGCGGTGCTCTCTGAACTGGGCTACGCGTCGTTCCCGAAGACCTCCGGCTCGCGCGGCATCCATATCTACGTCCGCATCGAGCCTCGCTGGGGCTTTGCGGACGTGCGGCGCTCGGCCCTCGCCCTCGGACGCGAGGTGGAGCGTCGGATCCCCGCGCTGGCGACCACCGCGTGGTGGAAGGAGGAGCGGCACGGCGTGTTCATCGATTACAACCAGAACGCCCGCGACCGCACCGTCGCTTCTGCCTACTCCGTCCGCGCGATGCCCGACGCCCGCGTCTCGTGCCCACTCGACTGGTCTGAGGTCGCCGATGCCGACCCGGCGGCCTTCACACTCGCGACGGTGCCGGCGCGCCTGCGGGAGCGGGGCGACCCAGGTGCGGGCATCGATGACCGCGCGTTCTCCCTCGAGCCGCTGCTCGAACTGGTCGAGCGGCAGGAGCGGGGCGGTCAGGGCGATGCGCCATGGCCGCCGCATTTCCCGAAGGGCGAGGACGAGCCCGTGCGGGCACAGCCCAGCCGGCGACGGGCCTCGAAATGATAACCCGCTCAAACTTGTTCTGAGTCTGTGCCCACCGATCAGCGACGGTAGAGGCTCCCGTCCTCGGAAGGACACGGCGCAGCCGCGGTCAGTCCCTCGCGGCGGGAGCGCGGCCCAGCACCTCGGCGAGGTCGAAGGGGAGCGCGGAGTCGAGCTGGTCGAAGCGGCACGCCTCGGGCGGCTTGTCCGGGCGCCATCGCCGAAACGTCGAGGCGTGGCGGAATCGTGCCCCCTGCAGCTGGTCGAACGTCACCTCGCAGACGCGCTCCGGCCGAAGACGCACCCACGCGGTGTCCGCCGCACCGCGCCAGCGACTCGGCCCACCGGGCGTCCGACCCCGTCCGAAGCCCTCCGACTCGTCCTCCGTGAACAGCGGCCGCAGTTCCTCGGCCAGCGCCCGCCGCTCGGCCGCCTTGAAGCTTGAGGTGTGGCCGACGTAGTGCAGCACACTCTCCTCATCGAAGAGCCCGAGCAGCAGCGAGCCGATGGCGTCGCCCTCCGCGCCCTTCGCCCAGCGCAGGCCGGCCACCACGCAGTCGACCGTACGCAGGTGCTTCACTTTGACCAGCGACCGCACGCCGGGCTCGTAGGGCCCGTCCAGCCGCTTCGCCACGATGCCATCGAGGCCGGCGCCTTCGAAGCTCTCGAACCACGTCCGCGCCTCCTCCAGGTCGCGCGTGGCCGGTGTCAGGGCGATCCAGCCCCCCGCACTCGACCACTCTTGCGCCACGCCCTCGAGCAGTTCCCGGCGCTCCTCGAAGGGCCGCGCCAGCAACGCCGCGTCGCCGTCCTGGAGCAGGTCGAACGCGATGAACGTCGCCGGGATCTCGCGGGAGAGTTTCTGGACGCGCGACTCGGCCGGGTGGATGCGCATCCGCAGCGCGTCGAACTCGAGTCCGCGCTCTCCCACCACCACGACCTCGCCGTCCAACACCAGCGGTCGCCCGGCCGGCGCGAGCGACGCCTCGAGGCCCGCGACGAGCTCCGGGAAGTACCGCCCCAGAGGCTTGGTGTCCCGGCTCTGAAGTTCCACGTGCTCGCCATCGAAGAACACGAGCGCGCGGAAGCCGTCCCATTTCGGCTCGTAGAGCCAACCGTTCCCGCTCGGGATGGCGTCCTCGCGGCGCGCCAGCATCGGCTCGATCGGCGGGCGGAGCATGGGTGACCTCCGTGGGCTGCGCCCCACAGGGTAGCGGGGCATCGAGGAGGCGCGAGCGTCAGCTGCCGGTCAGACGCTGCTGGCCTCCGGCTGATGCACCTGTCCGCCCGCCCGCCTACCGTAGACGCATGAGCACCTCGAAGGCCCCCGAGCGAGGCCACCGGCGGCCGCGCAACGCTGCGTACCTCCTCGCGCTCCTCACCTCAGCCTTGCTTGTCGCGTGCGGCGGCGGCGAAGCCGAGGACACCCCCACCTCCACGCCGGTCGCCGGCACATCGACCGCCGCGCCCGCCACCCCGACGGTCGCCGCGACGGCCGACGGGGACCCGGCGCTGACGCAGTCGTGCGAGAACGCGCAGGTTGGCTTCGCGGTGCGCTACCCGGACGGCTGGGCGACCGCCGACGGCGACGCTGCGGAGGCATGCCGCTACTTCGCGCCTGGGCCGCTGGGCATGCCGCCAGATGGCGGCGGGCGGGCGCCCATCGAGTTCGCGCGTGGCGCGGACGGCTATACGGAGCTGGTCGAGACCATGGTGGACAGCCAGACGCTTCAGGTGCTCTCCGAGGAGCCGACGGAGGTCGCCGGGCACGAGGCCACGCGCTTTGAGGTCGAGACTTCGAAGATGTCCGGGAGCGATGACTCGCCGGCCGCTCCCAGCAGCCTCCGTGAGTACCGCTACGTGATCGCGACGGGTGGTGGCGCCTTGATGGCAGTGGCCTACGGCTTACCGGACGCCGACTACGAGCAGAACCGCCGCGTCCTCGATGCGATGGTGCAGACCCTCGAGTTGCGGTCGCCGGGAGACTGGAACGTCAGCCTGACGCAGGTAGTCGACAAGGAACGGGGCCTGCCGGCGGGCTACGAACCGGTCGATGTCGTCCCGATCCCGGCCGAGTACCACGCCCCGGGCTTCCCGGACCAGGCAGTCCGCGCGGTGGCCCTCGAGCCGCTGATCCGGATGCTGGCCGCCGCCCGCGACGCCGGCTTCGATATCCGCGTGCGCTCCTCGTACCGCTCCTACCAGGTGCAGGTGTGGACGTTCCAGTACTGGATTGACCAGCTGGGAGAGGCGGAGGCGCGGCGTGTCAGCGCGCCGCCTGGTCACAGCGAACACCAGCTGGGCACCACCGCGGACCTGACGACCCAGGAGGTGGGCTGGGAGCTGTCCGAGCGCCTGGGGGACACGGAGGCCGGCGCGTGGCTGACGGAGAACGCACCTCGCTTCGGCTTCGCCCTCAGCTATGCGGAGGGCACGGAGTCGACCACCGGCTACAAGTACGAGCCGTGGCACTGGCGCTACATCGGCCCGGACCACGCCATCGCCTGGGCGGCCAGCGGATTGACGCTGGTCGAGTACCTGGAGCGCCTGCCGACGCAGGGCGCAGCCGGTTGACCCGGGCCTGTTCCGTCGCCTGCTAGCATCGATCCACAGGCACGCGCACGGCCTTCGTGCGGCGCGCCGCGACCCGCCTTCCCGCGCGAGATGCCCCCACCCTGGGGTCAACGCGAGAGGGGCCGGCCCGTGGATGGTTTCGAGTGGGCTAGCGACAACCTGGGCGCCGCGGAGCCGCATGAGCTCCAGCGCAGAGGTGTCACCGTGTTCTTCGCGCCGAACATCGAGCGCAGCATCAAGGTCATCGACTTGAGCGACGGGCACGTGGACGTGTTCCGGCCCGAAGAGCACATGCCGACGGCCGGATACTTCGCGGAATTCGGTAGCCTGGAGCGTCACTGCCTCCGCCTCGGCCGCCCAGTCATGGAGACAGACGGTTTCGTCCAATTGCAGCGCTCCACCAGGCGCCGGGCTCGGGACCCCCTCCGCCGGGGGCAGGCGTAGCGAGGCTTCCCGCGCATCACGTCGCGGATGCCGCCATGGGCCGCGTGACGTGCGAAGGTTGAGCTGCCGGTTGAGCTGAGCAGGGGGCCCGCATGTATCGACGCATCCTCGTGGCCCTCGACGGCTCGAAGCACGCCGCCTCGGCGGTCGTCCACGCGCGAGAGCTTGCCCGAGGCGGCTCGACCGGCGTCGTCCTCCTGCACGTGGTGCATCGCGATGGAGGGCAAAGCGCAGAGGACGCACAGGAGGCCGCGCGCCAGCTCGGCTACGCGCGCACCCAGCTTCAGGCCACGGGGATCGCCGACATCGAGGTCCTCACCGTGGAGGGGGACTCGCCGGGGCCTGCGATCATCGAGCAGTCGGAGCGTCTGGGCTGCCAGGCGATCGTCATGGCGACACGAGGGCAGACCGAGGACGGTGGGAACCTGCTCGGCTCGGTGGCGGAGTATGTGCTGCGCCACTCACGGACAGCGGCCGTGCTGATGGCGGGTCCGGCACAGAGCGAGGCGCTGATCCAGGCCGCGATCCGCGAGACAGAGGTCTTTCCGATAGCGGTGGACAGCCTCCCAAAAGACCTAGCGACCCTCATTGAGGAGATCGCGGAGGGCGGCACGGGTGGTGGGTCGCGCTCGGACGACCCGGGTGCGCACGCCGGCCCCCTCTCGTACGAGTTCGCCGCCGGCTTCCACGCGCTGCGCGCCTGCGATGTCTGCTCGCGGCCGATCATCGTGCCGTCGATCCTCGTCGAGCGGCTGCTACTGCACTACGGCGTGGAGCACGACCCGGGCGGCCACCTGGAGGACGCCATCCGCACCTCCGGGCTGGAGACGGAGTCGCCGTACCAGGCCGCGCTCTGCAGCTACCACCAGCAAGTCAGCAGCGAGTAGCGCGGAGCGGCGTCGTGCCGCTCAACTGCGGTCGAGGATGGCCTTCGCCAGTTCGCGCTTGTCCATCTTGCTGCGGCCCGGGATGTCCATTTCCCTGGCCTGGGCGTAGAGGTCGTCCTTGCTCGCCTCCTCATACGCGACGCGGCCCCCGGCGGTCTTCTTCGGTGGGTCCTGGTAGCTCTGCGCGTCCTGCGGGTCGGACGGGCCTTTCCTGGACTTCTCGACCCAGTGGTCGCCGGACTTTCGGTATGAGTGCTTGAGCGCGGCTAAGGCCGTGCGGTGCGCGCGCTCGGCGTCGCCGTAGGACTCGACGGCGCTGTCATGCGCTGCCTTCCAGATCGCCTGCGCATGCTCGTCCGAGCGCTCAACCGTGCTGGGGATGTTCGTCTCGTCGCGTTCGCCACGCTTCTCGGGCATCGAGTAGCTCCTCTCGTGGCTCCTCCGCCGCACCATGCCGCCCGAGGCGTCACGGCCGGATCGCAGCCGGGCGGCTGCTCGTAGCAATCGCGTGACGACATGCGCTCGATGCCCTCGCCGCCGTGTTCGGTCGTCGGCGTGCAGCCGCCAACCGGACGCGACTCCGGTGCACCGCGTTTGTTGGGTCGCCTCACGGCCTTCACTCGCGGTGGTGACGGCTACCCGACTGAGGTTCTCTGCAGGGCAGCGCACAGGCGTCCATTGGGCGGTCGGGCCCCGGTGCGGGCAAGCCGTCCGGCTGGTGCCCGCCGCCCATGGCATGCACCTTAGGCGTGCGTGACTTGCGAAGTTATGTTGCCGCCTGGCGACACGGTTGCAGGTGGATGACAGGCCGTGGTGAGACATCGAGGGGCCACGCTGACCTCCATCCCTGGGTCACGCATCGGATGCGTCGGGAGGCAACTGGAGGCGGACGCTACGCTGGGTCGTGAGCGAGGGGAGGCGGCGTGCGCGAGTCCACCGAGGGGCGACCGGTCCTCATCGAATCCATCAGCGCGGTAACGCTCGAGGTGGGCGACATGGCGCGCTCGGTGGCCTTCTACCGAGCGCTCGGTTTCGCGCTCTCGTACGGCGGCGCAGAGGCGAGCTTCACGAGCCTGGAGGTCGGGCGGCAGCGCCTCAACCTCGAGGCGAGCGCAGAGCGGCCGGATCCGGATCGCGCGGTGTGGGGCCGGGTGATCATCTGGGTCAGCGACGTCGACGCGCTATACGAGCGAGCGGTGGCGTACGACCTTGAGCCGGCGGCGCCACCTCGCGACGCGGAGTGGGGCGAGCGGTACTTCCATCTCCGTGACCCGGATGGCCACGAGCTGAGCTTTGCCCGCCCGCTCCGTGATGGCGTGGGGCACGAGTAGGCACGGGTAAGTTCATCGCCCCGGAAGCCGGGGCGATGAAAGGGAAGCATCCGGATGGCGGTGGTGCTACGCGCTGAGCTTCCAGCGGTTGCGCCCCGTGTTCTGGACACGTCCGCGCTGCTCGAGCTGGCGCAGCGTCGATTGCAGGCTGGCCTTCGGGTTCTTCCCGCCGGGAGCACGCCCGCCACCGGTAAGGTGCTGCATCAGTTCGTCGGCGTGTACTGGCTGCCGCTTGTTGCTCAGGAAGCCCTCGATGGCCGCGCCGATCGTACCCTCGCGCGGCGCTCGTCCGCCCCGCTGGCCACTTCGGGCCGTGGTCGTCGCGCTGCGGCCGCGCCGGCGTCCCGTACCGTTCATGAGCGAACCGAGTGAGGTCATCACCTGGTCGATCTCGGTGACCCGGGACTGTAGTCGTTTGATTTCGCTGAGTGCGCGCTCGCGCTCGCTCATCAAGGCGTCGTTGGCTGCTCGTAGAGGATCTGGCACTGTGACTCCTAAATCGCGGGTCGGCATTGGGAAGGTCCGGCGAACGTCCTGGACGCGAGTATCATCATACATGCGGGCGTGAAGTGATAGTGACCTACCTGTAAGCGTTGCAATCAAAGTCTGCTGCTGTTATCGAGCCGGCCGGGCGGTATGGCGAGCCCCACAGCGGCTACCATGCTCCCCGAGCCGAAGGAGCCGCCTGTTGGACGTGTACGAAGCGATCCTCTCGAAACGCGACACCCGCGATTACGACCCACGTCCGATTGCGGATGAGGTCCTGCAGCGCATCGTGCGGGCTGGACGCATGGCCGGTAGTTCCAAGAACGAACAGCCGATCCGCCTGGTGGTCGTCCGCGACGCCGAACGGAAGCAGGCGCTCGCCGGTTGTGGTGACTTCGCCACGCATCTACCCGCGAGCCCGCTGGTGATCGTCGTCGTGCGCTTCGAGGGCAGCCGCCCCTTCGATGCGGGACGCACCGCGCAGAACATGATGCTGGCGGCCCGCGCGGAGGGCATCGCGAGCTGTCCGGTAGGCATCCAGCACGACGACTGCGCGCGCGAGGTCCTCGGGCTCCCCGCCAACACCATCGTTGCGATGGCGATCACGCTGGGTTACCCCGCGGGCGGGCGCATCCAGAGCCGCGGGAATCCGCGCATCGGCCTCGACGAGTTCGTGCGGTGGGAAACGTGGGACGGGGGGACGGCGCCCTAGTCGCCCGCCGGGGCCGCCTCCTCGCGCTGCAAAATCTCGAGGGGCGTGTCTTCGAGGACGCCGGTAGCGCGGAGGGCCGCCACCTCGGCGGCGGTCTTGCCCGCGAACTCGCGCAACACGTAGTCCGTGTGCTCACCTAGGCACGGCGAAGCCGCGTAGACCGCGCCGGGCGTGCGGTCGAAGTGCCAGGCGACGCCGGCGATCAGGTGGCGCCCGGCCGAGGTGTGTTCCACCTCCGGCCAGAACCCGCGGGCGCGCAGGTGCGGATCCTCCACGACCCGCCGGTTGTATGAGCACAGACCGGCCGCGACACCATGGCCCTGTAGATGATGCATCGCTGCGTCCGGATCCTGTTGTGCCGCCCAATCCGTGAGCAGAGCGTCGATGTCGTCGTGGTGTTCGCGGCGACCCTCGACGGTTGCATACGTGGGGTCGTTCGCCCGCGTCGGGTGGCCGATGGCTTCGCACAGGCCGCGCCATTCGCGCTCGTTGCCCACGGCGAGCGCGAGCCACTCGTCCTCGCCCCGGCAGCGATACACGCCGGAAGGCGCCATGAAGGCGTCCCGGTTACCGATCTGCTCGGAGATGCGTCCGGTCAACTGGTATTCCAGGACGGACTCGCCGACCCAGCAAATGGAGGCTTCGCGCTGCGAGAGGTCGATGTAGCTCCCGCGTCCCGTGCGCCGTCGATGCAGCAGTCCGGCGAGGATGTAACCGGCCGTATGGATCCCGGCGATCGGGTCGCCGTAGTTGATGCCGCTCTTCATCGGCACGTCGTTCGGGTACCCGGTGCGCGCCACGATACCGCCGAGTTGTTCGATGGCGACGCCGTAGCCGACGTACCGGCCTTCCGGGCCACCGTTGCCGCTTGGTGGCATCGAGACGAAGACGATGTCCTCGTTTACGGCGCGGATCGCGTCGTAGCCGTACCCCATGCGCTCGAAGACACCGCCGCCGAAGTTCTCGACGACCACATCGGCAACCGCGGCCAGCTCCATGAAGGCTTCGCGGCCGCCCGGTTCCAGGATGTTCATGCACAGCCCGAGTTTGTTGCGGTTGTACTTGTTGAAGTACCCCGAGCGGTTCCACGGGTCCTGTCCCGGGTCGTCTTGGGCATACGAGGAGAGCGGGATCGCGGGTGGAATCGCCGGCCCGCGCACCGAGTCCAACTGACGGTTCGCTTCGACCTTGATGATCGTGGCGCCCATGTCGCCGAGTAGCTTCGTGCAGTACGGGCCCGCCCACACCATCGAGCAGTCCAGCACGACGATACCTTCGAGCGGACCCTGCTGTCCCGGCCGCACCGGGAGTGCGCGTGGCCGCGGCGGGTCGTCCGAGCGCAGGGCGTGCTCCCGTTCGGGCGACCGGTGGCCCTCGGCAGCCTCGCGCAGCACGGCGTCGGTGTGCTCGCCCAGCAGCGGGGCGCGGCCGAGCGACCAGAGGCCGTCGCTGAAATGCGCAGCCATCGAGGGGTAGCGCAGCGTTCCTGCTACCGGGTGGTCGACGTCCTGGAAGAAGCCGCGGTAGGTGACCTGCTCCGAGCGGAAGAAGTCCTCAGGAGTGGCGACATAACCGAACGGCAGCCCCTTCGCCTGCGCGCGGTGGTAGATGTCCTCTTTGTCGTGCTCGATGAGCCACGGCAGCATCAACGCGTCAATCTCGCCTCGATGCACGGACTGGGCGCCGTTGCGCTGGTACGCCGGGTCGGCGAGGGCCGGGGTCTCCATCAGTTCGGCGATCGCGGCCCAGCGGCGGAGCGGCCCGGAGACGACGCCGACGAACCCGTCGCGCGCCGGGTAGATGCCCCAGGCGGCGCGTGCGCCGTTCCCGGACCTCGGGTGGACCTTCCCGCCGTAGATCCAGGACATGTCCGTCTGCTCCAGGAGGGACGTCGCGCACTCGTACACGGACACATCGACGTGCTGTCCGCGCCCGGATGCTTGGCGCTCCCGCCACCCTGCGAGGGTCGCGGCGAAGGCGTTCTGTCCGGCGCCGTACTGGCCCAGGTAGCCCCCATTCTTCAGCGGCTCGCAGTCGGGGTCGCCGGTGATGTACATCAGCCCGCTCAGGGCGTAGGTGGTGATCTCCCAGGCGTTCCAGTCGCTGTACGGGCCATCCTGCCCGAAGTCCGTGATCGAAACGTAGAGCAGCTCCGGGTGCCTCTCGCGCAGTTGCTCGTAGCCGGCGCCCCAGCGCTCCATCGTCCCGGGGTGGTAGCTCTCCACCAGGATGTCCGCGGTCTCGACGAGGCGCCCGAGGTGTTCGCGGCCGGCGGCGGTCTCCAGGTCGAGCACCACGGAGCGCTTGCCCTGGTCCAGGTAGAGGTGGAACGCGCCCGCCTCCGGGTCTGCTTCGCCCCCGCGGAACGGGCCCCAGTGGCGGACCGGGTCGCCGCCGGGCCGCTCGACCTTGATCACGTCGGCCCCGAAGCCAGCCAGGAGCCGGGTGCAGTACGGCCCGGCGATGTAGCCGGTCAGGTCCAGCACGCGCACCCCGGTCAGAGGTCCTTCCACCGGTCGCCCTTCCACTCCCGCCGCCCCCGCGGGCGGCTCACGAACGAAGCCGCCCCGACCGGAGCGGCTTCGCAGTCCTCGCGCACGCTCGGTTGATCGAGCCGCTACCCTCGCGGCAGTCCGAGCCCGCGTGTGGCGATGATGTTGCGCTGGATCTCGGACGTGCCGGCCGCGATGGTCGCCGACACGGAACTCAGGTACGTCCGGGTGAAGTCGCTCTGCAACGGCGCCCGCGCGTCCGCGCGGTCAAGGATGTTCGAGTAGAGTCCGAACACCCTGGTGCCGGTGCGCGCCACGCGCTGGTTCAACTCGGACGCGAATAACTTCGAGGTCGACGCCTCGTAGTTGGGGATCAGGCCGCGATTCTGCATCGAGATGATGCGGAACGAGAAGTTGAACATCACGTCCGTCTCGATGTAGCGGTCCGCGATCTCCCCGCGCAGTGGTTCCGTGCGTCCGACCGCGGACTTCGACTGCCCGTCCTCGGTCTTGAGGTACTCGCGCAGCCCGTCCAGCGTGCGTCGGGAAGACACGGCGCCGGTGATGTTGGAGCGCTCGAAGTCGAGCAGCGTCATACCGACGTACCAGCCGCGGTTCTCGTCGCCGACCAGGTTCCGGGCCGGGACGCGCACATCCTCGAAGAACACCTCGTTGAAGTGGTGCCGGTAGCTCATGTCCACCAGCGGGCGGATCGAAATGCCGGGGGTCGCCTTGTCCACCAGCAGGAAGGAGATGCCGCGGTGCTTCGGCGCGTCCGGGTCTGTGCGGGTCAGCACGTAGAGCCAGTCCGCCACATGCGCCAGCGAGGTCCAGATCTTCTGGCCATTGATCACGAAGTCATCGCCGTCGCGGATCGCGCGGGTCTGCAGCGACGCGAGGTCCGAGCCGGCGCCCGGCTCCGAGTACCCCTGCCGCCAGTCCACCTCGCCGGAAAGGATCTTCGGCAGGTGCTCCGCCTTCTGCTCGGGCGTGCCATGCACGATGAGCGTCGGACCGAGCTGCTTCACACCCTGACCACCGACGCCCGGGGCGCCGTGGCTTGCCATCTCCTGGTTGAAGATGAACTGCTCCATCGGGCTCAGATTGGCCCCGCCGTACTCCTTTGGCCAGTGTGGTGCGAACCAGCCCTGCTCGGCCAGCGCGTCGCCCCACGCCTTTGCGGCGTCGCGGGCGGAGGCGTCCTCAGAGCGCCGGTCGCGCTCCCACTCGCCCTCGCCGCGGCGGTAGCGCTCCGGCAACCGCTCTTCGATCACCGTCCGCACCTGCTGCCGGAAGGCGGCTTGCTCGGCGTCGTCTTTCCAGTCCACGTTCAGTCGCCCCCTCTACTGCGGCCGCCGCGCACGCCCGATCGGGTCGCCCCGGCTCTCGCATCCGTGATACTACCGCGCCCGCGCAATCGTGAGGTGCCCCGTGGCCCCTCGATCGCGGCCGATAGCACTCGAGTTGGTCTCATTCGCCGGGCAGCAGGTACCGCTCCAGGAAGGCGACGGTCCGGCGGGCCAGTTCCAGGCGGTTGGGCAACCGCTGGATCCCGTGTCCCTCCCGCTCGAACACGACGTACTCCACGACACCCTCGTTGCGCCGCACCGTCTGCACGATCTGCTCGGACTCCTCCGGTGGCACGCGCACATCATGGTCGCCCTGCACCACCAGCAGAGGGGTGCGGATGCGGTCCGCTTTGTGGATCGGCGAGATCGATTCGAGGAACGCCGTGTCGCTGCCGTACTCGGCCGCCAGCGGGCGGCGCCTCCACGGCCCCGTGTGCTCCAGGAACGTCAGGAAGTTCGCGATGCCGAAGAGGTCAACGGCGGCCGCCCAGTCCTCTGGCGCCTCCGTGATGGCGGCCAGCGTCATGAAACCGCCGTATGAGCCGCCCATCACGCCGATGCGCGCCGGGTCGGCCACGCCGCTGCCTGCCAGCCATTGCCGCGCCGCGATCAGGTCGCGCACCGAGTCCATCCGTCGCTCGACATCGTCCGCGTGGTGGTACGCCTTCCCGTAGCCCGTGGAGCCCCGCACGTTGGGGACCAGCACGGCGAGCCGCCCCTGGTGCAGCAGGTAGGCGGCGGCCGCGTAGCTTCCCCATAGGAACGGCCGCGACTGACTCTCTGGCCCGCCATGCACCAGCACCAGGCAGGGCAACGCTCCTTCCGAGGCGCGTCGCAGCGGCCGGTACAGGAAGGCCGGCACCTCACCCCCGTCGAACGTCGGGTAGCGCACCACCTCGGGGTCGGGCAGCGATGTTGGCTTGATGCTCCTCATGTCGCTGCGCGTCAGGCGCCGCAGGCCTCGCCGGTCGAGGTCCGCGAGCCATACGTCCGACACCGCGTGCGCACTCTCGAAGGTGAATGCCAGAGCGGCCGCCTCCGGGCGCCACTCCAGGCTCGAGATCACCCCGCCCGGCACCGCCGGCACGTCCAGCGGGGCCCCCGGGCGCCCGTCCGCGTCCACCGAGAACGCCTCGAGGCGGGAGAAGCCATCCTCGTTCACGGCCACGGCCAGCCGCTGTCCATCGCTCGACAGCGCGAACGCTTCGATGTCCCAGTCGCGCTCGAGCACAAACGCGCGCTTGCCGGTGGTGGGGTCGATGCGCTGGAGCCCTACGAACTCGCGGCCCTCGTCGCTGAGCGCCAGCACGGCCCCACCTGCGTGGAAGCGCGCGTCTGCCCAGTGCGCCGGCCCGTCGTGCGCGGTCAAGCGTCGAGGCTCGCCGCCCGCCTCGATGTCGAGCAGGTACAGGTCGTTGTCTCCGGGCTGCTCCAGGTTCGGCCGGCTGACCAGCAAGGCCGTCGCGCTCGCGTTGAACCGTCCGGCCGCATTCATCCCGTCCTGCTGAAGGACGAGCCGCTCCCGTCCGGACTCCACGTCCAGCACGTAGATGTCGAAATACCGTCTGTCCCGTCGGTTTGAGGCGTACGAGAGCAGCCGGCCGTCGAGGGACCACGCGCCCAGGTTGTGGATCACCCTGGCTTCGGAACCCAGCGGCCGCGCCGTCCCCGCATCGAGGTCGGCCAGGTGCAACTGGTATTGCTCGTCGCCGCCGTCGTCCGTGACGAAGAGCACCTGTGCGTGGCCCGGGCGGAACGCGGTCTGGTACACCGTGCCCTCGGTCTCCGCGACCGTCTGGGCGCGCTGCGCATCCTCGCCGTGCAGGTCAGTCACGTACGCCTGGTACACGCCCGAGCGGTTGGAGCGGAACGCGAGGCGAAGGCCGTCTGAGGCGAACGACACTCCGGTCGCCGACTCGACGCGCACGAAGTCCTCGACGGTGGCGGCTGGCACGTGGCCTCCCGGTTCCGAAGGATGCCGAGGCCATCGTAGCGGCGGGTCTAACGGCGCTGGGGGACCGGAAGTCCCTCTCGCACGGCAAAATCACGTGCCACATCCACCGTGCGCGCCCATTCGACACGCGGGTACCCGCGAATCGTCCGGATCAGGCGCTCGAGCATGCGGAGGCGCCCGGCGCGGCCGATCACCCACGGATGCATCGTCAGCGTGAACGCCCGTCCGCGCGCATACAGCTCCTCGAAGGCGCCCAGCCACGTCACGTACATGTCCTCCGGCGTTGACATCGGGTCCAGCCGGCCGACCGCCGGATTGAAGGCGAAGGCGGGTGCGTCGTCCAGCGACCAGTGCACCGGGACCTCGACGAGCACCGCGCCGTCCTCGCTGGCCGAGACGGCGTATGGGGCGTCGTCGCCCATCAGGCTTGAGTCGTAGAGGAAGCCGCGTTCGGCGAGCAGCGCCAGGGAGTGCTCGCTCAGTTCCCAGCTCGGTGAACGGTAGCCCTCCGGCGGCTGCCCCGTGATGGCCTGCAGAATCGCGCTACCCCGGTCGAGCACCTCTGCTTCCGTCTCGCGAGAGAGGGAGGCCGGGGCCTCGTGGAGGTAGCCGTGGTGGCCGACCTCGTGTCCCGCGGCGGCGATCGAGGTGACCGCCTCCGGCCACCGCTCCGCCACCCAACCGGGCACATAGAACGAGGCGGGTACGTCGTATTCGTGCAGTAGTTCCAGGATGCGGGGCACGGCCACCCGAGGCCCGAACTCGCCCATCGAGCGCGCGGAGGGCATCCGTTCCACCTCGGCGTTTCGCCGGATCATCGCGGACGGGCCGTCCACGTCGAACCCGAGCATGACCACACACTGCGTCTCGCCCGGCCACACGCCGCTCATGCCGCCCTCCTTCGAAGCGGCGGCACGATATCACGCAGACGATGGGGACGGCGCCGGCGTTAGCGCGGCCGGGTCGCCTCGCGGTACCAGCGGAGGTGGCGACGCAGGCCGCGCGCGCCCCCCAGTTCCTCGACGAGCGCGCTGTACGTCTCCGATGGCTGGCTGCTGCCGGAGGGATACGCGAGGCCGTCGCCCACCCCGAGGGCCCACGAGAGGTCGCGCGCCGCGTGGATCGCGGTCGCCAGCGCCCCGCCCTCGCCGGTGTGGTGGCTGCCGATGGCCTCCACCACCTCGTCTGGGAACCGCCACGCCTCTGCGATGCGGGCGCCCCACGCGGCGTGGTCGGTCAGGAAGGCGGCTGCTTCCGCCTCCATGGCCGGACGGCCGGACTCCACCTCGAGCGCGACGCGGGCGTACTTCGCCGGCTGCTGCCCGGCCATGGAGAGCCGCCCGATGTCGTGGAGGAGCCCCGTCGTGAACGCGAGCGGTCCGTGCGCGTCGCCCGCGAGCCGTTCCGCGAGCAGCCCGACGGCGAGCAGGTGGTCCCACAACTCACCGTCGTCGATGCCGGACTCGTCCAGCCGGTCGAACTCGGAGCGTACGATCAGCGCGGTCGTGATCTGCCTCACCGCCTCCCGCCCGATGCGGATCGCCGCCTCTCGGGCCGTAGCGACCCGCGCGACCGGCCACGAGGCGGCGGAGTTGGCCGCACGTAGCACTGCCGAGGTGAGCGCCGGGTCGCCCTCCATCACTGACACGTAGTCGTCAATCTCGGCGTCGGGGTTCCACATCAGCAGCAGCGCTCGCGCGCGTGGCGCCGACAGCACCGGCAATTCGGTGGGCAGGGCGATCGTCATGGACTCCTCCTCGGGGCCGTCGAGGTTCACGAGCCTCGTCCTGATTCTCGACGGGCCTCCGCCGTTCCTCAGTCTCCGGCGCTCGTGCATCCGCCGGTGGGCTCGCGCGTGCTCGCGCGATAGGGGCGCGATGGGCGGGGTGAGCTCGGAATCCATTGCGTGCGGCAGGTCCGCGACATACCATCGCGATTGCAACGGTCGGAATACCGGTGCGCCGCTGGGGGGGCCGCAAGGCTGAGATCCCGCGTGGGACCACCCCAGGAACCTGACCTCGGTAATGCGAGCGTAGGGAAGCGGTCCACTTTGCAGAGCGAGCACGGTCGCTCGCTGCGCGCACGCGCAGCCCATTCACTACACACTCGACCTTCGAGCATGGTTCCCGGCTGCGCGCCGTCGCGGACAGCGAGGTGTGCCTGTGCTCGTGGAGATCGAATGCCTGCCCAACCCGCCCGGTAGCGGCGACAACCGCTACGCGCACGTCGAGGCGGCGATCGCCGTCATCCAGCAGTCGGGCCTCCGGTATGAGGTCGACCCGCTCGGCACGACGATCGAGGGGGAGCCGGAGGCGCTGTGGCCGCTTGTCCGGCGGGTCCACGAGGCGTGCCTGGAAGCGGGCGCGCGGAGCGTCGTCAGCGTCGTGAAATTCGCCCAGTCGGCGGACGAGGCCTCCGGCTCCACCATGGAGAGCCTGACCTCGAAGTTCCGTGGCTAGCACCGCCGGCGGCCGCGCGCGGCGCGCGTCGCGGCTGGCGCGCTGGGCCGCGATGGCGGCGCCGCCCGTGGCGCTGATTGTGCTGCTGCTCGCGGCCTGGGAAGTGGGCGTGCGCACGTTCGCCGTGCCGGGGTACATGCTCCCGCCGCCGAGCGACGTGTGGACCGCTTTCCTGGAGGTGCGCTCTACGCTGCCGGACCACATCCGCACGACGATGACGGAGGCCATCGTCGGCCTCGGGTTCGCCATCGTGGTCGGGGTTGCGTTCGCGGCGCTGGTCGTGAGCATCCCGCAGCTGCGTCGGGCCTTCTACCCGCTGCTGGTGCTGTCGCAGAACATCCCGATGATCGTGATGGCGCCGCTGCTCGTCGTCTGGTTCGGGTTCGGGCTCACGCCGAAGGTGCTGATCGTGGCGCTGGTCGGCTTCTTCCCGATCGCGGTCGCCACCACGGACGGACTGCTCCGCGCCGACCGCGACCTGATCGAGTTGGTGCGTGGCATGGGCGCCGGACGCTGGCAGGTGCTGCGCTCCGTCCTCGTGCCTTCGGCGCTGCCCTCGTTCTTCGCCGGGCTCCAGATCAGCGCCACCTACGCCGTGCTGGCGGCGGTGATTGGCGAGTGGGTGGGCGCCAGCTCCGGCCTGGGGCTCTTCATCACGCGTGCGCAGAGCGCATTCCGCGTCGACCGCGTGCTGGTCGCCGTGATCGTGATCGCAGCCGTCAGCATCGCGATGTTCGCCGCGGTGCACCTCATCGCGCGACTCGCCATGCCTTACCGATATGTGTCGACCGAGGGGGAAGAGCGATGACGACGACTCCACGCCGGACGGCGCGCACGACGCGGCTCGGCGCGACCGTGCTGGCGCTGCTGGCGCTCGCGACCGCCACCCTGGTCGCTTGCGACGACGACGACCCGGCGTCGGCGGACGCGGACCCCACGTCCGCAGCGACCGGCACAGCGGAGGCGTCGGGCGAGCTGACCGAGGTGACCCTGATGCTGAACTGGACGCCCAACAACCACCACGCCGGCATCTACATCGCACTAGCGGAAGGCTGGTACGAGGAGGCCGGCCTCGACCTCGAGATCGTCGAGCCGGCGACCGCCGGTGGCGTCGCCGTGGTGGCTGCCGGCCAGGCCGAATTTGGCATCGGCGTCGCGGAGTCGATCATCCCCGCCCGCGCGGAGGGCGCGCCGGTCGTGTCCATCGCCGCGATCCTGCCGTTCAACGCCTCCAGCCTCATGGCCCTCGCCTCAGAGGGCATCGAACGCCCGTCAGACCTCCAGGGGAAGACCTACGGCGGCTTCGGCGGGGCGCTGGAACAGGAGCTGCTCAACACGCTGGTGGAGTGCGACGGCGGCGACCCCTCGCAAGTGGAGTTCGTCGAGGTGGGCAACATCGACTACCTGGCCGGGATGGAGCAGGACCGCTTCGACTTCGTGTGGGTCTTCGAGGGCTGGGACGCGCTCCGAGCGAGCGAGGTCGAGGGCGTCGAGGTGTCGAGCCTCAAGTTCGTCGACTACCTGGACTGCATCCCGGACTGGTACACCCCCGCGTTCATCACCAACGAGACGATGCTGGCGGAGCAGCCCGATCTCGTCCGCGCCTTCCTGGAGGCGACGGCGCGCGGGTACGACCGCGCCATCGAAGACCCCGACGCGGCGGCGGATGCACTGCTGGCGGCCGCGCCCGAGCTGGACGAAGGCCTGGTGCGCGCCAGCGCGGAGTACCACGCGCCGCTCTACGCGGCGGACGGGCAGCCGTGGGGCGTGCAGGACCCGGAGAATTGGGAACGCTTCGAGGCGTTCTTGCGCGAGGCCGGCCTGACGGAGACCGAGGTCGACCCGGACGCCACCTTCACCAACGAATACCTCCCGGAGAGCTAGCCACGATGACCGCCGGCATCAGCGTCCAGCACCTCACCCACCGCTTCGCGGGGGCGCCGCCCGTGCTCGCCCTCGACGGGCTGTCGCTTGAGGTGCCCCAGGGCAGGTTCGCCGCGGTCGTGGGGCCGTCCGGCTCTGGCAAGAGCACGCTGTTGCGCGTGCTCGCGGGCCTGCTCCGTCCTTCGGAAGGCCGGGCCGCGGTGGACGGGCACGAGGTCATCGGCGAACCGGGCGGCGTGAGCTTCATGCCGCAGCGTGACCTGCTGCTGCCGTGGCGGCGCGTGCTGGCGAACGCCACGCTGGGCGCGGAGATCGCCGGCGTACCCCGAGCCGAGGCGCACGAGCGCGCCGAGGTGCTGATGGAGCGCTTCGGGCTGTCCGGCTTCGAGCAGGCGTGGCCCTCCCAGCTCTCCGGTGGGATGCGACAGCGCCTCGCGCTGCTGCGCACGTTCCTGATGCCGCGCCCGGTGTTGCTGCTCGATGAGCCATTCGGCGCGCTGGACGCCATCACGCGCCGCGAGATGCACGCGTGGCTACAGGAGGTCTGGCGGCGCGATGGCCGCACGGTGATGCTCGTCACCCACGACATCGAGGAGGCGCTCGTGCTGGCGGACGTTGTCTACATCCTCTCGCGGCGTCCAGGGCGCCTCGTCGCGACCATCGATGTGCCGCTCCCACGGCCGCGGACGGCGCGCGACACGACCACGCCGGCGTTTGTCGAACTGAAGGCGCGCGTCCTCGATGCGCTGGAAGGCGTCACGCCCCCAGAGGAGCCGCGCGCCGTCCCCTCCGGCCAGCGGAGTGCGCCATGAACCGCTCACGCGAACAGGTTCTGGCGGCCGTGGAACGCATCGCGCCGCTGGTGCGCGAGACCGCGGCCGAGTCAGAGCGCCTGGGCCGCATCGTCCCGGAGGTCATCGAGGCGATGCACGACGAGCGGCTGCTCCGGCTCTGGATGCCCCGCTCGATGGGCGACGACGAACTGTCGATCCCCTACACCCTGGAGGTCTACGAAGCAGTGTCGCGGTTGGACGGCGCTGCCGGCTGGACGGTCATGATCGGCGGCGGTGCGGGGCTCTTCGCCGGCTTCCTGCCGGAACACACGGCGCGCGAGGTGTTCGGACCCCGAGAGGCGGTCGTGGCCGGCAGCGGAGCACCCACCGGCCGAGGACGGCCCGTCGACGGCGGCATCGAGGTGCAGGGGCGCTGGCGTTTCGCCAGCGGCGCGCCGCACGCGACGTGGTTCACGGCTACTTGCGTGGTGGAGGATGGCCGCGACCCGCCTCGGGTGCGCGCCTTCGCGGTCCCGCGCGACGCCGTCCACGTCATCGAGGCGTGGGACGTGTCGGGACTGCGCGCGACCGGGAGCCACGACTTCACGGTGGACGGTTGCTTCGTCCCGGATGACCGCACGTTCACGCTGTTCGATGAACCCGCCCGCGAGCCGGGGCCGCTGTACCGGTTCCCCTTCGACCTGAACGCCGCACTCGCCTTCGGTGCGGTCGCCCTGGGGATTGCGGGCCACACGCTGGAGGCGTTCCGCGCGCTGGCGCGTACCAAGCGCCCGAAGGGCAGCGAGGCGTTGCTCGCGGAACGGCCGGATGCCCGCATCCGCTACGCCGAGGCGGAGGCGCTCGTTGGCGCAGCCCGCGCATTCTTCTACGAAGCCGCACACGCTTCTTGGGATGCTGTCGTCGAGGGACGGGCACTAACCGCCGAGGCACGCGCACGGACTCGACTGGCCTCCGTGCATGCGGCCAGCTCTGGGGCACGAGCGGCACAGCTCCTGTACGAGGCCGCCGGGACCAGCGCCCTGTTCGCCTCCAGCGATCTGGGCCGGTGCTGGCGTGACGCCAACGCGCTCACCCAGAACGCGGGCGCCTCCGCCTCGGTGGCGCTCGAGGGCGTCGGCGCCGAGTTGCTGCAATCCGGAGATTCTTCGGGACCGGCGTAACATCCGCGCCGTCCGGGGCAATGAAAGTGATGCAAGGACTGGACCCCTTGCACCGCCCCGGTCCGACGGCAGCCAGGACCGGGGCACCCTTTACCTGTCGACGGCCGGGGAGCGCTCCCCGGCCGTCGCTCTTTTTTGTGACCTGTGCGATCTAGGCAGCGTGGGTAGGCAACTTAGGTACCGCCTGCCGACGACCCCCTCGCCTGTCTGCCGGATGCTCTCCTCAGTGGAAAGCCAGTGCATTCGATGGGAGCGAGACGGAGACGGCCATGACGAACCTGGTGGAACGCGAAGCACAGACCGAGACCGCGCGCAATATCGATGTTGTCCGCCGGGCGCTCTCGCGCCGGCTGGCCCGTGGCGTGGCAGGCGAGCGAGGCGTACTCGACCCGGAGTTCTACGCGCCGGACTTCCGTCAGTATGGACCGGCGCGCCAGGCCTGCGGCGGCGACACCGCGGCGCCGTTCGGGGAAGTCGTCTTCGATGGCTTCTCCCAGCCGGAGGTGGACATCCGGCACATGGAGGCCATCGGCGGCCGCGTGGTGACGCACGTGACCTTCCGGGGCAAGCACACGGACCGGTTCCAGGGCCACGCCGCTACCGGACGCCAGATGTACGCCGACGCCGTGCTGCTTCACTGTCTGCAGGACGGGCGCATCTCGGAGGAGTGGAGCATCGTGCGCTGGCGCTAGCCACTAGACTGCGGGGGTCGGCGTCCAGGACGGCCGGACGGCCCTCGAGGAGGCGTATGACGCCGGCAGTCGAGGCAGCCCGGCGCGCCGGCATCCCGTTCGAGGTGGTGCAGTACGAGCACGACCCGGCAGCCGCCGCCTACGGCGCGGAGGCCGCATCGATGCTTGGTGTCCCCGCCGAGCGGGTGTTCAAGACACTCGTCGCGAAGTTGGATACCGGACGGCTCGCCGTGGCCATCGTCCCCGTCGCCGAACGGCTCGACCTGAAGGCGCTCGCCGCCACGCTGGGCGCCCGCAAGGCCGAAATGGCCGGCCCGGCCGAGGCGCAGCGGGCCACCGGCTACGTGGTGGGCGGCATCAGCCCACTGGGCCAGAAGCGACGGCTCCCCACTGCCCTCGACGACTCGGCCAGTCGATACGCGACCGTCTACGTCAGCGGCGGCCGGCGCGGATTGGAGATCGTGCTGGCGCCCGCCGACCTCGCTGGGCTCACCGAGGCCACGGTCGCGCGGATCGTTCGTGGGTAGACTTACGCAGCGCGCTCAGTCTGGTTCCCCGCCTACCAACACGCCCGCGCCGCCGCCCTCGAAGGACCTGACGCCGGGCATCGTGTGGTGCAGGGCGAGCAGCATCGGCCAATCGCGGTCAGAGCAACAGGCGGCGCCGACGATGCGGATGCCGGCGGTGGAGCCGGCGCGGATACGCCCGTTCGCCTCCAGGCCTAGGGCCTGCATCTCCAGCCACGTCCGGGCGCCACACCACTCCCACCTTCGGCCGGACCGGTGTCCGAGGAAGTAAGCGTTGTCCTCGAAGCGGTTACCCGCCGCCTCGCCGCACGCGGGGTCAAGTGGCCCCACGTCGTCGACCACCCCCGAGTGCCCCACAGACCCGAGGTGGACGACGGTGTTCCCGGACACGGTGACGTTCGCGGAGGCACGCGGCCCGTACTCGCCGTCACCTCGGTCCTGGTTGATGATCGCGATGCCGTCGCCGCCGTCCTCGTGCACGACGGCGAGGTTGCGGCTCACGACGACGTCGCGGCCGTTCTGCACCAGGATCTGCGCGCCCCACAGCCACTCATCACGCTCGATGCCGTTGAAGCGAGAGACGTTGCCGCGGATGGTCGCCCGGTAGCTGATCTCGTGGACGATCCCGGCGGACGTGTTCCACTCCACGACGTTGCCCTCGATGCGAGCGTTGATGACGTCGATGTCCGTCCAGATGCCGCGGCCGACGTTGCGATGCACCCAGTTGTCCCGCACGACCAGCCCATCGCTCTTGACGAACTTCGTGCCGCCCGCTTCCCATCCGGGCGCGAAGCCCGCCTGGTTGTTGAAGGCGATCTCGTTGCCGGCCACCAGGACGCCGTCGCCGGCGCCGCCGATGCCCAACTGGCCCTGGTGATGGACACGGTTGCCGCGCACCACCATCCCCGGCCCGGTGCGGATGCCGTGCCCGTGGTTCAGCCGGATCTCGTTCGCCTCGACGGTCCATCCGGCGCTCTTCGCGCCGTGGACGGCGCCGGTCTGCGAGCGGTTGGCGTAGTGCTCGATGACCAGGCCGCGGATGGTGACATCGCGTGCCGTACCGCTGAAGGCGCGCTCGGTGACGCTCGTCTCCACCAGCCGGCCCGCGGGGTCGACACCGATGTAGATCGCGTCCCGCTCGTAGTCGAAGTGGTAGCTCAGGGCATCGACCGCCCGCGGCGCGTCGACCGGCGTCAGTCGTTGGCCGTCGATGAAGAGTTGCTCCGGATAGGTGCACAGCACCGGAGGCTCGTCTGGTCCCCAGGGGCGGCACAGACCCGTGTTGTTGGCCTGCTGTGTCTGTCCGCGCGCAATCCAGAGCCGGCCCGCCGGCTCGAAGGCATCGAGCACCCGGGACCCGCGCATGGTCGCGCCCGGCTCGCCTTCGAACGTATCGCCGTCCCGCGGGACCACGGACTGCAGCCGGTGTATCCCCGCGCCGAGGACGAACGTCGTCCCCGGTGGATGAGCGGCCACAATGGCCCGCACGTCGCTGCCCGCGTCGATCCGTACCCTGGTGGGCGCCTCACCCGCCGCGGGCGCCGATGCCAACAGCCAGGCGACGAGCCCGAAGCCCGCCGTGGCCACGGCGGGCCAGAGCAGGCCGGCAAGGTCTACCCGCCGCCGTCTCGCGTGGCACCCGATGAACTCCCACACCGCCAACGTAGAGTCGTATGTATCTCATATGTGTCACGCGCACCGGGGCGCCGCCGACGAACCGCTTGCAGCTGTCGCCGCTCTACACAGTCTCGCGCACGCCTCGTTGGCTGTGCTGCGCTGCTCTAGTGTGTGCCGCCGCCGAGTCCGAAGGCGATCAGCTGCGGCTGAGGGCCGAGGCCCACCGGCCAGAGGATGCGGTCGTCCTGCACCGCCGGCCAGGCGTTGATCCCACCGCCGGTGTCATGGCGCCACACTTCCTCGCCCGTGTCCTGCCGGTACGCCACGATGGTCCCGCTGTACGTCGCGGTGAAGACCAGGTCGCCCACGGCCGTCGCTCCGCCGAAGAGCGGGGAGTCGAGTTCCTGCCGCCACAGCGGCTCGCCCGTCGCCAGGTCCAACGCGACGAGTTCACCCGTCGCTTCGCCCAGGTTCGTGCTGTTGTTGGCGCTGAGCAGCGCGCCCGACCCGTCGATGGCCCCGTGCCCGGTCGCCGTGTGGACCGTGCCCAGATTGACCACCGGGACGAAGACACGCCCGCCCGCCACGCTCATCGGGGTCTCGACGCCGCCGAAGATGCCGGGGAACACCTTCACCGTCTCCGCCAGCGGGATGGCCTCCAGGTCGTCGTTCTCGTGGACGCCCACCTCGGTGTCCCAGATCACCTCGTTGGTGTCACGGCGGAGCGCGATCACCCGCCCGAGCTTGCCTGAGCCGACGAGTAGCGCACGTTCCTCGCCCTCCACGTCCGCGTCCACCAGGATCGGCGACGTCTGGAAGTCGTGGTCGAAGAGTCCACGCTCGACCGCCTGGTGGTACCACGCGAGCGAGCCGTCCTCGAGGTCGAGGGCCACCACGGAGCTGGTGTACAGGTTGGGACCGGGGCGGCTCTCCGCGTTCGGGTACTCGATGGTCCCGGGGTACGGCCCGGCGTTCCCCGTGCCGAAGTAGGCGAGGCCCCGGTCCTCATCGATGCCGGGCGGGTACCAGATGCCTCCCCCGCTGTTCAATGCCGGGTCACCCCAGAAGCCCTCTTCCACGACCTGAAACGACCAGCGGCTCTCGCCCGTGGCCGCATCGAGGGCGTGGGCGTAGCCGCTGTGGCCGCCGACGTGAGCGAAGTTCCCGGTCCCGATGAACACGGTGTCCTCGAAGGCCAGCGGTTGAAACCCGTCCGTCTCCAGCGCAACCGCCCAGATCGGCTCTCCTGTGGACGCATCCACCGCGTGTACGCCGCCTAGCCCCGTGGCGATGAACACCCGTCCGTCCGCGTACGTCGGGCCAACCGGGCCGGCTGTGGGCGGTCCGCCGGCGTACTGCCACCGCTGCTCGCCCGTAGCAAGGTCGACGGCGTAGAGGTTGCTTCCCAGGTCCTCGACGTACACCGTGTCGCCGGCCACGATCGGCGCGCCCGCGGCGGCGCCGTAGGGGCCCTGACCGTTGAGGTCGAAGGCCCAGACCGGCGCCAGGTCTTGCACCGTCTCCGACGTGATGGCGCTGTCGCGGGCACGGGTGTTCGCCAGGCCGCCGTTCGCCTGCGACCAGTCGCCGGTCTCCGTGAACGTGGGCGCCGTGGGTGTGGGTGCGCCCGTCGGTGTCGCGGTTGGCGTCGGCGTCGGTGAGGCCACGGTGGCGGTCTCGCCGGGCGTCGAGGTGGAGAGCACCGCCGGCTGCCCCTCGGGCGACCCGGTCGGCGATTCGGCTGTGGGCAGGTCGCACCCGACGACCGTGCTCAAGGCGAGCACCGCCGCACCGCCGACCACTCGAGCGTGCCTGAGCGCCTGTCGCATCAGTCTCTTTCGTGGTCAGGCGGGGACTCGCCCACCTTTGAATCTACGGGTTACTGACAAGGCTGTCAGTTCCGGCCCGCGCGGAGCGCGTCGGTGGTGTGGCCATCGAGATCAGCACGACGGCGACGATGGCCAGGGCGGCGACCGTAAGGAAGGCGCCGTCGTAGTTCCCCACCCGGTCGAAGTAGAGCGAGGTCAGGAGCGGTGCGCTGGCGCTCAACGTGAGCGCGAACGGCAGGCCGGCGCTCCGCACCGCGCCCAGGTACCGCCGGCCGAAGAACGAGGCCCACACGACCTCTTGCAGCGGGATGAACCCGCCCCACCCGGTACCCAGCAGAAAGAAGCCGGCGAACGCGAGCAGGTCCAGTCCCAGCCGTACCCCGACCACAATCGTCACCAGTGCGGCGGCCGTCAGGATGAAACCAACTACCGAGAGCCGTTGCGCGTCCGCCCGGTCGATGAAGTAGCCCCACACGGGCTTCGCGACCATCGAAGGCACCGAGGCGACCGTGACCATCAAGGACGCGGTGCCGCGCGAGTAGCCGGCGTCCGTCATGAACGGGATCGTCTGCACCAGCATCATGCCGATGGAGAGGCCACCGAGGCCGAACGCCAGCACCACCAGGTAGAACGCACGCGTACGCAGCGCCTCCGACCGCGTCAGCGAGGAGGCGAAGTCCGCGGCCGCCGCAAGGCCCCCACCGGCCGCGATCTGCGCGGCGCTCTTGCCGTCCGGGTTCAGCCCGTGGTCCTCGGGGGCGCGGCGCATCACGAAGCTGATCGGGATCACGATGACAGCGGCGCCGACCGCGAGGATCCGCCAGGCGTCGCGCCAGCCGACCGCGTCCACCAGCACCGTCGCGAGCGGCGTGAGCACCACGCCCGCGAACGACACCCCCATCGAGGCGAAGCCGGCCGCGCGCCCTCGACGCTCGACGAACCACTTCGCCAGCGTCACGTTGACGACCAGGTTGCCGATCATGGCCGCGCCGGCGGTGAGCATGATGCCGTTGAACAGCCACCACTGCCAGTGCGTCTGCACCCACGCCAGCCCGAACATGGCCGACGACATCACCACCACGCCCACGCGCATCAACTGCCGGGCGCCGTGGCGGTCGACGTGCGCGCCGATGTAGAGCCCGATGAAGGCGAAGAAGAACTGTCCGATCGTGCGCGCGAGTGTGAACTCCGAGCGGGTCCACGACAACTCCTCGGTCATCGGCGTGAAGAACGCGCCGATGACGTAGTTCTGCGCGCCGACCGAGGCGAACTGTGCCAGGAAGGCAGCACCGACGAGCCAGTAGCCCCAGTACACCCCCCGAATCCGAGAGCGCGCACCGGCAGGGGCGGCGGACCCCTCCAGGGACTCCTCGGCCAACTCGGGCCCCGGATCTACCACTATGGTGGTCATGCCGTCCGCGCCGTTCGGTCGCGGCGTCGATGACGATGCTTGTACCGGCACACCGCCTGTGGTGCAAGGGACAGGACGGCGTCGCCCGCACGGACCTCGAGGCGCACCGACTGCCGGTACCGTCAACAAGACCTCAGTGCCTCGTCAGCACCTTTTGGCCCGAGCCCTGTAGGTTCGTCCTACCCGCCTTCGGCCTTTATTGCCTGCCCTGGTGGCCGAAGGCGGGGTACCCACCCTCTCCGTTCCGGCCTCGCGCGTGCGTACAATGCCGCCACCGTAGCGAGGGGGAAGCACCACGATGCGCCGCATCTCGATCGCCGTCGGCTCGCGCGCGACCATCGACTTCGATGAGTTGCGCCAGGAGGCACGCCTGGCGGACGAGGCGGGCGTGGACTCCGTCTGGCTTGGAGAGTCGTGGGGCGCGGACCTCTTTACCCTGATGGCCGTGGTCGCCGAGGCGACCGAGCGCGTCCGCATCGGCTCCGCGATCGTCAACGTGTTTTCGCGTACCCCCGCGGCCCTCGCGCAGCATTTCGCGACCCTGGATCTGCTCTCGGAAGGTCGCATCCTGATCGGCCTCGGCACGTCCGGTCCGCAGGTGATCGAAGACTTCCACGGCCTGCCCTACCGGCGCGCGCTGCGCCGCCTGCGCGAGTACGTGGAGATCATGGACCTCCTCATCGCCGGGGAGCCGCTCAACTACGAAGGCGAGCTGTTCCAACTGCAGCGCGGCTTCACCTTCCGAGGGCTGGTGCCGCCCCGGAAGCACATCCCGATCGTGATCGGCGCTATGTCGCCCGCGTCGGTCCGTCAGACGGCGCGGATCGCGGACGGGCTGCTGCCCGGGCGCACGCCGCGCAGCCAGTGGGCGGAGGAGGTGCGCGCGTTCCTCGCCATGGCGGCCGAAGCCGGGCGCGACCCGGCCTCGATGGAGGTGCGGGCGCCCGGAGGGGCGCACGTCACGTCCGACCCGGACGCGGCATACGAGGCGATGCGCCGCAACACTGCCTTCTACATGGCGAGGATGGGCGACCTGCATTTCCAGAACTTCGCGCGCAACGGCATGGAAGAGGAAGAGGAAGCGCTCGCCGTCCGCCGCGCCTGGGACGCCGGAGGCTCGGCCGCGGGGTACGCCGCGCTACCGCTGGAGTGCGTGCAGGAGATGGGCTACGCAGGCCCGGTCGAAGGGTGCATCGAGTGGCTGGAGGCGGAGCGCGACGCCGGCTACACGATCCTCCCGGTGGCCGTCGACGAGCGGGACCCGAAGAAGCGCCGCGCGATCTACGCGCAACTCGTCGGATAGCCGTCCGCCGAGAGGCGGTCGACGAGTCACCAGCGATGCGGGCCGGCGCGCGCTCGCCTTAGAGGAACGTGCGGAGCGCCTCCAGCAGCTCACGCGGGCGGTCGAGGGGGATCGAGTGCCCCGAGCCCGCCACCTCCTGGAAGCGGCAGTCCGGGATCGTCTCGACCATCCGGTCGGCGACCTCGCGCGCCAGCACGTCGCTGACCTCGCCGCGCACGAGCAGCGCCGGCACCGCAATGTTGGCAAGCAGCCGCCAGCCCTCCTCGGGCGTCGGCCGTGGGCGCGGGTTGGCCGGGTCGCGGAGGGCCCGGTCGTAGCGGTAGGTCCACTGCCCGTCCGGCATCTGCATCAGGTTGTGCGCCACGCGGTGTCGCTGTTCCGCCTCGTCGGCGTTCGGGTTTGCGGTGCGCGCCTGCGCGATCGCCTCGTCGACGCTCTCGAAGGTGTCGCGTGCCTGCACACCCGCGGTGATGCGTGCCGAACCAGCCGCGGCCGTTTCCGGGCCAATATCGAGGATGACCAGCCGTTCGAGCTCCGGCGGCCGCTTTCCGGCGTAGTGGATCGCGTTGCGCCCACCCATCGACAGTCCCAGCAGCACGAAGCGGTCGAGCCCGAGGGCCGCGACGAAGGCCTCCAGGTCGCCGACCATGTAGTCGACGCCGTACTGGTCGGGCGCCGCCCACTCGCTCTCGCCATGACCGCGCTGGTCGAGCGCGAGCACCCGGTAGTCGGCGCTCAGCGCCTGCGCCAGGGAGTCCCAGCTGCGGGCGTGGCCGGTAAAGCCATGGAGCAGCACGAGGTCCTGCGCTCCCGTGCGCGCGCTGGGCCAGTCGCGGTAATGGAACCGCAGTCCATTCAGCGTCACGGTCTGGTCCGCCACGGCTGCCTCGGTCGTCATCGCCGTCTCCCTCGATCGCGGCCGCCGGCCGCCAGCGCCCCTCGGGCAGCGGCAGTCTAGCGCACGCCGCGGGAATCGAGGGGGCCCGAAACCTGAGCCGTCCGGGTCACGAGCGTGATGAGAGCCCTCGAGATGCCCCGTCGGAGTTCTGATGTTCCGCTGACTGTTCGCCAACGGCGCCGATCACACACTGCTCCTCGACACAGGTCCAGCTCGAGGAGTGTCGGTTGCCCAACTTTTGCTCATGGTCCCGCCGCGCCGGGGCCCTCCGCCGTCTCTCGATACCCGCCCGGTCATCCGATGGAGGTCAGGTCGCGCCGCTCATGGCGGTCGTGCTCGGCCTCTTCGTGGTTGGCGGGGTGCTCTGTGTCGATATCGCGCAGCTGTACGACACCAAGTCGCGCGTGCAGGGGGCCGCGGACTTCGCCGCGCTCGCCGCCGCACAGGACCTCCCCAGGAGCATCCACGACCCTGACTATGCGGCGAAGCTCGCGATCGCGGAGGACACGGCGCGGCGCTATCTCGTCGCCAACGGCTTCGACCCCGCCGAGGACGACATCGATGCGACAGTCCTGACTGGCTACAACGGTGAGGCCGACACCCATCGAGGTGAGCCTGACGCTTCACGAGCCCTGGCTCTTCGCCCGCCTATTCGGCAAGGACGAGGCCATGGTGACCGGCCGGGCCGTCAGCCAGACGAACAGCACCCCTCGTGAGATCGCCGTGGTCCTCGACCGCTCCGGGTCGGTGTGTCTGTTCACGCACGGCGGGCCGATGAACAACTGCCCGATCCCGCCGGGCGACCCGGACGGGAACGGCATCGCGGACTGGCAACCCTTCGACACGATGCGCGAGGCGGCGATCGGCTTCAGCGAGCGCTTCGAGCCCACCGTGGGAGGCTTCGACTTCGACCGGTTGGCCATGGTCTCGTACGCGAACACGGCGACCCTGGACCAGGGTCTGACGAGCGACTTCGGCGAGGCCTCCGCCTACTCGGCCGCCATCGATGCCCTCGTGCCGCAGGACCGCACGAACATCGGACACGCCATTGCGGTGGCGCGCCAGCAGCTGCAGGCGAACGGGCAGTTTGGTACCGAGAAGGTGATCGTGCTGCTCACGGACGGCATCGCGAACCGCTACCGCAGCGGTGGTACCGACGCCAACCCGACGTTTTCGAACTGCGGTGGTAGCGGCCTGTGCACCGCCGCGGAGGACTACGCACGCGACGAGGCGCAGATCGCCGCCGGCCTGGGGTACCGCATCTTCACCATCGGCCTGACGGAGGCCGCCGACGAAGGCGTGCTCCAGGACATCGCGGCCATCAGCGGTGGTCAATACTTCGACGTCGATGACCCGGAGTTGCTCGCCGAGGCGTTCGACCAGATTGCCGACCAGTTCACGGTGCGGCTGGTTGAGTAGCCGGCGCCGGTCACCCTTCGAAGCGGCCGATCACCCCAGCCTCGCTCAGGCGGGCCAGGTCGGCCGTTCCGAGTCCGCCGAGGTCTCGCAGCACCTCGTCCGTGTGCTCGCCGATGCGTGGCGACGGCCCCTGCACCGCCGGCGGCGTGACGGACATCGAGAGCGGCGAGCCGACGACCCGCTGCGTGCCGAACACGGGATGCTCGATGGTGGACATCATGCCGATGGCCTCCACCTGTGGGTCGTCCGATAACTCCTCCGGGGCGTGTATGGGGCTGACCGGTACACCCTCGGCCGCGAACAGGTCGGTCCACTCCGCCATCGTACGGTCGCGCAGCAGCCGCTCCAGGCGCCTCAACAGCTCGTCGCCGAGCGCCATGTTCGCCGGCTCACGCGCGTCGAAGCCCGGCTCGTCGCTCGGGTCGTCCGTGATGCCGAGCACCCGCCGCACGCCGTCCCGGCCGGGCTTCGTGAGCGCGCCCAGCACGATGTGGCCGTCGGCCACCTGGTAGGCGCGGTAGTAGCAGCGGAAGGCGGAGCGGGCGGCCGCGCGCGCGCCGGCGTAGATGTCGATCAGTTCCGGGTACGGCGCGCCGCGCCCGCGGGCCTCCTGCAGGCGCTCCACCATCGGGTCGCGCACGTCCGTGTCGTGCAGCGGCTCGCGCATCACCACGGTGTCCTGCACCGACAGCGCCGCCGCCAGCAGCGAGGTGTCCACGCGCTGCCCCTCGCCCGTCACCTCGCGGTGCCGAAGCGCGGAGGCGACGCCGAGCGCGGCGGAGAACCCCGCGACGTAGTCGGCCAGTGAGATCGCGGTCAACTGGACCGGCTGCCCCTCCTGGTCCATCTTCATGTCGGCGAAGGTGAGGCCGCTGTACGCACTCGCCACCACGTCGGTCGCCGCGCGGTACGCCATCGGACCGCGGTTGCCGAAGCCGGTCAACTCGCAGTAGATGACGTCGGGGCGGTGCTTGCGCAGGGTCTCGTAGTCCACGCCGAGGCGCTCGGACGCCCCGAGTCGAAAGTTGATGGTGACCACGTCGATCGAGGGCATCAGCCGGTAGATCAGGTCGCGGCCCGCGGCCTGACGGAGGTCGACCGCGAGGCTCCGCTTGCCGCGATTCAGCGACTGGAAACGCTTCGACTCGTCCGGCACGATCGCCCCGCGGTGGCGGTGAGGGTCACCCGCGAGCGCCTCGACCTTGATCACGTCCGCGCCCAGGTCCGCCAGCAGCACGCCGGCGTACGGCAGCGACACGATCTGCGAGAACTCGAGGACGCGGACACCGGCCAGCGGGCCCGAGGCGCTCACGCTAGCGGCCGGTGAACTGCGGGTCGCGCTTCTCGATGAAGGCGCGGACTCCCTCGCGGTGGTCGTCCGTGAGGCGGGCCAGGTCCTGGGCGCGCGAAGCCAGCGACATGTGCTCCGGCAGGTCCTGCTCGAAGCCGCGCATCACCAGTTGCTTGATCATGCCCATCGAGAAGACCGGTCCGCGGGCCAGCCGCGTCGCCATCTCCAGAGCCGTCTCCAGCAGCTGCTCGTCCGGCACCGTCTTGTTCACGATGCCGATGCGCTCCGCTTCTGTGGCATCGATGGCGTCGCCGGTGTACTGCATCCACAGGGTGCGCGCCGGGCCGATGAGCTTCGGCAGCTGCCAGGTGCTCCCATCCGCCGGGATCAAGCCGTTGCGGATAAAGGCTTCGCTGAACCGCGCGTTGGAGCCGGCCACCCGGATGTCGCACGACAGCGCAAGGCCACATCCGAGGCCGTACGCGAAGCCGTTGACCGCGGCGATCGAGGGCTTCTGCAGGTTGTGCAGTCGGTGGACGACCAGTGGGCCGACAGCCTTCCGCCCCTCGGACGCGGTGAACATCGGGTCGAGCGTGGACCAGGGCGAGGGGGGCGGCGGCGGCGCTTGCGCCGCCTGGTCGCGCGCCTCGATGCTCCGCGCGAAGCCACGCACGTTCGCGCCGGAGGAGAACGAGCGCCCCGAGCCGGTGAGGACGAGACAGCGCAGGTCGGGGTCGGCCGCGAACCGGTCGATCTCGGAGAGCAGTTCGGTCATCAGTGGCTCGCCGAGCGCGTTCAGCGTGGACGGGTCGTCCAGCGTGACCAGCAGCACGCCATGTTCGTGCGTCTCGGACCGGATCTTCTCGAAGTCCACCGCTACCCCATTTCAAGTGAGCGGATTGTGTCCCCGCTGCTCGGGCGCGTCAACGTCGTTTCTATTGGCACTGGCAGACGGCAGGGGCAGGCGGCTGTGGCGCGGCGGCGAAGCCGGCGAACACACGAGGCGGGCTCGCACAGAGAGGCGGTGATCTGCTTACATGCATCCGTCCGGGCAGCCGCCGCACGACCAGCGCCCGTAGAGGAGACCCAAATGGCCGAGACCCTGATCGCTGAGCGCGCGTTTCTCGCGACGATGCGCGACCCGGATGACCCCGACATGATGAAGCGGAACGCCATCCACACCACGGGCGGCGCCGCGCAGTACGGCTTCCAGGGCGCCCTCGTTGGTGGGGTCACGCTCTACGGGTGGGCCGTCCCGACGATCCTCGATGCCTTCGGGGAGGAGTGGCTGGACCGCGGCTGGGTCTTCGTGCGGTTCCGCCGGCCGACCTACCCGAACACGCAGATGACCGTGCGCATCGTGCGCGGCGACGATGCCCCGGCGACGTTCTCGGTCGTGAACGACCAGGACGAGGTCTGCATGCATGGCGACATCGGCATCGGCGACGCGCCGTTCCTCGGGGAGTTCCACGTCTCACCGAGGCGCGACGCTGACCCCACCCTCGAGGTGCACGACGCCCTCACACTGGAGGGCGCGCCGATCGGCACGGAGCTGCGCACGCTGGGCTACCGCATCAGCGTGGAGGAGGCTCGCGAGTTCGGATTGCAGCAGGAGGTGCAGTCCCCTCTGTTCACGGGGGACCAGCCGCTCGTGCATCCCAGCGTGATCGCCCGCCACATGATCACACTGCTGGCGCACTCGTACGAATACGGGCGCCCGGCGATCCATGTGAGCAGCCACATCCAGCACATCGGGCGTGTCGAGGCGGGGCAGGACCTGGCGCTCAGCGGCCAGTTCATTGATGCGTACGAGCGGGGTGGCCACCACTACGCGGTGATCGATGCCAACCTCTACGGTGAGGACGGTCGGGAACTCGCCCGCATCCGCCACACCAACATTTTCAAGGTGGCGAAGCGCGAGCGGTAGACGGGCAGCCCTCGCATCGGGCCTAGCGCCGCTGCGAGAACTCCGTCCAGAGCGGGTAGTGGTCCGAGACGCGCCATTGCAGCGTCTGCCGGGTGGCGCGGGGGTAGACCGCGGCCGGGAAATCGACATAACCGCCGCTCAGATACCGCATGGTGAGCGCGGGCGGCGCCGAGGCGGACGCGCTCTGCATGAACCACGCGATCTGGTCGTAGAACCGGCCGGTGTCGAAGATGCTGCGCGGCACGCCCATCAGGTCGGCCGGCACCTGTAGCCCGGTCGACACGAACGCGTCGTAGAGCGCATCGCCCGAGCGGTCCATGTTGAAGTCGCCCAGCGCGATCAGGTTCTGGTTCCATGCGCGGTCGGAGCGGGCCCAACCTGCCAGCCAGTCCGAGATCGCGCGCAACTCGGGCAACCGCGACGAGGCACTCGAGCCGTAGAGCACGTGCAGCGTGACGAGGATGAACTCGTCCGCTCCGGCCTGGAAGCTCACGGCGTACGGCGTGCGCGCAAACTGGCGGTCGAATGCCCCCTCCGAGATCGCCGACTCGTCGGTCGGGACCACCAACTCTGCCGCGAGGCCGGACGGCCGCAGACGCCGCCGGTCGAAGACGAAGCCCAGCCGCTCGTTGTTGCCGGGGTCGCCTCGGGTGACGTCCGTCGCGATCAGGCCCCAGTCATCCCCGAGGACGCGCAGCAACGCCCGCACGGCGGTCAGGTCGCCCTGCAACTCCTGGATCGCGACGACATCGAACCGTGACACCACCTCGGCGATGAGCCGGAGCGCGTGAAAGTCGCGCTTCGGGCTGTCGCCGTCGTCCGCCTGCCACTTCGGCGTGAGCCCGCCGAACGCCTTGAGGTTCCAGGTCGCGACCAGCAGGTTGCGGTCGACCTGCTTCGCCGGCACGACGGCATCGAGCAGTGCCGCGATGGAGTCAAGGTCCTGCTGCACTGGCCCGGGCGGCGTGTCGGTCACATCACTCATCGCCGGGCCACCCGCTCTCGCTCCGCGCGGCCCAAGGTAATCGACGCGCGCCCGGACGTGCATCCGGGTCACGCGGCGACAGTGTCGCCTTGGCGGCGCGGTCGTTCGAGCCGGTACTGTCCGTCGCGTCGAATGGTGAACCGGGGCTGGGCCGCAGGCAGGGGCGGGTCTAAGCGTCCTCCACCGTTACGCGCACCCTGTGGTGGCCCGTCGCGCCGTCTGGATCCGGGCGCTGGCGTTCTGCGGTCTGGACTTCGCCCTCGCCGTCCGTGGCGCGCACCTCGATGTCGTACTCGCCCGGGACGGCGTCCCACTCGAGCACCCACTGGCGCCAGGTGCTCCGTGTCAGCGCGTCGCCGAGGCGCGCCTCGCGCCATTCGCCGGCGTCATCGTCGCCGTCCGAGGGGCGGACGCGCACCTCGACGCGGTCGATGCTGCGGATGCCGGCCCACGCGACCCCCGCGATGGCTACACGGCCGGCCGCCAACTCGCGGCCGTCGCGCGGGACATCGATGCGGGAGTGTGTCTTGATGGGCGCCTGCTTCGCCCACCCGCGCGGGATCCAGTAGGCGTCGAAGGCATCGAGCGTGGTCAGTTCGATCTCCTCGAGCCACTTCGTGGCGGAGACGTAGCCATACAGGCCCGGCACGACCAGGCGGGCGGGGAAGCCGTGGACCGCGGGCAGCGGTTCGCCGTTCATCGCGACGGCCACCATCGCCGCCCGCCCGTCGAGGGCGGCCTCGGTCGGGAAGCCCACCGTGAACCCGTCTACCGAGTGTCCCACGATCTGGCTCGCCTCGGCGTGCACCCCTGCGCGTTCGAGCAACGCCGGCAGCGGGACGCCGAGCCACACGGCGTTGCCGACCAGGCGCCCGCCGACCTCGTTCGACACGCACGCGAGGGTGACCGACTGCTCGATGGAGGCCATGGCGAGTAGCTCATCGAAGGTGAGTTCGTAGGGGCGGTCGACCATGCCCGTGACGCGGAGCCGCCACTTCGTCGCGTCGACGCGGGGCACCACGAGCGCGGTGTCGATGCGGTAGAAGTCCTCGTTCGGGGTGACGAGCGGCGAGAGCCCGGGGACCTCCAGGCTGGCGTCGCCGCCAAACGGTGCAGGCCGCGTGGTGGGCAGCACCACGGCATCTCGCTGCGCCTCCACATCCACCGCCTCGCTCAGGAGCCGCCTGCCACTCAGGGCGGCCACGCCCGCCACCCCGGTCGCGCCGGCGAACGACAGGAACTGGCGGCGCGTGCCCGTGCCGCGGCCGGGCATCTGCGCGGCCGGCGCCGGTCGAGCCGGATCGGCGGCGCGGAGCAGGAACGAGAGGGTCAGATAGCCGGCGACGGCGGCCGCACCGGCGGTCACGAAGGCGATGGCCGTCCCGGTCAGCGGGTCGCGCGCCGCGGCCAGCGCTCCGGCCAGCCCGAACAGCCCGAAGCCCACCGTGCCGACCGACATCCATCGGCCGGCGGCGGGGCCCAGCAGCGCCCCGATGGCAAGCGACGCGAGCGTGACCGTCAGCAGGAGCGCCGGCTTGTCGGCCGTCCCCAGCACGTCGATCGCGGCCTTCACCGCCCCTCCCGGTGCGTGGTCCACCACCACGTCGCCCACGGCGACGATCAGCGACGTGCCCCCGGCGATCCCGGCGACCAACTCGGACACGCCGAGCGCCAGCCCGGCCGCCAGCAGTCCGGCGGCCGCATCCCAGGTCCGGCTGCGCGTCATAGCCCGTCCTCCCGAGGTAGTGCGTCGCTACCCCTCAATTAGACGGTAACCACCCTGCCGAGGGATTACAGAGATTGCCAGACGATGCGGCAGGCGGAAGCAGAGGCGGCGTGTGGCGCCCCATTACTGGTGCGATAACCGTGTCCGGAGGCAGGTGCTAGGTTCCGGAGGCCGAGGCGTCCCATCGACGCTTTCGGGTCGCGGGCGGCGCCGGGGTCGATCCACAGAGGGAGACTGGACATGAACTCGAACTACTGGCTCAGCCGGCGGATGTCACGTCGCGTGTCGCGGCGAGGCGTCCTTCGTTCGTCGGCGATCGGGGGCCTGGGCCTCGCGGGGGCGGCCCTGTTGGGCTGCTCGGGTGACGACGAGGAGCCATCTGGGGGGGCGACGCCCGACACGATCGCGACCACGGACCCGGCGGGAAGCGGGGAACCTCAACGTGGCGGGACGCTGCGGACCCACAGCCTGGGCGATGTCGAAACCTTCTACATGCTGACGGCGCCTCAGTTGAGCGGCGGCAGGCAGATGGGCTACGCCATCAGCCGCCTTCTTATGCCGAGCGTCGGCGAAGGCGGCCCGGCGGACGGTTCGTTGGTGGGAGACCTCTCGGAGTCGCATGAGGTGGTCGATCCGCAGACCTACGTCTTCCACTTGCGCAAGGGCGTGACCTGGGACGACCGCGCTCCCACCAGCGGGCGCGAGTTCAACGCCGAAGACGTGGTCCGCAGTTTCGACCAGGCCAGCGAGACGGCTCGAGCCCGCGGGTCGATCTCCAACGCGGTGAACCCGGACGCGCCCATCGAGTCGATGACGGCGCTCGACGACCACACCGTGGAGATGAAGCTCGCCTTCCCTGACGTGCTAGTGCTGTACCAGATCGCCAACCTCTCCCCCATGGGCATCTACCCCGTGGAGGCCATCGATGGGGCGTTCAACCCCGAGCAGGAGATGCGCGGCACCGGACCGTTCCGCCTGGTGGAGTATCGCCAGGGCGTCAGTATGCGGTTCGAACGAAACGAGAAATGGCACCTCGGGCCGGAGCGCCCGTATCTCGACGCCATCGAGCTATCGATCATCCCGGAGGCTGCTCAGCTCGAGACACAGTTCCGCGCCGGGAACATCCACATGGGTTCGGGCGAGATCAGCAACCAGCCGCAACTGGTGCAGGAGGTGCCCGGCACGCTCCTCTACACCGCCCCGCCCGAGGGCAATGGCGCGACGCTGAACTTCAACTGGATGCCGGACTCGAGCTTCCTCGATGAGCGCGTCCGCCGCGCCGCGTCCATGGCGCTCGACCGCGACACGTTCATCGAGGTGATCTTCCGGCCTGCCGAGTACGTGGAGGCGGGCCTCGAGCTGCCTCAGACCTGGAACAATCCGCTGCCGTCGTCCTACGGCCCGTGGTGGCTGGACCCGAAGGGCCCCGACTTCGGCGAGTCCGCGCAGTACATGCACCACAACCTGGAGGAAGCGCGCCGCCTCCTGGATGCGGCCGGATTCAACGACGGCAACCCGCTGAGGTACGAGCTGATCTTCCCCGGCAACCGCCATGACTCCAGGCGGACCCGCCAGGCAGAGACCTGGCAGGCCATGTCGTCGCAGGCAGGCATCGAGGTGGTGCTCAACTCCACCGATTACAACACCGGCTGGCTCGAAATCTACTCACCGTCCCGCGGCTATTGGCCGCGGGGCCCTGAACAGTCTGAGCCAATGGATGGCGTGCTGTACCGGCCCAGCTCGTCCAAGACGGACGCCGGACAGTGGTTCACCGACTACTTCAATCCACAAGGGTCGAACACGATCACCGGCGAGGAGTTCCCGGACCTCTGGGACCAGGTGGTGGCGCTGAAGGGGATGACGGACGAGGAGGAACGGCGTGCCGCCGTCCACGACATCCAGCGATACGCCGTGGAGCACATGGTGACGTGCCCTGTGGATGCAACCACGGACTTCACGGACGTGCACTGGGAGGGCTTGCACGGACCCGGCGTCGTACAGCCGTGGCCCGGTGCGCTGGGCGGGTACGGCTACGCCACCGAGGTGCTGCCGCACTACTGGCTCGACGAACGCCTGCGGACGTAGCCGCGCGGACCGTGCCGTGAGCACCGCCTGCGTTCGCATGCCGAGGAGCGGGTCGCCGTGTACCTTCGCTCGCGCGACCCGCTCGGCCGCCCAGCACACCTACTGACGGATCGCCCATGCTTCAGTACGCCCTGCATCGACTTGCGCTGGCTGTGCCCACGCTATTCGGGTTGACGGTCGTCATCTTCATCGCGATCCGCGTGCTGATGCCGGTCGATGTGGTCGACGTGCTCCTGGGCGAGACCGACACGACGTTCGACCCCACGATCGCGGCGGAGCTCCGCGAGAAGTTCGGGCTTGATGGCCCGCTACCGGTCCAGTACGCGCGGTGGCTCGGGCGGGTCGCCCAGGGCGACCTCGGGCGGTCGTTTGTGAGCGGGCGTCCCGTGACAGAGGAGTTGCTCTACCGCGTGCCGACCAGCCTGCAGCTCGGACTCGGCGCGCTCGTCATCACGGTCCTCGTAGCCCTCCCGATCGGGATGATGTCGGCGGTGCGCCGCGATACGGTCCCGGACTACCTGGCGCGGGGTGGCGCGATCCTGCTGTATGCGGTGCCCGGATTCTGGCTTGCCATCCTGGTGCTGGTGTTCGGCAGTGTGTGGTTCCGCTGGGCGCCCTCTATCGAGTTCAGACCATTCTGGGAGGACCCGCTGGCGAACCTCAAGCACATCTGGCTGCCAATGTTGATCCTGGGGTTGAACTCGACCGGGACGATGATCCGGCTCGTGCGCACGCAAGTACTGGAGGTGCTGGGCCACGATTACGTCCGGACAGCCCGCGCGAAAGGCCTCTCGACGCAGACTGTCTACTTCCGCCATGTGCTGCGGAACGCCCTCTTGCCTATCGTCACGGTGGTCGGGCTCCAGATCCCGAACGTCGTCTCCGGGACCGTCATCTTCGAGCAGATCTTCCTCGTCCCCGGGGTCGGGAGGTACCTGCTGACCGCCCTCCAGCGCCTGGACATCTACGTCATTCTGGGGACGAACCTGTTCTTCGGGACCGTCCTGGTCTTCTCCAACCTCGTCGTCGACATCCTGTACGGGGTGATCGACCCGCGCATCCGGTTCTCCGGGCGATGAGCGGCGCAACGACGGTCCGGGAGCCGGCCGTGCGGTTGGACGGCCTGCCGCGCACCCGCAGTGCGTGGGGCTCGTTCGTGCGCTTTGCCACGCGAAAGCCGCTGGGCTTCGCCGGGCTCTGCATTCTCGTCGCGATGGGGCTCGCCGCGGCATTCGCCCCGATCGTGGCCCCGTACGGCTACGACGAATTCGACTTCGCGCGGGCGCTCGAGGGCCCCAGCCGGGACTTCTTCCTCGGCACCGACCATCTCGGGCGGGACGTCTTCAGCCGCGCCATCTGGGGGACTCGCGTTTCGCTGGGCGTGAGTCTGGCAGCCGTGTTCCTCGCCCAGGCAGCGGCGGCCTCGGTAGCTATCGTCTCCGGGTTCTACGGCGGGTGGGTCGACAAGATCGTGCAGCGGTTGGTGGACATCTGGATCGCCCTGCCCACGCTGGTGATCCTGATCACGCTGATCGCGATCGTTGGCCCCGGCGTGAAGTCGATGATCCTGATCGTTGCAGCCACGATCGCCCCGAACTACGCACGTCTGATCCGTAGCGTCGTGCTGCAGGTGCGCGAAGAGCCCTACGTCGAGGCGGCTCAGGCCATCGGAGTCTCCAACACCCGGGTGATGCTGCGCTACATCCTCCCGAACGTGGCCCATGTGATTATCTACTCCGCCACGGTGGCCCTGGGAGCCGTCATCTTGATCGTGGCGTCGCTCGGGTTCCTCGGATACGGCCTGCCTCCGCCGCAACCGGACCTGGGTGCGATGTTGAGCGGTGACGGGCTGGAGTTCATGCGGCGGCAGAGCATGCTGGCGATCGTGCCCGGTGTGGCGATCACGCTCATCGTGTTCTCGTTCAACATCTTCGGTGACGCGCTGCGCGACGCGCTCGACCCGCGCCTCCGAGGGCGATAGCGGCCTACGCGGGGCGCGCAAGAAGTACGAGACGAGGCTGTCTGCTCGACGGCTAGACCGGCACACATGCGCTGGCGTCGATGCCGGCGGTCACCGCCGCCTGGGTTTCCGCGAGTTGGAGCTTGATCAGCGGGTATGCGGCGGAGCTGTCGACCGACGTCACGCCCTCGTCCGAGGCCCGTGTGGTCGTGACCTGCAGGATCACGTTGCCGATGCGGACGATCTCGACCTCCAGCGTCAATCCGCTCGTGAAGTCGAGCTCGACGTACACACCTTCGTTTCCGTAGGCCGCGAGGTCATGAGAGAACGAACCGACGATCAGGGATTCGTACTGTTCGGTGGTCACCCCGGCCGCGGCCGCAAACTCTTTGACCAGTGGCCAGGTCCCGACGTCCGGCCGAAGCAGGTCGAGGTGACCCTTCGCCGCCTCCGCGCTCGCCAGCACGACCACATCGGAACTCGCGAGCGCCAGGACCGTCCCGTTGACCTCGAGGTAGCCGGCAGTGCCGTCGAACAACCGAGCCGCGTTCGGGCGGGCACCCGCGACGAAGCATCCCTCGTCGAGCACTGCTGCGCCGGGCTCGAAGTCATCGATGTCGAGCAGCAACGACATGATCGGCGTGCCCGTCGGCGGGGGCGTTGGCAGCAGCAGCGGCACTACTGCGCCGGGCTGGCACACGAGGACAACGACTGTTCCGGGTGGGATGACTGCACCCACCGACGTGGTGAACGCGGCGTTCACGAAGGCGGGCGCCCCGATGAGGTGACCGACGAACTGACCGCCGACCGTCAGCCACACGGCATCGAGGTCGCACCCGCGGGCGGCTGCCGCTAGCTCCAGGTCCGCGACCGGCCCTCCGCCCCATACTGCCAGCCCGAAGCCTCCCTGCGTCGGGATGTCGCCGGTCAGTGGGGTCTGGGCCGAACTGGTGGCTGGCCAGAGCGCGACCGCCGCCACGAACAGGAGGATGAGCTTTCGCATCGCGGGACTCCGAACCATGAGCATCGGGGATGATTTCCGATGAACGCGCGAGATGGTACGCGTAATGGTCGGCTTCGTGGCTGGTCATCCGTAGCCACAGCACCGCACACGCCCTCGAGCGCTCCATGCAAACCGGGGTAGCACGTGGGCCGTCGTGCGGGCGCAGCGCGTGGGCCTCGCCGGGTGTCCCGGACCCCCAGGCCCGTGATGCAAAGGTTTTGTTGACCGCCCGTGCGGGACGGCGGATGCTCGGGCGACGCGAGCGCCGAGGAGGACAGGAGCCGGCCGTATGAAGGGCCTCCAGCATCGGTATTGCATCGTGGGGGTGGGAAACACCGCCTACGGGCGCAACCCGGGCCTCTCCCAGTTGGGACATAACGTCACCGCGATCCGCGCCGCGCTCGACGACGCCGGGCTCACCACCGCCGATGTCGACGGCGTCCTCACGAAGACGCCCACCTCGACGTTCCCGGGGCTCTGGTCGACGCGGGTGGCGGAGGCGCTGCGCATCGTGCCGAAGGTGTGCGCCACCATCGACCAGGCGGGCGCCAGCAACATCGGGCTGATTCAGTTCGCGATCGGGGCCATCGAACTCGGACAGGCGGAGGTGGTCGTCTGCTCCTACGGGGACAACCCCGCCACGGGCAGCCGTAGCAGCTACGCGGCGCCGAAGGGGGACGCGGCACTGGCGGGGCTGTTCGGTGCACCCTCGGCGTATGCGATGGCCGCCCGGCGTCACATGGCGATGTACGGGACCACGCACGAGCAGCTGGGCAACGTCGCCGTCGCGCACCGCTACCACGCGAGCCTCAACCCGAACGCGCAGTTCCAGGACCCGCTGACCCTGGAGGACTACCACAACTCGCGCTGGCTCGCGGAGCCGTTCCACCTCGTCGACTGCTGCCCCGTCTCGGACAGCGGCGCGGCGTGGATCGTGACCACCGAGGAGCGGGCGAAGGCGCTGAAGCAGCCGCCGGTCTACATCGAGGGCCTGGGCCAGGGGCACCCGGCGTGGGACTTCCACCGGCGCGGTGACCTCACAGTGTCGGGGGCGAGGGTGTCCGGGGAGGCGGCTTTCCGCAACTCAGGTCTCGGGCCGGCCGACATGGACTTCTGCCAGATCTACGACTGCTTCACGATCGTCCCGCTGATTACCCTGGAGGACTACGGCTTCGTCGCGAAGGGCGAGGGCGGGTCGTTCTACGAGGAGAAGCGCACACACCTCGGTGGCGAACTGCCCGTGAACACCTCGGGCGGGCTGCTGTCGGAGACCGGCATGCCCGGCCCCCACCTGATCATCGAGGCGGTGCGGCAGCTTCGCGGCGCGTACGCGGAGACCGAGCGACAGGTCGAGGGCGCCGAGGTCGGACTGGTGAGCCAGCAGGGCGGCATCATGACCACGCACGCCACGATGGTCCTCACCAACCAGCCGGCATAGGCCTGTGAGCAGCGGCGAGCGCAGGGGAGACCTCGATGGTTGAGCCACAGACGACTGACCGGTCCGCGAAGGCGGCGCTGCTGCCGGCGCCGACGGAGGTGGATGCGCCCTTCTGGGCGGGACTGCACGAGGGCGAGTTGCGCCTCCAGCGCTGCACGGCGTGCCAGTTCTACCAGTACCCACCGGAGACGTTCTGCTACGAGTGCGGCTCGACAGCCCTCGAGTGGAAGGTCGCGAACGGGTTGGGCACGGTCTACTCGTTCATCACCGTGCACCAGCGATATCACGCGGCATTCGTGGACGACCTGCCCTACAACGTCTCGATTGTCGAACTGGACGAGGGGCCGCGTATCCTCTCGAACGTGATCGGGATGCCCTCGGAATCGGTGACGGTGGGGATGCGTGTGCAGGCGTCGCCGCGGCCACTGACCGAGGAGCAGAGCGCGCTCTACTTCGAGCGCGCCGAGGGATAGCCGAGGCATCCTACCGGCTACGACGCGGAGCCCTCGGACTTGAGGAGGCTACGGTGACCATCGAGTTTGGCGTCGAAGACAGGATCGCCACGATCCGGCTGAACCGGCCGGAGGCGCTCAACGCCATGACGCCCGAGATGTACACGCAGCTCTCGAACGCCTGGATCGAGGTGCGCGACAACCCGGAGATCTGGGTCGCCGTGGTCACAGGCGCGCCGCAGCCGGACCGGCCGCCCGAGCGGCAGGTGTTCAGCGCCGGCGCGGACCTGAAGCTGACCATCCCGCAGCAGAACGAGATGGCGCAGCTCTGGCAGACGCAGCAGGAGCAGATCCTGAACCGGGGCCTCGAGGTCTGGAAGCCCGTGGTCGCCGCCATCAACGGCTGGTGCCTCGCCGGCGGCATGACCATGCTGCTCGCGACCGACTTCCGCATCGGCTCCGAGCACTCGATGTACGACCTGTCCGAGGTGAAGCGCGGTATCCTCCCGGCGAACGGTGGCACCCAGCGCACGGTCCGGCAGTTGCCGTACCCGATCGCGATGGAGGTGCTGCTCCTCGGCAGGCGGCTCTCGGCACAGCGCGCCGCGCAGTTCGGGCTGATCAACGAGGTCGTACCACACGACCAGGTAATGGATACCGCGATGGAGTACGCGCGGCAGCTCCGCGAGATGCCGCCGCTGGCCGTGCGCGCCATCAAAGAACTCGCGGTGCGAGCCCACCAGGGGCTCCCGCTGATGGAGGGCCTGCGCCTGGAGCAGGCGATGTCGCACATCCTCAAGACCACCGACGATGCGAAGGAAGGCCCGAAGGCCTTCGCGGAGAAGCGCACGCCGGAGTTCCACGGCCGCTAGCCGGTCAACGGCGAGCGCCGACGCACACAGAGGGAGCCGAATGGTCGCGCGGGTGTACGACACCCCAGCCGAGGCGCTGGAGGGCATCGAGGACGGCATCTCGCTGATGATCGGCGGCTTCGTCACCGCCGGACTGCCCACCAACCTGCTGGAGGCCCTGTTCGAGCGCGGTACGCGCGGCATCACCGCCATCACCAACGCGCTCAACTCGGACACCGTCCTGGACCGCATGTGCGAGGCGGGACGCGTCGATGGCCTCGTCGCCACGTTCGCCATCCGCGCGTCCAGCGGGAAGAAGAGCCACTTCGAGACGCTCTACCGAGCGGGAAAGGTCACGCTGGAGATGGTGCCGCAGGGCACGTTCGCGGAGCGCATCCGCGCCGGTGGCGCGGGCATCGCGGGCTTCCTCACGCGGACCGGGGTCGGCACGCCGCTGGCCGAAGGCAAACTAGAGATGGAGGTCGACGGCGAGACGTATCTGCTCGTCCGCGGTCTGACCGCGGACGTCGCCTTCATCCGCGCGCATCGGGCGGACACGCTGGGAAACCTCGTCTACCGGCGCGCGGCGCGGAACTTCAACCCACTGATGGCGACCGCGGCCGGCCTCGTGATCGCTGAGGTGGACGAGATAGTCGAGCCGGGCGCGATCGAACCGGAGCAGGTGCATACGCCGGCGATCTTCGTGGACCGCATGGTGCAGGCGCCGGCGCTGCCGGTGAGCTGGGACGGGTAGCCGATGCAAAGGCCGCAGGGACTGACCCGCGAGTTGATGGCGATGCGTGTCGCCCAGGAGTTCGAGGACGGCATGACCGTCAACCTCGGGATCGGGCTGCCGACGCTGGTCTCGTCGTTCCTGCCGGAGGGCCGACGGGTCACGCTGCAGTCCGAGAACGGCATCCTGGGCTTCGGGGGCATCTCGGACGGCGACTTCGACCAGGACTTGATCAACGCGGGCGGCCAACCAATCACGCTGCTCCCCGGCGCCTCGTTCTGCGACAGCGCCACCTCCTTCGGCATGATCCGAGGCGGGCACATCGACATCGCGGTGCTCGGCGGGCTGCAAATGTCCGAGACGGGCGACCTGGCGAACTGGTTCGTGCCGGCGCGTGGCGGCGGCAGCGTGGGCGGCGCGATGGACCTTGCGGTCGGCGCGCGCAAGCTCATCGTCGTCATGGAGCACACCACCCGCGAGGGCGAGGCGCGCATCCTCCGCGAGTGCACCTACCCCCTGACCGGTCAGGGCTGCGTCGACCTCGTGGTCACCGACCTCGCCGTGATCGACGTGACCCCGGACGGTCTCGTGCTACGCGAGGTAGCGCCGGGCGTGACGTCTGAGCAGGTGGCGGCGCTGACAGACGCCCCTCTGCGCGTGCCGAATAGCGTCGCGGAGATGCGGCTGTAGGCTATCCCCGCGGCTCCGTCGCCAGCACGCCGCCCTCGATCAGCGCCTCGAGGCTCGCAGCCGGCTCACCGAGCAGTTCCTGCACCGCGTAGGCGTTGCCGTCGCCGTACAGCGGCGCAGGGCCGCTGACGCCGTGGTCCCCGCTGCGAGCGCGCCACGCGAGGCGCGTGTGCGGGAAGTTGCCCGCCTCGGGGTGATACCGCCAGTCGAGGGACTCCCGATGCTTCACGTGCGGGTCCTCGAGGATCTGATGCACATCGAGGACGGCCCCTGCCGGGACGCCAGCCGCCTGGAGCGTATGCATCGCGTCATAGTCCGACCGCTGGCTCGTCCACGCCTCGATCAGCCGGTCGATCCCGTCATGGTGCTCCCGTCGTCGCGCCTCGGCGGTCGCGTAGTCGGGCGCCTCCGCGAGCTGCGGATGCCCGATCGTCCTCGCGAGGTGTCCCCACTGCTCGTCGGTCTCGACGCAGAGCGCGACCCAGCGGTCGCCGCCGGCGCAACGGTAGACGCCCTGCGGCGCCAGCCACGCGTGGCGGTTGCCGATGCGGGACTGCACGCGGCCGTTCATGGTCACGTCCATGACGGCCGGAGCGATGATCTGCATCTCGCCCTCCAGCATCGACAGCTCGATGTATTGCCCTTCGCCGGTGCGGTCGCGGTGGCGCAGAGCGGCCATCGTCGTAAAGGCCGCGGTGAGCCCCGCGTGGTAGTCGCAGTAGAACTGCGCGGGTTTGCCGGGGCCGCGGTCGGCGTAGCCCGTGAGGTGCGACAGCCCGCTCATCGCGTCGATGCCTGGTCCGTAGGAGCTGCGGGTCGCGTACGGCCCGGTCTTCCCGAAGGCGGGCATCGAGGTGAGGATGATGTCCGGTTTCACCTCGCGCAGCTGCGGGTAGTCGATCCCCAGGTTGCCGAGCACCCGTGGGGAGAAGTTCTCCAGTACGACGTCGGCCAGCTTGACCAGTCGGAGGAAGAGCCCGCGTCCCTCGGGCCGTGACAGGTCGAGGCCCATGTGGCGCTTGCCTCGGTGTAGCTCGTTGAAGTTCGGGACACGATTCCACGGCCGGTCGGGTGCGCCCTCGACGGCCGGTGGCGGCGCCGATTGCTGCGCCGTGCGGCCGTTGGGCGCCTCGATCTTGATGACATCGGCGCCCAGGTCCGCCAGCACGAAGCCGGCGACCGGCCCGGCCACGGCGTTCGTCAGTTCGAGCACCCGGTAGCGCGCAAGTGGCCGCGTCACGCGACGGCCCCCGATGCGCGCAGGGCCTCGATGTCGCCGGCCTCCATGCCCAGGAGGTCCGTGAGGATCGCCTCGGTGTGCTCGCCCAGTATCGGTGCGCGTTCCGCGCGCCAGGACGTGGCGGTCATGGTGGCCGCCGCACCCGGCTGCTTCAGCCCCTCAGGCGCCTCCGGGTGCCGCAGGTCGACGAGGAAGCCACGTTCCTCCAGGTGCGGGTCGCTGAGGATCTCGTCCGGAGTGAAGACCTCCGTGAAGGGGAGACGTAGTTCCTGCGCCAGCCGCACGGCCTCGGTCTTGTCCTTGTCCGCGAGCCACTGGTCCATCGCTTCATCGATGGCGTCGGCGTTCGCCATCGGCGTCTCGAGCAGCGCTTCGAGGCCGAGTCCCGGCATGAGGACCGCGAGCAGGTCGATGTGCCGGTTGTTCGAGTGCGCATGGACATAACCGTCGCGACAGGGGCGGATCGTCGAAGGGTACGCGTAGCGTGGGTTGGCGCTCAGCAGGCGCGCGCCGGTGCGCTGATGCATATGCCCGTTCGCGTGGTACATCTGCAACGCGCCGCCGCCGAGGGTAAGCGCGGCCTCCATCACGCACACATCGAAGTGGTCGCCCTCGCCGGTGGCATCGCGGCGCATGAGGCCGCCCATGACGGCCACCGTCGCATGGAGGGCGGCGTGTTGCAGGATCAGGTCGTCGTAGGGCTTCACCGGCTCGCGGTCGGCGTCGCCGGTCAGCTTCAGATAGCCGCCCAGCGCCAGGTCGACGATCTCCCCGCCGAGGTAGCCCGCGTACGGCCCGTCCTGCCCGAAGTGCGTTACGGAGGCCATGACGAGGTCTGGGCGTACCTCGATGAGCCGGTCGTAATCGAGGTCGCGTTCGGCGAGGTAGCGCGGCGCGAAGCTCTCGAGCACCACGTCCGCCTCGCTGACCAGCCGGCGGAGGAGGTCGCAGCCCTCGGGCTGGTCGAGGTCGACGACGACGCTCTGCTTGGCCGCATCCAGGTGGAGGTGACGGGCGCCGGTCTCCGGGTCGGGTTGGTCGCTGGGAAACGGCGGCCATCGACGCAGGGCGTCGCCACCCGGCGGCTCGACCTTGATCACCTCGGCGCCCAGCCCGGCGAGCAGGCGGCCGGCGTACCCGAAGCTCCCGCCGGCGAGGTCGAGCACACGGACACCATCGAGCGACCCGGCCAACGGACTCCTCCATCCTGCGTGCCCTTACGGCGTGACGGCCCTGTGTGACAGCGGCAATGCGCGGCAGTATAACCGTGCAGGCCGGATCGGCCGCGCCCCTCGTAGCATGGTCCGCGCGCCTCGGTCGGTACATCGAATCGTCGATGGCGCGTAACACGCACACCGTGAAGCCTGCGAGGGCGCCTCACACCCGCGGCAGGGCGCCGTGCGGGCAGAGGATGGGAAGGGCTATCCATGCCGCTGCGCAAGCCGTGGACCGTGTGGGATGATTCGGTCTCGTCGAAGTCCATCCCCGGCGCGATGGGCGTGTACGAACTGGCCGATGAGCACCAGCAGCTCCTCTACATCGGCAAGGCGGGGGGCAGGTCGCCCTTCGGGATCCGCGGCGAGCTGTTCCGCCACTTCAGCACGAGCGAACGGCTGGCCGCCGAGAACTGGACGCACCCGCGGATGGGCGAAGACCTGCCCGCGATCGCCGGCCGCGCCCGCTACTTCCGCTACGAGGTGAACCACCAGTACTACAGCCGCTGGATCGAATTGCTGACGCGGCACAACGAGGACTACGGCACCCTGCCGCCGGCCAACCTGCAAGATCCGGAGCAGCCTCCGCGACTGGGGCGCTACCACTGGAAGAGCGAGGGCCTGTAGTGGACTTCCAGCTCAGCGAAGAGCAGCAGTTGATCATCCAGACCGTACGGCGGTTCATCCGCGACGAGATCCGCCCGCTGGAAGCGGACCTGGACCCGGACGCGTACGAGCTGCCCGAGGCCGAGTACGAGCGCCTGGTCGCCATGACCCGCGAGATGGGCCTCTACCAGATGGAAGTGCCCGTCGAGTTCGGCGGGCCGGGCGTCGACATCGTCACGCGCACTCTGGTGGCGGAGGAGCTGTCGCAGCACCGCGCCGGCCTCTACGACGCGGCCTACGGGGTCTTCGGCGACAGCCCGCCGGCGCAGCTGTACGCCTGCACCCCGGCGCAGCGCGAGAAGTACCTGGACCCGTTTCTCCGAGGCGAGCGCCACGCCTTCTTCGGGCTCAGCGAGCCGAGCGGCGGCTCGGACCCCGCGCGCGCGATCCAGACGCGAGGCGTGCGCGACGGTGACGACTGGGTGATCAACGGCGGCAAGCTGTGGACGTCCCACGCCGACACGTCGGACTTCGGTGTCCTGTATGTCCGCACGGACCCGACGAAGGGCCGCCAGGGCATCACCGCCTTCATCGTGGACACGGACACGCCCGGGTTTCAGGTGGCGCGCCTGGTGCAGGTGTTGCGCGCGCACTACACGACGGAACTGACCTTCACGGACATGCGGGTGCCGCATGAGAACATCCTTGGCGAAGAGGGGGGCGGCTTCGCCCTCGCGAACGACCAGCTGGCACGGAACCGCATTCCGTACGCCGCCGCATGTACCGGCATTGCCGTGTGGAGCAACGAGCTGGCTGTGGACTGGGCGAAGCAGCGCGTGACCTTCGGGGAGCCGCTCGCGAACCGCCAGGCCATCCAGTGGATGCTCGTCGACAACGAAATCGACATCCGCAGCGGACGCTGGGCTGCGTTGCAGGCCGCCGACCTCTCGCAGCGAGGCGAGCCGTTCCGCTTCGAGTCATCGATGGCGAAGCTGCTCTGCACGGAGGGCGCCGGGCGTGTCATCGACCGCTGCATGCAGATCTTCGGCGGCCTCGGCATGAGCAAGGACCTGCCGCTCGAGCGCTTCTACCGCGAGGTGCGCATCCGCCGCATCGGCGAGGGGCCGTCCGAGGTGCAGCGGATCGTCATGGCGCGTGACATCCTGAACGTCCGTAGCGGCAGCTAGCGGGCGACGGGCCGGAGGCGCCGTGCCGTACCTCGAGTTCCACATCCACACGAAGGCCGGTTCGGCGGACTCGAGCATCACGGTCGACCAGCTGGGCGAAGCCGCCGCGGCGCAGGGCACCCACGGGCTGGTCATTGCGGAGCACTTTCGCGTGTGGACGGACTGGGAGCGCGACGGCTTCGAGGCGCGCTGGGGGGTCCGCGTCTATCCGGCCGTCGAGGTGACCACGAACCGCGGCCACATCATCGTGATCGGGGCCGAGCCCGCCGAGAAGCTGCCCGGCACTGTGGAGGAGCTCCTGCCGTACGCCTCGTCGCGCGGTCATCGCACGATCTGGGCACACCCATTTCGCCACTATTTCGACTCGATCCACGGTAGTCAGCGCCCGCCCTTCGAGGCCGGGCTCTCGCCCGAGGAGCTGGCGCAGGACCCGATGCTGGCGCGCGCCGACGCAATCGAGGCGGTGAACGCCATCTGCACCGACCGGGAGAACCAGCTCGCGGCGGCGGTCGGCGCGCTGCTCGGCAAGCCGCTCACGCTCGGAAGCGACGCGCACGAGCTGGACCACGTGGGCGCGCAGCGTATGGAGGTGCTGGCGTTGCCCGCGGACATCCGCGAGCTGGGCGACCTGCTCGGCGAGCTGCGTGGGGCGGCGGCGGGTCCGGCCCGCTAGCGGAGGCGGCGGCGATGGGCATCGAACTCCCGGCGGAGCGTATGGACACGGGGACCGACCAGATGGTCGCCTTCGTGCAGGCGGGCGTCGGCTGGATGGTCTTCAACAACCCCGAGCGCCTCAACGCCGTCACCTTCGCGATGAAGCTCGCCGTGCCGGCCATCCTCGAGGCGTTCGAGCGCGACGACAACGTGCGCGTGGTCGTGATCACCGGCGCCGGTGACCGTGCGTTCGTCTCCGGCGCCGACATCTCCGAGTTCGGCGAACGCCGCTCCACGCCGGAGGCGATCCGCGAGTACGACAGGGTCACCGACCGCATGTGGGAGAGCCTGCGCGCCGTGAGCAAGCCGATGATCGCGATGGTCCGCGGCTACGCGCTCGGCGGCGGGCTGGAGACCGCGCTGCGTGCGGACCTGCGGGTCGCCTCCGAGGACGCTCAGTTCGGGATCCCGGCCGTGAAAATCGGGCTGGGTTTCAGCTACCACAACACGGAGGAACTGCTACACGCGATGGGCCCCACGCGGACGGCCGACATGCTGCTGACGGGACGCCGCTTCAGCGCGGCCGAGGCGCTCGAGGCGGGCCTCGTGAACCGCGTCGTGCCCGCGGCCAGCCTGGAGCGCACGGTGCGCGAACTGGCGACCGAGGTCGCCGCGAACGCGCCGCTGGCCGTGCGCCTGGTGAAGGCAAACATGCGCGAAGCACGCAAGCCGGAGGCGGCTCGCGACCTCACGGCCCTCGCGGCGCTCGCCGCCGAGTGCTACGCGAGCGAAGACTACGCAGAGGGCCGGCGCGCCTTCGCCGAGAAGCGCACGCCGCAGTTCCGGGGGCGGTAGCGGCCCCTACGCCGGGCGCGCCTCCAGCGGAAAGCCGGCCTTGCCCAGCGTCTCCGGCCAGTCCGCGAACAGGTCGTCGATGTCGTACATCGGCGAGTCGTTGAAGATCACCCGCTCCAGCGTGGGCTCCTTGTACAGGATGACCTTGTGGCCGGTGGCGCCGAACACGCGGCCGTTCGCGACGCCGCCCTCGTCCGAGGCGAGCCACACGGTGATCGGCACCACATTCCTCGGGTCCCGGTCTGTGCCCTCGGAGGTCTGGCTGCTGTCGGGGTCGCGGCCGATGCTGCGGTCGGTCATGCGTGTGTTGGCGGAGGGGGAGACGCAGTTCACGGTGACGCCGTAGCGCTCCAGCGCGCGGGCCGTCGACCGCATCAGGCCCACCTTACCCAGCTGCGCCGCGGAGTAGTTGGGCTGCCCGGCGGAGCCGAACGTGCCGGCCGTGGAGGTGAAGTAGATGATGCGGCCGCCCTGGCGCTCCTGGCGGAAGTGGATCGAGGCGAACTTCGTCATCGCGAAGCAGCCTTTGAGGTGGGCGCGTGTCACACCGTCCCATTGGTCCTCGTCCATGTTGAAGATCATGCGCTCGCGCAGGATGCCGTGCGCCGCGACCAGGATGTCGAGCTTGCCGTAGGTGTCGAGCGCGGTGCGTACTACGCTCTCCGCCACGTCCATCTCGGCGATGTCACCGATCACGGACACGGCGTCGCCGCCCGCCGCCTTGATGTCGTCGACGACGGCGTTCACACGCGTCGGGTCGACGCCCATGCGGCCCTCGACGTCCGCGCCGGTGTCGGCGACCACCACCTTCGCGCCCTGCTCCGCGAAGATCTTCGAGACGTGGGTGCCGATGCCGCCGGCGCCCCCGGTGACGATTGCGACCTTACCTGCCAGATGCTGGCCCATGCCGATGCTCCTCTGTGCGCCCGGCTCGCGGGCGGATGAATCCGGTCTGTACTGCCTACATGCGCCGGTCCGGCATCTCGATGCCTCCGGCGGCCAGCGTCTGCGGCATCGCCTCGAACAGTTTGTCGATGTCCCACATCGGCGTGCGCGAGTAGATCGTCTTCTCCGCGTAGATCTCCCGGAACACGCTCACGCGGTGCCCCTCGACGCCGATCACGCGCCCGTTCACGTCGGCGCCGGCGTCCGAGGCGAGGAAGACGATGGGCGGCACGATGTTTCGCGGGTCTCGTTCGGTGCCCTCCACGGCGTCGCTCGCCAGGGAACCCTCTTCCTCGAGGTGCCGGTCCGTCATGCGGGTGGACGCCCGCGGCGAGATGCAGTTCGAAGTCACGCCGTACTTCGACAGGGAGTGGGCACAGGAGAGCATGAGGCCGACCTTGCCGGCCTGCGCCGCGGAGTAATTCGGCTGGCCCGCGCTGCCTCGGACGCCGGCGCCCGAGGTGAAGTAGATCAATCGCCCGCCCTGGCGCTCCGTACGCCAGTGGATCGAGGCGAACTTGGTCATCGCGAAGCAGCCCTTGAGGTGGGCACGGACCACGCCGTCCCACTCGTCCTCGTTCATGTTGAAGATCATGCGCTCGCGCAGAATGCCGTGCGCGGCCACGAGGATGTCGAGCTTGCCGTAGGTGTCGAGCGCCGTGCGGACCACGCCCTCGGCCACCTCCATGTCGGCGATGTCGCCAATCACGGAGACTGCTTCGCCGCCCGCGCCCTTGATGTCCTCGACGACGGCGTTGACGCGCGTCGGGTCGATGCCCATGCGGCCCTCGACGTCTGCGCCCGTGTCAGCCACCACCACCTTCGCGCCCTGCTGGGCGAAGATCTTGCTGACGTGCGTGCCGATACCTCCGGCGCCGCCCGTGACGACGGCGACCTTGCCCTCCAGATGGCGTGAAGCCAAGAAACACCTCCCACGGCGGACGTTGACGCCCGGCCCGCCTCGTTGCGGCGGCGAGCGCCATCGATGCCCGGATCGACCGGATTGGACCAACGGTCGCCGATGTACGGGCCGCGTTGGTCACCGCCCAACGCGTGATCTAATGGCCGGGTCAGGCCTCACGGCATAGTCTTCGGCTCAGTGCGGCCGCGATCGCGGGCACCGCGACCGCGGCGGTCGGGGGGTGCTCGACGAGGCTGCCGCCACGGCCCATCATGCGAGCGCATCGCCCGGCCCTCGGCCGACCGAGGGCGAGCGGGCTGACGAGCCCGCGACGTGGGGCACAGGAGGCCGCCATGGACTTCGAACCCGCCTACACCGCCGAGCAGGAAGAGTTCCGCTCGGAGGTGCGCGCCTGGCTGGGGCAGCACGTGCCGGACGTGCCGCACCTGGAGCGCGATACGCCGGAGAACTACCAGCGCTTCCGCCAGTTGCACCGTGAGCTGGGCGCCAGGGGCTGGCTCTGGCCGACCGCGCCCGTCGAGTACGGCGGCGGCGGCCTCTCCGTCGACCACATGATCGTGGTCGCGGAGGAGTTGGACCGCTACGACCTGCCGCTCCCACCCATCTACGACAGCGGCGGCCGCCTCGGCGGCGCTTCCGTGCTGATCTGGGGCACCGAGGAGCAGAAGGCCCGAATGATGCCGCGCATCATCAAGGGCGAGGTCGTGACGTGGCAGTTGCTGACCGGCCCGGAAGCCGGCTCCGACCTCGCGGGCACCACCACCGACGCGGTGCGCGACGGCGACGAGTACGTCATCAACGGCGAGAAGCTCTACATCGGCGGCTCGCACGACGTGGACTACCTCTGGACCATCGTCCGCACCGACCGGGACGGGGAGCGACATAAGAACCTGTCGTGGTTCATGATCCCCGCCGACCTGCCGGGCATCACCATCAAGCCGATGGAGCTGCTGGGCGATGGCGCCGAGGGCGTCGGCCACTCCTGGAAGAACACGATCTACTTCGAGGACGTGCGTGTCTCGGCGGACGACCTGGTCGGCGGGGAGAACAACGGCTGGCAGGTGGCCACGACGCACCTGGAGCTGGAGCACGGCTCGGGCGGTCGCATCGGACGCAACCGCTGGTTCGAGGAGGCCCTGCAGCTCTCGTTGACCATGAAGCGCGAGGGCAAGCCGCTCATCGAGCATGACGACGTGCGGTCGCGCATGGTGGACCTCTTCGTGCGCACCGAGGTGAACCGGCTCTTTGAGTTGCGCAACTTCTGGATGAACCGTACCGGCACCAAGATGACCTACGAGGGCCCGCAGTCCTCGTACTTCCGCAAGATCGGCGGACTGGAGATCAGCCAGGCGATCATGGACATGGTCGGGCCGTATGCGTTGACGAACGACCCGGAGTTCGACCCAGAGCCATGGTCGGCTGGAGTCCTACACGCGGCTCGCTATCCAGGCGCTCCACCCCGGCGCCACCACCGATATCCAGAAGGTGATCATGGCGCGCCGTATCGGCATCGGGCGCGACCTGGCGGAGCAAGCGGGGGCGACACCCCGGTAGCGCCGCCGCGCCGCCATCCGGGAATAGCCAACGTAGAGGACGACGCGATGGACCTCTCCCTCAACGAACTGCAGCAGATGCTGAAGCACAGCGTGGACGACTTCCTCGCGCGGTCCGCGACACGCGATGCGATCCTGGAGGCCGAGACTTCGGCCGCCGGCTACTCACCGGAGATGTGGAAGATTGCCGCCGAGATCGGCTGGCTCGGGATGGTGACACCCGAGCAGTACGGCGGTACCGGCGGGAGCCTGACCGACGCGGCCGTGGTCTTCGAGGGCCTGGGCCGCGGCCCCGTGCCCGGCCCGTTCTTCAGTTCCGGCGTGCTGTCGCCGCTGATCATCACGGAGGCCGGCAACGAGGAGCAGCGGCAGCGCTACCTGCCCTCGCTGGCCAGCGGTCAGACGGTCTGCGCCCTCGCGATGACGGAGCCGGAGTGGGGCTGGGGCGCGGACTCCGTGCAGATGCAGGCGAAGCCCTCGGCGGACGGCGGCTACGTGGTGAGCGGCGTGAAGGTCTTCGCCTTCGATGCGCTGGCGGCGGACCACCTGATCGTCCCGGCGCGTGCGGACGGTCAGCTCGTGCTGCTCATGGTCGATACCTCGAACGTGGGCGTCGAGGTCCGGCGCATGACCGGCTTCCTCACCTCGGAGTGTGTGGTGCGGCTGACCGACGTGAAGGTGCCGGCGGGCGATGTCCTGGAGGGCGGCCAGCTCGCCCTGGAGCGCGCGTTTCTGCGGGCGACACCGATCCTGTGCGCGCAGATGGTAGGTGGCGCGCAGGCCGTATACGAAATGTCCGTCGAGTACAGCCGGCGGCGCAGGCAGTTCTCGCAGCCCATCGGCCGCTTCCAGCACGTCCAGAATCACATCGTGCAGCTCGTGAACTACGTGGATGGTGCGCGCTGGACCACGTTCGAGGCGCTCTGGAAGCTCGACGAGGCCAGGCCGAACGCCGAGATCTCCGTCCACCTCGCGAAGGTGTGCGCCAGCGAGGGCTACGTGCAGGCCACCAACTACGCGCACGAGGTACACGCGGGCATCGGCGTGATGCGCGAGTACGGACTGACGCAGTACACGCGCGCTTCGCGGTCGCTCTACCACGCGCTCGGTGACCCTCAGTGGCACCGCCGCCGCCTGGGCAAGCTGTTGCCGCAGACGGCGGACGAGGCGATCCCTGCCTGACCGGCGGGGGCTCTGACCGACGAGGCTTGAGAGTGGAGTGACGATGGCGGAGTACGACAAGCCGGCCCCCTTCCCCGACCCCTTCGTGGGGAAGCCGTACTGGGACGGGGGGAAGGAGGGGAAGCTGATGCTGCCCCGCTGCACTTCGTGCAGCAAGACGCATTTCTACCCCCGCTCCATGTGCCCTCACTGCGGCCGCGACACCATCGAGTGGTTCGAGGCCAGCGGCTACGGCTTCCTGCACACCTTCGCCGTGCAGCATCGCGGGGTGGGCGCCTGGACGAAGGAGGTGCCGTACGTCACGGCCTTTATCGACCTGATGGAGGGCGACCGGGTGTTCACGGTGCTGCGCGGAGTCGACCCGCTGAAGCCGGAGGAGATCCGCATCGGCGCGAAGTGCCGCATCGAGTGGGACCAGGCCGGCGAGGACACCTTCATGCCGTACTGGCGGGTCGTCGAGGAGTAGCGAGACCGCCCGCACGCCCCAGCACGTAGCGCCACAGCGCCGAGAGGCAGCAGAGATGCCCAGCAACCCCTCCCGCGCCGCCGCGATCGTAGCCGCCGCGGAGTCGAACGAGATCGGCTACCTGGAGACCCCGAAGACGGACATGATGCTCGCCATCGAGGCGCTGCAGAACGTCTGCCGCGAGGCTGGCATCGGCGTCCACGACATCGAGGCGGTGTTCGCCACCACCAACGCGAACGAGATCGCCGAGTACACCGGCATGGACCCGAGGTGGATCGACACCACCTCGATCGGTGGCTGCTCGTACGAGGTCCACGTCGCGCATGCGCTGGCGGGCATCAACGCCGGGATGTTCGACATCGCCGTCGTGCTGAACGGGCAGGCGGGGTACTCCAGGCGAAACTTCCCGCGAGGCGGCACCAGCGGCCCCACGCGTTCCATGGAGCGTGTGCGCGGCAACGCCGACCCGCAGTCGCCGGACACCATGTACCTCATGCCGTACGGCGTGGGCGGCGCACCAACGCTCTACTCGCACGCCATGACACGGCACATGTACGAGTTCGGTTCCACGAAGGAAGACTTCGCGCAGGTCGCCGTCACCACCCGTGACTGGGCGATGCTCAACCCGCGGGCGGTCATGTACTCGAAGGAGACACACCCGAACGGCGGGGAGATCACGGTGCAGGACGTGCTGGACTCGCCGCTCATCGCGTGGCCGCTAAACCTGCTCGACTGCTGCCTGGTGACGGACCACGGCGGCGCCGTGATCCTCGCGTCCGAACGCGTCGTGCACCGCTTCCGAGGCAAGCCCGTCTGGATCGACGGCGCCGGCGAGGCGATGCAGCACACCTCGATGCTGGAGATTCCGGACTTCACCACCACGTCGGCGAAGAAGTCCGGCGCGCGCGCCTACGCCATGGCCGGGATGGGGCCGCAGGACATGGAACTGGCGTTGATGTACGACTCATTCACGGTCACCGCGGCGATCACCGCCGAGATGCTCGGCCTCACGAGGCGTGGCGAGGGCACCTCGCTGTGGGACGACGGCAAGGCCGGCCCGGGCGGCTCGGGGATCCCGGTGAACACCAACGGCGGCGGCCTGTCGTTCAACCACTCCGGCCGCTACGGCATGATGCTGCTGATCGAGGCGTACCGGCAGCTCGCCGGCATCGCCGAGGACGGCGTCCACGGTGTGAAGGGCAAGCAGACGGCCGCGCGCTCCGCGGTGGTGAACGGGGCCGGCGGCACGCTGTCCGCGACCGGGACGCTGGTCCTCACCGCCGACTGAGGCCCGCGACTCGGCACGCGAGAGGCGCCCCAGCGGGGCGCCTCCTTGTCCTCGCGGACGCCGTCCGTGCCTCGAGGCTACGGCTGGCTCGGCAGGACCACGATGGCGTGTCCCGGGCACGTCGCCTGGCCGTCCTGGTCGACGACGTTCACGTCGAGGTAGACGCGGTTCTCGCCGTCCTCGACCTTCTTCTCGTTCACGGTGCCCACCACCGTGAGGACGTCGTCCTTCTGGTTCTTCGCACGGAACTGCACGCCGATCTCGCGGATCACCTCTCCGTCGCCCATCCACGACTGAAGCGAGTTCACGATGTAGGAGTGGCGCAGGTTCCGCATGCCGAACGCGCCGCGTTCGTTCAGGGCACGGCGTCCGGCCTCGTCGTCCATGTGGATGTAGACGAACTCGTCGTTCACCGCGGCGTAGCGGTTCCAGTTCATGAAATCGGTCTTGCGTGACCACGCCGGCAGTTCGTCGCCCACGTTCACGTCTTCGAAGTAGAAGTTCGGCATCGATGTCCCTCGTCGCCCCTCGCTGACGGCGCTAGTAGCGGATGCGCGTCTTCACGCGCAGCTTCACGACTTCGTCGCGCTGGTTGCGCCACTCCGTCTCCTCGAAGAGGAACATCGTGAGGCCCAGGCTGGTCTCGCGCTCGTTCCAGTCGCGGAGGCGGGTGCGTGTCCGGATCACGTCGCCGGGGGCATCGGCGCGCCGTAGGTGTCCACCTGGCCGCCGTTCATGCGGCGTTGCCCGACGCCCTGGGCGGTCGCGGACAACTTGTCCGCCGGGACCTCCCGCTCGGGCGGCCAGGCGAAGGGGTTGAAGTCGGGCGGCGCCACGATGCCACCGTGGGCGGTGGTCTTCGCGTAGTCGGCGTCCCAGTACTGGCGCGGCGGGGTCTCCGGCCAGTACGTGGCGATCACCCAACGGCGGATGTCCGACTCGCTGACCGGGTACGAGGTCTGCTCGTCCATCCACACGCCCTGGTCCCGGCGCATTTCGTCCGTGACCAGTGTGGGTGGCGCCTCAGTCTGTTCGGCGGTCACAAGCACTCCTTCGCCAGCGTCCTCCTCGCGATGGCCGGAGGACGCGAGTGCGCGGATGGTATGGCGGCGCGAGCGAGCGCGTCCATGCAAGATGCGATAGCCCTCGTCCCGCGGACGGTTGGGCGCTACTAGAGGACGAGCACGGTGCGGGCGACGCACCGCGCCACGGCGGCCGCGCGCGACTCTACCCCCGAGGTAGCCCGAGGCCGCGCGTCGCGATCACGTTGCGCTGGATCTCGGACGTGCCGGCCGACACGGTCATCGCCGTGGTCCGCACATAACGGCGCGTGAAGCGCGCACCCATCGGAGCGCGCTCGTCCTCGGTGTCCCACAGGTTCGAGTAGAGCCCGAACACGCGCGTGCCGGTACGGGCCAGCCGTTGCTGCAACTCCGAGTTGAACAGCTTGGTGATGGACGCCTCGTAGTTCGGCACCTGCCCGGCGTTCTGCATGCTGATGATGCGGAAAGAGAAGTTGTGAGGACCTCGGTCTCGATGTAGTTCCGCGCGATCTCCCCACGCAGGCTCGGCTGTACGTCCAGCGTGGACTTCGCCCGCCCCTCGTCGGTGCGCACGAAGGCCGCGAGTTCGTTGATCGTCTTGCGGCAGACCACCGAGCCGTCCACGTTCGAGCGCTCGAAGTCGAGCAGGGTCGCGGCGATATACCAGCCGCGGTTCTCCTCGCCAATGCGGTTCTTCACGGGGATGCGGACGTCCTCGAAGAACGTCTCGTTGAACTCGTGGTCGTAGCAGGCGTTGATCAGGGGCCGCACGGTGATCCCTGGCGTCTTGATGTCCACGAGGAGGAATGAGATGCCTCGATGCTTGGGCGCGCTCGGGTCGGTGCGCACCAGCACGTAGAGCCAGTCCGCATAGTGGGCGCCCGAGGTCCAGATCTTCTGGCCGTTGACGATGTAGTCGTCCCCGTCGCGCACGGCGCTCGTCTGTAGCGAAGCGAGGTCAGAGCCGGCGCCGGGCTCGGAGTAGCCCTGGCGGAAGTTCACGCGGCCGCTCAGGATGCCGCCCAGGTGCTCCGCCTTCTGCTCCTCGGTGCCGTGCAGGATGAGGGTGGGGCCCAGCTGACGGGTGCCCTGGCCACCCACGGGCGGCGCGCCGGCGCGGGCCATCTCCTCCTTGAAGATGAACATCTCCATCGGCGAGAGCCCGCCGCCGCCGTACTCCTTCGGCCACTGAGGGGCGAACCAGCCACGGGCCGACAGCGCCCCCGTCCACGCCTCGGCGTCCGCGCGCCGGGCAGGGTCGTCGGAGGCGCGGTCCTCGTCCCAGCGGTTGTTGTTGGAAGTGAGCAGCACCAGGTCGCGATAGGGCTCGGGCAGCTGCGTCCGCAGCACCTCCCGAACCTGTTCGCGGAAGGCCGCCTGCTCCGCGTTGTCATTCCAGTCCATGTGCCCTCTATCGCTGCCGGCGTGGCCGCGTGACCGCCGTCCGAGGTGAGCGAGCGGATCCGGGGTGCATTCCGCGGTGCATTCGGGAGGCACGGTACGCGCCGGTGCAGAAGCCGGACAATTAATCCTTGAGGGATGGCCGCCGCTTCATTTCTAATTGACGCTGGGTAGCCCCCCGTCCATCGTCACCTGCGGCCCTGTCCGCTGTAACGTACGCGTCGGGCTCGCGATCGCCGGTCAGGCTCTACCCGTCGGGCTACGAGGAGGGACCATGGCTACCGCCGAGGACACGCTGGTGCGGTTCGTGGTGGGCTTCGACGCGTCCCAGATCCCGGCGGACGTGCGGGCGGTCGCCCGTGAGGCGTGCCTCGACTGCCTGGGCGTCATGCTCGCGGGTTCGAGGCAGGCGCCGGCGGTGAAGGTGCACGAGCAGCTCCGGCGGCACGGCAGCGGGCACGCCGCCTCCGTGGTGGGTACCGCGCTCCGCGCGTCGCCCATGGATGCCGCGTTGGCCAACGGCACCGCCGCACACGCGCTCGACTATGACGACATGGGTGCGTTCGGACACCCCTCGGCGGTGTTGCTACCGGCGGTCCTCGCCGTCGGCGAGTCCCTCGACGCCAGTGGCGAGCAGTTGCTCGCCGCGTATGCCGTCGGCTTCGAGGTCGGCGCCGCGCTCAACAAGGGCCTCGGCATCTCCCGAGGCGAGAGCGGCCTGCACACGACCGGCATGATCGGCGTCTTTGCCGCCACGGCGGCCGTCTCTCGGCTCCTGGGCCTGACCGAGGAGCAGGTGAAACACGCCATGGGCGTGGCCGCCTCGACGCCGGCGGGACTCGTCCAGAACTTCGGCACCCACACGAAGTCGTTGCACGCCGGCATGGCCGCGCGCAACGCCGTGATGGCCGCGACTCTCGCCGCGGACGGTTTTACCTCGAACCCCGCCTTCCTCGAGGGCGCGGGCGCCATGCTCGCGGTCTATGGCAAGGCGGACACCGCGCGGTTGCGCGCGAACCTCGAGGGTCTGGGGACGGTCTGGCAGATGTCGGTGGCGCTGACCCTCAAGCGCTTCCCCTGCTGCGGCAGCACGCACGCCGCCATCAACGCCGTCCGGGCGATGTTCGAGGCAGCCCCGGTCCCCCTCGACGACATCGAGCAGATCGAGGTGGGGGAGCTGCCGCCCGCCTCGCACGTGCTGCTGTACCCCGACCCCGCTACAGGGCTCCAAGGCAAGTTCTCCATCGAGTTCGCCACCGCCCGCGCGCTCTGCGACCACGGCGACATCACCGTCGAGAGTTTCGCCGACGACGCCGTGTCGGAGCCCGCGTATCGCGACCTGCTAAGCAAGGTCCGCGTCGCGGTGGGGTCGAAGTGGAATCACGGCACCGAGGCCACTTTCGAGGACACGACGGTGACGCTGCGGTTGAAGGACGGCAGCGTGCTGTCCGAGTCGGTCAACCGCTACGCGATGCCGGGCACCCGCAAGGCGCCGCTGGACACCGCGGCGATCCGCGAGAAGTTCGAGGCGAACTGCCGCCGTGCCGGCCTCGAGTCGGACGCGCTCTACGAGCGGTGGTCGGACATCGGCGCCATCGGCAGCGTCCGGGATGCCCTGGCGGCGACGGCGCCGGTAGCGGTCTGATCCGCGTACCACAGGACACGACGGCGACCAGAGGGACTGACAGGAGCGGGACTGCGTGGCAACGATCGAGGACGTGGCAGAGGTCGATGTGGTCGTCGTGGGCGCGGGCAACGCCGCCAGTGTCGCCGCCCTCACCGCGCGGCAGCAGGGTGCGCGCGTCGTCGTGCTCGAGGCCGCACCGGTCGCCCTGCGCGGCGGCAACTCGGCCTTCACCGGCGGCGCCTATCGCTTCACCTACCGCGACGTGGAGGACCTGAAGGCGCTCGCCGAAATGAGCGAGTCAGAGCTGGGGAGCATCGACTTCGGGACGTACACCGAGGAGCAGATGTTCGACGACATGGCGCGGATGAGCCAGTTCCGGTGCGACCCGGACCTCACGGCGCTGCTCGTCCGCAATAGCTACCAGACGGCGCTGTGGATGAAGGAGCAGGGCATCCGCTTCTACCCGGCCGTGGGACGGCAGGCCTTCAAGGTCGATGGCAAGTTCCGTTTCTGGGGCGGGCTGGCGCTGCACATCAACGGCGGCGGCCAGGAGCTGGTGGCCACGCTGCACGCGGCCCTCGAGCGCGCCGGTGTCCCGGTGCTGTACGAAACGCCGGCGACCGGCCTCCTTCACGACGGCGGCGCCGTCCGAGGCGTGCGCGTGTCGCACCAGGGCGCCGCGCACGAGATCAAGGCGAAGTCCGTGGTCCTGGCGTGTGGGAGCTTCGAGTCGAACCCGGAGATGCGGGCGCGCTACCTCGGGCCGGGGTGGGACCTGGCGAAGGTGCGCGGCACACGGTTCAACCAGGGCGCCGGCCTGAAGATGGCCATGGACATCGGCGCGGCGCCGTACGGCCACTGGTCGGGCAGCCACGCGGTGGCATGGGACCTGAACGCGCCGCCGTACGGCGACATCACGGTGGGCGACCAGTTCCAGAAGCACAACGTGCCGTTCAGCATCATGGTCAACGCGAAGGGCGAGCGTTTCCGCGATGAAGGCTCGGACTTCCACAGCTACACCTACGCGCGCTACGGCGGCGAGATCTTGCAGCAGCCGGGGATGTTCGCGTGGCAGGTCTTCGACCAGCAGGTGACCCACCTGCTGCGCTCGGAGTACCGCATCAGCCGCATCACGAAGGTCACCGCGGACACCCTCGAGGCGCTGGCGCCACAGCTCGAGGGCGTCGACCCGGAGGGCTTCCTCAAGACCGTGCGCGAGTTCAACGCGGCCATCGACCAGAGCATCCCGTTCGACCCGAACGTGAAGGACGGCCGCCGCACGAACGGCCTCGCCGTCGACAAGACGAACTGGGCGAATCCCCTCCGCGAGCCGCCCTTCGAGGCGTACGCCGTCACGGCCGGCGTGACGTTCGCCTTCGGTGGGCTGAAGGTGACGCAGCGCGCGCAGGTGGAGGACACCTCGGGCAACCTGATCGACGGGCTGTATGCCTGCGGCGAGATGGTGGGCGGGCTCTACTACCACAACTACGCGAGCGGCACCGGGCTGATGGCGGGCTCCGTCTTCGGCCGCATCGCCGGCGCTAGCGCCGCCGGCGCGTAGCCCCGGAGGGGACCGTGAGCGACACCGACCTCAGCCGGCAGCTGCGCGAACGCCTCGAGCGGCGCGACGCTATGCTCGTGCCCGGTGCGCCGAACGCCCTGACCGCCCGCATCATCGAGGACCTCGGGTTCGAGGCCGCCTACGTCACCGGCGCCGGCGTCACCAACATGTTCCTCGGGCTGCCCGACCTCAGCTTCATCAGCCTGCCCCAGCTCGTCGAGCACGTGGCCGCGATGCGCGAGGCGACGACGCTGCCGCTGATCGTGGACGCGGACACCGGCTTTGGGAACGCGGTGAACGCCGGCTACTCCGTGAAGATGCTGGAGCGCGCCGGCGCCAACTGCATCCAGATCGAGGACCAGACGTTCCCCAAGCGCTGCGGCCACTTCGAGGGCAAGGAGGTCGTCCCGACCGCGGAGTTCCTCGCCCGCATCCAGGCGGCCCTCGACGCCCGCGCCAGCGACGCCACCATGATCCTGGCGCGCACCGACGCCGCTGCCTGCACCTCCTTCGAGGACGCCCTCGACCGCGCGCACCGCGCCCGGGAAGTTGGTGCGGACGCGCTGTTCATCGAAGGCCCGCGCGCCGTCGAGGAGATCCGGCGCATCCCGGGCGAGTTCGACGCGCCTGTGCTGCTCAACCTCGTGTACGGCGGCGACACGCCGATCCTCGGGCAGGCGGAGCTGGCCGAGATGGGCTTCGCGATGGTGCTCTACGCCAACGCAGCGCTGCAGGCGGCCGTCACCGGCATGCAGGAGGTGCTCGGCCACATCAGGCAGACCGGCTCGATCGAGGGCGTCATGGGCCGCGTCGCGACCTTCGATGAGCGCCAGCGACTGGTCGACAAGCCCAAGTACGACGACCTGGAGCGGCGCTACGCCACCGATTAGTCCGCGCCCGCCGGGCGTTGGGTAGGACGGGCGGACCGATGTCTGAAGCGGCCACCACGGTAGACAACCGCTATACGCGCGGCCTCGCGAGGTTCGTCGCGGGACTGCGCTACGAAGACCTGCTAGGCGACGTGCGTCACCGCGCGAAGTTGATGGTGCTCGATGCGCTCGGATGCGGGCTCTACGCCGCCGACCTGCAATGGAGCACCCTGCTCCGAGACACGCTGATGGCGAGCGACCAGACGCGCGACTGCGGCATCTGGGGCACGCGGCACCGGCTCTCCTCGGTGCATGCCACGCTCTGCAACGGCACCCAGGTGCAGGGCTTCGAGCTGGACGACGTCCACCGCGAGGCGGTGATGCACCCCGGGTCGGTCACCATCCCACCGATCATCGCTCTCGCGGAGACACGCGGCGGCATCTCCGGCAAGGACTTCCTCACCGCCGTCGTCGCGGGCTACGAGGTGGGGCCGCGCGTGGGGATGTGCATGGGGCGCCAGCACCTGGAGCAGGGCTGGCACACCGGCGCGACGCTGGGCGTGTTCTCGTCGGCAGCGGCGTCCGCGCGCGTCCTCGGGCTCGACGAGGAGCGCGCGACGCACGCCATCGGCATCGCCGGCACACAGTCGGCGGGGCTGATGGCCGCGCAGTTCGGCTCCATGGTGAAGCGCATGCACTCCGGCAAGTCGGCGCAGAGCGGCCTCTACGCGGCTCTGCTCGCGGAGCGCGGCTTCACCGGCATCATCGACCTCTTCGAGGCCGAGTACGGTGGGTACTGCACCACGTTTTCCAACTCGCAGGACCACTTCGACCGCGAACGGCTGATCCGAGGGCTCGGCGACGGCTACGAGCTGATGCGCGTGTCGCTCAAGTTCTACTCGTGCGTCGCTAGCAACCACACCACCCTCGACGCCATCCGGAACCTCCAGGAGCAGCACCCCTTCGGTGCGGAGGACGTCGAGCAGGTGCTGGTGAAGGGCTCGAAGGCCACGCTGGAGCACGTCGGCTGGCCGTACCGGCCGGAGGGCGTGACCTCGGCGCAGCTCAACCTCAGCTTCTGCGTCGCCACCTGGCTCCTTGAGGGCGCGTGCTTCGTCGACCAGTTCTCGGAGGCCATCGTCGCGGACCCGCAGCGCATGGCGCTCGCCGAGCGCGTGCAGTGTGTCGAGGACCCAGGCATCACGGCCGAGGGGCCGAACATGCGTCACAAGGTTCACGTGGAGGTGACCCTGCGCGACGGAATGGTGCTCCGCGACACCGTCGAGACGGCCCGAGGCAGCGAGCAGCGCTTCGGCTCCGACCAGGACGTCGCCGGCAAGTTCCAGGCCCTCGCCACAAAGGTGCTGTCCGAGGGGCAGGCGCGACAGATCGTTGATACGGTGATGGCGCTCGACGACCTCGATGACACCGCCACCCTCGCACGCCTCCTCACGCCGGCCTAGCGCCGCGATGGAGGAGACCCGTACGCTCGCCCGCTTCGTCGCGGAGACGCTGTTCCAGGCGCTCCCTCCGGCCGTGGTCGAGACCGTGCGTCTCTGCATCCTGGATGACTTCGCCAGCGGCTTCGCCGGGGCGCCGCACCCCTGGATGGACGCCGTCGCCTCGTTGCATGAGAGCGCGAGCGGGCCGTGCTCGCGCTTTGGTCGCGCGGGGACGGCCTCCGCCTCTGCGGCCGCGCTGTTCAACGGTGTCGCCGTCGGAGGCTTCGAGACGGACCACCCGTACAGCCCCGGCAGCTGCCATCCCGGCGGCGCGGTATTCCCCGCGGTGCTCGCCGCGGGCGAGGCCGCCCACATCGACGGCCGCGCGTTCTTCGCCGCGGTCGCGCTCGGTTACGAGGCGCTGTGCCGCATCGGCGCCGCCGCCACGCGCGCTGTCGAGGAGGAGCGCGGCTTCCACGGCCCCGCGGTGAACGCGGCGTTCGGCGGCGCCTTTGGCGCCGGACGCGCGCTGGGTCTCGATGCGGACATGCTCACGCACGCCGCCGGCATCGCTGGCTCGCATGGGGGCGGGCTGCCGGAGTTCACCGACGAGGGCGCGCTCACGAAGCGGCTGCATGTCGGCCGCGGCAGCCAGCTGGGCCTCGAGAGCGCGTTGCTCGCGCAGCGAGGCGTGACGGGCCCCTCCACCGTGCTGGAAGGCAGATACGGCTTCCTCAACGTCTACTCGCCGGCGCCCCGGCCCGACCTGGTGGTCGCGGGCCTGGGCGAAGAATGGCTGCTCACGGGCGTCTCGTTCAAGGCGTATCCGTGCCACATGTCGTTCCACCCGGTCATCGCCGCGATCGACCGCTTCCGCCAGGGCAGCGGCGTCGACCCGGCGGCCATCGAGGCGGTCACCATCCGCGGCACGCACCGCATGACATCGGACCGCTTCGCCATCCAGCAGCCGGCGACGCTGCTCGGCGCGCAGATCAGCCTGCCGTGGGCGACCGCGCTCGCGCTCTCCCTCGACCCTGCCGCAGCCGCTAGTTGGAGCGACCGGTCGCTGCACGACGAGCGCGTCAACGCGCTGGCCCGACGCGTCCAGGTGGTCCGCGAGCAGACCTCGACGCCCGGCATCGCCGCCGAGGTCGTGCTGACGGTCGCAGGCGAGCGCATCACGCTGGAAGCCAGCGATTGGAAGGGCGCTCCTTCCGACCCCTACTCGTTCGACGACATGGCGGCGAAGCTCCGTCGCTACGCTTCGGGCGTGGTGCCCGACGAGCAGGCGGAGCGACTGATCGCCGGAGTCGCGAACATCGAGGCGATCACGGACGTGGCCGTGCTGGGGACGTTGATTCGCGGCGCAGCGTAGGACGTACGGGGATCGCTAATGGTGTCGCCCCGTCCCCTCTCCTAGCATCGCGACGCACACTCCCGCTCACCCCGGAGCACGGCGGGCACCCGGAAGGCATCAACGTGACCGGTCCTCTCGAAGGGCTCTGCATCCTCGACATCACGACCGGCGTGGCCGGTCCGTTCGCCACGAAACTGATGGCGGACTTCGGCGCGCGCGTGATCAAGGTCGAGCCGCCCGGCGGTGACCCCTCGCGCCGCGATGGCCCGTTCCCCGGGGACATCGAGAAT
>WHSU01000051.1 GCA_009379925.1 Dehalococcoidia bacterium | reverse complement strand
TCCTCGCCCGTCAGGAGCAGGACCGGCACCGTGACCTGCGCGAGGGCCTCGGGGTGATCCGGCCCGGGCCCCTCGGAGGCCATGAGTTGCTGGTAGAACGACAGCAGCTGCGGGACACTTCCAGACCACCGCTCGTGGAAGTCCGTCCCATCCAGGGCAGCGACTTCGTCATCGTTGCAGATGCCGGCGAGGAACGCATGAACAGCATCAATCAGGCGACCGTCGCTAGCCGCCACCCCCACCTGCTCGATCGCGGCAGCGAGCTGACCAAGGCAGGCCTGTCCATCCGGTCCGAGTGCGTCCGCCGACGCGCCCGACTCCCAGACGGCCACAGCGGCCACCGCGTCGCTCCGGGCCGCCGCGCCGAGCACGAACGGACCGCCGCCCGACCAGCCCATCAGGCTGACCGGTTCGCCGATGCTCTCGACGAATGCGATGACGTCCTCCTGGAGGCGTGGCAGCGAGTGGTCCGGATGGTCGGCGGACAGTCCCCGGCCACGCGTGCTGGGCAGGTAGCAGGTGAATCGGTCCGCGAGATGGGGTAGCAATTCGTCCCAGGCGAACTCGCCGTCCCCGATCGCGCCGTGGACCAGTACCACGCCGTTGCCGTTACCTCCGTGGCCACCCCGGCCGACCTCCAGGAGGTCCCGATCGATCCCCTTCGTCACCTTGTCCAGCAGCTCCTTCCGCGCTCTACGGGAGCGCCACAGTCCGCTGGAGAGATTGCTGTAGTCGAAACCTGCACGGACATCCGTGCAGGTCGCTACCACGCGATGCAGATGGTGAGCCAGAGGGCGAGTCACTGTGCCTGAGCGTTCCACCATCGACCCTTCGTAGGCTCGCGATAACAGCGCTTTGCTCCGGGCCGAAATGAACTGCGCCCGCCGGGCCTCGAGGGCTCGGCGGGCGCCTGTGTTCGGCGGCGCGGGCCGCAGCCGAGTGCTACGAGCGGTGGCGCAGGGCGGTCAGCGCGCTACCGCCGGCCACGACGCCGACGGCCAGCACGGCGACCAGGACGGCGACGAGCGGCGAAGCTGCCTCCCCATCGGCGAAGCCGCCGTCTCCCGCGGCCGCCGGTGCAGGCGACTGTTCGGTCGCGTCGCCCGAGGTGGCCGCGGTTGCCGTGAAGGCGGCCCGCATGCCAGGCCGTAGTGGCCGGGGACGTTGCAGATGAGGACGTAGTCACCCGCCGTCAGGTTGGCGTCCAGCGTCCGGCTCTCGCCCGCTGCCAGGCGGCACCCGTCCGCCCTGCAGACCGGCGCAGCCCCGACTCGTTGGGGCCGCCGCCTGTACCGCCGTTTTGATGCGGCGATCGCCTCAGCGGACCGGGTCCCACACTTCCGCCCCTTCGATACTCCGGCGGCCCGCGCGGCATTGTCCGGTGTGCCTAGCATGGAGGAGGCAATCGGGCTCAGGTGCGCGTCCCGCCGGGGCACCGGATCGCTTGCGCCTCGGTGGCTCCGACACGCACACCCGCGGCGAGGGGGCGATGCCGATGACAGAGTCAGCGAGGCTGCTTCAGCCGGAGCTGGGTCGGGTCACCACCTGGGGCGAGTACCGCGCGCGCGGAGGTGGCGAGGCGTATCGGGTCGCCGCGGAGACGGACCCAGCGTTCGTCATCGATGCCCTGCGAGCCGCGGGTCTTCGCGGCCGCGGCGGTGCCGGATTCCCGACGGCGACGAAGTGGCGGGGTATCTTCACCTCTCGGTCCTCCCGACGGTTCATCTGCTGCAACGGCGCGGAGGGCGAGCCAGGGACGTTCAAGGACCGGTGGATCCTTCGCCACAACCCCTTCCAGGTGCTCGAAGGCCTGGCCATCGGCGCGCTCGTGCTGAGCGCCGAGCGGGCGTACCTCGGTCTGAAGGCCAGCTTCGATGTGGAGGCGGCGGCCACGAACGTGGCCCTCGCCGAGATGCAGCGGCATCTACCGGCGGCCAAGAAGATCGAACTTGTGCTTGGCCCGGACGAATACCTCTTCGGCGAGGAGAAGGCGCTGCTGGAGGTCATTGAGGGTGGGCTGCCGCTCCCTCGGGTGTTCCCACCGTACATCCACGGGCTCTTCACGGGCGCCTATGGCGGCCCCAATCAGCCCGACAGCAACCCGGTGGCGGTGAACAACGTGGAGACGCTGGCGCACGTCAGCCACATCCTGCGGAACGGCCCGGATTGGTTCCGGCAGCTGGGGACGGAGGAGTCCCCGGGGACCATGGTGTTCACGCTCTCCGGCGATATCCGTCGACCCTGCATCGTCGAGTTACCCCTGGGACTGACGCTACGCACGCTGATCGAGCAGCACGCCGGTGGCATCGCCAGCGGCCGCCCGGTGAAGGCGGTCTTCCCCGGCGCAGCGAACCGTGTGATCACGCCGGACCTCCTCGACGTGCCGCTCGGGTTCGATTCCATGGCGCAGGCTGGCTCCTCGCTGGGCTCGGGCGGGTTCATCGTCTACGACGACCGCACCTGCATGGTGGACGTCGCGCATACCTTTTCGCGCTTCCTCTACGTCGAGTCGTGCAACCAGTGTCCGCCGTGCAAGTTGGGTTCCCGCGAGATCACGGGCCGCCTGGAGGCGCTGCTGCAGGGGCGGGCAGAGGACGACACGGTCGAGGAGATCGAGGACATCGCCACCTGGGTGACGAACGCACGTCGCTGCTACCTCGCCGTTTCGGAGCAGCTGGTGATCTCCAGCATCGTAGCCGCGTACCCGGACGACTTCGTCGCCCACCTCGAGGGGCGCTGCACGCTGGAGCACGACCGCCCGTTGCCGAAGATGGTCGACTACGTCGAAGGCGAAGGCTTCCGCTTCGACACGAACTACCAGTCCAAGCAGCCGGACTGGACGTACGCCTCGGAGCGCGACCAGTAGGCGGTTTCCTCGGGCCTGCGGGCCAGGCAGGGCGGTGAGTGCCGTCTACTCAATCTCTCGCCCGTCATCGAGGACGCATCGACGCCGCGTGCTGTCGATGCTCGTCACGCGCACGCCGAGAATGAGGTCGATCTGGTGCTCGGCATAGAACTCGTGAGACCGGAGCGGAATCCAGGCCTCTTCCGCCGTTCCCGCCAGGTAATCCTTCGAGAGGTTCGGGCGGTCGTACGGGTATCTCGTGCTCCGCGCCGATGATCGTGACGGGGCCGGCATAGCCCTCGCGGCGCAGTGTCTCCGCGGCGGCGTTGCCTGCGGCCCCGGCGCCGACGATCACGATTGAGGCGGGCGCATTCGGCGGCGCAGTCCTCGGCCCCGGCTCGGCGGCGCGGTCTCCGATGTACAGCCGGCCATCGCGCAGTTCCACGCCGTACGCGGCAAGTGGGTTCAGTGCGGGCGCGCGCACTGCCTCGCCGGTACGCACGTCGAAGCAGGCTTGTCCTCGCGCCGCACGAGTAGCACGGCCTCATCGTGCGCATGTCCGAGGAGCATCGCTCCCTTGACGAGCTCAGTCTTCGCGATGCCGTCCGTGACGAGATCCGGACCGGTCAGATCGGCGTGTGTGTCACTCATGGAGCCACCTTATCGAGGAGCAGACGTGTCGCGCGGAATACGGCGATGCTCGACACCGCCGTGAAAATACCTAGCAATTATGCTCCCAGCGCGGAACCCGGGATGCGCCTTCTGTCACAGCGGACCGTGACACACTCCCGCACAATAGGTGCATGAGCGCGCGAGTGTCGCTACGCCGTGCCTACGATGCGCCGGGCCGCCAGGACGGCTACCGGATCCTGGTCGATCGGGTGTGGCCTCGAGGTGTAACTCGCGAGGCCCTGCGCGTCGACGAGTGGAGCCGCGACGTCGCGCCGAGTACCGAGCTGCGTCGCTGGTACGGCCACCGTCCCGAACGGTGGGACGAGTTTCGCGAGCGCTACCGCGCGGAGCTGGCATCGGATGCCGCTCGGGCCGCACTGGGCCCGATCGAGCAGCGCGCGCGCCATCGTCGGGTCACGCTCGTGTTCGGCGCGCGCGACCGGGCGCACAGCCAGGCCGAGGTGCTGCGAGAGCTGCTGGATGAGCGGATATCGACGGCCCGGTGAACGCGACTACGGCTGGTGCAGGTGGCGACGAACTCCTCATCGAGGAGTGACCGCGGGATCCTTGGCAACAGGGTGGTCCCCTCCCCGGATCCTGATCCACTCCGAGTGCGAGTGTTTCGGGCATGCTTCCGCTGAGCAGAGTACGCGTGGCCTCACCGCGAGCTGACGTGCAGAACGTCCTAGCGTTCCTTCGCGGGCGTCTCGCTGGCGCCGTGATGCCAGCGTTGTCGGCTGGTCATGACCCGAATCCTGGCCTCGACGGGATGGCCATCGGTGACAACCGAAGTCCGCCCGGCGACGCGGAAGAGCCTAGTCGTGCAGATGCTCCCGTGAAGGCGGATAGTATGGCCCTGATTGCGACACAACCGCACCGACCTCACTTGCCGTTTTTGATACGTGTTCGGAGGCACCCCATGTTGATTCGAGTCGGTAGTCAGACGGACATCACAGCGGGCGGAATGAAGGTGCTCGACGTCGCGGGCACGAAAGTGAACGTGGTGAGCACGGACGGTCGTCTGTACGCGTTCGACGACACCTGCACGCATCGAGGATGTTCGCTTGCGAGAGGGAGGCTCGACGGGACGACGGTCACTTGTGCCTGTCACGGCAGCCAGTTCGACGTGACTTCGGGCGCCGTCGTCCATGGGCCAGCGCAGCAGCCATTGCGGTCGCGATCCGTGCAACTGGAAGGCGACGACCTCCTTGTTGACGACCTCCTCGCTCGTTGAGGAAGTAGCTGCGGGACGTGGGAGATTCGAGAGGTTCAGGAATCGCCTACGGAATGCGTCTCGCCTAGCGCTAGAGAGCGTCCCTGCGACACCTGCTCACGATTCCGGATTACTACGACATCGCACTCCGCGACCTCGGGTTGCTGCTGGCCGTGCTGAGGTGACCCGCGCTAGCCACGACGCGATCGCCGGGCCGGCGATGCGCGGCAGGTAGGCCCGTCGCACGGGGACGAGCGCAGGCGCCGACGAGCGCGATCCTGCCGTCGCGGGCAGCGGCGAGGCGGCTGTGGGCGCGGCGTACGCTAGAGGTACGGACGACCTTGCGAAGGAGGGTGTCGTGGCGAACAGCGCGACTGACGACCTCTGCATCAACACCATCCGCGCCCTTGCGATCGACGCCACGCAGCGCGCCGGCTCGGGGCACCCGGGCGCGCCGATGGGTGCCGCGGCGATGGCCTACACGCTGTGGACTCGCTTCTTGCGCCATGACCCGGCGGACCCGGAGTGGTGGGGCCGCGACCGGTTCATCCTCTCGCCCGGCCACGCCTCGCTGCTGCTCTATGCGCTGCTCCATCTCACCGGATACGGGCTGACCCTGGACGAGATCGCCCGGTACCGGCAACTGGGGAGCCGTACGCCGGGCCACCCGGAGCGCGGACTCCTCCCGGGTGCGGAGGTGACCACGGGGCCGCTCGGCGCCGGCTTCGCTATGGGGATCGGGATGGGCATCGCGGAGCACTTCCTCGCCGGTCACTTCAACCGCCCGGGCCACGAGGTGGTGGACCACCGCATCTACGGCTTCGTCAGCGACGGCGACTTGATGGAGGGTGTGTCCTCGGAGGCCGCCTCGCTCGCTGGCAGCCTGGGCCTGGGTAAGCTCGTGTACCTGTACGACGACAACGACATCTCGATCGAGGGCAGCACGGACCTGGCGTTCTCCGAGCAGGTCGACCAGCGCTTCCGCGCCTATGGCTGGCACGTCGACCGCGTGGACGAGGGCAACGATGTGGAGGCGATCGCTGAGGCGCTGCAGGGGGCGTGCGACGAACTGGCGCGGCCGTCCCTGATCGTCGTCAAGACGCAGATCGCCTTCGGGAGCCCGCACCTGCAGGGGACGGCGGCCGCGCACGGCTCGCCGCTGGGTGACGAGGAGGCGCGGCTCACCAAGGAGGCACTCGGGTGGCCCGTCGACCGCGAGTTCTACGTGCCGGACGAGGCGCAGGCCGTGTTCCGCCGTGCCGTCGACGAAGGGGCACGTCGCCATCGTGAGTGGGATGACCGCGTGGCGGCGTACGCGGAGGCGGAGCCGCAACTGGCGCGTCAGTGGCGGGACACCATGGAAGGGCGCGACCCGCCCGGGTGGCGCGAGGCCCTGCCGCGATTTGCAACGGGTGGCAAGGCAATCGCCACCCGCGAGGCGTCCGGGCAGGTGCTGAACGCCCTGATCGAACACCTGCCCACCCTGGTCGGCGGCTCGGCCGACCTCGCGCCCTCCACGCGCACCGAGCTGGCCGGCTATGGCGACCTGGGGCTAGACGAGTGGTGCGGCCACAACATCCACTTCGGTGTCCGCGAGCACGCGATGGGGAACATCGTGTCCGGCATGGCGCTGCACGGTGGGGTGCTGCCGTATGCGGCCACCTTCCTCACCTTCTCGGACTACATGCGGCCGGCCATCCGGCTCGCGGCCCTCCAGCAGGCCCACGCCGTCTTCATCCTGACGCACGACAGCGTCGCCCTCGGCGGTGACGGACCCACCCACCAGCCGGTCGAGCACCTCGCGTCGCTGCGCGCCATGCCCGGACTGACGGTGTACCGGCCGGCCGATGCGAACGAGACCGCGATGTGCTGGCGGCTGGCCGTGGAGCGGCCGGGACCGGCCGCCCTCGTCTTGAGCCGGCAGGGCCTCCCCGTACTCGACGACGTCGACCGTATCCGAGAGGGAGCGCCGTACGGAGGCTACGTGCTGGCCGAACCACCCGAGGGCGCCGAAGCGGACGTGCTGCTGGTGGCCACCGGCTCCGAAGTCGTGCTGGCCCTCGAGGCGCGTGACGTACTGCACCGCCGCGGTATCGCGGCGCGCGTCGTCAGCCTGCCGAGCTGGGAGGTCTTCGAGGAGCAGCCGCGCGAATATCGAGACAGCGTGTTGCCGCCGGACGTCCGTGCGCGCGTCTCCGTCGAAGCCGGCGCTACCTTCGGCTGGGAACGCTACGTGGGCGACGCGGGGATGAGCGTGGGTATCGACCGCTTCGGGGCCTCCGGACCGGGCGCCGAGGTGATGCGGCATTTCGGCTTCACCGCAGCGCACGTAGCCGATGTGGCGGAGCAGGTGGGGCGCCGGCGGCAGCCGGTCGCCGGGGGCCCCTGGCGATGGGTAGCGAGCCGCTTCGCTTCGTCGTGAGCGCAGACCATGCCGGGTTCCCGCTGAAGGCACGCGTGCTGAGCGTGCTGGAGGCCCTCGGGCACCGCGCGCAGGACCTGGGCACGCACGACACCACGCCGGCGGACTATCCGGACGTGACGGAGCGGCGGGGGTTGCGGTGCTCGCGGGCACCGCGGACCGCGGCATCGTCCTCTGCAGCGGAGTGGGGGCGTCCGTGGCCGCGAACAAGCTGCCCGGGATCCGCGCGGCCGTCTGCCACGACCACTACTCCGCTCGGCAGGGTGTGGAGCACGACGACATGAACGTCCTCTGCCTGGGGACGCGCGTGGTGGGCGTGGAACTGGCGGTCGACCTGGTCACGGCGTTCGCCGGCGCCCGCTTCACCGGCGAGGAGCGTCACGTACGCCGCCTCGGCAAGGTCCGCAACCTGGAATCCCGCGCGCTACGAGGGCAAGAGGGCTATGCCAGAGACGATTGACGCACTTCGCCAGCTCGGCCAGAGTCCCTGGCTGGACTACGTCCGGCGGTCCTTCATCACATCTGGCGCGCTGGGGCGCTACGTGCGTGAAAGGTGGGTGACCGGGCTCACCTCCAACCCGACGATCGTCGCGCAAGCGATCCCGGCTCGACGGACTATGACGCCACGCTCCAAGCGCTCGCCCGCGACGGTGTGACCGACCCGTACGAGGCCTTCATCGCCCTCGCCGCGGAGGACATCCGCGCGGCCGCGGACCTCTTCCGGCTGATCCACGATGACCGAGGGGCGCGATGGCTTCGCCTCCCTCGAGGCGCCGCCGGGCATCGAGCATGACGTCGACCGGTTGACCGCCGAGGTACGCCGCCTCTTTGCGCTGCTCGGCCGGCCCAGGGTGATGATCAAGGTCCCCGCCACGGAGGCCGCGGTCCAGGCGCTCCCCGGGCTCATTGCCGACGGTGTGAACGTGAACGTCACCCTGATGTTCAACACCGAGCGCTACCGGGAGATCGCGGAGGCGTACCTGGAGGGCCTCGAACAGCGGCTCGCGGCCGGACAGGCGCTGCAAACGGTAGCGAGCGTCGCCTCCTTCTTCGTCTCACGCGTGGACACGAAAGTAGACGCCGTGCTGCCGGAGGACTCGCCGCTGCGTGGGCAGGCGGCGATCGCGAACGCCCGGCACGCCTACGCGGTCTTCGAAGAGGTGTTCAGCGGCGAGCGCTGGCAGCGGCTGGCCGGCGCGGGCGGGCGCGTGCAGCGCCCCCTCTGGGCCTCCACCAGCACGAAGGACCCGGCCTACTCGGACGTCTACTACGTGGAGGCGCTCGTTGCGCCGGACACCGTGGACACGATGAAGGAGTCCACGCTGCAGGCCTTCGCCGACCACGGTCGCCCCGAGCGCGCTATCAACGCGACGAGCATCGGGCAGGCACGGGACACCCTGGCGGCGCTGCGGGACGCCGGCATCGACCTCGACCGGGTGACCGCCGACCTGCTGGACGAAGGGCTGACCGCCTTCGCCCACGACTTCGAGGCGCTGCTCGAGACGATCCGCGAGGCGCTTCGGCGCTCCACAGATGCCGCCGTTACGCCGGCGAGCGCGCCGGGTGCCCTCGAGGAACCGGTGCGGCATCGCCTCGAGACGTTCGAGGCGCAGGACGTCGTGCAGCGGATCTGGGACTGCGACCACAGCCTGTGGGATGACTCGCCGGCGGCTGGCCATAGCCTCGGGTGGCTCGACATCGACGAAGTGATGGCAGAGCAGGTCGACAGCCTCGAGCGCTTTGCCGCCGAGGTGCGCGCGGAGGTCTACGACACCGCGGTCCTGCTGGGGATGGGGGGGCGAGCCTCGCGCCGGAGGTGCTGGCCAGCATGCTCGGCCAGCACGAGCGGGCGTTGCGCCTGGAGGTGCTGTCGACGACGGACCCCGACGCCATTCGCATGCTGGCCGACCGCCTCGACCTCGACCGCACGCTCTTCATCGTGGCGAGCAAGTCCGGGACGACGGCGGAGACGCTCGCCCTCTTCGACTTCTTCTGGGAGCGCGTGCCCTCGGGGCGTCATTTCGTCGCGATCACCGACGCCGGCACCGGCCTACAGGGCACCGCCCATACACGCTCGTTCCGGCGGGTGTTCGTGAACCCGACCAACATCCGAGGTCGCTGCGAGGGCACGGAGAACATCGGTGGGCGCTACTCAGCGCTTTGCTACTTCGGCCTGGTGCCCGCGGTGCTCGCCGGTGTCCCGTTGCGTCCGCTACTGGCCTGCGTGCACGAGATGGGCGAAGCCTGCCATCCTTGCGTCGCCGTGGGCGAGAATCCCGCCGCGTGGTTGGGGGCGGTGATGGGTGAGGCCGCCCAGGCGGGGCGCGACAAGCTCACGCTCTTGCTGCCGGAGGCGCTCGCGGCCCTCGGACCCTGGGTCGAGCAACTGGTCGCCGAGTCGACGGGCAAGCGCGGGCGCGGCATCCTGCCTGTCGTGGGCGAACCGCTGGGCCGGCCCGAGGTGTACCGTGACGACCGGCTCTTCGTCGCTGTTGGCGCCCGCGACGGCGTCGAGGCCCTCGAGGCGGCAGGCCACCCGGTGGTGCGACTGCCCGCACGCGCGCCCAAGCAGCTCGGCGGCGAGTTCCTGCGCTGGGAGTTCGCGACGGCGGTCGCCGGACACGTGCTGCGCATCAACCCCTTCGACCAGCCCAACGTGCAGGAGGCGAAGGACGCCACGGCTCGCATCCTGGCCGGCGAACGCCCGGAGACATCGACGCTCCCGCTGGATGAACTGCTCGCGGGCGTCAAGCCCGGCGGGTACATCGCGCTGCTGGTGTACCAGCCTCGGAAGCCGGACCTGGACGGGACACTCAAGGCGGTCCGCCTCCGCCTCCGCGAGCGTTACCGGGTGGCGACGACCGTCGGATACGGGCCGTCGTACCTGCACTCGACCGGGCAGCTGCACAAGGGCGGACCGCAGGGCGGCGCGTTCGTCATCGTGATGCCGCAGGAGGTCGCGCCGCTCTCGATTCCGGAACGTCCGTACGACTTCGGCGGACTGGAGCGCGCCCAGGCCGTTACCTGCTCCCGGTAGCCGACGGAGTTGTACGCGCAGAACGGGATCTGCTTGCCGTCCGGGAGCAGGATCTCCTTGCAGCATTTCATCACGTTCTTCTGGTTGAACGTCCACGGATCCATGAAGTCCTGGAGCATGATCATGATGAAGTGACGCGAGAGGTCTCCGAGGTCCAGCGACGGCAGGTCGCAGACCGCGCACGAAAGCAGCAGGTCGTCCGGCGAGCGTGACTCCCCCGGAAGCTACGCCGTCGAGCACAGCCTTCGAGCGCGCCTTGCAGCTCTTCGTTCAGGTCCGGCACTGCGCGGTGGTGATGCAGTCCAGGTAGTCCTCGACGTCGAGGAGCCGGGGCATGGGCGTCACCTCTCCGTCTTCCTCGTCGACGTACGCGTACGTGACGGAGTTGCAGGTGGGGAAGCAGCAGGGGATCGGGACGAAGTCAGACTGCCTGAACGTCCCGGACGTCTGTTCCTCGATCCACCGCAGGACGTCCGGGATGGTGACCCGCTGCAGTGGATCATGCTCCATGTAGCGCCCGGCATGGAAGGCCGGCTGGAAGTTGATCCCCCGCACGGCCGGGTGGTCGATTGCGAACTGCACGATGCGACCGACCTCGTGGTCATTCACGCCACGCTCGATTGCCGACACCAGCACCACGTTCAGGTCGATCTCGGCCAGTCGCTCGAGCGCCCGGAGCTTCTCCTCGAACAGCCCGGGGCTCACCACGGATCACGCGGTAGGTCTTGTCCTCGAACCCGTCGAATTGCATGTAGATCGCCGGGCGCACCTCCGCGAGCTCCGCGACGAACGCATCGTCGTTCGCGATGCGGCGGCCGTTCGTGTTGATCATGACGAGGGGGATCTCCCGCCCTTGCGCCGCGCGGACCATGGGGATGATGTCGGGGTGGATCGTCGGCTCGCCGCCGGAGAACTGGACGACGTCCGGGCGGCCCTCGGCGGCGACGAACCGGTCGAGCATGAACTCCACCTCGTCCATCGTGAGGCTGAACCCGAGGGCAGCGTTGGCGAAGCAGAGCGGGCAGTCCATGTTGCACCCGCTGTTGACCTCGATGATGCACGCGTGCTGCTGGTGGTCGGGACAGAGCCCGCAGTCATGCGGGCAGCCCCGCACCACTTCCGTGGCGAACTCGAGGGGGATCTCGCCAGGTTTGTTGAAGCGACTGTTCCGGACGTACGACTCAGCATCCGCGTAGACGAGTGCCTCGACCCGCCCGTGCTCGGGACAGCGCTTCCGCATGTAGACCTTGCCATCGCGCAGGAGCACCTGCGCATCCACGGTGCGACGGCAGTCCGGACAAATGCTCCGGGTGAGTTCATGGAAGACGTAGTCGGCGGTCTCCTTATGGGGGCTCGTCGCTGGCCCGGCCTCGGGCATTCGCTCGGTCACTGGTCCACCCTCGCTCCTCCACATTTGGAGAGCCCAGTTGAGCACGTCGCGCGTGCGGTCCGTGTGAGTCCGATCACAGACTCGTATCTGCCAACCCGGGATCTCACCCGAGGTGCCTGCCGGAACCGGCGGTGCGGGCCGGCGCTCCCGAGACCGTCCCAGGTATTCCCCGAGGTACACCGCGCCATCCCGTGCTGTCAGGTGAGCTCGCGGAGCGCGTCCTCCACCCCGCGGTGAATCGTGGGGTACGCGTAGATCATCTGCCGGAGCGTCGTGACCGGGACGGCCGCATGCACGGCAAGCGAGAGCAGGCCGAGCACCTCGCCACCCGATGGCCCGACCGAGGTCGCTCCCACGAGCACCCCTCGGGCGGTGTCCTCTACGAGCTTGATGAAGCCCTCGTTCCCAGTCTTGTGCAACCAGCCCCGCGCGGTGTGGGGTACCTGCTGGGTCCCGACGCGGACTCGCAGTCCCTGTTCACGCGCCTGGTGCTCGGTCACCCCGACCGCGCCGACCTCGGGATCCGTAAACGTGACGCGCGACAGCGCGGAGTAGTCGGCGGCGTGACTCGGCCGGCCGAGGATCGAGGCGACCGCGATCGACGCCTGGTAGGTGGCGACGTGCGTGAACGGGCCTCTGCCGGTGATGTCTCCCACGGCCCAGACTCCGTCTGTGACCCGCATCTCCTGATCCACCGGCAAGGCACGCGCGGACTCATCGACGCCGATCGCGCCCACGCCTAACGAGGCGAGGTCGACCCGGCGGCCCGTCGCCACCAACAGGCGGGCGGCCTCCAATGCGGTGCCGTTGCCGAGTTCGACGTGGACGCTCGAGTCGTCCCCTGAAACCGACTTCACCTGAGCGCCCACGTGGATATCGACGCCTTCATCGTGCAGGACCTCGGCGATCAGCTCGCCCGCCTCGGGCTCCTCGTTCGGCAGGAGGCGGTCGAGTCCTTCAACCACGGTGAGCCGCGTGCCGAAGCGCGCGAACGCCTGGCCCAGCTCGAGGCTCACGGCGCCGCCTCCGACTACGATCAGTGACTCGGGTAGCCGCTCAGCCTCGATCGCTTCGTGATTCGTCCAGTACGGGACCGAAGGCAGTCCTTTGATTGGCGGGATCGATGGCTGCATGCCCGCTGCGAGGACGATCGCGCGACGGACCCGGTATTCGCTACCGTCCGCGGCCCGCACGAGGTCGGGGCCGGCAACCGTACCGGCGGCGCGGACGAACGTGCCGCCCTTGCGCTGGAACCGCTCCACCGCCACGGTGTCGTCCCAGTGGTCCGTGGCCTCATCGCGGATCCGCCGGGCAACAGGAGCCCAGTCCGGCTCCACGGTGGCAGACCCCGCCATCCCGTCCACCCGCCGCGCCTCGGCGAGCAGGTTCGCCGCGCGCACGATCATCTTGCTCGGGACGCAGCCCCAGTAGGGACATTCCCCGCCCACGAGCCCCGGGTCGAGGCCGACCACCTCCAGGCCCGCCTCCGCCAGGTCGCCCGCCACCTGCTCGCCGCCCGGGCCCATCCCGACCACCATGACATCGACCTCTGTAGCCACGTGGGCATCCTTTCGTCCGCAGTTGGAGGTTGTGGAGTGTCGGGCGTGACGCGTGTCGGCCGGCTATCGCTCGCGCTGGTCCGCGATCTCGAGGTAGAGGACGGCGAACCACTCGCGGCTGTCGGTCCAGATGTCTCGCACCTGGAGCCCCGCGGCCCGCGCCAGCGACGCGAACTCCTGCGGTGTGTACTTGTGCGAGTACTCCGTGAGGATCGTCTCACCGCGACGAAACTGGAAGGCGCGGCCGCCGACGTGCGCGATGTGGTCCGCGAGGCACTCCAGGTGCATCTCGATGCGTCCGTGCCGCTCGTTCCAGCACGCCCGGTGGCGGAACCGAGACCGGTCGAAGTCACCGCCAAGCTCCGCGTTGATCCGCGCGAGCAGGTTGAGGTTGAACGCGGCGGTCACGCCCCGGGGGTCGTCGTACGCGGGCTCCAGCACCTCGGCCGGCTTGCGCAGGTCGACGCCGATCAGCAGTCCCCCGCCGGGGCCGCAGATCGTCACGATCCGTGCGAGGATATCGGCTGCTCCGTCCCTCGTGAAGTTGCCAATCGTGGAGCCGGGGAAGTAGACGATGCGCCGCTGCGGCGCCCACTCCGGTTGCGGGAGGGTGAAGTCGCCCGTGAAGTCCGCGCAGACCGGCGCCACGTCCAGCAGCGGGAAGTCGACGGCGATTCGCTCGGCCGCTGCCAGCAGGTGCTCCCGGGCCACGTCGACCGGCACGTAGAGGGCTGGTGGCTCGAGGTGCTCCAGCAGGCAGTACGTCTTGGTGCTCGATCCGCTCCCGTACTCCAGGATCATGCACGCCGGGCCCAGGCGATCCGCCATCTGCGCGCCATGCTCCCGCATGATCGTCATCTCGGTCCGGGTGACGTAGTACTCGTCCAGCTCGCAGATCCGGTCGAACAGGACCGAACCGACCTCATCGTAGAAGTACTTGGACGGCAAGGTCTTCTGCGGCCGCCCGAGCCCGTCCCACGCGTCCTCCAGGAACGCCCGGCGAAGGTCTGCCTCCACGGGGTCATCGTCGCCTCGGGCGAGGATGACCCCGTGGGTGCCGGCTGCGGGCTCACTGCGGTGCATCAGGAGGCCGTCCAACGCGCAAGACGGATGCCTGCGAACGGCCAGCGGGCGTATGGTGGGAAGAAGTTGCGGTAGGTGGCGCGAATATGGTCGTGCGGCGTCGCCACGCAGCCACCGCGCAGCACCATCTGTCCCGACATGAACTTGCCGTTGTATTCGCCGACAGCCCCGACCGGCGGCTCATAACCCGGGTAGGGGAGGTAGGCGTTGGAGGTCCACTCCCAGACGTCCCCGAACAGCTGGGACGGGGACTCCCCGGGCGGCGGTGCGACGGTCGGGTGCAACAACCCCGACTCTACGAAGTTGCCCTCGATCGGTGCATCCGCCGCGATGACCTCCCACTCAGCCTCCTGCGGGAGTCGCGCGCCCGCCCATCGCGCGTACGCGTCGGCCTCGTAGTAAGAGACGTGGACCACGGGTGCGTGTGGGTCCAGGGGACGCATGCCGCCCAGCGTCAGCTCGAACCACTCGCCGTCGCGCTGCTCCCAGTAGAGGGGGGAGCGCCAGCCCTCCGCCCGAACCGTTGCCCAGCCGCTCGACAGCCAGAGGTCATGGTGGTCGTATCCGCCGTCCTCGATGAACGCTGCGTACTCCGCGTTCGTCACACAGCGGGAGGCGAGGGAGAACGGCTCGAGGAACACCCGATGCCGCGGGCCCTCGTTGTCGAAGGCGAAGTCATCGCCCTCGTACCCAACCTGGCACAGGCCACCGGGGTACTCGAACCACCGGAGTGGTGCGGCCTCGTGCGGTGATGGCGCCGCAGCGTCGTCACGGAGGGCGGGTCGTAGCGGGTTCGTCCAGAAGACGTGCTTGATGTCCATGAGCATCAGCTCCTGGTGCTGCTGCTCGTGGTGCAGGCCGAGCTCCACGATCGGCGCGAGTCCCCCGGGCAGAGACGTATCGAACAGACGCCGCATCTGCTGGTCGACGTGTGCGCGGTATCGGTACGTCTCGTCCACCGTGGGTCGGGACACGAGCCCACGGGACGCTCGCTCGAACTGGGGTCCGATGGAGTTGTAGTAGGAGTTGAAGAGCCACTGGAACCGCGGATGGAAGGCCTGGTAGTCCGGAATGGCATCGCGGAGCACCAGCGTCTCAAAGAACCAGCTCGTGTGTGCCAGGTGCCACTTTGTCGGGCTGACGTCCGGCATCGACTGGATGACGTAGTCCTCGGTCTCGAGCGTCTCGCAGAGCGCGGCCGAGGCGGCGCGCACTGCCTCGAACCGCTCGGCGACGGAGCTCGCTCGCGGACTGGTGTGCTTGGTCGCATCCATCATCTTCATCCCTCTCGTCCGTGAGTGGACGGGGCCGCGCCCTCGGCGCGAGGGTGGATCGCGCCGAGGGCGGTTGATGCACGTTCGCTCACCGGGCGTGTCGCGGGCGTTCTTGATCGCCCGGGCCACTGCGCGTTGTAGCTGCGGGCTCAACCCGGTGACCCGGCAGAGCGATCTTTCCCCGATCGGGGATGAACGTCCGCAACAGGTTCACGTCGTTGTAGTCGACGTACGTCATCCCTGCGGCGAGCAACGGGCGGCGGGTGGGTGTCGGGCCCTTCTTGGTCGCCATGCCCTCAGCCCTGTCGCGCCTTGAACCGCGGGTTCAGCTTGTTGATCACGTAGACGCGGCCGCGTCGGCGCACCACCCGCGACCCTGGCTTGTTCTTCAGTGACTTGACGGAGTTGCGTACCTTCGTCTCGGGTGTTCCGTTCGTGGTGTCAGACCGGATTGTGAATGTCGCCCAGCCATGCTCGAAGCCGTCGTCGATGGCCTCCCAGTACCTGCCGCCGCACGGGTCTCGGCGTCGCCGAGCAGGCAGCGCCGGAACGCCCGGCCACCTCGTCGCGGCCCGCGACGTCCCCACTGTTCGGCCACACCGATGCTGAGCTGGCCACCGGCGCTGTCCCACACGCATGCCGCGGCCGGCCTCGTCGGCATCCAGAAACAGCCACGTGAGCACCGTGCGGCCTCGTTGGCGGCGAGTACATGGATGCATCTCGTGCAGCCGACCGAATGCCACGTCTCGCCGGCACCGGTGCCGGCGAGAGCCCGCACCGATCCGGCCGAGTCCTCGGCCCAGGCCGACTACCTCGGCCCGGGCCGGTGCGCGGACCCCTTGGGTCCGCGCACCGGAGGTGTCAGGCCGCCGCCCGCTTCGGGAGCTTCCACCCGGGGCGAAGGAAGTGGCAGGTGTAGCCATTGGGGTAGGTCTGCAGGTAGTTCTGGTGCTCGGGCTCGGCCTCCCAGAAGTCGCCCGCCGGCGTGACCTCGGTGACGACCTTGCCAGGCCACAAGCCCGAGGCGTCGACGTCGGCGATCGTCTCCTCGGCGATCCGCTTCTGCTCGTCGCTGGTGTAGAAGATCGCCGAGCGATAGCTGGTGCCGACGTCGTTACCCTGGCGGTTCTTCGTCGAGGGGTCGTGCACCTGGAAGAAGAACTCGAGCAGCGTGCGGAAGTCGGTTTTCTCGGGGTCGTAGACGACCTCGATGGATTCCGCGTGTGCGCCGTGGTTGCGGTAGGTGGCGTTCGGGACGTCGCCGCCGCTGTAGCCGACGCGCGTGGACACGACGCCGGGCTGGTGGCGGAACAGCTCCTCCATGCCCCAGAAGCAGCCGCCGGCGAGGATCGCCTTCTCGGT
>WHSU01000022.1 GCA_009379925.1 Dehalococcoidia bacterium | reverse complement strand
CGCTCCACCTCCCGCAGCTTGCGCACGATCTGCTCCGGCGTATGCCTGCGTCGCTTCACCGTGATGTCCTCCTCCGCCCACACCTTCGTGGGCCAAAGGACTCTCATCAACGGTGGACCGCTTTCAGGGGGTCAGGTCACCATACCAAGGATGAGTATCGAGAGAACCGGTTTAAGCATGAACTCGAGACTCGGGGTGCCGCGGTCCTGATCGAGTTGGTTGACTACCTGCTGAGCAACGAGCCGGAGTTCGCGAAGGATTTCGTGACCATCGGGCAACGCGGCATTGTCTATGATCTAGCACAAATCCTCGTGCAAGTGCCCGCGTCCGTTCGATGGACTGTTCTGGACTTTGTCTGGGACTGGGCATCACGAGACCCGGCGCGGGCGTGGGCTAGCGAGATTTGCGATCGATTCCTGGCGGCCGGACTCGCGCAGGATTCAGGCTGACCAGCACTGGCGGAGGGGGTGGGATTCGAACCCACGGGGGGCTTGCGCCCCGGCGGTTTTCAAGACCGCTGCCTTCAACCACTCGGCCACCCCTCCGCGGGTGGTGCTTCGATCGTACGAGGGCGGACCGCCGGCGCGCGAGCGGGAGCCGGTCAGTCGTGGTAGCGGCGGAGCCAGTCCTCCAGGGTGAGGAAGCGCCAGAAGGCGCCGATGTGGGCGGTCGCGGCGGGTTCTCGCGCGACCATTCGGTCGTACCACTCGTGGAGCGCCTGCTCGTCGACGTAGCCGCGTGCCGCGGCCCGCGAGCCGTCGAGCAGCGATCGGACCGTGGCGCTGCCGCGGTCGAGGATGCCCCGGTCGTAATGCGGCGCGGGGGTCGCCTTGGAGGCGGCGACGCGCGCGGATTCGGGGAGTACGCCGCGCATCGCCTCGCGGGCCAGCCACTTCGCCTCGCCGGCCGGCGTGAGGATGTGCTGGGGCATGGCCAGCACAGACTCGACCAGGCGGCGGTCCGACCACGGGTCCGCGTGGCGCAGGCCGTGCCGGGCAAAACGGCGCTCGAGTGTCTCGCTGTTGCGCGCGATCTGGTGGTCGCCCACGATCTCGTGCCGCACGCGCCGCGCCTCGCCGGGCAGCGTCGAGCGTAATGCGGAGCGTCCGATGACCTCCGGCAGCCGGTGCTCGCGGGCCGCGTCGGCGCGTAGCCACGGCGGGAGCGGCGGCGCACCGCCGTCGAGCATCGAGCGCAGGCGGCGGCGCACGGCGGGCAACCGGTCGTCCGGCCAGACCGCGCCCGGCAGGCGCCGCAGCACGTAGTGCTCAAACACGACCCGCCTCGAGAGCCCCGTGCGCGCGCTGTGCGCCGCCAGGTCGCGCCAGGCGGCCAGCGGGCCGTCCGCGCGTAGCCGGCCGAGGTAGTCGGTGACGCCGGACCCGACCAGCTGGTCGCCGTGCTGGCCGGTCATCAGCACGCCGACGCCGTCGTCCAGGGCGCGCGCGGCGGCGCCGTGCATGGACACGTAGCTGCGGAACAGGTCCGGGCCGTCCCGGTCCGTGCCGAGGTCGGGGTAGTCCGCCAGCGGCCACGAGTCGTCGCAGGGCAGCCACGTATTCGGCAGGCCGGCCGCCGATGCCACCGCGTGGCTCACTGTGCGCTCGTCGCATTCCGGCAGCTCGTCGTAGGTGAACGTGTACGTGCGCATCGGGGGCGCGCCGTCGCGCAGGAGCGTCCCGGCCAGGGCGGCGATGCTGATCGAGTCGAGCCCGCCGCTGAGCAGTAGTCCGGCCCCCGTCGACCCATCGAGGCGGTCCGCGACGGCCTGGGTCAGCGTGTCCCGCAGTTGCTCGGCGTACTCCTCCGGCCGGCGGGCGCGGCCTTCGCCGACCACCGGCTGCCAGAAGCGCTCGACGCGCACACCCGAGGTGTCCAGCACGAGGCGGTGCCCCGCGGGCAGCCGGCGGATGCCCTCGTAGGCGGTCCAGCCCTGGCCCGCGTTCCCGGCGAGGTGCGCCATCAGCGCGCGCTCATTGACGGCGCTCGGGACGCCCGGGACGGCCAGCAGCTGGGAGACCTCGCTCGCCAGCAGCAGGCGAGCGGGTTCGGCGCGGTAGAAGAGCGGGCGCATCCCCATGGGGTCGCGCGCGGCGAGCAGGTGGCCACGTGCGGCGTCCCACGCGACGAAGGCGAAGTCGCCAAGCAGGTGGGTGGGCGCCTCGTCGCCCCATCGGTCGACTGCCTGGAGCAGCAGCGTGGCGTCGTCGCGCGCCTCCGCCAGGTCCGGCCGCCCGAGCGTCGTGGCCAGTTCGCGTCGGTTGTCCAAGCGCGCGTCCGCGACGACGAGCCGGCGTCCGCCACGGTCCGTGACCGGCGAGGTCGGTGCGATGCGCTCCTGGCCGCCATCCAGGTGGATCGCGACGGCGCCCTCCAGCGTCCGTTCGCGGGCGCCGGCACGGGCGCGGTGCGGCGCCTCGGCAGCCATCCGCCGCGCGTCATCCAGGTCTGGTTGGCGGCCATCGCGGCGCACGGCGAAGATCAGGCCGCTCACAGACGCTCCTCTGCGTACTTCTTACGGTTTCCGGCAACTGGATGCCGGATGATAACTTCTCTCACCGCCAGGTTGCGATGCAGGTACCGGGTGCGGGTGGACAGGGCCGGCCGTGGACACCATTCGCGCACTACTCGACACTGGAGCGGACGCGCGCCCTGCACTCGTCGTGCCGGGTGGTCCGACCCTGACTCACGCGCAGCTCCGCGAGCAGGTGGAGCGGCTGGCGGGCCAGCTGGCGGCGCTTGGCCTTGGGCCCGGCGACCGCGTGGCCAGCGTGCTACGCGGCGGGGCCGACGCCGCCACGGCGTTCCTCGCCACGGCCTCGGCGACCGCCGCCGCGCCGCAGAACCCCGCCTACCGCGCGGACGAGCTGCGCGCCTGCTTCGAGGATCTCGATGTGCGCGCCGTGGTCGCGCGCGAGGCGCCCGCTAGTGAGTTCTGGGACGCCGCTCCCGAGCTTGTGCTGCGGTTGTCCCTGACTGGCGAGCCGGGATCGCTCGAGCTGTCGCGGGACGGCGAGCGCGTGACGCCCGCCGCGCCTCGATGGCCCGGCCCGGACGACGTCGCCCTGGTGCTGCAAACGTCCGGCACGACCGCCCGTCCGAAGACGGTGCCGCTGTCGCAGGCGAACCTCGCGTCCTCCGCGCGGAGCATCGCCGGCTCGCTGCGGCTGACCGAGGAAGACCGCTGCCTGGATGTCATGCCCCTGTTCCACATCCACGGTCTGATCGGCGGCTGCCTCTCGTCGCTCTCCGCCGGCGCCTCGGTCGTCGCGCCTCCGGCGGGGTTCGACGCGTTCCGCTTCTTCGACTGGCTCGATGAGACGGCGCCGACCTGGTACACGGCAGTGCCGACCATGCACCAGATGGTGCTCTCTCGCGCGGGCGCTCGCGCCGAGGTCATCGCGCGCCGCCCGCTGCGCTTCCTGCGCTCGTCCTCGGCGCCGCTGCCGCCCTCCGTGATTGCTGAGCTGGAAGCGACCTTCGGCGCGCCGGTCATCGAGGCGTACGGGATGACCGAGGCGTCGCACCAGATGACGGCGAACCTGCTCCCGCCGGGCGTCCGGAAGCCGGGCTCCGTGGGCGTGGGGACATCCGTGGAGGTGGCGATCCTCTCGGACGGCGGCGAACACCTCGGACGCGGCGCGACCGGCGAGGTGGCCGTGCGCGGGCCGGGCGTGACGGCCGGCTACCACGCGAACCCGGAGGCGAATGCCGCCTCGTTCGCGGACGGATGGTTCCGCACCGGCGACCTGGGCTACCTGGACGAGGACGGCTACCTCTTCCTCGCCGGCCGCCTGAAGGAACAGATCAACCGCGGCGGCGAGAAGGTCAGCCCGCGCGAGGTGGACGAGGCGCTGCTCGCGCACCCCTCCGTCGAACAGGCGCTGGCCTTCGCCGTGCCCGACCGGCTGCTGGGTGAGACCGTGGCCGCGGCGGTCGTCGTCGCGAGCGGCGCCCACGTGGACGAGCGCGCCCTGCGGCAGTTCCTGGACGCGCGGCTCGCGCCGTTCAAGGTGCCGCGCACCTTCGTCTTCCTCGACGAGATCCCGAAGGGGCCCACCGGGAAGCCCCAGCGGATCGGTCTCGCGCAGCGCCTGGGGCTGGCGGAGTGATCCAACGGGCCCGTGCTCAAGTCCGTCGCCTCCCGCGCCCCCGCGAATGGGTCGGGCGCTGGGTGCGGTCCGGTGACCTGGCGCGACTACTGGGCACCGGCGCCGGCTACGCCCTCTCGTGGCTGGTCCCACGCCGCCTCGATGGCGCAGCCTCGCGGCTGCAGGCCGCCGTCGTCATGCGCGCCAAGCCGGGGCAGCGTCGCCACCTGGAGCGCGCCATCGAGCACTACCTCGGGCTCGCGCCGGCTCAGGCCGCGTCGGTGGTGCGCGAGCACTACTGGATGCGCGGGGAGAAGAACTGGCTGCGCGTCCGCGGCCTGCGGGATCGTCGCGCGATCCCTCGGGTGGAGGTCGAGGGCATCGAGCATCTGCATCGGGCGATCGAAGCGGGACGCGGCGTGATCCTGTGGCGCATGGGCTTCGGCAGTACGCTTTGGGCGCAGGCGGCCTGTTGGCAGGCGGGGCATCCGCTGGTCCAGCTCAGTCACCAGTCGCATGGCGCCACCTCGTATAGCAGGCTGGGGGTGGGGTCGGTGGCGGGGCTCTACGTGCGGCCCGAGCTGCCGTACCTCGCCGAACGGGTGATCATCCCTCGTCGAAAGTCGCTCGCGTACCTTCAGACGCTGATCCAGCGACTGGCGCAGGACAACGCAATCGTCGCGTTCCGGGCTGAGCTGACCAGCCGCCAGTCCTCGCGCACCACCCTCTTCGGCGAGCCCTTCGAGCTGGCCAACGGGGCGCCGTCGCTGGCGTGGAAGACGGGCGCGACGCTGCTCACCGCCGCCGCCCTGCGCGACGGACCGATGCGCTACCGCCTCGTCATCGATGCGCCAGTCGAGGTGGACCGCTCGATGCCGCGCAAGGAGGCGATGGCTTGCGCGGTGGACGAGTTTGCTCGACGCCTCGAAGCTCGCGCTCGGGAGCATCCGGCCGATTGGATGGGCTGGTACCGGCGCGGATTGCCGTGACAGGGGATGTATGAACGTGATACGTTCCCGCGCGGCAGGACACCCTGCCCCTGGTGAGCGGATGGCTCACCCCTCAGCGCCGCCGGTAGCGGCAGGAAGGCACACGAATGACGTACGAACGACCAACCATTGAGCGCCGGGAGCCGGTCAAGGGGCTGCTCGAGGCAAAGGCGTCGCCGGTCCCCGGGGACACCGTCACCTAGCGCGTCCACGCGACATGTATGGGAGTGGCGGCGCTTACGCGCCGCCACTCCCGTGTCCGGGGACCTCGCGCGCGCAGAGGGTGCGCCGACCCTGTACATATATATGAGCGTGATAGATCCTCGCGGCAGGAGGCCCTCACGGTCGCGGGGGCGGGTTGCTCACTGCTCAGACCGCACGATGCGGTGAGGAGGTACCGGTATGACGTACGAACGACCAACGATTGAGAAGCGCGAGCCAGTCGGGGGTCTTCTCAACGGCCACGTCTCGCCTCCCATCAAGGAAGTCCCATAGGGCCCAGCCGCTGCGGCTGACCAGATCGAGGGCGGCGCGTCAGCGCCGCCCTCGTCACGTACGGCGAGGCCGGCGCAGCACCCAGCGGACGGCGTTTCGTGCCGGGCTCGGGAGCGCCCGCACCGCGCGTCGAGCGTCATCGAGCGTGCGCAGTCGCGCCGCGGTCGCGGCGCCCGAGGCGAAGCGCAGCGTCCGCACTTCGCCGCCCCGATCCTCCACCTCGATGGCCCGCCCGATGAGGCGGTCCAGGGGCACCGGTGCGTCCGGGCCGGACGTGTCGCCGTGGAAGCGGTAGCGGCCGCTGCGGCGCGCGATGCATCGATGTACTACGACGCGACCGTCCTCCGTACAGAAGGCCCAGACCTCGCCAAAGCGAGGCCGTTCTGCGACGATAAGCCGTACGCGGCTCCCCGAACGGATCGCGCGCCCCATCGATGCACCTTCGACGTTGATCCAGAGCGGTGAGCGCTTGATGGACTCCCTGAGCACCCGCGCCTTCGTCTCAGGCTGCATCCTGGACCTCGCCGGCCTGGGTGTGTCGCTGCAAACGCCCGATGAAGTGCGTGCCGAGGCGGTCGCCCACCTCCTGGACGGCGCGGATCTGCACCCCGGCGCCGCCACCATCGAGGTGACGTGGCAGGACGGACCGCTGCCCGTGCCGGACCGTCCCTCCGACCACCCGTTCCCCGGCCTGGGACTGTGGCACACGGATGAAGGCGTGGCGTTGCGCCACGGAGTGCTCACCGGGTTCGCCGCGGACAACGGTCTGCGTATTGGTGGCGGCGCGGACGGCCGCGGCGAAGAGAGCCCGCTGTGGCTGGACTTCCGGCGCATCTTCGAACCCGCGATGACGTACCTGCAGGCGGCACACGGCCGCTACATGCTGCACGGCGCGGCGATGGCGCGCGGAGGGCGCGCGCTGGTCGTCGTCGGCAGCACCGGCGCCGGCAAGTCCACGCTGGCGTGGTCCGCCCACGTTTCCGGCTGGGAGCTGTTGGCGGACGACTACGTCTTCGTCCGCATCGCGGAGGATGGCGGCTTCGAGGTGTGCGGGATGCGCAAGCCGGTGGCCGTCCCCGGTGAGCTGATGGAGTCGCCCCCTCCGGGCGCGCGTCATCTGGAGCGCGGCGGCCGCGAGCGCTGGGAGCTGTCCGCCGACATCCTCGGTCGTGGCTGGCATCGCGTGGCGGCGGTGCTGCGCCCGGCCCACGGCGACGGCGAACAGTCGGAGCTGATCCCGCTCCAGAAGTCCGGGTTGCTGACGGAAGTCGTCGCGGCGTTCCTCGCCAGCGGTGACCAGGTGCTGCTGCGGCAGTGGTTCCCTCATGCCGCGGCGCTCAGCCGTCTTCCGGGCTGGGAGCTCCGGCATGCGCGGCCGCGGGAGCACCGTGTGGCTGAAGCTGCGCGCTCTCTCGACGCCGCGCTAGCCAGTGCTTGACCCGGCCCCAGGCATTTCGCCAGAGATACGGCCCGGATGTCTCCGGAAAGTGGTAGTCCATCAGCGCGCCGGGCGGGAACAGGTACTTCCAGTAGGCGCCGATGCCCTCCAGCGTGCGGCCGCGCGCCAGCAGCGGCATCACCCGTTGCCGGTTGCGGAAGCGCACGAACCCCTCGCGGCCCCTCAGCCGGACATCGGACGACCAGAGCCGCCGCCACACGGCCGCGCGCCAGCGGTCCGGCGTCGGGTGGGGCGGCGTGGGGACGCCCAGCACCTCGCACACCACCTCGAGCGATAGCCCGATGGGCGTCTCCAGCCCCTCCGCGGTGACGAAGGCGGCGAAACGGTCCCAGTCCACCGGCTCGCGTTCCATGAGCCGGGCGACGTCCACGAATTGGCCCAGGTAGCGGAAGCGGTCCTTGTTCAGGTGCAGCAGCAGATGGGCGAGCGCGATCTCCGGTTCGAGTACGCGCACGGAGACGCCCTCCGCCAGCGGGTGAGGCCGGGTGCGCTCCCAGATCATCCCCGGCCGCCGGTCGCGCGTCTCGTACTTCAGCAGGTCGAAGTGCAGGTCGACCGCTGTCCCATCCGGTAGCCAGAGGTCTACGGACTGCAGGGCGCCGTGGTCCACGATGGCCTGGATGACCTCGAGCAGCGGGTTGTCCGGGTCGAGCGCTGCCACGATCTCCCGCGCCCGGCCTCGGTCGGCCGGTGCGACCAGCAGGTCGATGTCGGCGCACGGGCGGTCACCCTCGCTGTCGTACCAGCGTTCCGAGGCGGTGACGCCTTTGAAGGTGGCGAGCCCCACACCCAGCGCCTGCATCTGCTCCGCGATGGTCACCAGGTGTGCGCGTAGCCGCCGTTGTGTCAGGCGTACCTGTAGGACCTGCCGCGCGAGGCGCGAGCGCCATTCCTCGTCCAGCTGCAGGCGGCCCGCTTCCACCTCCCGCCAGACGAGGCCATGCATGCGGTGCTCAGTGGCGGAGGCGCAGAATTGCCGGACGTCGGGAGGCTCGGGGACCGGCCGTCCCGCGGCCAGCTCGATGAGGGCGGGATGCGGCCGGGCCATGCGCTACTGCCGTTCGGATTCCTCGATGAGGCCCTGCTGGCGGAGGTCCGCCAGGAATGCCTCCACGTCCACGCGCAGCTCGTCCTCGGTGACGCCCTCCAGGTCCGCGATCAAGCGTCCGGCGATCGCTTTCGCGTCGGAGGGGCCGTCGAGGGCCTCCCAGATCAGGGTGCCGGTCGGGTTCAGGGTGACCAGTTCGGCCCCCTGCGGGTCGACGAGGACGGCGCGGCCGTCCACCACCTCGTAGATCACACCGGGTGCTCGTCGCAGCATGCGAAATCCTTCCCCGAGGGGCCACACGATAGCCGATTGGCCGGCCGCGAGGGAGCGCACCGACGAGCACGCAGAGGACCGAGCTCCCCGAGCGGTAGAGCTCGGCCCTCTGCGGACTCGACAGCGACTCGACGCGGCGGGCCGTCTGTTGTTTGCTGGGGCCAGGCGGCCCCGTCGTGCTCCGCGTGGGAGCGGCCTGAAGCGTTACGCGGGACGCTCGGTGGTCTCGCCCTGCGGCGGGACCGGAAGGCTGGGCGCCCAGCGCGCCAGATGTCCGGCGATCCGCTCCCGCTGTTCCGCCGACTCGTCCGCCTTCGCGGGTCCGGCGGTCTTGCCGGGGATTCGCATCGCCATCTATCGCTCCTCGCCCTTGACCAGTGCCTAGCGGCCGACCGTGGACATGACCCAGTCCACCGCCTCGGCCGGGGTCTGGTACTCGTTTAGCACCAGGCCCGCCGCCAGGACGACGAGGATGCCGAGTCCAGTGATGCCGAATGCCATGCTGAGCAAGCCGCTCATCGTCGAAGCCTTCCCCGAGGTCCATCAGCCATCGTGGGACACACGCCGCACACGACCGGACCTGCGAGGGATGTTGCGCCCGGCGCCGTGAAGCCCGGATAAACCGCGGTAAGAGAGATGTATGAAACGCATCGATTTGCGCGCGCGCCGCTTGCGAGGAACCAACGCATCCGTCCGCGGGCGGCTACGCGATGCCCGCGCTCCGCGCCGCGACGACCACGCCCAGGCCGAGGGCGACGATGACCGCGTACTCGGCCGCGACCACGGCGGACAGCTGGCGAGTGAGGTGCGACTGGAGCATGCCCGTGACGAAGAAGAACGCCAGCAGCAGCGTCAGTCCGGCCAGGTACCCGTCTACCGGGATGTAGTGCAGCATCCACCGCACCTCCGCCACCACCATGCCGGTCACGGCCGAGAATACGAGCGTCTCGACCGGGTCCACTTCGCCCTCGCGCAGCAGTTCGACGGCGAGCATCGCCGCGATCAGGGCGCAGGCGATGGCCGCCGGCAGCAGGCTCAACTCGAAGATGTACGTGAGCGAGAACATCGAGAAGGCCACGAAGTAGACAGCCGCCGTGGCGACGAGTCGCGCGTTCGCGTACTCCGCCGACCGCATGCGCACCGACGCCACCTCGGCCGCCACGATGGCGCCGAAGGCGACGCCCGCGAGGACGCCCGCCGGCGCGACGAGGAAGCCCCGGACGTTGTGCTCGATGACGATCGGCGTCGCCAGCACGTAGAGCGCCGGCAAGAACAGGTAGGGCGCCGTCTGGGCGGCCTCGAAGTGACGGCGGCGCAGGGTGCGGAGCGTACCGTCCGCCCCGAGCAGGGCGACGACGGCGGTGAACAGCAGCAGCCAGCGCGGCGTCGGTTCGATCAGCAGGAACATCAGGAAGGACAGCGTGACCAGGACGGTGAGCACCACCAGCGGAGCGGGCGGTCCGGACGGCACGGCCCGACGCGACACAGCCTGCCCGGGCGGCGCCGGGAGGGCGTCGCCACTGCTGCCGGCGCTCGCCGGGGTCGCGGGATCGCGCTCGGTCACGCTGGATGCCACCGGCTTCGGCCCCCCCGCCCGGCCGTCGGTCTCGTCGCTCGCGTCCTCAACCGGCTGCGTCACTCCGCGGCGAAGGTCGGCGTCTCCTCACCGAACATCTCGGCCGCATTGTGCCACCGGATGCGGTCGCGCTCGTCGTCCGTGAGCCCGACCTGCTCGAAGATGCGCTCGAGGTTCGCGACGTGGTCCGCGATCTCGTCGTTGCCACAGTCCGAGCCCCAGACCAGCTTCTCGACGCCGATCTCGTGGCCCACCAGGCGACGCTCCACCGCATGCCGCTCGATTGTCTCGCCGCCGGACATGTCGAAGAAGACGTTGTGCCGCCAGCGCGCCACGGAGGACGCCTCGTCGTAGTTCCCGGTGCCGCCCATGTGGGCGCCGATCAGCTTCAGCGCCGGGAAGTTGTTCGCGATCGTGTCCATGTGGAACGGCCGCATCCGCGTCGCCGACACATCGCGGCCCTGCATCCGCCCGCGTTCCGCCATGCGCCGGTAGCTCTCCGCCGCCGCCGCATCGCGTCGCGGGTGGGTGATCGAGTAGTCGACGCCGCCGCCGATGACGCCCATGTGGAGCAGGATCGGCATGTCCAGCTCCTCGGCGGCCTGGTAGACGCTGAAGTACTTGTAGTCGTCGTAGGGGCGGCGCACGCCGATCATCTTGAGGCCGCGGTAGCCCAGCTCGTGCAGGCGCCGCACCTCGCGGCCGTTCACGTCGTCGGGGTCGATCATGGCGGAGGGCACGAAGAGGTCCTCGTGGCGTTTCGCGTAGGTCAGCGACTCCTCGTACGTGAGGCCGAAGCGGCCGCCGGAGAGCAGCGAGGCCCGCGTGATGCCGGCCGCGCGCAGCGCGTCCGCCCGGGCATCGATGGCCTTCTCGTGCTCCTGCGCCTCCGGATCCTCCCAGTTGCGCGGAAAGTGGCAGTGGACGTCCCAGATCAAGGTGTACTCCTCACCGTGGGGACTCCTGGCTGGCGCCAATGGTAACGCACGACCCCGTCACCGGCTGGCACGGCGTGTATCCGTCCGCTGACGGTTCACGGGCGCCGCGCTGTCTGGAACAGGTGGACCTCGAAGCCCAGGCGCGCCCAGAACTCCTTCGCCGGCCCGTTGTCACGCAGGATGGAGGCCTCCACCAGGTAGGTGCCCCGCGCTCGATGCTGCGCCAGCAGGGCCTCCACGGCCGCCGTGCCGATCCCTGATCGGCGGGCATCGGGAAAGACATAAAACTCGGCTATCGAGGCGATGGTGCGTTCAATGTCCGGCCAATCGCTATCCAGGCGCACCATCACGAAGCCGGAGCGACGTCCGTCCGCCTCGATCCACAGCAGCTCGCGGCCATCCATGTCGTCCAGGATCGCCTCGATGCCGCGCTGGATGTCGTACGGCTCGCGTCGCGGGTCGTAGGCATCGAGTTCAGCGTGATACGCGGGGAAGTGCGCGAAGAAGGCGTCGTACTCGGACTCAGGCACCGGCCGCAGCGTCACGTCCATGTCACTACGTCCACGTCAGCGGGATGTCGACGAGCGACCGGATGACCGTGACGCCCTCGACCGGCGGATGCTCGCCCGAACGGTCGAGGAGCACCGCGCGCAGACCGGCTGCCTGCGCGCCGCTCACGTCAGCGCTCAGGCTGTCGCCCACCATCAGTGCGTCCTCCGGGGCGCTGCCGCTCAGGCGCAGCGCCGCGCGGAAGATCTCCGGATGCGGCTTCCGGTACCCGACGCGGGCGCTGGTCACGACGCCCTCGAAGCGTGCGCCGCAGCCCAGGGCACGCATGATCTCAGGCAACTGCCAGACGTGGTTGGAAACGACGACCGCCTGCAGGCCGGCGCGCGCCAGCCGCTCGAGGCCGGGGACGGCGTCGTCGTACAGCCGGTAGTGCACCGCCTCGCCCTCGAGCGCCGCAACGCGAGCGCCGATGCGTCCGAGCGTGGCATCGTCGCACTCGATGCCGGCGGCGCGGATGCGGGCGCGGTGCAGCGCCTCGCGCAGGCGTCGGAAGCTCGCCTCGTCCACCGACGCGTCGAGGTGAGCCGGGCCCTCGGGCGTCATCCACTGCTCCCACGCATCCTCCAGGGGGCGCGCCGCCAGTTGCTCCTCGGTCACGGAGACGCCGCACTCCTCGGCGGCCCGCAGGTAGAGGGAGAAGTTGCCGGCGGCCATGAAGCCCAGCGTGCGGTCAAAGTCGAGGCAGACGGTGCGGGGCGGGTGCATGCGTCAACGATACCGCGCCGCTTGGCTACGGAAGCGCCCGCGTCCGTTGTCGCTAACGGTCGAGAATGCGGGCGTGGGCCTGTATCGTCAGCGAGAGATCGACATAGCCTGCAGCACGACGGAGGACCGCGATGTTCGTCGCGATGAACCGCTTCAAGGTGACCGAGGGCCAGGGCGATGCCTTCGAACAGATGTGGCGAGAACGGAAGAGCTACCTAGATCAGGTCCCGGGATTCCTCCATTTCCTGCTCCTGAGGGGCGACGAGCCGGGCGACTACATCAGTCACAGCACGTGGGAGTCGCGCGATGCTTTCGTCGCGTGGACGCAAAGCGAGTCCTTCGCCTCTGGACACCGCCAGGGTTCGGTGCAGAACGTGCTCCAGGGCCCGCCCGTTGTCTCGCTGTACGATGCCGTGATCACCGAAGGTGGTGGCATCCCCGCCTCGAAGTAGGCACACCGAGGCGCGTGCGCGCAGCAGGAGGCACGATGGCGTCGCAGGTCCCCGGCCCCCTTCGCGTCACGTCGGAACTGTCGTGGCGCGTCCTGGTGGTCGCGGCCGCGGTCGCCCTGGCGTTCTTCGCTCTGGTGACGCTCAGCCTGGTGATCCTGCCGGTCTTCATCGCGCTGCTGCTGACCACGCTGCTGTACCCGCCCGCGCGCTGGCTTCGGAACCAAGGCGTCCCGAACGGCCTGGCCGCCGGGATCACCTTCGCCGCCGCCGTCCTCGTGGTTGCCGCCGTCGTCGGCGTGATGGTGCCCATCGTGATCTCGGATGCGGAGGAGTTCGACGGCATCCAGGCGAACGTGGAGAACGGCATCGACCGCGCCCGCGACTGGCTCGTGACGGGACCGCTCGAGCTCTCCGAGGAGGAGGTCGACCGCTACATCGACCGGGCACTCGATGAACTGGAGGCGAACGCGGAGCGGTTCGTCGGCGGCGCTTTCTCCGGCGCGCTGCTGTTGCTGCAGGGCCTGGCCGGCGCACTGTTGACTATCGTGCTCACGTTCTTCTTCTTGAAGGACGGCGAGCGTTTCTGGGCGTGGTTCGTGAGCCTCTTCTCGCCCGAGATGCAGCACGACGCCCGCGAGGTGGGGACGCGAGCGTGGTTGGTGCTGAGCGGCTACCTGCGCGGAACCGCTGCGGTCGCCGCCATCGATGGGATCTTCATCGGCCTCGCGGTCTGGCTCATCGGTGTGCCGTTGGCCCTCGTGATTGGCCTGCTCACCTTCGTGCTCGCGTTCATCCCCATTGTCGGCGCGTTCGCCGCCGGTCTCGTCGCGGTCCTGATCGCGCTGGGGACGGACGGGCCGGTGGCAGCGCTCCTGGTGCTGCTGGCGATCATCGCGGTACAGCAGCTCGAGGGGAACCTGGTGGGCCCGCTGCTGGTCGGGCGGTCGGTCCGCGTCCACCCCGTCGCGACGATCCTTGCGGTCACGGCGGGCGGCGTGCTGTGGGGCGTGCTGGGTGCGTTCGTCGCCGTGCCCATCGTCGCGGTGGGGCGCTCCACAATCGGCTACCTGAATAACCGGCCGCCCCGCGACGAGGTCCCGATGCCGGAGGACGCCACGGACCTGCCGTCGCCGCCTCCGGAGGTGGCCCGCGCCGTGGATGGGTAGGCCGGTGCTAGGCCGGGACCAGCTCCCGTTGTCCCGCCAGCAGCTGCAGGAGCGCCTCTACCGGCCCCAGCCACGCTTCGCCCAGCGCCGAACGAGGCAGGCGCAGCTGCGTCCTGCCAACGCGCACGCCTCGAGGTAGCGGCGGCAGGGCGCGCGACGCGAACGGCCGCGACTCCGGCGCCACCAGCACGACCTCGCCCTGGTCGACGCGCAGGGCGGACACGCCGGCATCGAGCGCCGCCAGGCGAATACGCACGAGGGCGATCAGGTTCTCCAGCGGTTCCGGGAGCGCGCCCAGGCGGTCCGCGGTCTCCTGCACCAGCGCGTCCGCGTCGTCCCGTGAGTGCAGCCCGGCGATGCGCTGGTAGAGCGCCAGCCGGCCCTCGATGTCGGGGACGTAGCTTTCCGGGATGTACGCCGCCACCGGGAGGTCGACCACGATCGCGCGCAGCCGGTCGCGTACCTCGCCGGGGGTCGCCTCCGGAACGCGCTGCTCGTGGGACGCCTTCAGCTCCTCGACAGCCTCGGCCAGCATCTGTGTGTACAGGTCGAAGCCCACCGAGGCGATGTGCCCGCTCTGCTCCGCACCCAGGAGGTTGCCGGCGCCCCGGATCTCCAGGTCACGCAGCGCCACCTGGTAGCCGGCGCCCAGTTCGTTCGCCTCGAAGATCGTGGAAAGCCGGGCCTGCGCGTCCTCCGTCAGGACGCGCTCGCGGGGGTGCAGGAGGTACGCGTACGCCTGGTTGCCGCTGCGGCCCACGCGTCCGCGCAGCTGGTACATCTGCGCGAGCCCGAGTTGGTCCGAACGGTCCACGACCAGGGTGTTCACGTTCGGGATGTCGATGCCCGATTCGATGATGGTGGTGCACACCAGCACGTCGAACTCGCCGTCCGCGAAACGCTCCATCACGCGCTGGAGGATGCCTTCTGGCATCTGCCCGTGCCCCACGGCCACCCGGGCCTCCGGCACGAGCGCCCGCACGCGGTCCGCGAAGACGTCGATGCTCTTCACGCGGTTATGGACGATGTACACCTGCCCGCCGCGCTCCATCTCGTGCAGGATCGCCTCGCGCACGATGGCGTCGTCCCACTCGGAGACGTACGTCTGCACAGGCTGCCGGCCCTCCGGTGCGGTGTCGATGGTGGACATATCCCGGATGCCGGAGAGCGCCATATGCAACGTGCGGGGGATCGGCGTGGCGGACAACGTGAGCACGTCCACCTCCAGCCGCAGCCGCTTCAGCCGCTCCTTGTGCGTCACCCCGAACCGTTGCTCCTCGTCGATCACGACCAGCCCGAGGTTCGCGAACTCGATGCTCGGGTCGAGCATGCGGTGTGTGCCGATCAGGATGTCGATGTCCCCGCTGCGCGCCCGCGAGATGATGTCGCGCGCCTCCTGGTCCGAACGGAAGCGCGACAGCACATCGATGCTGACGGGGAACGCGGCAAGACGCTCGCGGAACGTGCGCAGGTGCTGCTGCGCGAGCACCGTGGTCGGCACGAGCACGGCCACCTGGTAGCCGTCCTGCACCGCCTTGAACGCGGCGCGCAGCGCGACCTCGGTCTTTCCGAAGCCGACGTCGCCGCAGATGATGCGGTCCATCGGCCGTTCGGCTTCCATGTCGGCCTTGACGGCGGTCAGCGATTCGAGCTGGTCGGGGGTCTCCTCGTACGGGAAGGACTCCTCCAGCTCACGCTGCCACGCGGTGTCCGGCCCGAAGGCGTGGCCGCCGAGCATCTGCCGCGCCGCGTACAGCCGCACGAGGTCCTGCGCGACGATCTCGACCGCCGCCTTCACTCGGGCGCGCGCCCGTGTCCACTCTTGCGTCCCCAGGCGCGTCAGTCTTGGTGCGTAGCCGCCCGGCCCGGTGTACCGCGAGACACGGTCCACCTGCTCGATTGGCACGTAGAGACGGTCGTCCCCGGCGTAGCGGAGTTCGAGGTAGTCGCGCTCCTCGTTGTCCACGGGGCGGCGGACGATGCCGCCGAAGCGCGCGATCCCGTGGTCCGCGTGCACCACGAAGTCGCCCGGCTGCACCTCCGCGAGGAAGCGAGAGCGGTGTGTCGCGCGCTGGCGCAAGGCGCGCCGACGCTTCACGAACCCGAACAGCTCGCGGTCCGTGTTCAGGTTGAAGACGGCGCCCTGGAGGCCGAGTTGCCAGCCTTCCGGCAGTGAGCCCTGGACCAGGCTCAGCGACCCCCGGGGGGGCGGCTCGCCGAGGCCCGCCGTCACGTGCGCATCGATCCCCTCTTCGCCCAGCACCTCCGCAAAGCGTTGCGCCTGTTGCGTCACCACCACCACGCGGTCGCCGCGGCGCACGAAGCGGTCGATGTCGCGCGCGGCTGCCTGGAGGCGCCCGGCGTAGGCGTCCGCCGGTGCGAAGGGGAGGCGGAACGCGCCCGGCTCGTGCCCCGTCGCCCAGCGTGCCAGCTCGGCGCGCCGCCGATGCGCATCCAGCGTCGCCTGGAGTGTCGCCCGAGGCTCGTGCGGCAACGGCGCACGGGCGTCCATCTCACCCCGCCCGGCCAGGTCCGCGCGGCGTTCCTCGGTCAGCTCGTCCAGGTCGCTGGCGGCCGCGTCCAGCGCCTCGCGCTCGTCGAGCACCAGCAGGGCGTCGGAGCGGAGGTGGTCCAGGATCGTGGCGTCGACGGCCAGCGGGCCGTACAGGGCCGGTGCCGGTAGCTCGCCACGCCGCAGCGCGCGGAGGTCGCCCTCGACCTCGTCCGTGCGTGCGCCATCGAGGTGCTCGGCGAGCCGTTGCAGTTCCTCGCGAGACGGGAACCACTCGCCGGCGGGGCCCAGGTCGACCTCGTCCAGTTGCTCGACCGTGCGCTGGGTGACCGGGTCGAACGCGCGGATCGAGTCGACCTCCGGGCCGAAGAACTCGATGCGTACCGGGTCCGCGGCGCCCGGAGGGAAGACATCGACGAGCCCGCCGCGCCGCGCCGCCTGGCCGGTCTCCTCGACGAGCGGTTCGAAGGCGTAGCCCGCTTCGATGAGCGCCATCGCCAGCACGTCGAGCGAGAGCCGGTCGCCGCGGCTGACCCGGCCCGGCCCGCGCCCGAGGTCGGCCGGGCGCAGCGTGTGCTGGGCGACGGCCGCCGCCGAGGCGACGACCAGCGGTGGGTCGCCGCCGGAGCTGGCGTGCGCGATGCGGGAGAGCACGGCGATGCGCTGGAGCGTGGCCTCGTCGGACCGCTCACGCTGGTATGGCAGCGTCCCGCGTGCTGGGAATGCCACTGCGGCTTCGCCGGTCCAGCCGCGCAGCTGCTCCACGTACGCGTCCACGTCGCCCTCGCGCGCCACGACCAGCAGCGTGGGGCGTCGCATGCGGCGCCACAGCAGCGCGGCCGTGACGGCCTTGCCGGCGTCGCTCACACCCAGAGTGACCACGGTGTTCTGGTCGAGGCGCCGGTAGACCTCCGTCAGCGGTTCAACGGCCTGTAGCGGTGCCAGGAGGGGGCGCAGGTCCAAGGACGATCCTCCGAAGTGGGCGCACGTGCGAATGGGGCCGCCCCTCTGGGGTGGGCCCTACGAGATGTGCGGTGACATACCTATGATACCGCGTGCGCCGCCGGGACGCCTTTCGTGTCGGACGCTCACCCCGCCCGGTTGAGGCGGTTCATCGCCGCCTGGATGCCCTCACGCGCCGCTACCTCCACGGCGTCGGCCACGGTGACGACCGCGGTCTCCAGGCGCTCGCGCTCCTCGGGAGTCGGCGGCGACAGCACCCAGTCCGCGATGCGGTCGGGCTCGCGGACCGGGGCGCCCGCGTCGTACGGGCGGTCGATGCCGATGCGGATGCGCGGGAACTCATTGCTCCCGAGCGCGCCGATGATCGACTTCATCCCGTTGTTCCCGCCGTGGCTGCCCTGTAACCGCAGCCGCACCTTCCCGACGGGCAGGTCCAGCTCGTCGTAGATCACGAGCAGGTCGGCGGGCTTCAGCCGCAGCCGCCTGAGCTCGGCGGCGATGGCCGGTCCCGCCTCGTTGTAGAAGGTGCGCGACCGGGCCACGCTGAAACGGCGGCCGCCGGCCTCGATTTCCGCGCTGTCGACGCGGCCCTGGCGTTCCAGCCGCCCGCTGTGGCGCTCCGCCAGCAGCGTCACGCACCACACGCCGACGTTGTGCCGCGTTCGCGCGTAGCCGCCGCCTGGATTCCCGAGACCGACGACCAGCCGAGGCGACGCCGCCGGTGTGCCCGCGTCGTCCTCGCTGTACGTGGACTCCTCGGGCGCGGGCCGCGCCACGCGCTCCCGGAATTGGCTGAAACGGCTGCGGATCGACATCGCGGAGCATCGTCCGGTGTCACGCACCGATGGCGCAAGGAGGGGCTGGCGCGGTCCGCGCGACGCGCCGGGGATTCCGCTATCATCTCCGCCAGAGCACCCCCACCGCGGACTCGGTCGGTGGGATGTGAAGGAGCACCGCGGCAGCAGGCTTCCTCAGCCGTGCCCCCCATGGCCGTCACCTCGCTCGTTGTCGTCATCTTGATCGCCGTCAACGCCCTCTACGTGGCCGCGGAGTTCGGGGCGGTCAGCGCGCGACGTGGCCGTATCCGCCAGCTGGCGGACGAGGGCAACGGGATGGCGCGCTGGATGCTCCCGGTGCTGGAGGACGGGCGGAAGCTCGACCGCTACGTGGCGGCCTGCCAGATCGGCATCACGCTCTCCAGCCTAGTGCTCGGCGCGTACGGGCAGGCGAGCCTCGCGCCGCAGGTCGCACCGCTGTTCGAGGACCTGGGCGGCCTGCAGGAGGTGGCCGCGCAGAGCACCTCCGCCGTGGTCGTCCTGCTCGGGTTGACCTCGTTGCAGGTGGTGCTCGGCGAGCTGGTGCCGAAGTCCGTCGCCCTCCAGTTCCCCACGCAGCTGGCGCTCTACACGTCCATCCCCATGCGCTGGTCGCTTTGGCTCTTCACCGGGTTCATCTACGTCCTCAACGGCAGCGGCATCCTCATCCTCCGTCTGCTGGGACAACCCGCAACGGGGCACCGGCACATCCACTCGCCCTCCGAGATCGACCTGCTGATCGCGGAGAGCCGCGACGGAGGGCTGCTCGAGCCGGACGAACAGGAGCGCCTCCACCGCGCGCTCCGCCTGAGCTTGCAGCCGGTGCGGCGGCTCATGGTGCCGCGCAACCAGATCGTCGCCATCGACATCGACACTCCGGCCGGAGAACTGCTGCAGGAGGTGATTGGGAGCGGCTTCACGCGCCTCCCCGTCTTCCGTGGCTCGCTGGATGAGGTCATCGGGATCGTGCACGCGAAGGACCTGGTGGCCCACTTCGCCCGCCACGGCAAGGTCGCGAGCCTCGAGGCGATCGTGCGGCCGGTGGCGAGCATCCCGGAGAGCGCCCGCGCCGACCAGTTGCTCTCACTGCTGCGCCAGCACCGCACCGAGCAGGCCCTCGTGATCGACGAGTTCGGCGGCGTGGCCGGCCTTGTGACGCTGCGGGACGCCATCGCCGAGGTGCTGGGGGCGGGCGACGTGCGCGGCGACGACGACGAGGCGCCGGAGCACCTCCCGGACGGCCGCGTGCGGCTTCCGGGCTCGATGCGGATCGACGAGGCGGAACGCTGGCTCGGCGTCCACTGGGACAGCCAGGCGGACACGATCGGCGGCCGCGTGATCGAGGAGCTGGGAGACCTGCCGCTGGGTGGTGAGCGGGTCACCATCGCCGGCGTCGAAGTGGAGGTGGAGCGCGTCGAGGACCGTGTGGTCGGGTCGTTGCTGGCTCGGCCGCTGACGGCGAGCGTGGAGTCGCCACCGTGAGCATCCTCGTACCCACGCTTATCATCGCTGCGCTGATCCTGCTGAACGGCCTCTTCGTGGCCGCGGAGTTCGCGATCGTCGGCGCCCCTCGGGCCTCGGTGCGCCAGAAGGCGCTCCGGGGGCGCCCCATCGCGCGGCTGGTGGACCGCATCCTCACCGACCCGCGGAGCCAGGACCGCTACATTGCCACGGCTCAGCTCGGCATCACCTTCGCGACGCTGGGCCTCGGTATGTACGGGGAGCATCAGCTGGCCCATGGCCTGGAGGTAGCGCTCGACGCGAGCGGGCTGGCGGAGACGATCGCGGTGCATGCCGTCGCCAGCGTGCTGGCGGTGGCGATCATGACGTACTTCCACATCGTGATCGGCGAGATGGTGCCGAAGTCGCTCGCGCTTCAGCGTGCCGAGCGGACGGCGACCCTTGTCACCCCGCCCATGCTCGCCGTCCGCACCCTGCTCTACCCGCTGGTGATCGCCCTGAACGGGCTCGGGAACGGGATCCTGCGCGTCTTCGGCATCAACCGCCAGGAGCGTTCCGCGGAGCAGTACCACACCGCCGAGGAGTTGCAGTTCATCGTGGAGGAGAGCCTGGAGCGTGGGGCGCTGCGCCCGGAGTCCGGGCGGGTGCTCCGCGAGCTGTTCGAGTTCGGCGACTTCACTGCGGACGACGTCCTGACCCCTCGTGTGATGGTGGCGGGCATCCCACTGGGCGCCACCCCGGACGACCTGCGGACGCTGCTCCGCACCGAGCCGCACACGCGCTACCCGGTCTACACCGACGACCTGGACGACATCGTCGGGGTCCTCCACGCGCGCGACATCCTGCGGCTGCTGCTGGAGGACCGCGCGGTCACCGAGGGGGACGTGCGCCCGGTGCCGTTCGTCCCCGAGACCGCGCGGCTTCAGGCGGTGATGGCGGCCATGAGCGACCATGGCGGCCAGCTGGCGGTCGTGCTGGACGAGCACGGCGGCACGGCTGGTGTCGTCACCTCGGATGACCTCTCCGAGGAGATCGTGGGCGCGATCGAGCCGGAGACGCTGGCCGAGCGCGACCTCTACGTCGACGCCGCCGGGCGCCTGCACGTCGCCGGTACCACTCGCATCGAGGAGGTGGGCGAACGGCTCGACGTGGAGCTGGAACACGAGGACGTGGACACCGTGAGCGGCCTGATCCTCATGCTGCTCGGCCGCCCGCCCGCCATCGGCGATAGCGTCGAGTATCGCGGGGTGTCGTTCCAGGTCACGGTTGTGGAGGGCCACGGTGTGCGCGAGGCTGTCGTAGCGCTCGTGCCGGAGCCGGACGAGGACGGTGGCAGCGGCGCGGGTCAGGGCGAGCCGTCGGAAGATCGCTCCACGTAGTCGCAATCCTTGTAGTACATCGGCAGTACCTCGGCGAACGCCACTCAAAGTGTTGTTGCGGACCCCCTGAGCCGCCCATATGCTGGCCGCGCCCGCGGGCTGGAAGGCCCGGGCGCCTCAAAGCATCTACCAGGACCGGAGATGACGGATGAGCGATCCGATCGCGGCGGCCCGCGCCGAGGGCCGCACCCTGCTGACTGAAGTCGAGTCCAAGCAACTGCTCCACGACGCCGGCATCCCGGTCACGCAGGCCAGGCTCGCCACCAGCGCGGATGAGGCGGCCCAGTTCGCCACCGAGATGGGCTTCCCGGTCGTCCTCAAGATCGTGTCGGGCGACATCGCCCACAAGTCCGATGTCGGTGGTGTCATCCTCGGCCTCGACGACGCGGACGCCGTGCGCGCGGGCTACGACTCGATGCTCGCCGCTGTCCGGCAGGCCGCGCCGGGCGCCGGCATCGATGGTGTCTCGGTGCAGCAGCAGGCCAAGCCCGGTATCGAGGTGATCGTGGGCGCCACCACGGACCCGCAGTTCGGGCCGGTCATGATGTTCGGCCTCGGCGGCATCTTCGTCGAAGTGCTGAAGGACGTTGCCTTTCGCATCGTCCCGCTGGAGGCGCGGGACGCCGCGCAGATGGTGCGTGAGATCCAGGGCGTGAAGATCCTGGAGGGGGTGCGCGGGCAGCCGGCGGCCGACTTCGATGCGCTGGAGCGCCTCATCCTGCAGGTCTCCGACTTCGTCGCGCAGCACCCCGAGGTCGCGGAACTGGACCTGAATCCGGTGCTGGCCTACCCGGACGGCGTCATGGCTGTCGACGCGCGCGTGGTGCTCGCCGAGCCCGCCGCTGTGGAGGCCTGAGGTGCGCGTGGACCGCGCCCGCCTCGACCGTGCGCTCAATCCCCGCACCGTCGTGGTGGTCGGCGACAAGGCCCCGAGCTACCAGTGGCTGACCAACCTCAAGGAGTTCACCGGCCAGGTCTATTCCGTCCAGTTGGACGAGAAGGAGATCGCCGGCATCGAGGAGCGTGGCTACCAGAACTTCACGTCGCTCCTGGACGTGCCGGGCGAGGTCGACCTCGTCATCTGCGCCGTGCCGAGGCAGGTCACCCCGTTTGTGGTAGGCGACGCCATCAAAAAGGGCGTCGGCGGGATCAGCATGTTCACCTCCGGCTTTGCCGAGACCGGTGAGCCCGAGGCGGCCGCGCTACAGGACCAGCTCGTCGAGATGTGCCGCGAGGCGGGCATGCCCCTCGTCGGCCCTAACTGCATGGGCGTCTACAACCGCCGGCTGGGCGTGAAGTTCAGCGCCGCGCAGGAGCAGGGCGCGGGTGGGGACGTCTCGATCATCTCGCAGAGCGGCACGCACGGCATCGGCATGACGCTGGGCGCGCAACGCGTCGGGGTGAAGGTGACCCGCACGATCTCCATTGGCAACGCCGCCGTGCTCAATGAGTGCGACTACCTGGAGTACCTGCTCGAAGATCCGGACACGCCCGCGATCTTCATGTACCTGGAGGGCGTGCGCGAAGGGCGCCGCTTCTTCGAGCTGCTGCGCCAGGCGACCAGGCGCAAGCCGGTGGTCATCTGGCGGGGTGGGCGCTCGAAGGCCGGCGCGCGCGCCGTGCGGTCGCACACCGGCTCGCTGGCGTCCGACATCGCCGTGTGGGATGCGCTGATCCAGCAGACTGGCGCCATCCCCGCGCAGTCCATCGACGACGCCATCGACACCATGGCCGCCCTGGTGCACACCACGACGCCGACCGGCCGCGACATCGCGCTGGTCGCGATGACCGGTGGCCAGTCCGTCGCCATCACCGACCAGTTCGAGCGCGCCGGCTTCGACGTACCAGAGCTGTCGCCGGCCTCGTACGAACGGCTGGCGGAGTTCTTCATGACGGTCGGTGGCTCGTACCGCAACCCGTTCGACGCCGCCAGCACGATCGGCCGCGAGACCGACAACCTCAAGAAGATCCTCGACATCCTCGCGGAGGACTCGGCCATCGATGCCGGAGTCGCCATCGAGATTGGCGCGCGCGGCTTCGACGACGACCCGGCGCGGCTGGACGGGCAGCTTGACCTGCTCCAGCAGTACCGCGAGCGGACCGGCTTCCCCGTGGTCACGATGATCCCGACCGGGGGTGCGATGGGCGGCGACGAGGAGCAGGTGGTGCGCGCCCGCGCGCACGTGGCCTCGCGGGGCTTCCCGGTCTATCCGAACTTCGAGCGTGGCGCCGCTGCCCTCGGGCGGGTCGTCGACTTCCACGAGTGGTCCGCCTCGCTGTAGCGGCCTTCGCCGCCTTCATACTGCTCGTCGTCACGGCGTGCGACGACGACAAGCCCGAGCCGACGCCCACGGCGACACCTGCCGTCACGGCGACCTCAACGGTTCCGCCGATGCAGACCGGCACGCCGGCGGCCACCACGACGGCCACAGCCAGTCCGACCGCGACCGCTACCCCCCAGGGCGGCGGGGAGATATCCGGCCTGTTCACCGAACCTCGGGATACCGAGCCTGACGCGACCATCGAGGTGGAGAAGCGGCCGGCGCCGAGCCTCCCACCGCACGACCGCGAGAGCACGGTCCTCTACGACTTCGCGGACGGCGAGGTGACGGACCTCGGTCCCGGCTGGGCGGGCGTCTTCAGCCCGGTCAGCCGCTACGTGGCATGGGCCGCCGGCAATCCGCCCGAGGACCTCCGGCTGATGACCCTCGAGACCGGCGACGTGCAAGAGCTGGGCCCGGGCAGCTGGCCGATGGAGTTCCTGAGCGAGACCGAGCTGCTGTTCCGGCTACCCACCGGCAACGCGAACGAGGTCCTCGATGTGGGGACCGGCGTCCAGCGCCCAGCGGACCACGTCGCCGCGATCATCGTGCAGCGCAGCGGCTCGCTCGAGCTGCTCCGCGCCGGTGGCGCGCCGGGCAGCTTCTCCGAGTGGGCCTTGCGCGAGGTCGACGGCAGGCCCCTCTTCCGCTTCGAGGCTGCACACGCGGTCCTTGTCTCCGGAGAGACCCTGGTCGTGGCCACCTCTGTAGAGGCCGGCACGAGCAACGTCTTCATCGTCGATGTTGCGACGGGCGAAGCGGAGTTCGTCGCGACTGCACACGTCGCCTCGGGGGCGCCGCCGGCGTCGCAGCCGACCGTCCGCGTCTCGGCCAACGACGGCTACGTCCTCTGGAGCGACAACTACTGCGTCGACCAGGCGCCACGCCGCTCGATGGTCTTTGACCGTGCGGCGGGCACGCTCACGGCCTACGAGCCGGCCTTCTGGGGGACGATGGCGGAGGACGGCCCGTGGATCATCGTGGGTGAGTTCGGCGACCAGGGTGTCCTCAACCTCGATGGCGAGTGGGAGGCGGTGTTGCCGGACGGCAGTGTTGACGTGAACTGGTCGCCCGACCTGCGCTACGCCAGCCGCGGCGTGGCGCTTGGCCACGGCGGGGTCTGCCCGCCGTAGGCAAAGGTCCGGTGCTACCGCCCCTCGAAGCGTGGCTCGCGCTTCTCCGCAAAGGCGCGCGGGCCCTCCGACGCGTCGGCGGTCTGACCGATGATCCAGCGCAGCGAGCTGCCGAAGCGCATCGCCTGCGGCAGCGTCATGTCCTCCGAGGCGTAGGCCAGCTCCTTTACGGCACGGACGGCGAGTGGCGCGTGCCTCGCGATGCGCGTCGCGAGCTGCATCGCGGTTTCCATCATCTGGTCCCGCGGCACCACCCGGCTCACGAGGCCGGCTCGCAGGGCCGTCTCAGCATCGATAGGGTCACCGGTCAGGAGCATCTCCATAGCCTGCGCCTGCGGGATCATGCGCATCAGACGCACGGGCGCGCCGCCGCCGGGGAAGAAGCCACGCACGATCTCGGGCACCCCGAAGCGCGCGTCGTCCCCGGCGATGCGCATGTCGCAAGTCAGTGCGAGCTCGAGACCGCCCGCGAGGCAGTGCCCGCCGATCGCCGCGATCAGCGGCTTGCGCATGTCGAAGGTCGTGAACGGCTCGGACGGGTGCGCGGGGAAGAAGTCGGCGGGTGCGCCGCCACCACTGCCGCCGCCGGCGTTCCCCGAGGCGGCCCGTTCCTTCAGGTCGAAGCCGGCGCTGAAGGCGCGGCCCTCGCCGGTCAGCAGGCCCACCCGGATGGCGTCGTCATCGCGGACCGTGTGCAGCGCCTCCATCAGTGCGCCGCTGAGTTCGCGGTTGATCGCATTCAGCGCCTCTGGGCGGTTCAGCGTGATCACGGCGACTCCGTCTGTCGCCTCGAACCGAAGCGTCTCGCTGGCCATCACTCCCCCTCGTCCTCGTAAGCCCGTGCCCAGGCGATCCGTTCGTCCACGTGGCGTCCCATGCTATGCACCAGACGCACAAACCCATGGCGCTGCCAGAACCGCCGCCCTGAGGGGTTCGCCGTCGCGTAGTGCAGCGTGCACACCTCGTACCCCTGGTCGCGCGCCCATCCGAGGCCGTGCGCCAGCAGCGCACTCCCGATGCCCGTGTTCCGGGCGGCCTCGTTGACCACGGCCTCGAAGAGGTACACCGAGCGCTCCGGGTGCGCCATCTCCGCCCCGAAGCCGGCCCGCAGGTAGAGCTGCAGGGCCACGGGGCGCCCCTCCTGGTAGGCGACGAAGGCCACGTTCGCCTCGTCTGCCAACGCCTGCGCCTCAAATGCGTGGAGGGCGGCGTCGGTCTCGCGCAGGTACGGCCAGAGGATCGGTGTCGTGCGATGGTGCCGCACGTTGACGTGTGTCAGGCGCGACACCACCTCGATGTCCTCGCTCGTCGCCTCGCGCACCTCGATGTGCGGCGCCGGGCCAGGAGCTACCGGAGTTTCGAGCCGGCGTGCGGCGAAGGCCCCGCTCCGCCCGAAGCCGAGGTCTAACCACGCCGCCTCGGCGGTCCGGTCGTCTGCCAGCGCGCTCACCGAGTGGCGGAAGAAGCCACCGTCGGTCCAGCGTTCGGCGAGCGCGGCGTAGAGCGCCGTCAGGACCTCGCTGGCGTCGTCCCGCGCATCGACGGCGAAGCCGTGGAGGGGGGACCGCCGCGCCGTGCGTCTCGCTGAACTTGCCACCGAGGCTGTCGGGCGCGTGCAGCTGCTTCGTCCCGAGCAGGTACCCGGCGACCCGCCCGTCCCGCTCCGCCACCCACGCGCCGTCAGCGCCCCCGGACCCATCGAGGAGCGGTCGGAGCAACTCGACGCACGCGTCCGGGTCGCCGAAGCGCGCCGGAAGCAGCGGCTGCCGCTCGCGCGTCGCCCGATGGCGCGCAGCAAGCAGCGCCGCCGCCGCGTGCAGGTCGCCCGCCGCGGCTGGGCGTACGTCGAGGCGAGGCATCGACGGCGGCTCCTCGGCTGGCCCCTAGCGGAACTTCGGCAGGACGGTCTCGGCGAAGAGCCGCGCCGGGTCGCGTGTGTCGCGGCCGAAGAACTCCATCATGAACATGGTGCACCCCAGGTCCACGTGCTTCTCGATCTGCTCGGCGACGCGCTCTGGTGTGCCGGTGAGGGCCAGGGGGCCGGTGGGGTCACCCATGTGTCCGCCGAAGATCTTCTGTGCCGTCTCGGTCATCGGGCCCGCCGTCGCCTCGTCGGGCGCCAGCGTCACCAGGCACTGCTGCGAGATACGGATCTCGGAGGGGTCCCGGCGGATGTCCTCGCAGTGCTGGCGCAGCACTTCGATGCCGCGGGCCAGGTTGCCCTGCCGGCCGGCGGGGTTGTTCCAGATCGCCGACTCGCGCGCGGCCAGGCGCAGCGTTACCTGCTCACCGGAGCCACCGATGAGCACCGGCACCTCGCGCGCGGGCTTGGGCTCCGTGACCACGTTCTCGGTCTGGACGTACTTGCCCTCGAAGGTGACGGACTCCTCGTCGCCCCACATGCGCTTGAGCAGCGTCACCGTCTCGCGCAGCTGCCCGAGGCGCTCCTTGGGCGCGAGGAAGGGCATCCCGAAGTCCGTGAACTCGCGTGGCATCCATCCGGCGCCCAGGCCGGGGATGATACGTCCGCCCGAGATGTGGTCCACCGTCGCGATCGTCTTGCCGAGGTGCGCGGGATTGCGCATCCCCGCCGGCGTCACGAGCGTCCCGATCTCTACCCGGTTGGTCGCCGCCGCCAGGGCCGCGACCAGGGACCACGCCTCCAGCATCGGGATCTGCGGCGACTGCGGTCCGTAGAGGTGGTCGTTCACCCAGATCGAGTCGTAGCCGAGCGCCTCGAACTCGCTGACCGCGGCGCGCGTCTCATCCCACGTCCGCTTGATCTGTGGCGCCATGACGCCGAAATGCACCTGTGTCATCGCTGTCCCTCCTCGTTCGACCGGCAGCGCGCGCCAGCGTATCGATTTCCCCGCCGCGTCGCACGCGGGCACGGCCGCGCGAGGTGACGCGGCTACTCCATCGCCCTCAATTCGGGCTGCCGCGCGTAGGCAGCCACGGCGACGACCAGCAGGACCGCGCCGCAGATCACCATGTAGACATCTGCGCCCACCACCTCGGCCGCCACCCCCGCGAGCAGCGACCCCAGCGGGAGCACGCCGGCGATGCAGAGCACGGAGATGCTCATGACGCGGCCCATCACGCGGTCCGGTGTGTTCATCTGCAACAGAGTCTGGTTCATGTTCACGAAGATGCCGCCGCCGAGGCCCCACGCGAACATCGAGGCCGCGAGCAGCCAGTACCACGGCGCGAGCCCCATCATCGCCAGCACCGGCGCGCCGATCACCATGTTGACCAGGAAGAGGCGTCCCTTCCCTCGGAGGTCCCTCCGGGACGCCAGGACGACCGACATCAGGAGCATGCCGGAGCCCGTCGCCGCGAAGAGCAGGCCGGCCGCGAAGGCCTCCTGCCCGAGCTTCTCCTCCGCGATCACCGGCACGAGGACGAACACGGGGCCCAGCATGAACAGCCCGGAGGCCGCCATGATCAGCATCAGCGCACGCAGGGCGGGGTTTCCGAAGACGAAGCGCAGGCCCTCGAGCAGTTGGGTGCGCATGGGTGGCCGTTCGCCGGGCGCCTGCGCCAGGGGCGGCACGCGCACGGCGAACATCGCCAGCGCGGCCAACCCATAGCAGCCGGCCTGCAGCGCGAAGCCGCCGCCGAAACCCCAGGCCGCGATCGCGCCGCCTCCGATCGCCGCGCCGAAGATCTGCGCCAGGTTCTGGCCCATGGTGCGCAACACGATGGCGCTCATCAACCGCTCGCGAGGCACGATCAGTGGCACGATGGCGGTGAGCGGCGGCTGCGTCATGGCCGTCGCGAGGCCGAGCGCAAGTGCCGCGCCGAGGGCCAGCGGCACGCTCATCACGTCGCCCCAGATCAGCAGGGCGACCGTGAACGTGACCGCGGCGCCGGCGAGGTTCGTGCTGGTGACCATGCGACCTCGGTGCAGGCGGTCCGCCCAGACACCGGCCGGCAGCGTGACGAAGAACGCGGGAATCCCGAGGGCGAACCCCGTCAGGCCCGCGAGCCCGGCCCGGCCGGAGATGTCGACCACGAGCCAGACGAAGGTGAACCGCTGTGCGCCGAAGACGAGAAAGTAGGCGAACGTCGCGAGCCAGTAGAACCGGAAGTCTCGCCCCTGGAATGTCTCGAACAGCGGGTTGGCGCGGACGCGCTCGCGTCTGCTCAGCGTGCTCGGCGCCGCTGAGGCGGCGACGGGCGGTGGCTCGGACGCCTCGGTGCCATCACGCGCCTCGGTAGCCACGGCGGAGCGTTCGGATTGAGGAGGCGGTGGGTCGGCCAATTCGAGGTCCCGCCGGGTCGCCGCGAAGGGTGAAGACGCCATGATAGCGCATGTCGTCGCCCGACCCCGCGAGGTGGCCCGGTAGCCCGCCTGCGGGGACGGCCCGGCGTCACGACTCGTAGACCGCGCGTCCCTCGACGAAGGTCATCGCGACGGGCAGGTCGCGCAACTCGGTGACGGGCACGCGCCGGATGTCCTCGGCCAGCAGCGCGAGGTCGGCCAGCTTGCCGGCCTCGATGCTGCCCTTCTCGCGCTCCTCGAACGAGGCGTACGCGCCGTTGATGGTGTGCATGCGGAGCGCGGTGTCCAGGTCGACGCGCTCGTCCGGGCCGCACACGTCAGCGCTCATGGTCGCGCGCGTCTGCGCCTGCTCGACGCCGAACAGCGGGCGGTAGTCCGTGACCGGTGCGTCCGAGGAGCCCGCGACGACGGCCCCGCCGGCGAGGATGGTCTTCGCCGGGAACATCACGTCTGCCCGATGGCGCCCGTAGTTGCGGAGGTAGCCGTCACCGAACTCCCAGAAGAACGCCGGTTGCATGGCCGGAACGATGCCCTGCCGCAGCACGCGCTGCTGCAGGTCGGGCGGGGTGATCCCGCAATGGTCGATGCGGTGGCGCAGCCCTTCGCGCGGGGACTCCGCCTGCGCCCGGGCCATCGCGTCCAGCGTCTGCTCGATGGCCTTGTCGCCGACGGCGTGCACGGTGCACTGCCAGCCGGCACGATGCGCGCGCCCGATCAGGGCATCCAGGTCGTCCTGCCGCCAGTAGGCGATGCCGCTGTCGTCCGGGTCCGAGGTATACGGGTCGCGCGTCGCTGCCGTCGGGCCGGAAGACGAGCCGTCCGTGACCACCTTGAAGGCACCGATGCGCAGGCGGGCGTCGCCGAAGCCCGTCCGGAAGCCGGTGTTCAAGATCGGGACGTGCGGGTGGTCGAGCGCGTTCACCGTGACAAACGAGTAGATCCGCACATGCATCTCGTCGCGTGCGACGAGGTCCGTGGCGATGTTGACCGGCATCCCGGCCATGCCGCCGGCGTCATGCACGCTGGTGCCGCCCGAGGCGAGGTAGGCGCGGTCTGCGGCGAGCAGCCACGTGCGCGTCTCGTCCGCGGAGATCGCCGAGACCGCCTGCAGTGGCGCATTGGCACGCTCGTAGGACACGCCAAGCAGGGTGCCGTCCGTGTCGCGGTCGTACCGGCCTCCATCCGGGTCGGCGGCGTCGTTCGGCAGCCCGCTCAGTTCGAGGGCCTTCGAGTTGAACGCGAGGATGTGGCCGCACGTACGCGTAAGCACCACAGGGTGCTCGGGCGAGACGGCGTCGAGGTCGTGGCGGTTCGGATGCCGCTGCTCCACCAGCTTCGAGTGGTCGTAGCCGCGCCCGCGGATCCACGTGCCGGCCGGCTGCGCCTCGGCGCGCTTGCGTACCTCCTCCACGATGGCGCTGATGCTGTCCATGCCCGGCGCCTTGCAGTCGATCGCGTACTGCGCGCCGCCCACACCGGTGAAGTGCGCGTGCGCATCGATGAAGCCCGGCGTCAGCGAGCGGCCACGCAGCTCGACGTGTCGCGTCGAAGGCCCGGCCGTCGCCCGCACCTCGGCGTCGGAGCCCACGGCGAGGATGCGTCCGTCCGAGACGGCCACCGCCTCCGCGATGGAGTCCTGTGCATCGACGGTGTGCACGACGCCGCCGCTAAGAATGATGTCCGCCCGGTCACCCGCCATCGGTTTCCCCTCGCAACCTGCCCTGCCCTCTGATGTCTAGTACTCTGCCGCGACCGGCGCGGCAAGCAGGCGGCGTCTGACGGAGGGGAGGACGCATGGCCAGCGCGATCGGGTGGCCCGAGGTGCATGCCGAGGCGCTGGATGTCTTCGTGCGCTACCTGCGCATCGATACGTCGAATCCGCCGGGCAACGAGGCGGAGGCCGCGCGTTTCCTGGGCGGGCCGCTGGAGGCGGAGGGCATCGCCTGCGAGTACATCGAGACGCAGCCTGGCCGCGAAGTGCTGGTCGCGCGTCTGACGGGCGACGGCAGCAAGCGCCCGCTGATGCTCTGCAACCACACGGACGTCGTCCCCGTGGAGCCGCGGTACTGGGATATGCCGGCCTTCGAGGGCCTCGTGCGCGACGGGCGCGTTTACGGCCGGGGCGCGGTCGACATGAAGGGCATGGGCGTCATGCAGCTCATGGCGTTCGTCCTGGCGAAGCGGCAGGCACTCCCCCTCAAGCGCGACCTCGTCTTCTGCGCCGTCCCGGACGAAGAAGCGCTGGGCGGTTGGGGCATGAAGTGGCTGTGCGAGCACCGCCCGGACGTCGTAGACGTGGAGTTCGAACTGAACGAGGGCGGGTCGGGCTCCGGAGAGTTCCAGGGGCGGGCAGCGCGCATCTTCTCGGTCGCCACGAACGAGAAGCAGGTGTGCTGGATGCGGCTGACGGCCGTCGGCACCCCCGGCCACGGAAGTTACCCACACCCGGTGGAGCAGAACTCCGCCGTCCGCCTCGCACGCGCGGTCCAGCGCCTTGCCGAGTGGGAGCGCCCCCTGGTGGTGACGCCCCAGATGCGCCACTACGTCGCCGAGTTGCACGAGGCGGGCTACCTGCCGCCCATCGAGGACTCGGAGGCGTTCGAGGAGGCGGTGCGGCGCTCGCCAGCGCTGCTCGCGTGCTTCATGAACACGCTCAACGTCACCACGCTCGACTCGGGCATCCGCCCGAACGTGATCCCTGCGAAGAGCGAGGCCACCATCGACTGCCGGCTGCTGCCGGGACAGTCGCGCGATGAATGGCGCGAGCAGGTGCTGGCAGTCATCGATGATCCGCAGGTGGAGGTCACGTTCCACGAGCTGCTCGACGACGACGAGCCGGCCGAGGTGCCCTGGGACACCGAGCTGTATCGCACCATCGAAGCAGTGCTGAAGGAGGCGATGGAGGACGCGGTGGTCGTCCCCTCGTTGACCGCCGGCGGCACGGACAACCGGTTCCTGCGGCTGCGAGGGATCCCCGCCTACGGGTTCGCGCCGTGCATCCTGAGCCCCGAGGAGCGCGCAGGCTTCCACGGGAACAACGAGTTCCTGACCATCGAGAACCTCAACCTCGGCTGCGAGCTGACCTACGAGATCGTGCGCCGCATGTGTACGTGAGCCGTCGCCTGGCTCACGCCACCCACACGCTCTTGATGTTCACGAACTCCAGCATCCCGTAGCGGGACAGCTCGCGGCCGTAACCCGAGCGCTTGATGCCGCCGAAGGGCAGCCGCGGGTCGCTCTTCACGATGCCGTTGACCGCCACGTGCCCGGACTCGATGCGCGACGCCAGCTCCTTGCCGCGCTCGGCCGAGGTCCAGACGCTCGCCCCGAGGCCGAAGCCGCTGTCGTTCGCTATCCCGATGGCCTCGTCGTCGTCGGCGGCCGGCGCGACCGCCAGCACCGGTCCGAAGGTCTCGTCGCGGAACGCCTCGACCTCGCGGGTGCAGTCGACGAGCAGCGTCGGCGGGTAGAACGAGCCCGGTCCCTCCGGCACCGCACCGCCAAGCACGAGGCGCGCGCCATCGCGGACGGAGGCCTCGACCTGGGCGTGCAGGTCGGCCACGAGGTCGGGCCGCGCGAGCGGCCCAACGTCGGTGGCTTCGTCCAGCGGGTCGCCCGTGCGCAGCTTCGCGAGGCGCTCGGCCACTCCCTCGACGAAGCGGTCGTAGTGGGGCGGCGAGACGATGAAGCGCTTCGCCGCGATGCAGGACTGTCCGGAGTTGATGGTGCGCGCGGTGATCGCGGCGTCCATGGCCGGTTCGACGTCGGCGTCGCTCAGCACGACGAAGGCGTCTGAGCCACCCAGCTCCAGCACCGTCGGCTTGATCTCGGAACCCGCGATCGAGGCGACCGAGCGCCCGGCCGGCTCGGAGCCGGTGAGCGTGGCGGCGGCCACGCGCGGGTCGCGGATCAGCCCCTCCACCGCCGAGGCGCCGACGAGCAGCGAGGTGAAGGCGCCCTGCGGGAAGCCGGCGCGCGTGAACAGCTCCTCGATGGCGAGGGCGCAGCCGGGGACGTTCGAGGCGTGCTTGAGCAGTCCCACGTTGCCCGCCATCAGACCGGGCGCTGCGAAACGGAAGACCTGCCAGAACGGGAAGTTCCACGGCATGACCGCCAGCACGACGCCCAGCGGGTCGAAGCGCACGAACGAGTCACTGCCGTCCGTCGCCACGTGCTGCGGCGCCAGGAAGCCGCCAGCCTCGTCGGCGTAGTAGTCGCAGACCCAGGCGCACTTCTCCACCTCGGAGCGCGCCTGCTGGATGGGCTTGCCCATCTCGTCGGTCATCAGCTTCGCGTACGTCTCGCTGCCGTCGCGTAGCAGCGCGGCGGCGCGGCGCATCTTCGCTGCGCGCTCCTCGAGGGGTGTCGTGCGCCAGAGTGGGAAGGTGGCGGCGGCGCGTCGGAGCTTGCGCTCGACCTCGTCGGGCGTGTCCTCCTCGTAGCTGTTCAGGACCTCACCGTTCTTGGGGTTCACGGACTGCATGGCGTCGCTCCTATCTGCTCCGGCCGCGCCGGCGGTAGCGGAGGTAGACCTCGCCGGTTGCCGGGTTCGGCACCGCCGAGACGAGGTCGAGCTGGGTCGTGGCATCGAGACTCGGGGCATGTGTGCCCATCACGGCGGTGAGCGTCGGCCGCCCGCCGACGACCACCGGCCCGAGGGACGTGAAGTACTCGTCCACCGCGCCCGCGTCGAACAGCTCCCCGTTGAGGTGAGGCCCGCCCTCCACCAGCAGCAGGCGCGCGTCCATCTCCCGGCGCATGTGGCGCAGCATCCAGCGCACCGAGTCCTGCGCCGGCAGGTCGATGACCTCGCGCGGCGTCGCCTCGAGGGCTGCTCGACGCTCCGCGGACATGCCCGCGCCCGCGAAGACGACCGCGTGGAAGTCCTCCGCCGTGAAGAACGCGCGGTCGAGCGGTAGGTCGCCCGAGCCAGAGATCACGGCGGCGATCGGATTGCCGGTCGCGCCTCGGGCCGAGCGCACGGCGTCGAGGTCCGCATGGCCCAGCCGCGAGGAGGTACCGCCGGCGCGCAGCGTCCCGGCGCCGTTCATGACGATGTCGGCGTGGACGCGCAACTCGCGCATCAGCCGCTGGTCGACCTTCGAGCCCAGGCCCTGCTCGTTGCCCTCAACGACCACGCGGCCGTCGACGGACATCACCATGTTCACGATGACATACGGCCGGTCCTCCGGCGGCTCCGGGAACTCGAGCGTCACGTAGTCCGGCTTCGTGTGGTCGGTCATCGCCTGCTTCCCCGGCTTCGGCGCCGGCCCCGACGAGCGGTGGCACCACCCTCGATGCTACAACGGGAGGGGCTCTGCGCCCGATGGAGCCAGGGACGAGCCGGAGTGAGGGAGGGCGAGATGGCCGAGGAGCTGGGACGCGCCGTGGGTGTCGCGGTGCAGGCGTTCACCGCAGCGGACGCCGTCGAGCAGGTACGACAGGCCGAGGCGTCCGGGATCCGGGCGGGCTGGGCTACCATCGGGGGCGCAGGCGGCGCCGACCCGATGGTGGCGTACGCGGCCGCGCTCACTGCGACCGAACGCATCGTCCTCGGCACCGCGATCGTCCCGACATGGCCCCGGCACCCCATCGCACTCGCGCACCAGGCGCTGGCGCTGGAGCAGCTCGCCCCCGGCCGCTTCCGCCTCGGTGTCGGGCCCTCGCACGAGCCGGCAATGACCTCGACGTACGGCGCGGAGTGGGACGCGCCGCTGACCAACCTGCGGGAGTATCTGGTGGTGCTGCGAGCGCTGCTCTGGGAGGGCAAGGTCGAGTTCGAAGGCCGCCACGTCACCGCCCGCGCGCAGATCCGCCAGCCGGTGCAGGTGCCGATCCTCGCCTCGGCGCTCCGCCCGCGCTCGTTCGAGGTGTGCGGCGAACTGGCCGACGGAGCGATCTCGTGGATGTGCCCGCGCCCGTATCTGATCGAGCAGGCGCTGCCCGCGCTCCGTCGGGGCGCCGAGCGCGCCGGCCGCCCCGCGCCGCCGCTGATCGCGCATGTCCCGATCGCGGTCTCCGAGGACCGCGAGGCGGTGCATGCGCTCGCGAACCGCCAGATTGGCTTCTACGGACGCGTCCCGTTCTACAACGCGATGTTCCGGGAGGCCGGCTTCCCCGACGTCACCGAGGCGTACCCACCGGGGTTGCTCGACCAGCTCGTCGTGTCGGGCACGGAGGAGGAGGTCGCGGAGCGCCTCGCGAGCTACATCGCAGACGATGGGATGGGCGAGGTCCTCGCCCACCCGCTACTCGACCGCGACGACCGCGAAGGCTCCATCGCACGTGCCTTCGCCGCGGTCGCCCGCGCGGACGCGCTCGTCCGAGGCTGAGGCGCGGCGGCTACAGCGTGGCGAGCCGCCCGTCCTCGAGCTCCAGCACCGTCTCAGCCCACCGCTCGATGAAGTAGCGGTCGTGCGTGACGACGACCGCCGCACCCTCGAACGCGGCCAGCGACGCCTCGAACGCCTCGCGGGACGGGAGGTCGAGGTGGTTCGTGGGTTCATCCAGCAGCAGCAGGTCCGCGCCGCCGAGCACCAGTAGCGCCAGCGCCAGATGCCGCCGCTCGCCGTAGGAGAGCCGCCCGAGGGGCGAGCGCAACTGGTCCTGGCCGAAGAGGAAGCGGTGCAGGAAGTTGTACGCCGCCTCCTCGGTCATCGGGCGCTCCGAGCGCACGATCTCGACGGGTGTCAGGTCCGCGTCGGTCTCGATGGCGTCGCCATCCTCTTGCGGGAGGTAGCCCACCTGCGTCGAGGCGCCGAGGGCCAGCTCTCCCGCGGCGATGGGGTGCTCACCGAGCAACGCGCGCAGCAGGGTGGTCTTGCCGCTGCCGTTCTCGCCGGCCAGCACCACGCGGTCGCCGCGCCGCACCACGAAGGAGGCGCCGTCCACCAGTCGCCGCCCCGCTACATCGACCGCCACGCCCTCGGCGCGGGCGAGCACGCTGGTGCCGCGCTCGGCCTCGCCGAACGCCCCACGGAAGCCCCCGACTGCCTTCTGTGGCCGGTCGACATGCTCCGCGGAGGCGATCTCGCGCTCCAGGCGCGCTTTCATTGTGGTTGAGCGTCGCGCCACCTTCTTCGCGCGCTTGCGGTAGTGGAAGTCGATCGTGCGCTGCTCGATGTTGCGCGCGCGTGACTCGATGGCGGAGATGGTGCGACGCAACTGCCGCTCCTCGCGCACCTGGCGGCGGTAGCGCTCCCACAGCTCCGCTTCGCGGCGCGCCTGCTCCTCCGCGTAGTCGGAGTAGTTGCCCGCGAAGACCTCGGCCGTCCCGCCGCCGCGCGGGTCGAGCGCCACGATGCTGCTGGCGACGCGGTCCAGCAGCGCGCGGTCGTGGGACACGATCACGACGGCGCCGAGGAAGCCCTCGATGTACGCCTCCACCCACTCGATACCGCGTAGGTCGAGGTGGTTGGTGGGCTCGTCGAGCAACAGGATGTCCGGTTGCTGCGCGACCAACTCGATCAGACCCAGCTTCGCCAGTTCTCCGCCGGAGAGCGACCCGGCCGGCGCCGTCGGGTCGACGTCGCGTAGCCCCAGCTCGCGTGCGTGCTCCGCCAGCGGCGGCCCGGCCGGAGCGGCCAGTTGTGCGAGCAACGCGTCGTACTCCGCGCCCAGGCGGGTGGCGGCGGCCTCGTCGGCTTCGTGCGCGAGCCGCTCGCCCACCTCGGACAGGAGTCGCGTCGCGATGTCCTCGAGGAACACCGAAGGGAACACGGACGCCAGCGGCTCATCGAGGCGGCCGGCGTAGCCCTGCGGGAGCACGGCCACGCGCGCGCCCTCGGGCGTCTCGACGTGGCCGCCGTCGGCGGCGAGCGCACCGGCGATGATGCGCAGCAGCGTGGTCTTGCCGCTGCCGTTGGGGCCCACGATGCCGGCCGGCGCACCGGCGTTGACGACGAACGTCACCCCGCCGAGCACGGCGCGGCCACCGAAGTGCCTTGAAACCTGATTGATGGTGAGCATGCAGCCCCCGACCGGCGAAACGCTGGCTGGCGATCGGTGGGGCGAAGGCAGTGCGGCAGTCGAATCGAGGCAGGAGGCCACGCTGTGCCGGGGCGCTCGACGGCGTCGCCGTCGCTCGCGAGATGTGCGCTTCGCCCGGGCTAGCTTCTCAAGGGACTCCTCGTTCGCTCCTCGCAAGCATAGCCGCCGTCCTCGAGGTGTGCCAGCAGACGGCGGACGGGCCGCGTACGATCGAGGCGGGACGGAGGTGCCGCATGACTCAGCGCGGATGGCCGGCGACCGGTGTGGGCGGCAGCGTGTCGATCGCGGGCGCAGGGTTGAGCAGCGCCGCTTCGGTGCGCGGCGGCTCGAGCTGGGAGGACGCCGTCGCCGCGGTGCTCGATGATCTCGACGAGGTGGAAGCGCCCGACCTCGCGCTCGTCTTCGTCGACTCGCGGTTCTTCCCGCACTACGCGGACGTCCTTGGCGCGGTCGCCGAGCGGCTTGACGCCCGCAACGTCATCGGGTGCAGCGGGCAGGGGGTGATCGGCCCGGCCTGGGAGGCCGAGGACGCCCCAGCGATCTCGGTGATGGCCCTCCGCCTCCCCGGTGCGGAGCTGCGCGCGGCGGCGCTCTTGCCCTCGTCCGACGCGGCCGCCCAGGTCGATCGGTTGCTGGAGGTCGACCCGTCCGCGGTCTTCGTCTTCGCGGACCCGTACACCGTGCAGGTGGAGCACCTGATCGCCGCGCTGGAGGCGCGGCGCGAGGGCCTGGCCGTGCTCGGCGGGCTCGCCTCGGCTCACAACGGGGCAGAGGGCACCGTCGTCTTCCTCGATGGCGAGGTGCACGAGGTGGGCGCCGTCGTGCTGGCGCTCGGCGGCGACGTCCAGGTGCGGATGCTGGTGGCGCAGGGCGCGGAACCGCTGGGCGAGCCGTGGACGATCACCGACGCCGAGAAGAACATCGTGCGCACCATCGGCAACCGCCCGGCCGTCGAGGTGCTGCGCGAGACACTCGAGACCCTGGACCCCGCGGTGCTGGAGCGGGCGCAGCGCAACCTGCTCGTCGGCCTCGCCATCGACGAGTACCGCGACTCCTTCGGCCGTGGCGACTACCTGATCCGCAACCTGCTCGGCTTCGACGAGGCCACAGGCAGTGTTGTCGTCAACGCGATGGTGCGCGTTGGTCAGACGCTCCAGTTCCAGTTCCGCGACGCCGCGGCGGCGGACGAAGACCTCCGAGGTCAACTGGCGACGGTGCCGGAGGCCCTCGATGGCCGGCAGGTCGTGGGTGCGCTGCTCTGCACCTGCAACGGGCGCGGCGCAGGGCTCTTCGGCGAGCCGCACCACGACGCGGCCGCGCTGGCTGACGCGTTCGGTGACCTGCCGGTGGCCGGGCTGTTCTGTAACGGCGAGATCGGCCCGGTCGGTGGGCAGGCGTTCCTCCACGGCTTCACGGCCAGCATCGGCGTGCTGACGTTGCCCGAGCCGCCCGAGCCGCCCGAGCCGCCCGAGCCGGACTAGCGCGCGGGCGCCTCAGCGCGCGAGCAGCAGGCCTGCTGCCAGTGCGACGACCCCGAGAGCCATCGCTAGCAGCGGGCGCTCCCAGGTCGCCAGCAGATGCTCGCGCTCCCAGCGCTCGACGCCCCCGGGGACTTGAAGCTCGGTGCTGGCATCCAGGGTGCTCCGGCGCAGGTACCGGGCCGGGGTGCTCAGGCCACGCTGCGCGAAGCTGAGCGCGGTGGCGGCGAGGGCGATCAGCACGGCCGCCGGCGTGATCGCCTCCGCCTGCGCCCAGTACCCGACGAGCACCGGGAAGCCGCCCCACGCCAGGGCAAAGCCGGCGTCCGAGTGCACTCGACGGCTCCATTCGAGGGAGTACACCAGCACCAGCACGACGCCGAGGGCGCCCCACGCCAGCAACCAGGGCGAGATGATGGCCGCGCCGGCGAGCGCGAGGGCCCCGGCGACAGCTAGCCCGCCGAAGCCCAGTACCCGCAGCGTGCGGGCGCTCAGCCCTGTGCGGAGCGGACGGTCGTGCCACTCATCGAGCGCATGCGCCGCGACGCCCGTGCCGGCGAAGAACGCCAGCAGGGTCCCTGCGAGCCGCGCACCATCGAGGTCTGGGGCCGCCGCGGCGCCGATCGCGACGTAGCCCAGGTGCCACGCGGTGTACGGCGGGTGGAGCAGCGTGATCAAGTCACGTGCGGTGCCGCCGCGCGCAACATAAAACGCCGGAGCAAGCCTGTTCGGCCGCTCAGTCCTGGTCACGGCTTGCGGCCCCACATCAGCACACCGCCGCCGAGCGAGCGACGTTGGATGTGGACGTCGACCAGCCCGGCGTCGCGCCAGAGGGCGCCGAGGGCGTCTCCCGGGAAGCGGTCGTGCAGGTCATCGATGCTTGGGCCGAGGAACGAGCCGACGCGACGCCATCCGTCGCCGGCCACCATGCCGGCCGCGGGCAGTCCGATACGAGTGTAGAGCCACCAGGGCGGGCCCCACAGCCCTCGAGGCCTGCCGAACTCCACCATGCCAACGCGTCCACCGGGCCGCAGGACGCCCACCAGTTCGCGCATGCAGGTGAGTGGGTCAGCGACATAACGCAAAAGGTAACTGAAAGTCACCGCGTCGAATTGGTCGTCTGCGACGGGAAGCGCCTCGGCGGTCGCGAGTATCGAGGGCGTCCCGCGGCGGTACGCCTCGCGGAGCATCGGTCCGCTCTGGTCGATGGCGACCGCGCGGCAGCCCCGCGCCTCGACCAGCCGTGCGATCAGGCCCGTGCCGGCGGCGACGTCGAGGACGAGCGAGCCGGGCGCCAGGTCAAGCCGCGCGACCATCTCGGCGCGCCAACGCGCGTCCTGCCCCAGGCTGAGGAGGGCGCCCCATCGCTCGTAGCCGGGCGCCAGCGGGGCGAACAGTTCCACAGCGGTGCGCTGGATCGGATGCGGTGCCCTGGCAGGCGTCGAAGGCGACATGCATTCATCATGCAGGTCGCGCGCCACCCCGTGCGTGGCGACGGCGTATCGGCGCCGCGCGGGAGCGCGCTGATCAGGTGTGCGGTCGGACCGCTCGAGGCGAGACTCTTCGCCAGGCTACTCCGTCTTCGGGTCGAGCCTTACGGAGGTAGCGGCGTCTGCCCCTGCTAGTGGGAGACCGCCGGGGTCATGGATTTGGCTTCCGTGATCCATGTCTCAACTTGGGAGAGCGCAGGGACTCGGCGCACCAATTTCTTTGCCTCGTTGACCTCAGCCATCTTGCCGTGGAGGTTCGCCGGGACACGCGTCGCCAGTTCCTTCACGGTGTCGACACCGGCGGCTTCGAGCAGATCGCTGAACTCAGAGCCGATGCCCTTGACGCGCATGAGGTCGGCGCGGTTCACCCACTCGAGGATGCGCCCTTCGCCGAGGTTGATCTTGCCGGCCAGAGCCTTGCGGCCCGCGGCGCTGCCTGCTTCCTTCAGGAGGTCGTCGGTGGTCTTGAGGCCAGCATCGGCCAGCGCCTTCGCGTAGACGGGACCAATGCCTTCGATATCGATCAGATTGTCGGCCATTCTGGTTGCCCCTCTCCCCTGGAAACCTACCTGTCAGGCGGGCGTACCTTAGCAGAGACGGCTGATCCGATGCCCGGCCAGGCGTCGATGGCGCGCCACGAGGCCTACGTGCGGTCGAGGACGGCGCGGAGGAAGTCCTGCGTCCGCTGTTCCTTCGGCTCGCTGAACATCTCCGCGGGCGGCGCGGCCTCCACCACGCGTCCCTGGTCGAACATGACCACGCGGTCGCCGATTTCGCGGGCGAAGCCCATCTCGTGCGTGACGATGAGCATGGTCATTTCGGTGTTCGTCGCCAGGTCGCGCAGCACGTTGAGCACCTCGCCCACCAGTTCCGGGTCGAGCGCCGACGTGACCTCATCGAAGAGCATCACCTGCGGTTGGAGCGCGCAGGCGCGCGCGATCGCGACCCGCTGCTTCTGGCCACCCGAGAGCTGCGCTGGGTGCTGGTCCAGTTTGTCGCCGAGCCCGTACATCTTGAGCAGGCGTGTGGCGCGCTCGTTGGCCTCGTCCCTCGACAGGCCCAACACCTTGTTCGGCGCGAACGCCACGTTCTGCAGGGTCGTCATGTGCGGGAAGAGGTGGAAATGCTGGAACACCATCCCGATGTGCTGGCGGACGCGCCGGATGTGCCGCTCCGAGGCGGGGACGAGCTTGCCGCCCTTCTCCTCGTGGTAGAGGTACTCGTCCGCCACCTCGATGACCCCGTCGTCCGGGCGCTCGAGCGTCATGAGCACGCGCAGGATGGTGGTCTTGCCGGAGCCGCTGGGCCCGATGATCACCAGCTTCTCGCCGGCGCTCACATCGAAGTCCAGGTGGTCGAGCACGACGTTGTCGCCGAAGGCTTTGGTCACGCCGTCGAAGCGCACCATGGGGCCCACGAGGTCCGAGGGTGGCCGCGTGCCGGCGAGCAGGTCAGGATCGCGAATAGACAAGGCGTCGCTCCAGTCTCCGTACGAGGATAGACGACGGGATACTCACCACGAGAAAGAGCACCCCGACGAGCGTATATGGCTCGAGGCACTGGAATGTGCGCGAGCACACGATCTGGCCTTCGCGGAGCACCTCCACGACGGTGATGGTGGACAGCAGGGCTGCCTCCTTGAACATGGCGATGAGGTAGTTGCCCAGGGCTGGGATCACCGTGGGGATCGCCTGCGGGAGGACGATGCGCGACCACTTCAAACGAGGACTCAGGTTCAGCGCCGTGGAGGCCTCCCACTGCCCCACCGCGACGCCCTCGATGCCGGACCGGTAGACCTCTGAGGTGTATGTCGCGTAGTGGATGCCGAGGCCGACCGCGCCGGTGGTGAACGCGCCCATGCGTAGCCCGAACTCCGGAAGTACGAAGAAGAGGAAGTACAACTGCACCAGCAGCGGGGTGGTGCGCACGAACTCGATCACCCACGCAACCGGCCAGGAGATCAGGCGGTTCTGCTCGCGGCGTAGGATCGCCAGCACCAGGCCGAGCACCAGGGCAATCGCGATGCCGGCGAGGGTAGCCTGCACCGTCACTACCAGACCCTCCAGCAGGGTCGGCAGGATCTCCCAGGCGAACTCCCAGTCCCACAACCCCTGGTTCACGTAACCCTCCGCGCGCCGCGTCCGGTCTCGAGGCCCCTCGATACGACGATCTCAGCCAGGCGGACGAGTTGCGTGATGACCAGGGCCATCAGGAAGTAGCCGATCAGCACGGCAGTGAAGATCACCGTCGTGCTCTGTGCCCCGAACACACGGAGCTGCTGTCCCGCGAACGTGAGGTCGGAGAGCGTGATCAGCGAGACGAGCGCGGTCCCCTTGAACAGCTCGATGAGCAGGTTGCCGTACGGCGGCAGCATCGCGACCACGGCTTGCGGGAAGATCACGTACCGCATGCGCTGGAAGCCCGTGAGGTTCAGCGCCACCGTGGCCTCAGATTGTCCCGCGGGCACCGCGAGCAGCGCGCCGCGCACCACCTCCGAGCCGTAGGACCCCATGTTCAGGCCCAGCGTGACGACACCGGCCATCAGCGGCGACAGCGAGGGCCCGACGAGGGGTAGAGCGTAGAAGATCCAGAACAGCTGCACGATCGCGGAGGTGCCGCGGAAGAAATCGACGTACACCCGGTTGACCGCCCGGAGGGGAGCGAAGGGCGAGAGACTGACGAGTCCGGACAGGATCGACATCGCGGTGCCGAGCAGAGCCGCGAGGAACGTGAGCTGGATGGTGACGCGGGCGCCCCGCATCAGCGGCTGGATCAGGTCGGCATCGAACACGGCGGTCACCCCTCATTCGCCGGCCGTGTACAGAGCCGGGGCGCGGCCCACGGCCACACCCCGGCATCCAGTCGCGTCGCGCTAGCCGCAGATGTCCTCGACGGTGACCTCCGCCGCCGCGCTCGTCTCGTCCTCTGTGAAGCCGAACGGTTCGACGATCGGCAGGACCTCCCCGTTCCCCTTGAGGGTGACGAGCTCGCTGTTGAACTCGTCGCGGAACGCCTGGTCCTCCTGCCGGAAGCCGTAGGCGCCACAACCCAGCTGCTCCTCGCCGTCGACCACCGGCGTGAAGCCTTCCGTCATCTCCAGGTTCGCGTCTCCGAGGCGGTCCAGCTGTTCGCGCACGGACAGCGTGGTCAATCCAAAGGCGTCGACACGCCCTGCCTGCAGACCCTCCGCCATGCTCGTCGGCTCATCGAAGATCACCAGCTGGTCCTCGGTCACGCCCGCCGCCGTGGCGTAGCCCTCCTCGACCGCGCCGCCGAGCACGCCCAGCCTCGCGTCCGGGTTCGCGGCGACGTCGTCGTAGTTGGTCAGCCCCAGGGGGTTGCCCGCCGCGACCCCGAGGGCCTGCGGGATGCAGTAGTCCGGGTCCGAGAAGAGGATCTGACCGCACCGCTCTTCGTTGATGAACATGCCCGCTGCGATCATGTCGAAGCGGCCGGCCTGCAAGGCCGGGATCAGGGAGCCGAAGGGCACCACCACCCCGTCGATCTGGTCGACGCCGAGTTGCTCCATGATCACCCGCGCCACCTCGGGCGCCTCGCCGGTCACCTCGCCCTGTGGAGTGGCAAAGCCGTACGGCGCCTCGTTGGCGAAGCCGACGCGGACGAAGCCCTGCTCCCGGATGCGCTCGAGGGAGCCCCCGGCGGCCGTCTCACCGTTGCCACCTGCTTCGGTGGCGGTCGCCGTCCCGTCGCCTCCCGCCGCCTCAGTAGCGGTTGCGTCGGTATCACCGTTGCCTTCGTCGTCGTCACAGGCGGCCGCCAGCAAGCCGGGGAGCGCTACGGCTCCTGCCGTGAAGACGGCCGAGCGACGTATAAAGGCTCGGCGCGTGACCGGGTACTTACTCATGAGTTCACAGTCCTCTCTGTGCGACGATCACACACAGCAACAGATGCATCTGCATTCGCAGTCGCATTCCTCCACATAACTGCGCGCAATTGTCAGGGGTCGTTCCGATTCTATGCGTCGCGTCAAATCGGAAGCCAATCGAGAGCGATCGAGTGTGCTCCGAACACATCGTGAGGCGGTCCCGCCAGGTGATGCGTCGCATGCATTCGAACCAGTAGCGACAACGGTGAAGCGGTGACCCGCGGGGTCTTCGGAACGGCGATCCGGGTCCATTGAAGCGCGCCTGATTCGGATCTACTTGCCTCTACATTCGGCGCGCCGATTCGTAGTGGATCAGGCGGCGCCTCACACGGTGCCGCCTGGCGCGGAACCTGCCGAGCGCTCGCCCCGAGGGGGCGAGCGGTACTCTGTACGCCCCCGAAACGGCTGGGGCAGACGGCGAGGCAGGCTATGACCGAGGCTGCGATCCGCTTCGAGCGCGTCTCGAAGCGCTACCCCGGCGCCGCACGCCCCGCGGTCACCGAACTGACGCTCGACCTGCCGGCCGGGGCCGTCACGGCGCTCGTTGGCCCCTCTGGCTGCGGCAAGACAACGACACTAAAGATGATCAACCGCATCGTCGAGCCGACCAGCGGACGCATCACCGTCGACGGCCGGGACGTCACCAGTCTGCAGGCCCACGAGTTGCGTCGCGGCATCGGCTACGTGATCCAGGAATTCGGGCTCTTCCCGCACAGGACCGTCGCCGAGAATATCGCCACGGTCCCGCGACTCCTCGGCTGGTCGAAGTCGCGCACCCGTGACCGCATCGCCGAGCTGATCGAGGTCGTGGGCCTCGAGGCGGGGATCGTCGACCGCTACCCGGCGGCGCTCTCCGGCGGGCAGCGGCAGCGGGTGGGTGTAGCGCGAGCACTGGCCGCGGACCCGCCGTTGCTGCTGATGGACGAGCCGTTTGGCGCCGTCGACCCGCTCGTGCGCGCCCGGCTGCAGGACGAGTTGCTGGCGCTCCAGCAGCGCCTGCACAAGACCATCGTCTTCGTCACCCACGACATCGACGAGGCGATCAAGCTGGGCGAGCGGGTGGTCGTCCTGAACGTCGGCGGGGTCGTGGAGCAGGAGGGCACGCCGGACGAGTTGCTGCGCAAGCCCGCCAGCGCGTTCGTGGAGGACTTCCTGGGCAGCGAGCGGGGTTTGCGCCGCCTCTCCTTGCTGCGCGCGGGCGACGTCGGTCTGGAGCCCGGCCCGGTTGTCGCCCCCGGCGACGACACGGAGGAGGCGTGCCGCGTGATGGACCGCGAGCGGCTGGACTGGGTGCTGGTGGTCCAGGACGAACGCCTGCTCGGTTGGTTGGGCCGGGACGAGCTCGCGCCCGGCGGCGTGGTGGACGCGGGCGCGGCGCACCCCCTCCAGCGCCGCATCGCGCCGGAGGCGACGTTGCGGGAAGTGCTGGACGCCATCGTCAACTCGCCGGAGCTCCGCGTGGCGGTCGTCACGGACGGCGTGACCTATCGAGGCGTGCTGCGGCTCTCGACGCTCGCGGAGGAGCTGGCGCGCACATGATCGAGTCGTGGCTGGACTGGGACTGGGTGACGCGCAACAGCGACGAGATCTGGCGCCAGTTCGTGGAACACCTGCAGCTGACCGGCATCGCGGTTGGCCTCGGCTTCACGATCGCCCTCGCCGCCTCGCTGATCGCCGTGCGCTTCCGGCGCACGTATACGCCGATCACCTGGGTGGCCGGTGCGCTGTACACCATCCCGAGCCTGGCGCTCTTTGCGTTCCTCGTGCCGGTCACCGGGCTCAGCGTCACGACGGCGGAGGTCGGACTGGTCAGCTACACGCTGCTGATCCTGATCCGCAACACGGTCGCCGGCCTCGATGGCGTGCCTCCCGAGGTGCGCGAGGCGGCGCGGGGCCTGGGCTACCGACACCCGCGGCTTTTCCTGGAGGTCGACCTGCCGCTGGCGCTTCCCGTGATCGTCGCCGGACTGAGGATCGCGACGGTGACGGTGATCGGTCTGGTAACGATTACCTCGATCATCAGTCTGGGGGGTCTCGGCCTCTTCATCCTGGAAGGCGTGCGGCGCAACTTCACCACGCCGATGGTGGTGGGCACGGTGCTGACGATCGCGCTGGCTGTGGCGGCGGACCTGGTGCTGGTCGGTGCGCAGTGGCTGCTCACCCCGTGGACGCGCGGGCGCTCGAGCACCCTCGGATGAGGCCCGCGCCGGCGAGGACACGCTGATGGACCTGCTCGCGGATGTCGCTGCCTGGTTCGCGGACCCCGCGAACTGGGAGGGGCGCAACGCGATCCCTCGCCGGCTGGGCGAGCACGTGCAGATGAGCGCGCTCGCCGTCGCCATCGCGGCGCTCATCTCGCTGCCGCCCGGCGTCTGGCTGGGACACTCCGGCCGAGGTCAGGTGCTGGCGGTCGCCGTCGTGAACCTGGGGCGGGCGGTGCCCTCGTTCGCCGTCGTCGCCCTCGCGCTCCCGTTCTCGATCCGCGCCGGGCTCGGGATCGGGTACTGGCCGACGTTCCTCGCGCTGCTGCTCCTCGCCATCCCACCGATGTTCACGAACGCGGTCACCGGCGTTGGGACGGTTGAGCGCGAAACCGTGGAGGCGGCGCGCGGCCTTGGCATGCGGGAGCACCAGGTGCTGAGCAGAGTGGAGCTGCCGCTGGCGTCCCGCGTGATCCTCGCCGGTGTGCGCGTCTCAGCGGTCCAGGTCGTTGCTACCGCGACATTGGGCGCGCTCGTAGGATGGGGTGGCCTCGGTCGCTACATCGTGGACGGCTTCGCGGTACAGGACAACGCGCGCATCCTGGGTGGCGCGTTGCTGGTGGCGTCGCTGGCGATCGTGACCGAGGTTGGCTTCGGTCTCGCCGAGCGCCTCGCGACCCCTCGTGGCGCGCGTAAGACGGGACAGACAGAGGGACTGGCGACGCCGCCGCCGGCCTAGCGGCGGCATCGGGACGGGAGACCCACTTGGACAAGGGACGCGAGAGGCGGAGCTGGCTCCGCTGGAGTGGCCTGGTCGGGCTGCTGGGAGCGGCGCTGCTCCTGGCGGCCGCCTGCACGGACGACAACGGCGACGGCGCCGGCGAAGCAGGGAGCACCGCGACCAGTACCGCCGCGGGCGGCGAGACGGCGAGCGCCACCTCCGCGCCGGCCGGCGGGGAGCCGGTGGTGGTGTCTTCCTTCGACTTCGACGAGAGCGTGACGCTGGCCTGGATTTACGCGACCGCGCTGGAGGAGGCGGGCTTCGAAGTCGACACGAGCAAGCTACGCCTCGGGAACCCGCGCGAAATTATCCAGCCCGCCCTCGAGAGTGGCGAGATCGACCTCATCCCCGAGTACATCGGTAGCCTGCTGACCTACCTCGGCGGTGAGCCCACCTCGGATGCCGGCGAGACGGCCGAGGCCGGCCGCGCGGCCCTGGAGGGGTCCGGCATCGCGTTGCTGGAGACCGCGGACGCGCAGACCACGAACCAGATTGTGGTGACGCGCGAACTGGCGGACGAGCACAGCCTCACCACGGTCAGTGACCTCGCGGCCGTCGCCGGCGACTTGCGGTTCGGCGCACCTCTCGAGTGCCCCGAGCGGCAGTTCTGCGCGATCGGCCTGAGCGAGGTCTATGGCGTCGAGTTCGGCGAGCTCGTGCCGCTCGACTTCGGCGCCCGGGTCACCTCGCTGGAGGAGGGCGCAATTGATGTCGCGCTGCTGTTCAGCACGGACGCGGTGATCCAGGCGAACGAATGGGTGGCGCTGGAGGACGACATGGCCCTTCAGCCGGCGGAGAACATCGCGCCGGCCGTCCGCACGGAGGTCCTCGACGCCTACGGCGACGAGCTGCGAGACGCATTGGACCGCGTGACGGCTGAGCTGACCACGGAAGACCTGCGCGCGATGAACTTCGCGGTGCAGGCCGCCGACCCGCGCCAAGACCACGAGGATGTCGCGCGTCAATGGCTCATCGACAAGGGCCTGATCGAGGAGTAGCGCCCACGCTACACCGCGAATAGACGCTCACGATGTACCTCGGTACGATCCGCCCGAGCCCGGGCGTGTCGTCGCGCGTGTCTCGCGCCCGCCCGGTCGACGGAAGGCTTGACCGTGACGTTCGTCATCACCCAGCCCTGCATCGACGTGCAGGACCAGTCCTGTGTCGATGTCTGCCCCGTCGACTGCATCCACTTCGACGAGGGTGCGGACACGATGCTGTACATCGACCCGGTCGAGTGCATCGACTGTGGTGCGTGTCAGCCGGCCTGCCCCGTGAGCGCCATCTTCCCGGAGGCTGACGTCCCCGCGGACCAGCGGCCTTTCACCGAGATCAACCAGCTGTGGTACAGCGATAAGGCAGCCGCCCGCGCCAAGGTACCGGGTGGCGAGGCAGCAGCCCCAGCTCCGGCCAGCGCCGCCGCGGCGGCGGCACCGGCTGGCGATACCGCGGATGAGGCGACCGGCGGTCAGCGCGCCGCGGACGAGGTCGGCGAGGCCTCGGCAGCGCCCGTCCCGGCGACCGAGTCCGCGAACGTCGGCGAGTCGCCTGCGGCCGCCCCGGCTGCAGCGGCGCCCGCCGCGCAGTCGCCTGCTCCCGAGCCCGAGCCGGTCGCCGCCTACGCGCAGGTGCCCGCCGGTGGCGCGGTTGCGATGAGCCGTCCGATGCCCTCGCCCGCCGGCCTCGTATCGATCCTGCTCTTCGCTGCTCTGTTCTACGCGCTGTGGGTCTTCCCGGGGCCAACGTGGCTGACCATCGGCGGCGTCGGCATCGGCGCGACCGTCGTCGTGTTGCTACCGCTCGCGCTGATCCTCGGTCTCGTGGTGTTCGGCAGCCAGGCGAGCATGCTGTCGCGGTTCGCGTCGAGCCACGAGCGGCGCCTCGGTGCCTGGCGAGCGGGACGCGTCGAGTGGCGGCGTAGCGAGGAGTCACGGCGCTTCACGCTCGAACGGACCGTGCTCGACATCGCGCGGGACCGCTTCGCCTACCCGAACGAGGCGGCCCCGGACCTGCACACGTATGTGAACCTGCCGGAGCCGCAGATGGCCATCGAGCTGGGCGGCGGCGAGAAGCTGTTCCCCGACATCGTGGTGACGCGGCACCCCGGCAACTACCCGGTGATGGTGGCGCAGGTGGAGACGCGCGAGACACTGACGCGCGAACAGGCGCACTACGTGTGGAAGCGCCTGGAGAACAAAGAGGCACCGCTCTACATCTACATCCCTGCCGGGATGGCGGCTCGCGCGGAGGACTACGCAAAGGATGCGGGCCTCGAGAACTACCGTCTGCGCACCTGGCGCCATTTGCCGCAAGGCATGCTCGTCCGCGAGCTGTAGCCGGTCCGAGGCGAGGACGGGACGGGGCCGAGGCGATCTCCTCGGCGGCGCCTAGACCGCTGGAGGCTGACTCAAGGCCGTGGCCACCTCTTCCATCTGGGCGCAGTGAACCTCCTCGTGGTTCGCCATCCCCCAGACGCGCTCCTGGAGTGTTAACCGCCACTCGCGCTCACCAACTCGAACGAGCGCAACGCGTTGCCACGCTTCGGGCGCGATGCTTCCCAGCAGAGTTAGCAGGTCAGTGCGCTGCCGCGCGAAGGTCGCGAACGACTCTGCGAAGGGCTGCTGGTCGTATCGGGCCTTCCTCATCCGGGCACGAGGGGAGACGTGGCGCCAGCGCGGCTGGTCTTCATTCATGATCCGGGCGATGTGTTCGCCGTACACCTCGGCCACGGCGCGGAGGTGCCAGAGGATTTCGTTCGGCGACCAACCTCCCGGCGCTGGCGAGAGTCTGAGTTGCGCAGCCGAGAGCCGCCCCGCAACGGCCTCGACCCGCACCGTGGTTGCGGCGAGGGAGCGTACGAGAGTCGCCGGGTCGGTGGTCCGATCCACTACGGTCACATCCAGCGCCGACGGCCCGCGGATTCACTCACTGATCACACCTCGTTCCCCGCTGTGCAGGAATCGTCTTCCGGCTACCCCTCGGCTGTGAGGTACTCGCGGATCAGATCCGCCAGGATGCTGCGGTGGCATTCCGACTCCGGATGCGAGCCGCAGAGCAACGTGACGCCGGTCGTGCGCGCCATCCCAGCCGCCCACGCGACGAGGCTGAGACGCTCCGCCATCTCCGCGCGGTACCTGGAGGCGAACGCCGGCCAGTCCACTTCGCCCGCCAGGTACGCCTTCCGCAACTCGTCGCTGGGGCCGAGGTCGCGCTCCCACTGGTCGACGGCGCCCTTCGCCACGCCTCGTGGCCAGCGACGCATCACGAGCAGGCGCGGGAACGGCTCGTCCGGCGGGTGATACACGGACCCCGTTTCGATGTGGACCTCGGATTGCTCGGTCATGCTGTCTCCCCGGTGCCCCCGGTGGATCAGAGGGCGAAGCGCCGCTTCCAGCCCTCGGGGACATCGATCCTGAGTCCCAGGAGGTAGCGCAGGATCTGTCCCTGATGCTGGCACTCGTGCTCCAGGAGCTCCAGCGCGAGCCTGCTCCGGGCCTCGTCGTCACCCGCCTGCTCGATGCTCGCTCGAACGGCGCGGCCACTGTCCAGCAGCGCCCCGCGCATCACCTCGGCATCACGCACACCCGCAGCATCGACGGAGCAGCCCCACGCGTCCCACGCTCCCAGCTCGATCGCCCGCGCCCAGCTCTCTCGCGACCCGATGACGCACCAGAGCTGCTCGCCGAGCGTGTTGGACGGCACCGGGAGCTTCTGACGCAGCTGCGCACCGTCCAGCGACGATGCCAGTTCGTCATAGAGCGAGAACGACTGGTCCAGGCGATCGCGTAGCAACTTCTGCACGCCGTAGTCCCCCTCCCGTTGAGCCTCTCTACTGTCCTCCGGTCCAACCGGCCGAGTGCGGCGTCTCGCCTGGCAAGTCGAGGTCCGCCATGCCCGCCAGCGAGCCTATGGCGGCCATCTCCCCCGCGTGCGCGAACAGGTGCGCGGCCGTCCACGGCAATCGCCCGACCGTCGCCCCGCCTGCTCGATGCGACTCGAGGTGCGCGCGGCTACGGTCGCAGACGCGTCGGAAGGCGGCGAGGGACTCCTCGAAGTCGAGCAGGGGCTCCGGGTCGCCCGGCCTCACCGCATCGAGGTTCAACGGGGCCAGCCACGAATCCGGCTCCAGGCTTTGCGCATGGCCGTTCCATACACGGTCCTCGGCCATTGCGGTGTGCGCCAGGATATTTGCACCGGCTTTGAGCCTCGGGCCGAACGTTGGCGCGCGCGCCGCCCGAGGGAGCGCGACGGCAACCCGCTCCACCTCGTGACGAGCATCGAGGGTGAGCGCGACCGAGCGGCGGAGTTCCCCGGCTGTCTGCGGCTCGGCGGCGGCCGCCCGGACCCTCGGTAGCGCGGGGAGGTCGAGGT
>WHSU01000002.1 GCA_009379925.1 Dehalococcoidia bacterium | reverse complement strand
GCTCTCGATCACCCCCTACGACCTCGGACGCTTCGCCGACCGTGCGGAGCAGGCCGGCGTGGACGTGGTGCCGACCACGATCATCCGAGGCAGCGGCCGCTCCCTGCGCTTCGTGGGGTTGCCCTCGGGGCTGCTGTTCCCCGCCTTCCTCGACCTGCTCTGGTTCGTCTCTAACGGCGTTACGCCGGTGAGCGACGAGACCCGCGTGGCCCTACGCGGCATCGAGGAGCGCGTGGACATTGAAGTGATGGTGACGCCGTACGACGGCTACTCGGCCTATATGATGCGCCTGCTCGGCGCGTTGGCCGTCGATTCGCGTCAGCTGCGTGTGCGCATCACGGAGATGGCCGAGTTCCCCATCCTCGCCGGACAGCGCTCACTGACCGAGGTGCCGTTGGTGACGATCAAGGGCCGGCGCTTCGCCGGTGTCTGGGAAGAAGCCCCACTGGTCGAGCAGATCTCGCGCGTGCTCGCGGGCAACGACGAGCCCGTGATCCGCGACCGCGTGCTGGCCGCCCAGTTCGTCACGGAGGACGATGCACGCGGCATCGCGGAGCAGCAGCGCGCGGCGGAAGCGGAGGCGCGCGGCCTGGCCCCCACGCCCGGCGACGCCTCGATGCCCCCGGCCCTCGATGACCTCCCTACGCCGTCGCTCACGGACCAGGACGACCGTCCGCCCTCGAGCGGCCTCTACGTGCCGGGCCGGTAATCGCCAGGTTCATCGGCCACGCGCCGACGAGCGGCCGGGCGGTCGGCTCCGAGGTAACCCGCGACCGCGGTCACGAGCAGTTGGTTGAGGCTCACTCCCTCGATCTCAGCTCTCAGGGCAGCGCGCTCATGGAGCGTGGGCGGCATGCGGAAGTTGAGGCGGCCCGAGTAGTCACGTTCGGCGACTGGTTCGGGGACATCGCCTCCGCGCTCGAGTTCGGCCTCAACCCAGAGGTACGCGGCCTCTTCGAGGTTAGCTGCGGCCTCTTCGGGGGTGCGGCCGCCGGAAAACGCGCCGTCGAATTCGAGGATCCGAGCCGAGAAGGTGCCCTCGGGGTCGGGCACGAGGATCCGACTGTATGGGCGCGCCAGGATCGCCCGCACTGTCGCCTCGGAGGGCAGAGTCATGCCTATTCCTCCTCGCCCAACTCGGCAGCGAGCCGCCGCAGGATCGCGGCGGCCGTGCCGCTGGTGACCGACTGCGGCACGGCGAGGGACCGGAATCCCGCCTTGCCATAGATGTGGTGGCCACCCGTGGTACGCAAGTGGCTATACCCCTGGCGCTCGACGGCCCGGCGCAGCTCACGAGTGGTCACGTTGCCCCGGCGCCGGAGTAGTGCTTCGAGCTCATCCCGCGCGGTCATCGCGTGGTGCCGTATATGGTACTATCCATCCCGCCCGCTGCGCGCTATCCAGCTCTGGTACAGCGCCTCCTTCGCCTCGGACCATCGAGGTTCGTAGAGGCCCGCCGCGAGGCGTTGGCGGTAGGCTTCCGCGAAGATCACGGCGGCGGAGACGGAGACGTTGAACGACTGCGCGAACCCCTGCATCGGGATGTAGACGCGCTCGTCGGCCAGCGCGAGCAGCTGCTCGGAGCAGCCTCGGTGCTCGTTGCCGAAGGCGATCACCGAGGGCTGCGTCCAGTCGATGTCGAGGTGGCGCCGCGCGCCCTCATCGAGGTGTGTGGCGAAGACCCGCAGACCCCGTGCGTGCAGCGCCTCGACGCATGCCTCCGGGTCCTCGAAGCGGTCGACGGGCATCCATTTGCGCGTGTAGGCGGAGACCGGCTTCGAGATCTCCGGGAACTCCTCTCGCGTGTAGAGCAGGTTGACCGCGCCGACGCCGAAGCCGTCCGCGCTGCGCAGGATGGCCGAGGCGTTGTGCGGGTCGTGTACGTCCTCGATCAGCGCCTGCAGGTCGTCCTGCCGGCGTTCCAGGACCTGCCGCATGCGGGCGAGCCGTCGCTCCGTGGGCATCCGTGCTCCGACTCTAGTGGTGCTCCGCGACGACTTCGCTCAGCCGCTCCGCGATGGCGTAGCGCAATGCCTGGTGCTCGGGCTTCGCCAGTCGCGGGTCGTCCTCCAGCAGCCGCTCGGCCTCGCGGCGCGTGGCGTCGATGAGCTGTGCGTCCAGGAGGTTCGCGATGCGCAGGCTGGGCAGGCCGCTCTGCTGCGTGCCGAAGAGGTCGCCGGGGCCGCGCAGTTCCAGGTCCGCCTGCGCCAATGCGAAGCCATCGGTCGTCCGCTCCATCACGGACAGCCGTTCCTCCGCCTCCGCCGAGGGGTCGTCGGCCAGCAAATAGCAGTACGAGGGGTGCTCGCCGCGGCCCACGCGGCCGCGGAACTGGTGCAGCTGCGCGAGCCCGAAGCGGTCGGCGCCCTCGATCACCATCACCGTCGCGTTCGGCACGTCGATGCCAACCTCCACCACCGATGTCGAGACCAGGATGTCCGTGTCGCCGGCGGCGAAGGCGCGCATGATGGCGTCCTTCTCCTTCGACGCCATCCGTCCGTGGAGCAGCGTGATGCGGTCCGCGAGGTCCGGGAACTCCTCGCGCCGCAGCCGCTCGTACTCCTCCGTCGCGGCCCGCGAGGCGACCGACTCGGAGCCTTCGACCAGCGGACAGATGACGAAGGCCTGACGCCCGGCCTCGATCTCTCGGCGCACGTGGAGGAATGCCTCCCGGCGCTGAATCGGCGGCAGCCACTTCGTCTCGATCGGCGTGCGTCCCGGCGGCATCTCGTCGATGACCGAGAGGTCGAGGTCACCGTACGCGGTGAGGGCCAACGAGCGCGGGATCGGCGTCGCGCTCATCACCAGCAGGTGCGGCGTCACCGTCTCGGCCGCGTCCGAGCCTTCTTCGGCGGCCTGTTTCGCCGCCTCGGCGCCCTTGCGGCGCAGCTCGCTGCGCTGCATCACTCCGAAGCGGTGCTGCTCGTCCACGACCGCGAGCCCCAGCCGCCGGTACTCGACGCCGCCCTGGATCAGCGCGTGGGTCCCGACGGCGATCACGGCCTCTCCGTGACGCATGGTCTCGAGGGCGGCGCGGCGCTCTTTTGACCTCGTGGATCCGGTGAGCAACACGATGCGCAGCTCGAGTCCGGGCAGGTGGATGACGCCGGTCAGGGGCGGCTCCGGCTCGCCGGAGAGTACGCGACAGAGCGTGCGGTAGTGTTGCTCCGCCAGCACCTCGGTCGGCGCCATCAGCACGGCTTGGTAGCCGGCTGCGACCACCGACAGCATCGCCGCGAGCGCCACGACCGTCTTCCCGGAGCCCACGTCGCCTTCGAGCAGCCGCGACATCGGCGCGCTCCGCGCCAGGTCGCCCCGCAGGTCGTGCAGCGCGCGCTGCTGCGCGTCCGTGAGCGCGAAGGGGAGGCCGGCGAGGAAGGCGTCCGCGACGGAGTGGTCGCCGACCATCGGTGCGTTGCCCACGTCCTGCCACTCGCGTTTTCGCGTCTGCACCCCGATCTGCACCGCGAGCAGCTCGTCGAAGGCCAGCCGGCGGCGGGCGGCCTCGAGCGCCTCCTGGCTGTCCGGGTAGTGCACCTGCCGCGTCGCCTCGGCCAGTTCCAGTAGCCCATGACGCTCACGGATCTCCTCGGGCAGCGGGTCCTCGATGCGCTCGGCGTAGCGCTCGACGAGCGTGGCGATGGCGGTGCGCAGCGGTCGTTGCGCGAGGCCCTGCGTGAGGTGGTAGACCGGCACCAGCCGGCCGGTGTGCTTCATCTCCTCGGTGAGGGTCTCGTACTCGGGGTTCTGGAAGGCTGGCCGGTTACGGTACTGCCCCACTTTGCCCGCGAGCGCGATCTCCGATCCCACCCGGATGGAGCGTGCGATGAACGGCTGGTTGAACCAGATGGCCTGGATCGACGAACCGGCGGCGTCGCGCAGGACCACCTCGGCCGCCCCGCGCCCGCCTCGACCGCGTCCGAACCGGAGGTCGCGCGAACTTTCCACGACGCCGCGCACCGTCTGGTCGACCCCGAAGCGCAGGGCCGCGATCGGTACGGTCTGGGTGAAGTCGTGGTGCCGGTAGGGGTAGTAGCGCAGCGCGTCGCCGATCGTCTGGACCCCCAGCGACTGCACGCGCTTCAGCGTGGCAGACCGAAGCCCCGTGCCGGCCGCCGCAATCGGCGCGTCGAGGCCCGCCGCGCCCGGCGGGATCGCGGGCTTCGGTGGGGGCCGCGCGTCACGTGCGGCCGCCCGCGCCGGGCGTTGCGTCGCCGCGGAGCTTGGCGCCGGCCGCTGCCCGGCGCCGTTCGACCGGCGGCCGCGCTCGCTGTCGCGATGCCCGCGCGGTGCGCGTGTGTCGCGTTCGAGGCCGGCCTCGCGGTGTACCGTCGCGAGGGCGCGCCGTAGCCAGGTCCGGCGGTCGTCCTCGTCCAGCGAGCGATATCCGGCGGCCGGCAGGTGGGCCACCATGCGTAGCAGCGCGGAACCGGGTGGCTCGTCCCGCGCCTGCGAGCGGAGCAGCTCGTCCAGTCCACCCTGCACGAGGGTGTCCTCGGCGCCCGCATCCAGCTCGCGCTGAAGGATGAGCCCAAGCCGCCCGAGGTCGGTGCTCACGGTCCAGCGATCCTCAGCGCGATGCTCATGTCGCCGGGGCGGCGGGGGAGCCTCCGTTGTTGCTGCGCGGCGCCGCGACGACCGCGACGCCGAGCACGCCCGGCCCGCCGTGGGCGCCGAGGGCGGGCGTGATGCGGGCAGGCAAGACATCCGCGTCCGGCGCGATGCCGCGCAGCCGGTTCACGATGTAGTCCAGGTCCTGCGGCGTGGTGGCATGCGCGGCCGCGGCGCGCTCGATGGGGCGCAACTCGGCGACGCGTCGGAGCAGGTCCTCCACGGCCTTCGCCCGGGTACGAACGCGGCCGGCCGCCACCAGCTCGCCGCCCTCGAGCGTCGCGATTGGCTTCACCTTGAGCAGCGTGCCCACCACCTCCATGCCGCGGCCCATGCGCCCGCCGCGGCGGAGGTACTCCAGCGTGTCGAAGAGGATGTATGTGCGGGTGCGGTCGAAGACGTCCTGCGCCACGCGCTTCACCTCGTCCAGCGACGCTCCGGCCTGTGCCGCCTCGGCCGCAGCGATCACGCCCAGCCCGAGGCCGACCGAGACCTGCCCGGAGTCGACGATGGCCACGTGCCCGGCCGTCTGCTGGGCGGCCTGCCGCGCCGACTCCACGGTGCCGCTCAGCTTGCCCGAGAGGTGGATGGAAACGATGCCGTCCGTGCCGCCGGCCTGCAGTGTCTCGTAGGCCTGTGCGAAGACGCCGGACGGGGGTTGCGATGTGGTCGGGAGCTGCTGCTCGCGCACCAGGCGCCGGAAGAACTGGTCCGTGGTGATATCGACGCCGTCGCGTAGTTCCTCATCACCGAACATAATCGGCATCGGTACGACGAACAGTCCGAGGCGCTCCGCCAGGTCGGCGGGGATGTCGGCGGTGGAGTCGGTGACGATGCGGATGGCCATGGCGGCAGTCTAGCGGGCTACTCGACCGCAAGCACGTACGGGTAGTGTGGCTGGCCGCCCTCGATGACCTCCACCTCCAGGTCCGGATGGGCGTCCTCGATGATGCGCCGGAGTACGTCCCCGCCACCGGGCGCGCCGGCGCCGGCGTAAAGGGTGATCAGCGCGGAGGCAGGCGTGACGGCGCGCCGGATGGCCGCCAGCGCGGCATCCTCAACCGTCGGTTCGCAGCAGACGAGCACGCCATCGAGCAGGGCGATCCCGTCGCCGGAACGCACGTCCACGCCGTCGACCACCGCGTCGCGCACCGAGACCGTCGCTTCGATGCTGCGGACGTCGCCCATCGCCTCGCGCATCTGCTCCGCCACGTTGTCCGCGTCGCCCTCGGGGAGGTAGGCGACCGCCGCAGCGAGCCCGGCCGCGACCGAGCGGGCGGGGATCACCTCGATGAGGCCGCCGGACTGCGCGGCCGCCTGCTCGGCCGCCATCAGCACGTCTTTGTCGTTCGGCAGCAGGAAGACCCGCTCGCGCCCGGCGCCGGTGGCCGCTTCCAGTAGCTCCCCGGCGCTCGCCTTCCCCGTCGGCCCACCATCCAGTACACGTGCGGCGCCCAGTTCGCGGAAGGTCGCCACGATGCCGGCCCCGCGCGCCACCGCGACGAGGCCGAATGCAGGCGCCTCCCGTTGTTCGGCCGGGCCCCCGCGTCCCGGCTCCTCGTGGCGTGCCTCGTGCCCCTGTGTCCACTCTTCATGCTGCGCCTGCATGTTCTCGACCTTCACGGCGGCCAGGGCGCCGTGGCGGACGCCGGCGGTGAGCGCCGGGCCGGGGTCGGTGAGGTGCACGTGGACATGGACGGCGTCCGCGTCGCCGACTACCAGGATCGACTCGCCGCCGGCTGCGTCGAGCGCATCCTGGAGCGTCACCCGGTCGATGTCGACGCCCAGCACTACGAACTCGGTGCAGTAGCCATGCCCCTCGTGCTCGACCGCGTCCAGCGCCACCTGTGCGGTTCCGGGCGTCCTCGGATCCGGCAGCGGGTCGCGCGTGATCCCCAGGTGCACACCCTCGAAGAGCACGGCGATGCCGAGTCCGCCCGCGTCCACGACCCCGGCGTCGCGGAGGCGGGGCAGCAGGTCGGGTGTGCGCTCCACGCTGGCGCGGGCCTCATCGACGAACGCCTCCAACACGTGAGCGAACTCTGAGCGGACGCGCTCGGCCGCGGCGCAGGCTGCGGCGGCCTCCCGCATGACCGTCAGCATCGTCCCCTCGACGGGCTGGCTGACCGCGGAGTACGCGGTCGTCGAGGCGCCTTCCAGCGCCCGACACAGCGAGGCGCAGTCGATGTCCTCGGCGCTGGTCAGCGTCTCCGCCAGCCCGCGCAGCATCTGCGAGAGGATGACGCCGCTGTTTCCCCTTGCGCCCAGCAGCGCGCCACGCGCGACGGCGGCGAGATAGGCGCCCGCGCCGCCCTCCACGTCCTCGCCGGCCTTCAAGGCGGCCCGCCACGTGAGCAGCATGTTGGTGCCGGTGTCGCCGTCAGGGACGGGGTAGACGTTGATGGCGTTCACGGCGTCGCGGTTCAGGGCCAGCCAGCGCTCGGCCGCCTCCAGGGCCTCGCGGAGCTGCTGTGCGGTGAGCGAGGTAGCAGCGATCATCGGACCCGGCTCCTGCGGGGTTCGTCACGTAACGGACGGTGCGTGATAGACGGTACAGACGACCGGCTGGTAACCTGCGTCAGGCTACTGAACCCTCCCGAGTAGCCTCCAGCAATCCAGACTCTGACCAGTATGCCGTTTGCGTTAGCGGATGGGTACTGCGAGCCCCACGAGCAGGATCGACGACATGGCAGCAGGACAGTGCGACGTGTGCGACAAGCGGACCACCTTCGGCCGCGCCATCCGTCACAAGCACTCGGGCGCGTGGCGGCGCAAGGCCCCGAAGACCAACCGCGAATTCCGCCCGAACGTGCACAAGAAGAAGATGTTCGTGGAGGGCCGCTGGAAGCGCATCAACGTCTGCACGCGCTGCCTGCGCACTCAGTCCAAGGAGATGCAGGGCGCCGGCGTCCCCTACTAGGACCGCCCCTCAGACGCACGCATCGATGCGACGCCCCGCACCCGCGGGGCGTCTTCGTGTCCGAAGGGTGCGGGCAGGCTCGGTCAGGACGCGGGCTGTCCGGCGGGCGGAGCGCGTCGCGAATTCGTGTGGGGCGTTGAGGAGGGAACGTTATCCGAGCGCGGCTCGAAGCTCCGCGATGGCTTCCTGGGGCGTCTGGCCCGGGTTGTAGACGGCCGACCCGGCGACCAGCGTGTCCGCGCCCGCGGTGACGCACTCGAGCGCGTTGTGTGCCTTCACCCCTCCGTCCACCTCCAGCATGACCGGCAGGCGACGGCCATCGATGTGCTCGCGCAGGGTGCGCACCTTCTCCAGGTGCGCTGGCATCATCGGCTGACCGCCCCACCCGGGACGGATCAGCATCACCACCACCTCATCGAGCGACGCGAGCACCGGCAGGATCGCCTCGGCGGGTGTCTCAGGGTTGATTGCGATGCCGACCTCGCATCCGAGGGCGCGCACCTGCTGGATCAGCGCGTTGACGCCCTCCGGGCCGTCTTCGGCGCCGATCGCTTCCCAATGGAAGATCAGTCGCCCGCCTCCAGCCGCCGACAGTTCCTCGAAGTGCTCGGCCGGCTTCGCGACCATCATGTGCACCTCGACCGGCTGCCGCGTCGCCGCCCGCACGGCCGCGACGACTTGCCCGCCAAACGTGATCGGGGGGACGAAGAGCCCGTCCATCACATCCAGGTGGAACAGGTCGGCCCCACCCGCCTCCGCGTCCCGCACCTGCTCGGCGAGCCGCCCGAAGTCCGCGGTCAGGATCGACGGCGCAATGCGTACGGTGCTCACGGCGTTCGCGTTTCGCCCTCGAGCCGCTCGCGCGCGGCGATGCGGGCGTCCGCCACTGCTTGCGGCCCCGTGCCGCCGGGCACGTTCCGCGCGGCCAGCGCGGCTTCGATGTCGAGCGCGAGCACGTCACGCTCGAAGGCCGGGTGGGCGTCGCGGTAGTCCTCCAGGGAGAGGTCATCGAACGTCTGGCCGGCAGCCTCGCAGCGCGCGACGAGCTTGCCCACGGCCTCGTGCGCCTCGCGGAAGGGGACGCCCCGCTTCGCCAGGTAGTCCGCGATGTCCGTCGCCAGCGCGAAGTTGGCGACGGCGGCCGCCCGGCCACGCTCGCGGTCGAAGATGAGCGCCGGCATCATGGCCGCCATGACGCGCACGGAGATGAGCAACGAGTCGACCGAGTCGAACAGCGGCTCTTTGTCTTCCTGGTTGTCCTTGTTGTAGGCCAGCGGCTGCCCCTTGAGCAGAGTGAGCGACTGCACGAGGTTGCCGATGACGCGGGCGCTCTTGCCTCGGGCCAGCTCGGCGACGTCCGGGTTCTTCTTCTGCGGCATGATGCTGGACCCCGTCGAGAAGGCGTCGGCGATGTCGACGAACCCGAACTCCGCCGTCGCCCACAGGATCACCTCCTCCGCCAGCCTCGATAGGTGCACCATCGAGAGCGCGGCGGCGGCGTGGTAGTCGACGACGAAGTCACGGTCGGCGACGGCATCGAGGGAGTTCGTCGAAATCGCCTCGAAGCCGAGTTCGCGCGCGACAGACTCGCGGTCGATGTCGTACGTAACACCGGCGAGCGCGCCCGAGCCGAGCGGGAGCACGTTCGCCCGCGCCCGCGCCTGGCTGAACCGCTCCGTGTCCCGCGTAAACATCGCCTCGTAGGCCAGCAGGTGGTGCGCCAGCAGGATCGGCTGCGCGCGCTGCAGGTGGGTGTAGCCGGGGATCACCGTGTCCGCCTCGCGCTCGGCGAGTTCGAGGAGTGCGAGTCGCATCGAGCGCAGCGCCTCACACGCCTCGTCGCACGCGGCTCGCACGAAGAGGCGTGTGTCCGTGGCCACCTGGTCGTTGCGCGAGCGGGCGGTGTGCAGCCGCCGTCCCGCGTCGCCGATGCGCTCCGTCAGCGCCGCCTCGATGTTGAGGTGGATGTCCTCGCGGTCCAGGCGGAACTCGAAGCGCCCCGCCTCGATCTCCTCGCGGATCGCCACCAGCCCGTCGACGATCGCGTCGCGGTCGGCGTCCGCGATGATGCCCTGCCGCGCGAGCATGCGCGCGTGCGCGATGGAGCCGGCGATGTCCTCGCGGTACAGTCGGCGGTCGAAGTCGATGGAGGCGTTGAACGCCTCCACGAGCGCGTCCGTCTGGCCGCTAAAGCGCCCGCCCCACAGCTTCGCGGGAGGTGTCTCCGGGGTGTCGTTCGGCATGCGCGGAGGCTACACGGCGCCGGGGCGATGGGCTATCGGATGAACTCGGTGGATGTGCGTGGGTGCGAACAGGCGATGGCTAGCTGTCTTCCTGCTCGATGCGGGCTCGCAGCTCGGCCTCGTCCTGTTCAAGCCCTGCTACGTGCTGGGCGTACAGGGCTTCTGCCTCCTCGACGGGGAGACCCATCTCGACGTTCTCCTGGTACGCGTTGATCCGCCGCTCCCGGATCAGCTCCTCGGAGGCGAGCAGTCCATTCGGGATATCCTCGTACATCTGGGTGATGCGGGCCGCGAGCCGCTCCTGGTCCACGGGCTCATCGGCGGACTGCCCACGCCGTTCCATGTGGTCTTACTCCTCCGGCGCCGCGAGGTGCAGCGGGTCGCCCGGCTCGCGGAGGAGTTGGCGTTGCGCCTGTACCTGCACGGGCAGGCCCCACAGCTTGATGAACCCCGCCGCCGCCTTCTGGTCGAACTGGTCGCCCGAGCCGTACGTCGCCAGCTCGTACGAGTACAGGCTCTCGTCCGAGCGGCGGCCTTCCGGCACGGCCCTGCCGCGCCAGAGGCGCATCCGCACGTCGCCCGAGACGTGGCGCTGCGTCGACTGCGTGTACGCCGCGAGGTCGCGGTGGTGGGCGGAGAACCAGAGGCCGTTGTAGATCAGGTCCGCGTACTCCTGCGCCACGCGCTCCTTCATCCGCAGTTGCAGCTTGGACAGCGTCAACGCCTCGAGGGCCTTGTGCGCCTCGATCAGGATCGTCGCGGCCGGCGCCTCGTAGATCTCGCGCGACTTAATGCCGACCAGGCGGTCCTCCACCATATCGATGCGGCCGATGCCGTGCTCGCCGCCGAGGTCGGAGAGGCGCTGCACCAGCTCGACCGGTCCCAGCTCCTCGCCATCGAGGGCCACGGGGAAGCCTTCTTTGAACGTGATCTCCACGTGTGCAGGCCGCTCCGGCGTGCGGTCCAGCGGCTTCGTCCACGCGTAGGCGTCCTCCGGTGGCGCCGCCCACGGGTCCTCGAGCACCCCGCACTCCACCGAGCGGCCCCACAGGTTCTCGTCGGTCGAATACGGCGACTCGACCGTCGTGCGTACGGAGATACCGTGCTTCGCGGCATACTCCATCGCCTCGTCGCGGGTCATCTCGTTCTCGCGGGCGGTACCCACGATGGTGAGGTCCGGCGCCAGCGTCTGGATCGCCACGTCGAAGCGCACCTGGTCGTTGCCCTTGCCGGTGCAGCCGTGCGCCACCGCGGTCGCGCCCACCTCGCGTGCCTTGTCCACGAGCAGCTTCGCGATCAGCGGGCGTCCGAGGGCGGTCGCGAGCGGGTACTGGCCCTCGTAGACGGCGTTCGCGGCCAGTGCGGGGAAGACGAAGTAGCGCAGGAAGTCCTCACGCGCGTCGGTGAACTCGACCGACTTCGCGCCGGCCTCCGCGCCCCGCCGCTTGGCGCCCTCCACGTCCGGCAGGTTGCCGAGGTCGACGGTGAGGCAGACGACGTCGTAGCCGCGCTCCTCCTGCAGCCACTTGCAGGCGACGGAGGTGTCGAGGCCGCCCGAGTACGCGAGCACGATAGATTCGGCCATGGGGATGCTCCTGCTGAGTCACAGAGTTGGGTGATCTGAGTATGCGGCGGGCGGTGCTTAGCGGCCGGAGGTCCCGGGCCGCGCCCGCCCGCTAGCGCTCGCCGTCCGGCAGTTCCGCGAGCACACCCGCGAGGATCTCGAGCGCTTCGTCGATCTCCTCGGCGGTGACCGTGAGCGGCGGCATGAACCGCACGACATCCGGACGCACCGGGTTGAGCAGCAGGCCGCGCTCGCGGGCGCGGTTCACGATGTCCGCGGAGTGCTCCGCCGCAAGCTCGAGTCCGCGCAGCAGCCCCGCCCCGCGCTGCCCGGTTACCCCGGGAAAGCGGTCCTCGAGGCTGGCGAGGCCACGTTCGAGCTGCTCGCCGCGCTCCCGCGCGTTCTCCAGGACGCCGCCATCGAGCAGTTGTTTCACCACGTAGGCGCCCGCGGCGGTCGCCAGCGGGTTACCGCTGAACGTCGAGCCGTGGTCGCCGGGCTCGAAGACCGAGGCGCGCTCCTTCGCAAGCACGGCGCCCAGCGGGACGCCGCCCGCGATGCCCTTGGCCAGCGTCATGATGTCCGGCTCAACGCCGGCCTGCTCGTACGCGAACAGCGTGCCGGTGCGGCCGATGCCCGTCTGCACCTCGTCCAGCACCAGCAGCAGGCCCTGCTCGTCGCACCAGGCGCGTACCTGGCGCAGGTAGTCCGAGGCGGGGACGTTCACCCCGCCCTCGCCCTGCAGGGGCTCCACCATGACCGCCGCGGTCCGCTCCGTGGTGGCCTCGCGGATCGCTTGCACATCGTCGTAGGGGACGAAGACGAAGCCCGGCAGCGGCGGACCGAAGGGCTCGCGGTAGCGAGGGGTCCCGGTGGCGGAGACGGTCGCCATCGTGCGCCCGTGGAAGCCGTTGGTCGTCGCGATGATCTCGTAGGCGCCGTTACGGTTCTGGATGCCCCACTTCCGCGCCAGCTTGATCGCCGCCTCATTCGCCTCCGCGCCGGAGTTCACGAAGTAGACGCGGTCGAGCGCGGAGTGCCGCACGAGCAGCTCCGCCAGCTCGATCTGCGGCTCCGTGTAGAAGATGTTGGAGACGTGGATCAGCGTGCGTGCCTGCTCCGCGATCACGTCGACGAGGCCGGCGTGCGCGTGCCCCAGCGAATTCACGGCGATGCCCGCGACGAAGTCCAGGTAGGACTGCCCGGCGTCGTCCCAGACGCGGGTGCCCTCGCCGCGCACGAGCGTCACCGGCATACGGCGGCCGGTCTGCATGAAGACCGCTGCCTCCCGTGCCTGGATGTCGCTCATCGTTCTCCTCGCGTCCCATTTCAGCCGGCGTCCGCCGGCGGCTTCGCTACTGTGCGCTCGATGTGTGCGCGCGGGTCACGGCTGACCGCCGGCGCCCAGCGCCTCCAGGGCGTCGAGCACTTCGCGCAGCCGCTCCAGTTCCGCCTCGGCGGCGTCCGAAGCACGTCGCGCCTCCTCCAGCAACTGCTGGAGATTGGCCGGCAGGTCGGGTGGCGGCGTAGCGGTCCCGGGTGGCGGTGTCGCCGTCGGTGCGGGTGTCGGCGTCGCGCCGGGTGGCGGCGTGATCACCCCGCCGTCCTCCTCGGAGGGCAGCGTGGGGTCACGCCGGCCGAAGATCACGTCGAGCGCCTGATCGAGCGTCGGCTCCATCGCGATGTTGTTTCCGTTCGCGACGATGACGCGACGCAGTTCCGGCAGCGGCGCCTGGGTAGCTCGCAGATAGATGGGCTGCACGAAGAGGAATGACTCACCGATGGGGATCATCAGCATGTTGCCCCGGAACACCTCGGAGCCGGCCCGGTCCCACAGGCTGAGTTGCTGTGAGATCAGGGCGTCCTGGTCGATGCGCGCCTCCACCTGGGAGGGGCCGAAGACCAGGTCCCCGGTGGGGAAGCGGTATGCCCGCAGCGTGCCGAACACATCCCCGTCCGAGCGGCCGGCGAGCCAGGCGACGGTGTTGGGGCGGTTGTTCGGCGTGAACGGCAGGATCAGCACGAACTCCGCCGAGTCCTCGCCGGGCAGCGTCATCGTGACGTAGTACGGCTCCATGGGAGCGGATTGCTGCTGGGCGCGCTCCGTCGGGATGTTCCAGAAGTCCTCGCCGATGAAGAACACGTTCGGGTCCGTGATGTGGTAGCGGAGGTACTGCTGCGCCTGCCGCTTGAACATGTCCAGCGGGTAGCGCAGGTGACTGCGGATCTGCTCGGGCATCTCCTCGTCCGGCGTGAACAGCTCCGGAAAGATCTTCGCCCACGTCGCGACCACGGGGTCCTGCTCATCGACCAGGTAGAAGTCCATCTCGCCGGTCGTGGCGTCGATGACCACCTGCACGCTGTCGCGCATGTAGTTGATGCCCCCGGTGGGCTGCGAGTACGGGAACTCGTCCGCCACGGTGTAGGCCGGCTGGATCCACTTCAGCTGGTCGTCGACGACGACGAGGTAGGGGTCGGAATCGAGGAGGAGGAAGGGCGCCACCTTGTTCACGCGCTCGCGGATGTTGCGGTGCAGCAGCACGCGCGAGTCGTTGTTGATCTGCCCGGAGATCAGCAGGTTGCCGTCCCCCAGCTGCCAGGCCAGTGCCAGCCGGCGGCCGATCGAGGAGACGCGGATGCCCTGGTCGGGCTCGTAGAACGTCTCTGTGTTGCCCTCGCCCAGCGGGTAGTCGAACTCCGGCTCGTTCGTCTTCACTACCACGTAGTGGTTCGTCATCTCCCCGAAGTAGATGCGTGACCCCTCCGGCGAGATCGAGATCTCCTCGCTCTGCGGTGGGATGTCGGAGGTAATGAACATGGGGAGGCCCGCGTCTCGTACCTCGTTCACCGGCGTGACCACGGCGCCGTATCCATGGGTCAGCTGCAGCCGCTCGCGGGTCCAGTTGCGGTCCTGCACGTTGCTCAGGTCTAGCTCGCGCGCCGAGAGCAGCACCTGCTGGTCCACGCCGCCCTCGTCGATCGGGTAGCGATCGATGTCCACGTCCTCGAAGTGGTAGAACTGCCGGATCGCCTGGAGCTGGTTGATAGTGTCGCGCAGCGGCCGCGGGTCCAGCAGGCGAATGTTCTCCATGGTCTCCGGGAAGGCAGCGATGTCCTCCTCGCTGACCAGGTTCTCGGCGGGGTACGGCGTTTCCGTGATCTCGTTGAGGCCCCACGCGTACCGAGTGGCCGCGATGTTCCGCGCGATGTAGTCGAACTCGCGCTCGCGCTCGTTCGGCTCCACCTGCAGCGATTGGACGGCCGACGGATAGATCACCCCGCCGATGATGCCCGCGAACGCCCACAGTCCGATGGCGAAGAGCGGCAGGCGGAAGCCCTCGCGGGTGAGGAAAGCGTTGGCGATGGTGGCCGCGGCGGCGAACAGCGTGAGCGCGATGATGACGTAGCGGGCCGGGAGCCGCGCATGCACGTCGGTATACGTCGCGCCGTAGACGATGCCGCCCGACGCGGAGACCAGGTCGAAGATGCTGAGGTACGTGCTCACGCCGATCAGCAGCAGGATGAGCCCAACGAGGATCGAGAGGTGGATGCGCATCCCGCGGGTGATGTTCACCTCGAAGCGCTGAAGCGAGATGCTCAGGCCGTACACCGCGGCGGCGGCCAGCGCGGACACCACCATCAGACCCAGCGCCCAGCCCTGGATGAACTCGTAGGCGGGCAGGTCAAAGATGTAGAACGAGATGTCGCGGCCAAACTGCGAGTCGGTCTGGCCGAACGACACGCCGTTCATCCATCGCAGGATGACCTCCCAGCCGCCGCCCAGCACCGAGCCGAAGATCACCGCGAAGAAGAGGGTCCCAGCGACCAGCAGCACCATCACGATGCGGCGGATCGCCTCGGGGTCCACCTCCTCGATGAACGACTCTTCCGGCCCGCGAGGCGCCAGGCGTCGGGCGAGCCAGATGTTCACACCCAGCACGGCCGCCGTGATCAGGGCGCCCGTGAAGAAGAGACTCACCCGCGCGACGATCACGCGCCGGAAGACGCCGGCGTAGTCGACGGACTGGAACCACAGGACGTCCACGTAGATCGACTTGAGGACGTTCAGGGAGACGAACACCACCAGCAGGACCGCCGCGATCGCGATCCAGCGCAGCGGTACGGGCGAGCGGAGTTCCCTGTCCCCGTTGCCGAAGCGGAACGGATCGGGCGGCGGTCCCAGGTCACCCCGGTCGCCGCGGCCGCCTCGGTCCTCGAAAAATCCCACCCGTGGCTACCCTCCCGTGACGCGCGTGCCTAGCGCCTCTCCGGCTACGATGCGACGCGTGGTCCCTGGGAGCGTGCCATTGGCAACGAAAGACACAGCACCTGCTTGACCCGCGCGGAAGCAGGCCTCGATTTTCGGGATCATACCACCCGCCAGCGTCCCGTCCGCGCGCAAATCGGCGGCAAGGGCGGCGGACAGTTCCCCCACCGGCTGCTGTTCAGCATCGAGCAGCGCGTCGACGTCCGTGAGGAAGATCAGCCGCTCGGCGCCCACCGCGTGCGCGATCTCGCCCGCCACCGTGTCTGCGTTGATGTTCAGCGGCTGATCGGGCGGCTCGAGGCCGATCGGGGCCACCACCGGGATCACACCGGCGTCCAGCAGGTCCGTGAAGAACGCGCCGTCCACCGAGGTGACCCGTCCGACGTAGCCGAGCCGCTCGTCGTAACGCTCGGCCCGGACCGCCCCGCCGTCCACGCCGCAGAGGCCGACCGCACGGCCTCCGAGCGCCACGATCTCCGCAACCAGCCGCGTGTTGACCACGCCGCGCAGCACGCCCACCACCACATCTAGGGCGGCCTGGTCCGTCGAGCGGAGGCCGTTCACGAACTCCGTTTCGATCTGCATGCGTCCGAGCCAGTCCGTGATCATTGCCCCGCCGCCGTGCACGACGATCAGCCGCTGGCCGGCCGCGTGGAGGGCCACGACGTCCGCGAGCGATGTGTCGGAGGCGCCGAGGGTGGATCCGCCGATCTTCACCACGGTCGCGCGGGTCTCGGTCATCCGGGGTCCTCGCCTTCGTGCGTTCGGGAGGCGGTGCGGTGCGTGCGGGTCAGGTCGTGTAGTCCGCGTTGATGCGCACGTACCCCTCCGTCAGGTCGCAGCCCCAGGCCGTCGCCGTGGCCTCCCCCGCGCCCAGGTGGACGCGCAGTTGCACCTCGGGCGTGCCCATCGCCTGTGACACCAGCGCGAGGTCCACACTCGTCGGCGTGCCACGGTCGAGCACCTGGTGCTCGCCGACCCACACGCTGGCGGCATGTTGGTCGAAGCGGGCCCCCGAGCGGCCGGCCGCCATCATCACGCGGCCCCAGTTCGGGTCACGTCCCACGATCATCGTCTTCACCAGCGGCGACGACGCGACCGTGCGCGCCGCGCGCCTCGCGTCCTCCAGGCTGGCGGCGCCTTCCGCCACGACCTCGATCAGTGTCTGCGCACCCTCGCCGTCCCGGGCGAGTTCGCGCGCGAGGTAGCGTGCGACCACCTCGATGGCCTCGTGCAGCGACGCGGCCGCCGGGTGGCCGTCGGTGACCGGTTCGCCGCCCGCGGCCCCGCTGGCGAAGAGCAGCGCGGTATCGCTGGTGGAGGTGTCCATGTCGATGTCGACCATGTTGAAGGTGCGGCCTACGACCTCGCGGAGGGTGGCCTGTAGCCAGTCACGCTCGGCGGGCGCGTCGGTCGTGAGGAACCCGAACATCGTTGCCATGTCCGGGTGGATCATCCCGGAGCCCTTGATGCAGCCACCGATGGTGTAGGTGCGGCCGTCGCAGGTGAACCTCACTGCCGCGTGCTTCGGATGCGTGTCGGTCGTCATGATCGCCCGCGCGAACGCGAAGCCACCATCGGGGCGGAGGTCGACGTCCGCGATGCCGCGCTCGATCAATGGCATCGGGAGCGGGCGGCCGATCACCCCGGTGGAGCCGATCAGCACCTCCTCGGGCGCGACACCCAGGCGCTCGGCGACCAGCTCGGCCATCCGGCGCGTGTCACGCGCGCCCTGCTCGCCGTTGAGCACGTTGGAGCAGCCAGAGTTGCAGATGAGCGCGCGTACCGGGCTGCCGGAGGCGACCACCGCGCGGTCCCACAACACCGCGTCGCCGACGACCTGGTTCTGGGTGAACATGCCCGCCACGGTGCACGGACCGTCCGTTGCCATCAGGCCCAGGTCCAGCCTCGGTTCGTCACCGTAGGTCTTGACGCCGGTGTAGATGCCGCCGGCGCGGAAGCCCAGCGGCGAGTCGAGCCCGCCACCTTCGATCCATTCGAGGTCCAGGGAAGAGGGGGAGCCATCCATGGCGCGCCGCCTACGATGAGGTGCGGTGCGAGCCGGTGATGGCCACGCGACGACGACGGACGCACGTGCCCATCCATGCCGCACCGGCGGCGGACGGAGAGAGCAGGGCAGACCACGTCGTCATCGCTCGTCGTTCCTTCCACAATGCAAGGCAGTGAGTGTATCCGAGGCGGCGCAACGGTACACCTGCTCGCACGCGGCCGAAACCTCAGCGATACACTTCTGCTGTAATCTGCGCGCGCCGGGCTTGGTAGTCCTGGCTGGAGTTTCCCGTGCGCGATCCATTGCCCGATGCCGCCACCGTCCGCGTCCGTCCCGCCTCCGCGGACGACTTGCCCGCGGTCCACCGCCTCTACAACGACGAGGTGCTGGGTGGCGTCGCCACGTGGGACATCGAGCCGTGGTCGTGGGAGCGCCGTGTCGAGTGGTTCGCGGAGCACGACGAGAACACCCCGGTGCTCGTGGCCGAGCAGGACCGGCAGGTCGTGGGCTTCGCGTACCTGTCCATCTACCGGCCGAAGCCTGGCTACGGCTGCACGCGCGAGAACACGATCTTCGTCGACCCCCGCTTTCACCGCGCCGGTATCGGGCGGCTCCTGCTCGGGGCGCTCATCGAGGAAGCGCGGCGCATCGGGATGCACACGCTCGTCGCGTGGATCGAGTCGGAGAACGTGGGAAGCATCGAGCTGCATCGGTCGCTGGGCTACACGGTCATCGGCACCGAGCGCGAGACGGGCTTCAAGTTCGGCCGCTGGCTGAACACGGTGGAGGTGCAGTTGATGCTGCGGGAGCCGCGCGATGCCGGCGCGTGACGCCGATGCGCCGGCGGCCTCGCTCTCGGCCCCGCCCCTGGTCCGCCGGGCGACCATGGACGACCTCCCCGTCATCAACCGCATCTACAACTACGAGGTGGAGCACGGCGTCGCGACCTGGGACCTCGCGCCCTGGTCGCTGGAGCAGCGGGCGCAGTGGTTCGCCGAGCACGACGACTCGACGCCGGTGCTGGTGGCCGAACTGGCTGGCGCACTTGCCGGCTTCGGCTACCTCGCACCTCACAGCCCGCGGGCGGGCTATCGCTTCACGCGGGAGGACGCCGGCTACGTCAACGAGCGATTCCAGCGGCGCGGGGCCGGCCGCGCTCTGCTCGCGGCGCTCATCGAGGAGGCGCGAAGCCTCGGGATGCACACGATGCTGGCGGGGATCGAGTCGGAGAACGCGGCCAGCGTGGCGCTGCATCGCTCGTTCGGCTTCGTCGAGGTCGGGCGACAGCGGCAGACCGGCCACAAGTTCGACCGCTGGCTGGACCGCATCGACATGCAGCTGCTGCTCGACCAGCGGACGACGTGAGCGGGTGAGCCGTCGCCTACGAGACCGTCAGTACGCCCTCCATGCGCTCGTGGCCCGCCACGTCGCAGATGTAGGTGTACTCACCCGGCTCTAGCGTTACCTCGACCCGCTTCGTTGAGGAACCGGGCAGCTCTTCCTTCACGTCATGGCCCTCGATGACGAAGGTGTGGCGGATGAGGTCCTGGTTGTCGAGGAAGAAGCCGACGGTGCCGGCCGGGGCTGCGAGTGTTTCCGGGTACTCGACACCCTCGGCTAGCACGGTGACGTCGTCCGGCTGGGCTTCCGCGTCATCGACGCCTGCGGTGGCGAAGCCGGAGACTACAACCACGACCAGCGCGGCCGCGACGGCTGCGCCGCCCAGCGGCCGGGCCAACGAGGGGGCGAAGCCGAAGATCGCCCCGAGGCCCGCGATGACCGCTACGACCGCGGCGAGGACTGAGATCACGGTAGGGATGAACGAGAACGCGGTCTCGGGATGTGTCAGGTCTTCGACGATGAAGGGGACGTTCGAGATGAGTGCCAACGCCGCGAGCACCGTCGCGACGATCAGCACCCAGCGCTTCTTGCCCCATCGCGCGACCGCATACGCCAGTCCGGCGAACACCAGCGCGAAGACGATGAGCGGCGGGATGATCGCCTCGTTCACCACCATGATCACGATGAAGATGACGGCGAGGACGACCAGTGCGCCGATCAGCACTCGTCGCCAGGGACCGACGTCACCAGGTTGCTCTGAATCGACCGCCACGGCTGCCCGCCCTTCAAGTCACTCGCGTTGAGCCACTGAAGATAAGGCTGCGTGTCCGCCGGTCAAGAGGCGATCCTCGCCGGTTCTCGTTGGCGTCCGATGTGGCCTCCGAGGGAAGGGCGCGGGGGCCGACGCTACTTCACTCCGACCTTCGGACACCGCGTTTCCAGCACGCACTCCCCACATCGAGGCTTGCGCGCGTAGCAGGTGCGCCGGCCGTGCTGGATGAGGTCGACGTGGAAGGCGTAGACCTGCTCGGGCTCCAGCATCGACTCCAGCACGGCGTGCGCTTTGTCCGCGGGCATCTTCGGCGGCACAAAGCCCAGGCGCTTCGCCACCCGCTCGACGTGCGTGTCCACCGGCAACGCGGGCCGCTCGAGGGAGAAGAGGAGCACGCACGCCGCCGTCTTCGGACCGACGCCGGGCAGCGAGGTGAGCCACCGCTTGGCGTCCTCCAGCGGCAGGTCGCGCAGGAACTCCAGGTCGAAGTCCGGTGCGTGTTGCTTCACCTCCTCCAGCAACGCCAGCAACCGCTTCGACTTCGTCGGTGCGAGCCCACCCGGCCGGATCGCATCCTCGATGGCCGCGGGCGAGGCCGCGAGGATGGCGTGCCATGTCGGGAAGCGCTCGATCAGACGGTGCATGGCGTGACCGGAGTTGTGGTCGGAGGTGTGCTGCGAGAGCAGCGTGAGCACCAACTCGAACACCGGCGCGTGCGAGGGCTGTTGAGGCGCCCGGCCGTACGCCTCGTCGAGTAACTCGATGATCTCGGCCGGCGTCCAGAGGCGGGGCGCCTTCGCGCGTCGCGTCGCGTCGGTGGCGGCCCTGCCGGCACCCTTCGGCGGTCGTTTCGGCGCGGGTTTCGAGGTGGCCACGACCCCATCCTAGCAGCCGTCCACGCGGCATCCCTCCTCGACGCGCCCCGTGGCCGGTGCGACGATGACTCCACGCCTCGACCGACGTCGAGGGCACATAGCCGCGAAAGGAGGACCGAACGATGACGCGCGAAGACATCTTCCGCCTCACCGACCTCGCCTCCTGCGCGGGTTGAGCGGGCAAGATGGGTCTGGCGACCCTGGCGCAGGTGCTGCGCCCGCTATACGACGCCTTCCCGCCCGAGCGGCACCCGGAGCTGCTCGTCGGTCTCGATGGGGCCGACGACGCGGCCGTATTCCGCGTGTCCGAAGACCTGGCACTGATCCAGACGCTGGACTTCTTCCCGCCCGTAGTGGACGACCCGTTCATCTACGGTCAGATCGCCGCGACCAATGCGATGTCGGACATCTACGCGATGGGCGGCGAGGTCAGCCTCGCCCTCAACATCGCCGCCTTCCCGGAGGACCTCGACCCGCAGATACTGTCCGAGATCTTCCGAGGCGGCGCGGAGAAGGTGGCCGAGGCAGGTGGCGTGATCGCCGGAGGCCACACGACCTTCGACAAGGAGCCGAAGTACGGACTCTCCGTCACCGGGATGATCCACCCCGACGCAATCATCCGCACGGGGGGCGCGCAGCCGGGGGACGTGCTGTTGCTCACCAAGCCGGTAGGCACGGGCATCCTGCTCACCGCCGCGAAGCAACAACGCGATGGCCACGAGACCGGCTTCGCCGCCGCCGTGCAGTCCATGCTGCGACTCAACCGGCACGCCTCCCACCTGGCGCGAGCGCACGAGGCGCACGCGATGACCGACGTCACCGGCTTCAGCCTGCTGGGTCACGCGCTCGAAATGGCCGAACGCAGCGGCGTCGCCGTCGTGCTCGACGCCGCCTCAGTGCCGCTCCTCGAGGATGCTGTGCGCTTCGCGCGCGAGGGCGCCGTCACCGGTGGTGGCGGCCGCAATCTGGAACAACTCGGCGAGCGTATCCGGCGCACCGCCGCGCTCGACCAGGCCCTCGTCGACGTGCTCTACGACCCGCAGACCTCGGGCGGCCTGCTCATCGCGGTGAGCCGACCGCAGGCCGAGTCGCTCCGGCGCGCCATCGAGGAGCGCGAAAGTGGCTGCTGGGTCGTCGGGAGCATTGAGGCCGGGGCGCCTATCGTGGAGGTCCGATGAAGCGTTTCGCTGCCATGCTGCCCGTGCCCCTCGTGGTGGTCGTTGCCCTGATCGCCCTGCTGCTTGGGCCTACGTGCTTTGGCGGCGGCGACGAGGATGGCGACGGAGATGCCACACCGACGGGGGAGCCCTTGACCGCGCAGGAGGTCCTCGACCGCTCGGCTGCGCGCATGGAGGAGGTCGAGTCGTTCCGCTTCACCCTGGAGCACGAGAACGGCACCACCGAGATCGTGCGCGGCCTGAGCATGGAACACGCCGAAGGCGCTGTGGGCGGTCCCGAGTCGATGCAGGTGGATGTCCGTGCCAAGGCGGGCCCCCTGAACGTTGATGTCGGCATCGTCATCCTGCCCGAGGAGTCGTGGATGACGAATCCCCTCACCGGGCGCTGGGAGCGCGAAGCGATCGACATCGAGCAGATCTTCGACCCGCAGACCGGTGTCACCTCGCTCATGCGGTCCGTGACGGACCCCGCGCTGGACGGCGAGGCCACCATCGACGGCGTGCGCACCCATGTCGTGCGCGCGCAGGTCGACTCCGGCGACCTGGCGCTCTTCGCGCAGGGCTCGGCCTCCGGGACGCCCCTCGACGCCACTGCGTGGATCGGTGTCGACGACCCGGTCGTGCACCGCGTGGAGATCCGAGGCGCGATCACGGAGAACGAGGCGGGGGACCTGGTGCGGCGCCTCAACCTCTCGGACTTCGACGCCGACATCGAGATCGCACCACCGCGGTGAGGCCGCGGACGCGCCGCCGATGAGCCGAGGCCCGCGCACGGCCCCCTCCGGCCGCCCGGAGGTCGAGGGCGCGCGCGACGGCCGGCTGCTGCTGTTCGTCGTCGCCGCCGGCGTCTTCATCGCCGCTGACGACCAGACCTCGATCGTCACGGTGCTCCCGGCGATCATCAACGACATCGGCCTGACGGTGGACGACTTCTACCGCTCGTCCTGGGTGGTGAACGGCTATCTGCTCGGCTACCTGGTCGCGCTGCCCATCGTCGGCCGTGTCGCCGATGTGTTCGGGCACGCTCGAGTGTTTGCGGCGGCCATGGGGCTGTTCATGCTGGGCAGCGCTCTCGTCGCTCTCTCCCCGAGCTTCGAGTTCCTCGTCGTCGCCCGCGCGCTTCAGGCGGTGGGCGGCGGTGGCGTCGTGCCCGTCGCGCTCGCCATCGTCGCGGACGAGCTGCCGGAGGGGCGCCGCGCGCTCGGCCTCGGTGCCGTCGCCGCCGCCTCCGAGGCCGGCGCGCTGCTGGGCCCATTGTGGGGTGGTGCGATCACCGAGTGGTGGGGCTGGCGCGCCGTGTTCTGGATCAACCTCCCAATGGCGCTCCCCGTGCTCGTGCCCGCCTGGTACCTCGCCGGGCAGGCGCCGAGGCGGGGGCGCATCGACTGGCCGGGCGCGGTGCTGCTCGGCGCCGCTCTGTCGGTGCTCACCTTCGCGCTCGTCGACGACCCAAACGAGCCGCGCCCGCTGCTCGTGACCGTGGCGCTACTGGCGCTCGCGGGCGGACTCGGTGCGCTCTTCGTGCGCCATGAGCGCCGCACCCCCGAGTCGATGGTGCGCCTGGCGACGCTCGCGCAGCGGCATGTCGCGGCGGCCAACCTCGCGAGCGTGCTGCTCGGCGTCGGGCTGATCACGGCGCTGATCGGTGTCCCGCTCTTCGTGAACCTCGTGCTCGTCGACACGCCGCTCGAGGGTGGCCTGACGTTGATGCGGCTCACCGTAGCGGTCCCGCTCGGCGCGTTCGCCGGTGGCTGGCTGGCCTCGCGCATCGGTCTGCGCTTCCCCGCGGTTGCGGGCATGCTGCTCGCGGCGGTGGGGTTCGCGGGGCTCCAGGCGTGGGACCGCGACCTGTCCGAGGTGATGCGCACGCTCCCGCAGCTCATCGGCGGATTCGGCTTCGGCCTCGTGATCGCCCCGCTGGCCGCCGCCGTCCTCCGCGGCCTTCCCGAGCGCGAACGTGCCACGGTCTCGGCGTGGCTCACGCTGAGCCGCGTCACCGGCATGCTGATCGGCGCCGCGCTCCTCACCTCCACGGGCCTCGGGCGCTTTTACGCGCGCGCTGCCACCATCCCCTTCGACTCGCCGGAGTTCGAGGCTCTGGTGGAGCAGGCCCAGGTGCAGACCTTCCGTGAGGTCTTCGTCGCCGCCGTCCTCGTGATGCTCGCCGCGGCCCTCGTGGCGTGGTTCATCGGCCGCGAGCGCGGCGACGAGGAGGGCCGGGCCTGGTGGTCAGTGGGCTAGGGTAGTGTCTAGGAGAGGCGTGGGCCGATGCGCACCGAGTCGAGAAAGCTCGGATCGACCGGCGGCAAGGTTCGCTCGTCGTGGTAGTCCTCGATAAGTCGCTGGGACACACCGATTAGACGTTCCTCGTCCGGAGCGAGGACGCTGACTAACCCGATGCCGTCGGTGACCTTGGTTCGAAGTATCTGCGAACTCTGCTTCGGCCAGTAAAGCCCGTGTGCGAGCAACGCGCCGGTGTATCCCATGAACACGATTCCATACTCGCGCCGGAAGAGGTACTCCACCGGCACCTCGTCTGCGTGTTCACCGAAGGAGAGTTTGCTGGCGAAGGCAGCTGCGGGGTCGCGAGCATCCGTTTCCCCGAACTGCATAAGCAGTTCGCCTAGTAGAAGATCCAAAGACTGCGTGGCCCAATCGCGTCCGCCGTAGATGTCGGCGACCAGACGAACCGCCATGCGGGGGTGGTATGCGCCTATCGCGAGTGCGAGATCAAACGTGACTTCGTGCACCATATCCAGCGCGTCGACGTTCAGTAGCCGATCAGACTTCCTCGCAAGCTCCAGTTCATCGAGGAACGCGACTGTCACCCAAACGGGGAAGGGTAGAGTTGAGGCAGTTGTCATACGGTAACTGTCGTACACGACCGCCGAATCTTTATGCGCCTCAACCGAGACGCATCACGCGCACTCGACGAGCCCTTGCGGATCCGGAAGATGCAGTGAAAGCGTGTAGCCTACGACCCGTCGCGGCTCCAGAGGGTCTCGTAGCCCTCGGTGCCGAAGATGGCGCCGACGACCTCGTCCTTCTCGCGCGAGTGCAGGTCATCCATCACGCGCACCAGGTCGCCACCCACCTCGACGCCCTGCTCGCGGCGGATGCGGTCCGCCACACCCTGCGGCACCGGCGAGCGCCGGAGGAACTCCACGGAGTGCGGCCAGACGAAGAAGACGAAGCGCTCGGGCGGTGAGAGGGCGGGGCGGCGGGCGCTGAGCCACACGTAGCGGTCCTGCGCGCTTGCCAGCGGCTCCACGATCTCGATCAGGGGCGGCGTGTGGCCATCCGGTCGGAGGTCCACCAGCAGGCGCTGCGCGCACATCTCGAAGCCGACCACCAGTACGTCGGCCTCCGCGATGGCGTGAGCCACCGAATCGAGGTCCAACACGATCCCGTTGTCGCCGTACATCTGTCCCATGGGTTACCCCCGCACTCCCCATGTTGCGCGTCTGCATCGTGCGTGCAAGTCCACTCAGCGGAGGAAATCTGTCAGAACGCCAAATCGCGAGCGATCGGCAATCCGCCCACACCGAGCACTCGATGCCATCGCCACAGCTCGTGCGACGTGCGCGGGCGCTCGGGCCACAAAAGGTGCGGGGGCCGGCAAAACGTGCCGGCCCCCGCTGTGCATCGAGCGCGGTGCTCGGCTTAGTACATGTCCATCCCGGCGCCGGCCGGCGCCTTCGCGTCGTCTGGCAGGTCCGTCACCAGGCAGTTGGTGGTGAGCACCATGCCGGCGATCGAGACCGCGTTGTCCAGGGCGGCCTTGGTCACCTTCGCCGGGTCGATGATGCCCAGCTTGACCATGTTGCCATAGGTGTCCGTCGCCGCGTCGTAGCCCTCGCCGCGCTTCAGGCTCTGCACCTTCTGCACGATGACCGAGCCATCCTGGCCGGCGTTCGCGGAGATGCGGCGGAGCGGCTCCTCCAGGGCGCGGCGCAGGATGCGCACGCCCGTGGCCTCGTCACCGGTGAGGGTGAGGCTCTCGAGCGACGGCAGGGCGTTCAGGAACGCCACCCCACCGCCGGGGACGATCCCCTCCTCCACGGCCGCGCGGGTCGCCGAGAGCGCGTCTTCCACGCGGTGCTTCTTCTCCTGCAGCTCGACCTCGGTGGCCGCGCCGACCTTCACGATGGCGACCGAGCCGGCGAGCTTGCCCAGGCGCTCCTCCAGCTTCTCGCGGTCCCAGTCGGACGTGGCGCGCTCCAGCTGGGCGCGGATCATCTTCACGCGGTCATCGATGGCCTTCTTCGTGCCCTTGCCCTCGATGATCGCCGTCTCGTCCTTGGTGATGACCACGCGCCGCGCGCGGCCCAGGTCCTGCGGCTCGGCGCTATCCAGCGAGCGGCTCAGCTCCTTGCTGATGAGCTGCGCGCCGGTCAGGGACGCGATGTCGCCCAGATTCTCCTTGCGGCGGTCGCCGAAGCCCGGCGCCTTCACGGCGACCACGTTCACGGTGCCGCGCAGCTTGTTCACCGCCAGGGTGGCCAGCGCCTCGCCGTCCACATCCTCCGCGATGATCACCAGGTTCTTGGAGATCTGGAGCTGCTTCTCCAGCCACGGCAGGATGTCGTTGACCGAGGAGAGCTTCTGGTCGGTGACGAAGATGTACGGGTCGTCGATCACCGCTTCCATGCGCTCCGGGTTGGTCACGAAGTAGGGCGAGATGTAGCCACGGTCGAAGGACATACCCTCGACGTACTCGATCTCGGTGTCGATGCCGCGCGACTCCTCGATGGTGATGACGCCGTCCTTGCCGGCCTGCTCCATCACTTCCCCGATCAGATCGCCGACTTCGCGCGAGGCGGCGGAGATCGAGGCGACCTGGGCCATCTGCTCGCGGGTGGTGACCTTCGTCGAGTTCTTCGCCACGCTGGCGTTGATGGCCCGGGCCGCGGCCTCGATGCCGCGCTTCAGGGCCATCGGGTCGGCGCCCGCGGCGACGTTCTTCATGCCCTCGTGCACGATCGCCTGGCCGAGCACTGTCGCGGTCGTCGTGCCGTCACCGGCGATGTCGTTCGTCTTGGAGGCGATCTCCTTGGCGAGCTGTGCCCCAATGTTCTCGAAGGGGTCGCGCAGCTCGATTTCCTTGGCGATCGTCACACCGTCATTGGTGATGGTGGGAGCGCCGAACTTCTTGTCCAGCACGACGTTGCGGCCGCGGGGGCCGAGCGTCATCTTCACGGCGTCCGCCAGGGCGTCGATGCCATCGCGCAGCGCCTGGCGCGCCTGCTCGTCGAACAGCAGTTGCTTTGCCATTGACCGTCCTTCTTTGTCTGCGGTGCCTTGGACGCCGTTCGGCCGCGGGCGACCTCACGAGGTTCCGGTACGGGCTGTTTAGCACTCTCGTGTACGGAGTGCTAATGGTTGTACCGAATCGGACGCCGACGTGCAAGGGTGGGGGATGCCTGAGCGGCAGGATTTCGAGAAATTCACGTCCCCAATCCCCGGAGCTTCCCAAGCAGCGCATGATCGTCCGATGACGGACACCGCCCTGGTGCTGGTCCACAGTCCGCTCGTCGGACCGCTCAGCTGGCGGTCGGTCGCCCAGCGGGTCGAGGCGCGCGGCGTCCCCACCGCGGTGCCGTCCCTGCTCGCGGCGGATGGCGTTCCCGAGTCATGGCGCCCACAGGCTGACGCCGTCGCCTCGGCATCCGCGAGCCTCGAGGAGGGCGCGCGGCGCTTCCTCGTGGGCCACAGCGCCGCCGGGCCGCTGCTCCCCGCGTGCGGGGCCGCCATCGCGGCACGCGGGTCACCGGTGGCCGGCTACCTCTTCGTCGATGCTCCGTTGCCCGCGCCCGGCAGCTGGTTCGACACGGCCCCACCCGAGATGGCGCGCATGTTGCGCGACCTCACAGGCCCCGACGGCCGCCTGCCGAGGTGGTCTGACTGGTGGCCGCCGGAGGTCATCCTGCGCCTGTTGCCGGACCCCACCCTCCGCCAGCAGTTCTGCGACGAACTGCCTCGCGTCCCTCTCGCCATGTTCGAGGAGCAACGCGCCGACATCGAGGGCTGGGCGGACGCACCCTGCGGCTACCTGCAACTCAGCGGGGAGTACGCCGCCGACGCCGCGGCGGCGGAGCAGCGCGGCTGGCCCGTCGAGCGCCTGGAGTCGCATCACCTCGGGATGCTGACGCAGCCGGCGGAGATAGCGGACGCCCTCGAGCGGCTGCTCTCCAGGATGGGGTAGTGAGAGCGACCGGACAGCCATCGAATGAGGTGCCCCGGTGTAGGCTTGCCACCTACGCGTGGAGGGAGTGCGACATGTTGGGCTACGCCGATGCTGCTAGCTGACTTCCGACGCTGCGCCGCGTTCCTGCACCGTCTGACCGTGGACTTCGTCGAGGCGGTGCCGGAGGACAGGTGGGACTACACGCCGGACGTGGGTGGCAAGTTCGGGTCGATCGCGCGACAGGTCCGCCACGTGGTCCGAATCCGCTGCGTGTACAACGATGCGCTCGTCGACAAGCGTGTGGACTGGGGCAGACCGCGCGAACGCTACGACGGCCCGTTGACGCGTGAGTCGCTGCTGGCGGCCCTTGAGGACCAGCAGGCGCGCCTGCTGCGCATCCTGGACTCCATCGACCCAGACGTGGAGATGGACTGGGGCGGCGGCACGATGTACACGCTCCCGATGTTCACCTGGGAGTATGCCCAGCACGAGGCCATCCACCACGGACAGTGGAGCGTGTACGCGCAGCTCGGCGGGTTCGAGACGCCAGTAAGCTGGCAGCGATCGTGGAAGCTGTGACCGGCGCTCAGGCCTTCTGCGCCACCACGAGGTCGTTGCGGTACCGCTTCCGGATCTCGCCGCCGAATTGCTCGTCGATCGTGCGGCGGATGCACTCGAGTAGTGCGGCTCGCCTGTCCGGCGGGAGGTCGATGTGGCCCGAGTAGGTGTTCAGTACATCGATGTAGGTGGCCGACGTGTAGGACTGCTCCCACTCATATGAGCGGGTCGCCGGCGCCTCGAAATGGGGTGAGGTGCTGAGGCCACCGTCATTGACCGGGAAGTCCGAGCTTGCGGTGAGCCGGAGACCAGGGTCGTCGCCCATGAAGACGGCGTAGCAGGGCGCCTGTACCGCGTGGAAGAAGTCCGTGGTCCCGCCCGCGATGTGCTCTGTCTGCACGAGGGCCACGCTGCCGCCTGCGCGGAGCACCCGGGCCGCCTTCGCCTCCCGCGCCTCGACGTCCAACCAGTGCCACGAGGTGGCCGCGAGCACGAGGTCGTAGGGCTCATCTGGCGGTGTCCACGCCTCGAAGTCCGCGTGGTACACGGTGACGCGCGGGAACGGCGCGAGGGTGCGGCGCGCTACCCTCGCCAGCCCGGCGCCCAGCTCGACGGCATCGATGGTGAAACCGCGATGCGCCAGTGGCAGCGTCGCCTGCCCGGTGCCGCAGCCGATCTCCAGGAGGCGCGCGTCATCTGGCAACCCGGCGAGTGCGATGAGGTCGTCGAACAGCGCGGCTGGGTAGCCCGGGCGCGCGCGGTCATACAGCTCCGCTACCGCGTCGAACGTCTCGCGCAGCGGACTCGCTGGACTCGGTGTGGTGTCTGCCATCGAATGCTCCGACCGGGCATGATGCCGCAGCGAGACCCGCGAGTCACCCCTCGAAGCGTCACGCCAGCGGCGGTCGCGGGCGTTCCGCCTCCCGCTTGAGGTGCCGGAGGCCGGAGTCGATCGCCTCCTGCAGGCTCTTGCGCATCATGCCCGGGAGCAGCCGCGCCAGCACACCCTCCCACGACTCCTCGGAGGTCACGTGGGTGCCCTCGCCGGACGGTTCCAGCCGGTAGACGTGGACCGCGCGGATGCCGTACGTGCGGCCCGTCCACCCCACCTCGCGCGGCTCCTCGACGTGGCGCAACACCGAGGTGATGGTGCCCGGCCCTGCCTTCCAGCGAAACGCCGTACCCGGCGCCAATGACCCCTCCATGGAGGCGGCGCGCACATCCGGGTTCCAGTCCGGCCAGCGGCCGATGTCGGTGATGGTCCGCCAGACGCTGGCGGGCGCGGCAGCGATCTCCAGGTGGCTCGACGCCACCACCGGTGCCTCCTCGTTGACGTCCACAGGCCCTCCGCAGTCTGCACTGCGACGGTAGCGGAAGATGCGGAAGCTCGCTCCCACGCGGGAAGAACACGCTCCAGTTGCGAGGGGTCGAAAGGCGCTGGTGCGGGCTAGCGGCCAGCGGCGGCGAAGAACGCGGCTGCGCGCTCGCGCACGCCATCGACGCCGCCCGCCTGTTGCAGGGCGGTCGCCAGCGGGCGCTCGGCCCACTCGGCCGGCGGTTCCTCGCGTGTCATGGGCTCGATGCCGTCCGACTCGCCGAAGGAGCGCGCGAAGATGCGGGCGCGGAGCACGAAGGCGGTCAGACTGTGCGCGTCGGAGATCACCGCGATCGGCACGGCATGGTCGCGGATCGCCGCTACCAGGGGCGGCGGGAAGCTCCAGTGCAGCGCGAGCGCGCCGCCCAGTTCCGCGTCCGTCCAGCCAAACCGCTCCAGCTGGGCGTCGTGGCGCGTGGTCCCGGCCTCGCGCGCCAGCTCCAGCGACTCACGGAGCAGATCAGGACGGTGCTGGTCGAGCGCCAGCAGGCCCAGGTTGTGTAGGACGCCGGCCGTGAACGCGTGGTCCTGGTGGATGCCCTCGGTGCGCGCCAGCAACTCGGCCAGCGTGCCCACGCTGAGCGCGTGGTGCCAGAAGGCCTCGCCGTCCAGCAGTTCGCTCTCGGGCATGTTCGACATCACACAGGAGACCAGCGTGGCCGAGCGGACGGCGCGGAAACCGATGAGCACCACCGCGTCGCGCACGGTCGTAATGCGTCGCGAGTACCCGTAGTACGCGGAGTTCGCCAGGCGCAGCAGCCGCGCCGTCAGCGCCTGGTCGTTCGCGACCGCCGTCGCGAGCTCGTGTGCCGAGAAGCGGTCGCCATCCGCCAGTTCGAGGATGCGCGCCGCCACTGCCGGCAGCGGCCGCACGTCGTCGATCGCCGCGATCAACTCCCCCAGGCCGAGGTAAGGGTCGAGCGCCGGCATCTGTTCGGCTGGTGCAACACGGGTGGACAGGTTTGACGGCATACGTGGAGTGTCGGGCGTCTGACGGCCGCCTGACACTCAGGGATTCCCTGATTCGCCCCCAGTGCCGGTCCCACGCAGCGGCCCCGCGGGCCGCCCGGGTCCGCCGACGATGCCCGAGGCGTCGTCGCCTGTTTCCACGCGGCCGGCCAGTTCGCGTCGCGGCCGGCGCAGCCGGCCGAAGCGCTCCGGCGGCCAGTATCGCAGCACCACCTCGCCTTCGATGTCCGCGAGGGAGACCGCGCCGAAGTGGCGGCTGTCCGTGGAGGCGGCGCGGTTGTCGCCCAGCAGGATGTACTCGTCGTCTCCCAGGCGGTTCACGCCTCGGTAGTCTCCGGCCCCCCCTTCGCCCAGCGCGTACGGCTCGACGAGCACGCGGCGGTTCACCTGCACGGCCCGTCCCACACGCAACGATTCTCCGGGCAACCCCACGATGCGCTTGAGCAGCAGCCGTCCGCCGTCGTCACGCGTAGCCACGATACGTCCGAAGGCAGTGCCTCCTCGAGGCGGCGCGCCGCGCCGGACGACCAGGTAGTCGCCGGGATGGAGCGCGGGCAGCATGCTCGGCCCCGCCACCTCGACGCGGTAGAGACGCCCCCTCAGCCAGCGCGCGAGGAGGGCGATGGCCGCGGCGACCAACGAAGCGGCGGCCGCCGCCAGCGCGAACGCGGGCCGCAGCCGCCGCATGGTGTCTCCTCGGTCAGTCGGGCCTCACCAGAGGACTTCCTGCGCCTCCGCTACGGGCGAGGGCAGGGGTGGGGCGCTCCTGCTGCTACTTCTTGGTCTCCCAGAAGATCTTGTCGATCTCCGCGATCTGGTCCAGCAGTTTCTGGCCCTGCCCCGGGTCCTGCGACTTCTTCGCCAGGCCCGCCTCCTTCGTGGCATTCCAGAACAGCTCGTGGAGCTGTGGGTACTGCTCCAGGTGGTTCGGCTTGAAGTAGTCCGTCCAGAGCACCCACAGGTGGTGCTTCACCAGGTCGGCGCGCTCCTCTTTGATGCCCAGACAGCGGCTCTGGTAGTCCTCCACGGACTCGGTGCCGCTCTTCATCTCGGCGGCCTTCTGGTAGCGCTCCTGGATCGCGCGCACGGACTCCGCCTCCACGCGCGCCTGCGCCGGGTCGTAGACGCCGCACGGGAGGTCGCAGTGTGCGTGGCCGACCTCGCCGGGCCGCAGCCACGCTTCAATGGTGTTTCGAATGTTCAAGCCTGTCTCCTCGCCATTGCCTGGTTGCCGGGTGGATCCGGCGCGCTCGCGCGGGCGCGCGTCCGTCGCCGGTCGGTCGCTCGAGGCCGCCCGCACGAGTGCGGCCGAGCGCCGGACCGTTCCGCCCGATGTTGCGCGGGCCGGCTGAGGCTGTCAAACCGCCGATGCTGCCGCGGCACGACAAAGAAGGCCGCCCACGGGCGGCCTTCGCGTTCGCGTCGATGCACGGGCGGGCTAGTGCTTTGCGTAGCCGGTGAGCGAGACACCGCCCGAGGTGCGGTCCGGGTCGTCGAGGCCCGGGTAGGGCGGGAAGAGCGACTCCAGCTCACGCCGGATCGGGTCGCCCTCCGGCAGGTACGGGGAAAAGTCGCCGTTCGGCTCCGGCCGCTCACGCTGCCCGGTCACCTCGTAGTGCTTGATCTTGTCCTGCAGCATGATCAGCGCCTGCAGCAGCGACTCCGGCCGCGGCGGGCAACCCGGCACGTACACATCGACCGGGGTAACGAGGTTGACGCCGGGGAGCACCGAGTACGCGAAGGCGAACGGGCCGCCCATGGTGGCGCAGCCGCCCATGGAGATGACCCACTTCGGCTCGGCCATCTGCAGGTAGATGCGGCGCACGACCGGCGCCATCTTCCAGGTGACCGTCCCCGCCACGATCATCAGGTCCGCCTGCCGAGGCGAGGCGCGGAACACCTCGGACCCGAAGCGGGCGATGTCGTAGCGCGAGCTGGCCGACGCGATCATCTCGATCGCGCAGCACGCAAGGCCGAACATGGCCGGCCACAGCGACGAGGCACGCGCCCAGTTCAGGATGCCGTCCACAGACGTCACCAGGACGTTCTTGCGTACTTCCTCCTCGACGGCGGCCTGGTCGCGGCCGCGGTCACCGAGGAGTGGGTGCGGCAGGGCAACGTCAGGGTGTGCGCTGGTCAAAGTAAGCCCCCGCTTCGGAAGTGTCGGTCGCGGCGATGGTATCGCGTCGCCGATCCGCGGACAAACCTCGAACAGGACGTGAGCGCGCCTTGCTAGGCTGGGACGCCCTCCAGCCAGGGCAGGTACTCGGGCGGCGCCTCGGTGGTGGGCACGGGGCTCAGGGCGCGCAGGCGCTGCACGATCGGCGGCAGCACTTCGAGCAGGCGCTCGACGTCGGCCTCGGTATTGCCGCGTCCGAGCGTGAAGCGCAGCGAGCCGCGCGCGAGTTCGGCCGGCACGCCCATCGCGACGAGGACGTGGCTTGGCTCGACGGATCCGGTCGTACACGCGGAGCCCGAGGAGGCGGCGACGCCCGCGAGGTCGAGCGCCAGCAAGATCGACTCGCCCTCCACGTACGCCACCACGCACGAGACGTTGCCCGGCAGCCGTCGGTCGAGGTCCCGCGGGCCGGTGATGCCAAGCATCGGGATGCGGCGCGGCAGGTCCTCGATCAGCCGCTGCTGCAGGTGACGCTCGTGCGTGAGGTCCGCCTCACGACGTTCGCTCGCGAGCGCGATCGCGCGGGCAAAGCCGGCGATGGCGGCCGTGTCCTCGGTGCCGGCGCGTAGCCGTCGCTCCTGCGTCCCGCCGAGAATCTGCGGTGACAGTGGCGTGCCCGGGCGCACGTAGAGCGCGCCAGCGCCGCGAGGTCCGTACATCTTGTGCGCCGTGAAGGTCATCAGGTCGATGCCGAGGCGGTCGACGTTCACACCGAGGTGCGCCGCGGACTGGACGGCGTCCGTGTGCACCACGGTGTGCGGGTTCCGCTCGTGCACCCGCCGGGCGATCTCGGCGATGTCGTTGAGCGCGCCGACCTCGTTGTTGGCGTGCATCACCGAGACCAGCACGGTGTCGTCGCGCACCACCGCCTCGACGGCCACCGGGTCGACGCGCCCCTCGCGGTCGACCGGCAGCACGGTCACCTCGGCGAGCCCTTCGCGCTCGAGTTGCTCGGCGCTGTCCAGCACCGCGTGGTGCTCCACCGCGCTCGTCACCAGGTGCTTGCCACGCCGCGTCGATGCCGCGAGCACACCGCGCAATGCCAGACTGTCCGACTCCGACCCGCCCGAGGTAAACACGATCTCCTCGGGCCCCGCGCCGACGGCCCGGGCCACGGTCGCGCGCGCCTCATCGATGGCGTGGCGGGTAGCCTGCGCCTCGACATAAATCGAGGATGGGTTGTGCCAGCGCTCGGTGAGGTAGGGCAGCATCGCCTCGACGACCGCCAGGTCGGGGGGCGTCGTGGCGGCGTGGTCCAGGTAGATGCGGTCGGCGGGCATCGCGCGCCCGGGCGCGGACTCAGTCGTCATGCATCGAGGATAGCGCAGCGCGCTCCGCTACTGGCTGGGTGGCTCGATAGCTCGGGACACCCTGTTGAAAGTTCGCCGCTGCTGATCCGGCTTGCTCAAGCCGCTTTTTCACGTTGTTTGCTGGCAAACGCGCGAAACCTGCTATCGTGGATTCCGATGCCGAACACCGGACGTATCGAGGGCACCCGCAGCGAGATCCTCGCGATCCTCAGGCGACGCGAGGGGATCGCCGTCGATGAGCTAGCGCAGGAACTCGGGCTCGCCGGCGCCACCGTGCGCCGCCACCTGGATGTCCTGCTACGTGACAGCTACGTCTCCGTCTCGCAGGTCCGAGGTGGCACGGGCCGCCCGAAGCACATCTTCCACCTGACCGAGGCCGGCGCCGAGCTGTTCCCCCACCAGTACGTGCGCCTCACGCGGCGCCTGGTCGAGGCGATCGCGGGCCTCGATGGTGACGAGACAGCCGGACGCAGCGGCACGCAGATCGCGGACCTGGTGTTCGAGCGCATGGCGCAGCGCGTGGCGAGGGAGTACGCCCCTCGGGTGTCCGGCGACACGCTGGAGGCGCGCGTGCGCTCGATGGCGGCCCTCGTGGCGGAAGAGGGACTCGACTTCGAGGTTGCGACCGTGGCCACCGGGATCCAGCTGCTCGGCCGGGGCTGCCCCTGCCTGCGCCTCGTGGGTGGGGAGGAGCAGCATGCCCGCCGCGCCTGCGATCACGACCGCCGGATGCTCGAAGGCGTGCTCGGCCAGCCCGTCCACGCTCTGCCTCCCGAGGCGGTCCCGCACGAATTCTACTGCGGGTACGAGATTCGCATCGGTAGCCCCTTCGCCTCGGACGGCAGCGCATCCGGGGGCGGTGTCAGCGGCTGAGGATCGGTCTCAGCACCGGTGACGGCCGTTTGCGAAGTGTTGACCTTCGTAATGGACGGGCCTTCGCGTGCCGACTATCATGGTGTGGACAGACCAGGGTGTGCTGCCGGCCGTGTGATACGGTGCGCGCGCCACTCGGCGAGGACGCAGCAGAGAGGTGCACCAGATGACGATGCTCGCAGGTATGGGCCCGACCCTCGGCAAGCAGGCGCCGCCGGCTAAGCCGGCCGTATCGATCACCATCACCGAGCGCGCCGCCGTCAAGGCGAAGCAGCTCCTGGCCGAGAAGGGCCACGACGAGGGCATGCTCCGCGTGTTCGTCGTCGGCGGCGGGTGTTCCGGCTACCAGTACGGCATGGCAATCGCCGACGCGGTCGAGTCCGACGACCAGGTGGTGGACGGCCTCGAGGGCGTCCGCATCGTCGTCGACGAAGACTCCATCCCGATGATCTCGGGCGCGGAGATCGACTACGTCGAGGACCTGATGAAGTCCGGGTTCACCATCTACAACCCGAACGCCACCTCCTCCTGCGCCTGCGGGTCGTCGTTCCAGGCCGCCGGCTCGGCCGGCACGCCTCGTCCCTGCCACTAGCGACAGGGGCACCCTGAATCCGAAGAGCCCCGCCGTCCAGCGGGGCTTCTTCGTGTCCGCGCGGGGCGCCGCTCGATGGCGCTGGGACCGCTGGGGTATCCTCGTGGGGCGCCGCACGGAGGCCCTGCCTGCGGCGGAGAGCGCGGAGGAGGACGCCCGATGCAACCCTGGATCGTCGTGGGATCGCCGGAGAACTTCGAGGCGCTGCGTAAGCGCCAGTTCGATGTAGGCGCGTTCAAGTCCAGCCGTCAGCGGCAGGCCGGCGAGATGCAGCCGGGCGACCGGCTGGTCTACTACCTCACCGGCGACGTCCAGTTCGGCGGCATCGTGGAGGTGACGGGCGAGTCCTTCGAGGACCACTCGGACATAGGGCTGGAGTCCGAAGGGAAGCCGGACGAGGACTTTCCCTACCGCATCCAGACGAAGCCGGTGGTGGTGCCCGAGCCAGGCCATTACGTCGAGGTGCGCGAGATTACGGACCTCCTCGACAAGACGCGCAAGCTCGGCCCGAAGAAGCTCGGGATGGCCTTCCGCGGCAACCTGCACAAGATCTCGGACGGCGACTACGAGGTCATCGAGCGGCTGCTCAAGGAGCGAGCCTAGCGTTGCTCGGCGGCCCGGCGCCTCAGGGGTCGGGTATCGGCAGCGTAGCTAGTCAGCCTCGCCCACCGGCCCTCTCCACCCAGCACGAACACACGCCGGTGCTGGCGCCAACGCTCCGATGTCACTGCATCGTGCGGCAACCGGGTGACTTGCGCGTCGGGCTCGGCGGCGAGGACGTTCGGGGCAACGAGACTGCCGCTGCCCGCCTCGTGACGTACGATGGCCGTATGAACGACGCCCCACCTCGGAAGCTGCACCGGAGCCGCGACAGCACCATCGGGGGCGTGGCCGGTGGGATCGCCGAGTACCTGGACCTCGACCCGACGCTCATGCGGTTGCTGTTCGTCGCGGCGTTCTTCCTCGGCCTCGGCAGCATCGTCATCATCTACGTTGTGCTCTGGTTCGTGATGCCGCCCGCCCCCGCCTCCGACGCGATCGAGCACCGTGCGACCGCGCAAGCTGCAGGCGGGACGGGCGCGCGGTCGACGTCGACTGGTGGTGCCGACCCCGCGTTCGTGTTTGGCATCCTGCTGGTCGGCGTCGGCCTCTTGCTGCTCGTCGGCGAGTTTGGCCTCGTGAACTTCTTCGGGCCGCTGATGCGGCTGAGCTGGCCGGTCCTGCTCGTCGTCGTGGGTGCCGCGCTGCTCCTGCGCGGCCGCGACCGGGCACGGAGCTAGCGGCGGCTATCGAGGTGCCTGAGGTGGCGGAAGCGGCGGCCATGCAGCACCCCTTCATCCGCGCGGTGGCCGGGGGCGTCGTGCTGGGCGACGGCGCGACCGGCACGGCGCTGCGTGCGCGCGGCTGGCGAGGGCGCAACGACGCCGCGGTGCTCCATGAGCCGGCGCTCGTGCGCCAGCTCCACGAGGACTACATCGAGGCCGGTGCGGACGTCATCCTCACCAACACCTTTACCGCGAACCGCTCGCTGCTGGCGCGCGACGGGCTGGGCGACCGGGTACGCGACGCAAACTTCCAGGCGGCGAAACTGGCGCGCGACGCGCGCGAGATCAAGGGCGCGTCGGTGTTCATCGGGGGCTCCGTTGGCCCTATCGGGCGCGACCTGGCTGTGGGCGCGTGGACGCTCGCGCAGGCGGCGGCGGCGTTCGAGGAGCAGATCGGTGCGCTGCTGGAAGGCGGCGTGGACCTGCTGGTGATCGAGACGATGCCCTCGCTACAGGAGGCGCTGACGGCGTTGCGCGCGGCGCGCGCGGCCACGGACATCCCCGTGATCGCGATGGTGAACTTCAATGGCTCGCTGACCTCGCCGGCCGGGGACGCGCCGCGGGACATTGCGCGCGCGCTGACCGAGGCGGGCGCGGACCTGGCCGGCGTCAACTGTGGCGTCGGGCCGCAGGCCGCGCTCGGCATGCTGGAGGCGATGGCCGGGCACGAGGCCTTCGCGCCGCTGGCCGTGAAGCCGAACGCCGGCCTCCCGCGCGTGGCCGGTGACCAGCTCGTCTATCCCTCCACACCTGCCTACTTCGCGGACTTTGCCCTGCGGGCGAAGGACCTGGGTGTCGCGTTCATCGGCGGCTGCTGCGGCACCACGCCGGAGCACATCGCGGCCGCACGACGCGCCCTCAGGGGCCCGGCCGTCGAGGTCGCCCCGCCCGCCACGCGCTGGCTCCCGCTCGGGGAGACCGTGGACACCCGCGGCTCGGTGGCGGCAGCCGAGGAGCTGGGCGGCGAGGCGGAGCCGATCGCGAAGCGGGAGCACGCGCGGCTCCGCGACAAGCTGGCCGCGGGCAAGTACGTCATCTCCGTCGAAATCGACCCGCCCCGGGGCATCAACCCACGCAAGGCTGTGGAAGGCGCGCGCGAACTGCATGAGGCCGGCGCCGACGCGATCAACATCGGCGATTCGCCCATGGCGCGCGTGCGCATGAGCGCGCTGTCGCTTGCGGTGCAGATCGAGCGCCAGGTGGGCATCGAGACGATCATCCACCAGACGACGCGCGACCGGAACCTGATGGCGCTGCAGTCCGACCTGCTGGGCGCGCACGCGTTGGGCATCCGCAACATCATCGCCCTCACCGGCGACCCGCCGCCAGAGGCCTCGCAGTCCTCGGCGGTGTGGGACGTGGACGCGATCGGGTTCATCCATGTGCTGAAGCGGCTGAACGCTGGCGTGGACTTCGCCGGCAACTCCATCGGACGCGCCACGGACTTCTTCGTGGCGTGCGCGGCAAACCCCACCGCTGACGACGTCGACCTCGAGCTGCGGCGCGTGCGCCAGAAACTGGACGCCGGTGCGGACCTGCTGATGACGCAGCCGGCCTACGACCAGGCAACCGTGCGCGAATTCTTCGAGCGCCTCGGGCCAATCGAGGTGCCGGTGCTGCTCGGCGTTCTGCCGCTGATGTCATCGCGGCACGCCGAGTTCATCCACAACGAGCTGGCGGGTGTCGTCGTGCCGGCGCCCATCCGCGACCGGATGCGCGCTGCGGGCGAGGCGGGCGCCGCCGCCGGCCTCGAGGTAGCGCTGGAGCACGTCAAGGAAACGCGCACGCTCGACTTCGTGTCGGGTATCTATATCATGCCGTCGTTCGGCCGCTACGAGGTCGCCGCGGAGATGGTGCGGCGCATCGCGGCTGGCGAGGGCGAGGGTGCGGGTGGCTGAGCCGACGATGTCCGCGCAGCTGGCGCTGATGACGCGCCGGCTGCTCCAGAACTGCGTCCGTGCCGCCGAGGACCTGACGCGGGACCAGCTCAACTACCGGGCCTCGGACGACGCCAACTCGCTGGGTTTCGACCTGTGGCACGTCGTGCGCACCGCCGACAACGTCGTGCACTTCGTCTTCGAACGCGAGCCACCGGTGTGGCTGCGGGACGGCTACCACGACCAGTGGGAGCTGCCGAAGGTGGCACAGGGCACGGGCATGGACCCCGCGGAGGCGCACGCCCTGGTGTTCCCGGAGCCGGCCGAGTTCAACCGCTACACCAGCGCCGTCCTCGACGCGATCGTGCCGCGCATCGAGGCGATGGACGAGGACTACCTCTCCGTGATCACGACCGTGCGCCCGTGGGGCGAGGTCCCACGTATGGAGGCGCTGTGGCAGGTCGTCGTCGCCCACGGCAACGGCCACGTCGGACGCACCTCGCTGGCTCGCACGCTCCTCGGCAAGGACGACCTCGGGATCTAACTCCGCTCACCCTGAGCCCGTCGAAGGGTGAGAGGACTGCCGGATGGACCGCTCGCACTTCGACGGGCTCAGCGTGAGCGGCGCCCGTGGTTCGCCCACACCCGCTATCCTGCTCGATCGAACATCGATGATGGCCCGCCGGCGTCGCGGGCTATGTCCGCGTGTGCGGACGCTGAAGGAGGAGGACATGGCGGGCATCGGGCGGCGGGTGATCGTAATTGGCAACACCTCCGCGGGTAAGAGCACGCTGGCCGAGCGGCTCGCCGGGCGCCTGGGTGTCCCGTTCGTCGAGTTGGACGCGCTGTTCTGGAAGCCCGGCTGGGTCGAGGCGGAGGACGAAGAGTTCCGCACCCGCGTGCGCGACGCGACAGCGGGCGACGCGTGGGTGATCGCGGGCAACTACAACACGAGGACGCAGGACATCACCTGGCCGCGCGCCGAAACCATCATCTACCTCGACTACCCGCTGCCCCTCGTGCTGTGGCGGGTGCTCAACCGGTCGTGGCGGCGCTGGCGGTCGCGGGAGCTGTTGTGGGGGACGAACCGCGAGTCGTTCTGGAAGCACCTCACCTCGTGGGACGACTCGCTGCTGGTGTTTGCCGTGCAGGCGCAACGGAAGCACCGGCAGCGCTGGCCCGAGCTGGTGAGCGACCCTCGGTGGTCGCAGACGCGCTTCCTGCGGTTCTGCTCGCCCGCGGAAACGCAGCGCTGGTTCGAGAGCTTAAGGCCCGAGGCGAGTGACTTGAGCGAGGCGCCGGGGCGGACGGCCGCGGCGGAGTAGCATCGGACTCGGTCGGTCTCAGTTCACCAGGCCCCGTGGTTCGTCGGCTGGGCGCCTTCGCGCAGAGGGAGCGAAACCGTGGCGGTCAGGCCGCCGGTGACGTTCGGTCTCAGGTCCAGGCATCCATCGTGTGCTTCCGCGATCCGCTGGACAAGCGCGAGTCCCAGGCCGTGCCCGCGATGGCGCCCGTCCAGAGCCGCGACCCGTCCTCTGCCGCGCACGAAGGGCTCCGTCAGCGTCGACAGCACCTCGGCGTTGAGGATCGCCCCGGTGTTGCGGACCATGAGCAGACAGCGACTGGCGTCGGATGGGTCGGCCGTCAGCCCGAGGTACACGGCGCCGCCCTGTTCGTTGTGGCGGATGCCGTTCTGACCCAGGTTCATCACGAGCTGGTGAAGCAGCACCGCGTTGCCGTCCACCTCGCATGGTGCCACGTTCGCGTCGAACCTGATCCCCGCGTCGTCCGCCTCCGGGAGGAGTACGTCGGAGGCATCGTCCACGATGAGAGCGAGGTCCACCCGCTGCCGGTCCAGCATGCCCTGATCGAGTGCCGACAGGGCGAGCAACGTCTCCACGATGTCGATGCCTCGCTTATTCGTCTCACGGAGACGCCGGATGAGGCGGGGGATGTCCTGGCGGCCAGGGTCCGCCGCCGCGACGTCCAGCATCGTCTTCATGACGGCGAGCGGTGTCCGAAGCTCGTGCGAGGCGTTCGCCGCGAACCGCTGCTGCTCCTCGAAAGATTGCTGGAGCCGGTCCATCATGGCGTCGTACGTGTCGGCCAGCTCAGTGAACTCGTCGCGGCGGCCAGGCAGCCTCACGCGGTGGTCGAGCGACCCCGTCACGGACGACAGCCGGGCCGTTGCAGTGATGGCGCGCAACGGGCGCAGCATGCGGCCGGCGAGGAACCAGCCTCCAACGAGCCCGATCACCGCGAGACCGACGAGAATGAGGCCCGACACGCCGAGGAGCGCCATCTCCTTGCTCTCCGAGATAGCCCCTTCTCGCTGTGGGATCGCGGCAACGATCGGTTGGTCCGGGCCATAACGAAGGACCAGATACACGCCGGCCAGGACGACGAGGCCGGCGAAGACCAGGAACCCGGCGTAGCTGAGCGTCAACTGCAGGCGCACGGGCAACCACGGCCGCCGAGTGGGGCGCTGGCTCCTGAGGCGGCCGGCCTCCCGGCGATGGTCGCGCACTATTCGGGATCGCCGATGCGATACCCGACGCCCGGCACGGTGTGGATCACCCAGGGGTCGCCGAGGCGCTTTCGCAAAGTGGAGATGGTGATTCTCACGGCGTTGCTGAACGGGTCGGCGTGCTGGTCCCACGCCCGCTCCAGCAGCGCCTCCGCGCTGATCACCCCTCCACGGGCGGCCATCAACACCTCCAGCACGGAGAACTGCTTGCGCGACAGGCGGACGTAGCGACCATCCCGGTAGACCTCGCGGCGGAACGCGTCCAGGCGGACGCCGGCATAGTCGATGGTCGGCGGGACCGCATCCGCGGAGCGACGCGCGAGTGCGCGCAACCGCGCGACCAGCTCCCGGAACTCGAATGGCTTGGTCATGTAGTCGTCGGCGCCCAGCTCGAAGCCGGCGACCTTCTCATTCAGGCGGGTGGCCGCGGTGAGCATCAGTACGCGGCAGCCGAGCTTCAGTTCCACGATTTGCCGGCAGACATCGTCGCCACTGGTGCCGGGTATGTCACGGTCGAGGATGACGACGTCGTACTGGTTCACAGCGAGGGCCTCGAGCGCGGTATCGCCATCCAACGCGATGTCGGCAGCGATCGCCTCAAGCCGCAGTCCATCGCGGATGGCGTCGGCGAGGTAGACCTCGTCCTCGACGACCAGTACGCGCATCGCGCCCTCTCTTCCGCAAGACCGTCGGAAGTTCGTGCAGGGGGACACCGCGCCGTCAGCGTAGCGATGGGCGCGTATCCAAAAAGTATCGAATGCCGCAAACGCTCCGGCAACAGCACCTCTGGTTCGCTCGCCTCCATATCGCCACCCGACGAGTCGCGTGGGAGGGACCCGCGCTCGTAGAGCGAATGGAGCGACGATGGGCAATACACCTCGCACGTACCACTCTGCACGCGCGACGAAACGTCCGAGGTCGGCGCGTCCGCGCAGGCCCCGCCGGCGAATCGGAATCGTGATCGCGATCGCCCTCGGGCTGACCATCGCCATCGTCGCGACTCGCCCATCCGAGGACCGACCGGCGGCTTCACTCGGGACGGCAGTCGAGGCCGGCGACTCCGTCACCGGCTCGGTCACCCCGGATGGCGAGGTCGACGCCGCCGATGGAGTGCTCTCCGCACCGGCGTCGCCGTTCGACCTCCACATCCCGGCGATCGCGAACCTGGACGCCGATCTGCTCCGCGCCGTGCAGGCGGCCGCCAGTACCGCCTGGACGCAGGGTGTCCCCTTCTCGGTGACGAGCGGCTGGCGCAGCCCGGAATATCAGCAGCAACTCCTCAACGAGGCGATCGTGGACTACGGCAGCGAGGAAGAAGCGCGGCGCTGGGTCGCGACGCCGGAGACGTCCGCCCACGTAAGCGGGGATGCGGTGGACATCGGTCCAACCGATGCCAACAGCTGGCTGAGCCAGCGGGGCGCACACTTCGGCCTCTGCCAGACGTATTCCAACGAGACCTGGCACTTCGAGCTGGCGACGACGCCCGGGGGAGAGTGTCCCCCCCTGCAAGCAGACGCGGCGCCTTAAGCCCGGGCGCAGGTCTTACCGGGCAACCAGCGATTGCCCGCCGCGGGGGCCGCCGGAATGTGGTCGGTCGTCGACACTGCTTCGGTCGAGGTCTGGGCCGTACCTGCACAGCGGAGAGGACCAGACCTCGCCACGGGCGAATACCGTGGGCTACCTCGATTACGCGTGACTTGTAGGCTGCCAGCCGGGCGGTGCTCGGATACCATCGGCGCGCGAGCAGGGGAGCATTCGATGAGCACGCGACGGCTGCGTTTCTCGCCGGCGAAGGCCTACCGGCACCTCGCGGCGGCCGACCCGGTGGTCGGCGACTTGATCGAACGCCACGGCCCGTACCGCCCGAGGCCGAGCGGGCAGCCGTACCACTCGCTGCTGCGCGCGATCCTCTACCAGCAGCTCGCCGGCAACGCCGCGGCGGCCATCGAGCGGCGGCTCCATGCCATCTATGACACGGGGGAGCGCCCGCCGACGCCTACCGAACTGCTCGCCACGACCGACGAGGCATTTCGTGGTGCGGGGGTTTCCAGGCAGAAGGCGGGCTACTTGCGTGACCTCGCCCAGCACATGGTGGACGGCTCGCTGGACTTCACAGACATCGAGGGGCTGACCGATGACGAGGTGGTGACGCGCCTGACCGCCGTGAAGGGCGTGGGCGAGTGGACCGCGCACATGTTCCTGATGTTCCAGCTCGGGCGTCCCGACGTGCTGCCGGTCGGCGACCTGGGCGTGCGCAAAGGCATGCAGGTCGCGTACGGCCTGGACGAGGCACCGACACCCGCGCGGGCCCTCGAGATCGGCGGGCCGTGGGCGCCGTACCGGTCCGTCGGTTCGTGGTATATGTGGCGCGCGGCCGAGACGGTGGTGCCCGACTAGGGGTGCGCGACGGCCGCAGAATGGAGGACGCTTCCGTGCGCGTCCTGGTCACCGGTGGCACCGGCTTCGTCGGCTCTCACTCAGTGAAAGCCCTCCTGGACGCCGGTCACGAACTCAGGCTCTCCGTCCGCTCGCGCGATCGCGTCGCGAACGCTCTGGCCCCACTCGGCATCGATAGTGCCGACACGCGCATCGAGGTGCTGGAAGGCGATGTCACCGACGCCTCGCACGTCGAGGAGGCGTTGCGCGGCTGCGATGCCGTGCTGCACGCCGCGTCGATGTACACGTTCGATGTGCGGCAGGCGAAGACGATGCGGCGCACGAATGTCGAGGGCACGGAGAACGTCCTGAGCACGGCCGCACGCCTGGGACTCGACCCGATCGTGCATGTCTCGAGCACGGTCGCCCTCGCCGGGCGCAAGGGCGAGGTGCTGTCGCATGAGAGCGACCTGGGCACGGGGCGCGGCGCTTACTCGGGCACTAAGGTGGACTCCGAGGAGATCGCGCGGCGGCTGCAGGTGGAGGGCGCGCCGGTCGTCATCACCAACCCGTCCGCCGTGAGCGGTCCGCACGACCTGCACGTCGGCGAGACCTGCATCGCGTTGCGAGGTGCGCTCCGCGGCATGATGGCGGTGGGAGTGCGAGGCCGGATCCCGTTCTGCGATGTCCGGGACGTCGCGGCGGTGCACGCCGCCGTGGTGGAGCCGGGGCGCGGCGCTCGACGCTACATGGTGCCGGGACACGCCCCGAGTGTTGCGGACATCCTGGGCATGCTGCACCGGCTGACAGGCCACCGGCTACCCGGTGTCCGGCTGCCCTGGCGCCTGGTGGCGCCGGGTGTCCACGCCGCCGACGCGCTACAGCACATCGCGCCGGGCCGCTTGCCGCTGAGCTCCGAGCTGGTGCGGTACATCACCTACCACCATGACGTGGACGCGAGCCGGACGATCGAGGAGCTGGGCGTAACGGCCCGCTCGTTCGAGGCCAGCGTCCGCGACACGGTCCTGTGGATGGTCGCGGCGGGCCATCTCAAGCCGGGGCTCGCCGGCGAACTCGCGGCCGAGGTCCCGGCGACGCCCTGACGCCGAGCGCCCACCGCCTCCGTCGCAGCGCGGCGAGTCGGGCGCCATCGCCTCAGGAAGCCGCGCCTTATACTGCGCCGGAGGGTTCCGTGGGCGCTCGACCCCCGGCGGCTGATGAGGGGTGGATATGCGCATCGTGCTCTTTGGGCAGGCGGCGTTCGGCAAGGACGTCTTCCAGGCGTTGCGGGACGCGGGCGAGGAAGTCGTGGCCGCGTCCACGCCTCGGCAGGGCGCGCGCCCGGACCCGCTGTTCGAGGCGGCTAGCGAGGCAGGGCTGCCGGTCATCGAGACGCCGTCGCTGCGCCAGGATGGGCCCTTCCAGGAGTACCTGGCGCTGAAGCCCGACCTGCTGGTCTTCGCTTTCGTGACCGACATCGTGCGGAAGCGCGTGCTGGACGCCGCGACCCACGGCGCCATCCAGTACCACCCCTCGCTGCTGCCGCTGCATCGAGGTCGCACGGCCATGAACTGGCCGATCATCATGGGCAAGCAGCGCACCGGGCTCACGATCTTCTGGGTGGATGAGGGCATCGACACCGGGCCCGTCATCCTGCAACGCGAGGTCGACATCGGCCCCGAGGACACCGTGGGCTCGCTCTACTTCAACCAGCTCTACCCGGCCGGCGTCGAAGCCCTCGTGGAGGGCGTGCGTCTGGTCCGCGAGGGCACGGCCCCCCGCATCGAACAGGACCACGACTCGGCGACTTACGAGGCGCCGTGTGGCCCCGAGCATTCGAGGATCGACTGGATGCACCACGGGCAGATCGTGTTCAACCTGATCCGCGGTTGCGACCCGCAGCCGGGCGCCTCGGCGCTGCTCAAAGAGGGCATCGTCAGGCTCTTCGATGCCTCGTTCCGGCCGGGCGCGCCCGGAGAAGCACCGGGTACGGTGATGGCCGTTGTGGACTCGAAGATCGAGGTCGCGGCGATCGGCGGGACGGTGACCATCGGCCGCATCCAGCCGGACGGCGGCAAGAAGGTGCCGGCCAGCGAGCTGGTCCAGGCAGGTGATGTCCTGGGACGCATCCAGTGATTGTGGGCACCGCCCGCGAAATCAAGACCGAGGAGTATCGCGTCGCACTCACACCGGAGGGCGTCACCGACATCGTGCGCGCGGGCCACCAGGTGCTCGTGGAGACCGGCGCCGGCGATGGTTCGCACTACCTCGATGACGCCTACCGCGCCGCCGGCGCGGAGATCGTCGCGACGCCGGCCGAGGTGTACGCACGCGCGCAACTGGTCTGCCGCGTGAAGGAGCCCGAGGCGGTCGAGTTCGGCTTCCTGCGCGAGGGGCTCGTCCTCTTCACCTACCTCCACCTGGCCGCCGAACCGGCCGCCACGCGCGCCATCATCGATTCGCAGTGCGTCGCCATCGCCTACGAGACCGTGGAGCGCGACGACGGGTTCCTCCCGCTGCTGGCGCCGATGTCTGAGGTCGCCGGCCGCATGGCCGTCGAAGTGGGCGCGCAGCATCTGAAGCGTCCGGGGCCGGGGCGTGGCGTGCTGCTCGGCGGCCTGCCGGGGGTGGCGCCCGCGCACGTGGTCATCATCGGGTCGGGGAACGTCGGCCGGAACGCTTGCCGCGTCGCGGTCGGCCTCGGCGCTCGCGTCACGGTGGTCTCGAACGCCCCCGACCAGCTGCGCGAACTGGACGAGCGGTACGCGGGACGCATCGAGACGTTGCTCTCGTCACCGCAGGCGATCGCGAACGTCGTGCGCGGCGCGGACCTGCTCATCGGCGCGGTGCTGGTGCAGGGGCGTCGTGCCCCCGTCGTCGTCACCCGCAAGATGGTGCGGTCGATGGGCCCCGGCGCGGTCATCGTGGATGTCGCGGTGGACCAGGGCGGTTGCGTGGAGACGACGCGCGAGACGGACCACGCGGCCCCCATCTACGTCGAGGAGGGCGTCGTCCACTACGCCGTCGCGAACATGCCGGGCGCCGTGCCGCAGACCTCGTCGCGCGCCCTTGCCGGGCTGACGCTGCCGTACGTGCTGCGGATCGCGGACAAGGGGCTGGATGCGGCGCTACGTAGCGACCGCACGCTGGCCCGAGGCGTGAACGCCTATCGAGGCCACGTGACCCACGCCGGCGTGGCGGAGTCGCTGGGGATGCCGTACAGCCCGCTGGAATCGATGCTCGGCGCACCCTGATGCATACGCTCCTGCGGCCGGTTCGACGCGTGCTCGGGCCGCTGCTGGCGAGCGAGCAACTCTTGATGATCAGCATCTCGACTGTGCTGGTCATGGCCGGGCAGGGCGTGGTCGGCCCCGTGCTCCCGCTGTTCGCGGACCAGTTCGGCGTGAGTACGGCGGTGATCGGACTCACCCTGTCCACGTTTGCCCTCGCGCGGCTGATCCTGAACGTGCCGCTGGGGGTGCTGTCGGATCGCTACGGCCGCCGCATGCTGCTGATCAGCGGCCCGCTGGTCACCGCCGTCGGCATGATCGGCTCGGGCTTCTCGCAGGACATCGCCCAACTGCTGGCTTGGCGATTCGTGGCCGGCGCCGGCTCCGCGATGTACATGACGGGCGCGCAGATCTACCTCGCCGACATCTCGACGCCGGGGAACCGCGCGAGGTACATCGGCACGAACCAGGCGGCGCTCCTGCTGGGCGTCTCGATCGGCCCCGGCGTCGGCGGTCTGATCGCCGAGGTCTGGGGCCTGCGCACCCCGTTCTACGTTGTTGGCGCGGCCGCGCTCATCGCGACCGTGTACGCCTACATCCGGCTCCCGGAGACGCGAGACCGTGCCCTGGCGCAGGCTGCTGAGGACGCGGCCGACCGCGAGCGCGATGGGGCCCCCGAGGCGCCTCGGGGCCGCGTCTGGCTCGCGATGGTCACCTCGCGCGACTTCGCGGCGGTCTCGCTCGTCACCATGTCGATCTTCTTCACCCGCACGGCGGCCCGGCAGACCCTATTGCCGCTCCTCGTGGCGGCGCGCTTCGATTTTTCGGCCGGCGCCATTGGGTTGCTGTTCACCGGCATGGCCTTCCTCAACATGGTGCTGATCGCCCCCGCGGCCTGGATCGCGGACCGCTTCGGCCGGAAGTGGGCCATCGTGCCCAGCGGCTTCGCGACTGCCGGCGGCCTGCTGCTCGTCGGCTACGCGCCCACGGTGCCCCTGCTGCTCTTCGGGGCGACCGTGCTGGCCATAGGCACCTCGATCGCCGGTCCGGCGCCTGCCGCCTACGCGGCCGACATCGCGCCGCCGCACCTCCGTGGCCTGGCGATGGGCCTGTACCGTTCGTCCGGCGACATCGGCTTCATGCTCGGGCCGCCTCTGCTGGGCGCGCTGGCCGATGCGACCTCGTACGGCTGGGGGATGACCGCGAACGCCGTGTTCGTGACGACCGCGGCGGTCATCTTCCTGCTGGCGGCACGGGAGACGATCGTCCGTGTACACGTGCCGGCCGGGAGCGAGCAGCGCGAGGAGGTCCCGGCGGGGTAGCCCCCGATGGCCCGCGTTGCGGATGCGCAGGCGGTGGTAGACTCCCTCGACCGTGAGCACGACCGAGGCCGCACCCGGCCTCCCTCCACAGAGCCGGTTGCCCGCGTTCCAGTCGCGCGACTTCCGGCTGCTCTTCACCAACTCGTTCTTCGCTGCCGCCTCGAACTGGGCCATGATCCTGGGCCGCGGCTGGCTGGTGTTCGAACTCACGGACTCCGCCGCCGCGGTCGGGCTGGTGACGATGGCCGGCATGATCTCGAACCTGTTCGCGCCGGTCGCCGGGGCGGTTGCGGATCGGGTCGACCGGCGGCGCATGGCGGTCCTCGGCGGTGTGATCGGCGCCCTGTCCGCGCTGGCCCTCGGTGTGATCGCGTTCGCCGGCGCCGTCGCCACCTGGCACGTGGTCGCGCTGGCGCTCACCGGCGGTATGGGCCGAGCGGTCTCGAGGCCAGCTGAGACGGCCATGGTGCCGAACCTCGTCCCGCCGGAACACCTGCTGAACGCGATCGCGATGACCAGTATCTCCGTGCATGGTTCGCGCATCGCGGGGCCGCTGGTCGGCGGCATCCTGCTGGAGATGATCGGTGCGGGCGCTGTGTTCCTGCTGTCGGCGGCGCTGTCGACCGCCGGGATCGCGGCGCTGATGCGCATCGCTCCATCGCGCAGCGCCGTGGCCTCGCAGGCCGGTCTCTCGGCGACCGCACTCGTCCGCCGGACGGGACGCGACATCCGCGATGGCCTGCGCTACATCGAGTCCGACCCGCGCGTCGTGATGCTGCTCGTGCTGGTCACGGCGCACTGCGCGCTGACCATGGCCTTCGACTCGCTGATGCCCATGCTCTCGACCCAGCTCGGAGGAGGGAGCCGGACGTACACCGCGATCCTCATCGCAATCGGGACGGGCGCGGTCGCGGGCACCCTTGCGCTGTCGCTGGTGCGGTCGCAGCGCATCCAGGGGTCGGTGATGGCGCTCTCGGGTGCTCTGAGTGGTGCAGGGATGGTGGTGCTCGGGCTGGCGCCGACGCCGCTGATGGCCATCCTCGGTGCGGCGCTGGCGGGTGGGGCGCAGGCGACGTACATGGCGCTCTCGGCCACGCTGGTCCAGCAGATCGTCCCGGACACCGTGCGTGGGCGCGTGATGTCGATCTACATCATGCTCACCGCGAGCCATATGGCGTTTCTCAACTTCGGGTTCGGCTGGCTGGCCGATGGCATCGGGATCCGGGTACTACTCGTGGGGCCCGGTCTGCTCTGGACCGCTGTGTTCGCCGGTGCCATCTTCGGCTTGCCCGACCTGAAGCACCTGCTGCGGCACGGGACCTTCCGAGCGCCTGCCGTTGCCGCCACCGCCGCCGGCGGCGACTGAGCGCGCCTACCCCCAGCCGATGGCCGCGAGCAGCTTCGCTTCTTCCTCCCGCGGCAGCCGCAGGAACAGCGCCGACGCCTCCACCAGCCGCGCGCCGTCCTCGCTGTCGAGGGTCGCCGCGGCCTCGATGCGGCGGCCGCGCACGTGGGAGAGGCGGGCACGGACCGTGAGGGGCGCGTCGAGCGGGACGGGGCGGCGAAAGCGCATCTCCATCTTCGCGGTGAGTCCCAACGCGAGGCCGGCGGCGTACATCGCCCAGGCCATCGACTCGTCGAGCAGCGCCGTGGCCACCCCGCCGTGCATCACGCCGGGGAAGCCCTGGTCCTCGCGGCGAGGCTCGTAGCGGGCGACAACCCCCTCCGCATCGCGGTCAAAGCGCAGCTGGAGGCCCAGCGGGTTCTGGCGGCCGCAGGCAAAGCAGTACTGCTCGTACAGCTCGAGGCCGAGCGGCGGCGTGGGCTCCGTGGGCGGCCGTGCGGGCACGATGTCAGGCGTACGGGGCGCTCGCGGTGCCGGTCAGCAGCACCTCGCCGTGCTCGTCTTCCACCGCCACGTCGTAGGCGGCGACACCGTCGCGCTCCGACTTCAGCGAGGCGCGGGCAGTCACCGTGACGGGCGGCAGCGCCGGCGCGCGCCAGCGCACCTTCAGATTGCCGCCCGTCGCCCACCGCTCCCCGAAGGCGCGCGTCATCGCCTCGGAGACGAGCCCCAGCAACAGCATCCCGTGCGCGATGGGGCGGCCAAACTGGCCGAGTAGCGCCTCCGGTGTCTCACGGTGGATCGGATTCGGGTCGTTCGCCGCCTCGGCGTAGCGGTCCATCCGAGGCTGGTCGATCAGCCGGGTGACCGGCTCGACCTGGGGGGCGCCCGCGGTGCTCCTCGCGGTCACAGCGGCAGGTCCCCGTCCGCGGCCATCATCACATTGGTGCGGCCGGTGCCCACTACTTCGCCATCGAGGCGCAACTCAGTTTCGAAGATGGTGATCACCGCGCCCCGACGTTCGCTCCGCGCCGCCACGGAGATCTGCACCTCCACCGGGGCGCCGATGGGTACGAGGCCGCGGAACTGGTACTCCTGGCCGGTGTGGACGAGTCCGCCCGGTACCTGGACGCGGTCCATCAGTCCGCCAAGCGCCAGGGCGCCGAGCGCCAGCGGGGGCACGCACTGCTCCCACAGCCCCTCGCGCGCCTCACCCGTCGCATCGAGGTAGGCGCGGACGGCGTCCGCGTCCACGCACAACACGAACGGGGGGACTCGTTCGCCGCGTTGCATCGTCGCGAAGTCCACGCGCGTGTCGCTCCAGGCCATGCGCCGCTTAGGCCTCGGCCGCGATGGTGGCGAGTGCGACGGTATCGGCAGCCGAGAGGTGGGCGCGCCCCCATGAGGCAAGGGGCTCCAGGGCAGCGGCTAGCTCGCGGCCGCGCGGGGTCAGTTCGTACTCCACCCACGGAGGCGTATCGGTGACGACCCGTCGCGACACGATGCCCATCTCCTCCAGCGCCTTCAGGCGGTCGCGCAGTGTGCGCGAGTTACACCCGCCGACCTCGGTGGCCAGCTCATTGAAGCGAAGTTTGCCGCGCATCAGTTCGTAGATGATGCGCGGTACCCACTTCTGGCCGACGAGCGCGAGCGTGGCGCGCACCGGGCAGTAGCTGCCGTCGGCCGTGCGGGCGAGCCTGCGCTCCATGCGTCGCTCCTCGCCCCCGACGGTAACGCGGTGCTGCCGGGCGCGCCAGCGTCCACGATGCGCGGGCCCCCGCTCGTTACGACAGGTAACCTTCGATGGTGGAGTGGTCGCGGACCTCCGGAAGGCTGCCACTCTTCGTGGTGAAGACGACCTTGCCGTCCGGGTCGATAACGACGGTGCGGCGCTCGGAGGCGTGGGCGGTGTCGTTCCAGGTCTCGTACTGCCGCGAGACGGCGCCGCCCATGTCGGAGAGCAGGTCGTGCTGGAGGTCCTGCTGCTCGCGGAAGGCCTTGTGCACGAAGAAGGAGTCCCCACTAACGCCCAGCACCTTCGCGCCCTTGTCCGTCCACGACTGGTAGTCGTCCCGGATCTCGCAGTGCTCCTGGGTGCAGGGCGGCGAGAAGTCGAAGGGGTAGAACACCAGCACCACGGGCTGGCCGCGGAAACTGGAGAGCGTGACGTCCTCGCGGTCCTGGTTGCGCAGCGTGAAGTCCGGGGCCTCCTGGCCAACCTCGATGCTCATGGGTGTCTCCTTCGCACGCTGACGCCGCGTATGCGGCGAGTTGTTGCTTGATGGTGGGCACGCACGAGTGTACCAGCGCGCTCGCGCCGCCTCGACGCGTTCCCGGACCTCGATGTGGGGCGCCGGCTACCAGTCGCCGGTGCGCAAGTATTCGTCGATAGCGGCGGCGGCGCGCTGGCCGTCCGCGAGCGCCGTGACCACGAGGTCGGCGCCGTTCACGTCGTCGCCGCCCGCGAACACGCTTCGGAGGTTCGTGCGCATGGTGTCCGGCTCGACCACCACGCGGTCCCAGCGGTCGCGCACCAACGAGGGCTCGATGTCGCCCCACTCGTCATCCACGTTGTAGCCGACGGCGGTGACGATGGCGTCGCACTCGATGTCGAACTCCGAGCCCGGCTCGGGCTGCGGGCGGGCACGGCTGGTGTCGTCCGGTTCGCCCAGGCGCATGCGCTGGCAGCGCAGGGCGCGCACGCAGGCGCCCTCGCCGGTCAGCACCTCGAGGGGTGACGTCAGGTATTCGAAGCGCACGCCCTCTTCTGCCGCATGGTGGCGCTCTTCGGCCCGCCCCTGCATCTCAGCCTCGGTGCGGCGATAGATCAGCGTGACCTCCTGCGCGCCCAGGCGGACGGCCGAGCGCACGCAGTCCATCGAGGTGTCGCCGCCGCCGACGACGACCACGCGCCGCATCGGTGGCAGTGGGTGGCGGTACTGCTCAGCGAGCTGCGCCGGTTCGAGGTTGGCGCGCACGAGGAACGGCGTAGCGCTGTAGACGCCGGCCGCGTCCTCATTAGGGATGCCCAGCGTCGCGCCCTCGGAAGCACCGAAGCCGAGGAACACCGCGTCGAACTCGTCGCGCAGCGCGGTCCACTCGAGGTCCTCGCCGATGCGGACGCTGGTGCGCAGCTCAACGCCGAGGTAGCGCAGGTCATCGAACTTGCGGGCGACGGCGGGCTTATTCTGCTTGAAGTCCGGGATGCCGTACAGCAGCACGCCACCGGGCTCCGGCCACGCCTCGAACATCACGACGCCGTGTCCGAGGCGCGCCAGGCGTTCCGCGGCGCCGATGCCCGCGGGCCCGCTTCCGACGACGGCGACACGCTTGCCGGTGCTCGGTGCCACCTCGGGCGAGGGTGCGCCGCCGTGGACGCGTTGCCACTCCGTGGTGAACGTCTCGAGCTTGCCGATAGCGACCGGGAGCGCGTGCTTGCCGACCACGCAATGACCCTCGCAGAGCCGCTCCTGCGGGCAGAGGCGGCCGCACATCTCGGGCAGTTCGCTGGTCTCGCGGAAGACGTTGGCCGCGGCGTCGAAGTCGCCCTGCTCCAGCAGCCAGAAGGCAGCGGGGATGTCGTTGTGGACCGGGCAGGCCTTCTGGCAGGGCGCGGCCGGGCACTGGATGCAGCGCATCGCCTCGGCCTTCGCGACCTCCGGGTCGAAGAGGGAGAACACCTCTTCCCAGTTGCCTGTGCGCTCCTCGGCCGGCTGCTTCTGCGGCCGCTTCGCGGGGATGCCGAGGCGCGCCTTCCGGTCGACCGGTGGGCGCTGCGGCTTCGCCGGCCTGTCGGGCTTGTCGGGGGGCTCGTCTGGTTGCGCGGGCATGCTGATAGGGACACCCGTCCAGCGCATCTTTGCGGAGCGCCTCCATCGAGGCCGCGAGCGGCGTCATCCGTGCGCCGTCCCCTTCAGCGTACGGGAGCCACCAACCCCGCTCAACGTGGGGTTTCCCTGATGGGTATCGAGACATTACATAACGATCGGGTAGGATGCCTCGCAGGTTTCGAGCGTAGCGTAGCGTGCATGGACAGTCGTGAAGCGATGAGCCCGATCTCCCCAATATCTCCGGAGGCCATCACGCCCCGTCAGCGCGAAGTGGCGCGGCTGGTGGCGGCTGGGCGTACGAACTCGGAGATTGCGGACGAACTCGGGATCACGCTCGATGGTGCGAAGTACCACGTCTCCGAACTGCTGACCCGACTCGGTCTGCGCCGTCGCGAGGAAGTGGCGGAGTGGTACCGTGCCCATTTCGGCCCCGTGGCACGCCTGCGTTCACTGATGCGGGGTTTCCTGGGATTGCCGGTCCTCGGAATCGCGGCTGGCGGTGCATCCATCGCCGGGATTGCTGCTATAGCGGCCGTCGCGTTCATTGGAGTGCGCGGCGCGATCCCGGCCGGGGCGGCCCGCCTCAGTACGAGCCGTTCGTGCAGGAGTGGGAGATAGAGCACATCGGGGATCGCACCGAGTACGCCACGTTGCATTGGAACGGGTGCAGTGAATGGCTGTACAGCCTCCGCGACGAGGATGGTGACGTCGGGGGTACGTCGCGAGGCGACACGTCGACCGGCGACGAGGGATGCCACATCCCCGGGGTGTGGTTTCGGTCGATCGGTTCCTGGCTGGGACCCGAGCCCGGGCAAAGGCAGCTTGGAGCCTTCGAGCACGAGTTTGTCTTCACTCGCGACTGCTCCGAAGTGTCGAACCCGGTGGCGCCCGACAGCCCACTGGGGCCGGACTTTTGCGCGGACGCCAGCGATACCTTCGTGGACCGAGTCGTTGCTGCCTTTGACCCGGACACGCAGGTACCGATGCGCTACTCGCAGTACCTCGACGGTGTGCTCGTGTTCGAGCATCGTGCGGTCAGCCTGACGCTCATAGATGAGCCCATCGATCTCACGCTGCCGTACGCCGACCTCCTCGGCCGGCGCATCGACACCGGGTTCGGCTGGAGTTATATCGTCGACGCGATCGATGTGGCCCGGGCATCCACCACGGTCACGTATCACGTGGAGGGCGATGTGGACGGAGTACACGGTCTCCCGGCCGAACCCCCGGCACCAGCAATCCACCTGCCGTTCCCTGAGGATGGACTGTCTGCGACCGTGATGATCGACCGACCAGAAGACGGAGCGGTGCTGCTCGCGTTCGGGGGCGCGACCAGATGGGTAGGTGGCGATACCGTCCTGCGCCTCTCGCCTTCAGAGGCCAGCGGCTGGACAAGTCCTTACGTGGAGACGGATGCGACCAGGATTCACAACGTCTCGGTCCTCGAGGAACAGCCGGGGTTCGTGAGCGTGCGAATCGAGTCGTCGGCCTCGTTCACAGGTTCCGGGTCGCCGGGCAATGTGGCGACCCTCCAAGATCAGACAGGCCGGAGCTACGATCTCCACCACGTGAGCGGATCGCCGGGCGGCGGGTACTCGCAATGGGACTTTGTTGGACCGCTGGCCACAGACGCGGAAGTGCTCACGTTGACCATCCCGGGCCTTTTGCAGGTCGAGAGCGGGCCATGGCTCCTGACCGTGCCGTTGGAGTAGCCATCCTCTCAGATCGACGTCACGTTGCGCCCCGTCAATCCGCGCAGACGCCGTTCGCTACCCCTCGCCCCGCTTCACCACCACGAACGTGCCCGTGCCGGTGCCCACGAGGCGGCCCGAGGCGTCCGTCAGCTCGACGGTGGTATGCCACAGGCGGCGTCCGGGCTTCAGTACGCGGCCCGTCGCGCGGAGTACCTCGCCCTCGATGGCGCGCAGCCAGCGGTAGTCCGATTGCGCGGTGATGCAGCGCTCGTCCGCGCCGGTCATCGTGCGGATGGCGCCGCCCATGGCGGAGTCGGCGATCAGTGTCCAGAGCCCGCCGTGCAGGATGCCGTCCGAGTTGAGCAGCCGCTCTGTGATCTGCAGTGTGATCTCAACCCAGCCCTTGCCGCCGTCCGTGATGTCGAAGCCGACGTCGTGGTAGATCGGCACGATCATCGCTCGAGGGTGCGCGAGCCAGTCGCGTTCCTCGCCGCCGGCCTCCCCGGCGTCCTCGGGGCGCGGTCCGCTCATCGGGCGGGCGGGGGCGCGACGATGCGGCGTGCGCGCCAGGAGGTGACGCCGAGCGCGCCGATGAAGCACGCCGCGGCGGCGAGCACGATCGCCGGGCTGGCCGCGACACGGCCGTAGTACGACAGGTGCAGCCCCACCACCGAGGAGACGAGCGCGACGCCGATGCCGAGCAGCATGATCGTCGGGAGGCGGTGTACCAGCAGGGACGCGGTAGCGGCGGGGATGATCAGCATCGCGTTCACCAGCACGATGCCGATCGCCTTCAGCGCCACCACGACCGCCACGGCGATCATCACCAGCATCGCGTACTGGTAGAGGCGCGAGGGGATGCCGGACGTCGCTGCCATCGCGGGATCGTACGCGACGAACAGCAACTCTCGGTAGGCGGCCGCGACGAAGAGCAACACCCCGGCGCCGAGCACGACCGCGCCCACAAGGTCCGCGCGTGAGACACCGAGGATGTTGCCGAAGACGAAGGACATCAGGTCCGGCGTGTATCCGGTCCGCCTCGACAGGATCAGGATGCCGAGGGAGAACATCGCCACGAAGAGGATGCCGATCGCCGTGTCGTAGGAGACGCGCGCCCGCTCGCGCGTCCAACCGATGCCGAGTGCGGTCACCACCGCCGCGCCGAGTGCGCCCACGCTGACGTTCCCGCCGCTCACGAAGGCGACCGCTACGCCGGCGAGCGTGGAGTGCGCCAGCGCGTCGCCCGAGAACGCGAGCCCCTTGTGCACCACGTAGGCGCCGACGACCCCGCCCACGACGCTGATCACGAGCAGCACCAGCAGCGCGCGCCGCATGAACGCGAAGTCGTAGGGGTCCAGCAGCCAGTCAACCACCTCAGGACTCCCTCGGGGCGCCGTCAGCCGCGCCCACCTCGATCACCCCACCGTGCACGCCGGGGATCGTGAGCAGGTGCCGCTGGAAGGTCTCGGCGAGGATCTCCGGGGTGAGCACGTCCGCCGGCCGGCCCGCGGCGATCAGGCGGCCGTTGAGGCAGACGGCCTCGTCGCAGGAGTTCGCCACGCACGTCAGGTCGTGTGTCGCCAGCAGCACGCTGGTGCCCCCCTGCGCCAGCTCATCGAGGATCGCGACGAGGTCGTGCTGGACCGCCGCATCGAGGCCCGCGAACGGTTCGTCGAGCAGCAGTAGACGGGCGCCGCGGGCGATCGCGCGCGCCATCAGCACGCGCCGGCGCTGTCCGCCGGAGAGCCGCCCTACCTGCCGGGCCGCGAACTCGGAGAGGTGGACGCGCTCGAGCGCATCGCTGGCTGCGGAACGGTCGGCGGCGCTCCAGCGACGGAACGGGCGGAACCCGTGATAGCGCCCCATGAGCACCACGTCCATGACGGAGACCGGGAAGTCCCAGTCCACCTCCTCCACCTGGGGCATGTACGCGATATCGTCGCGGGCCTTCTCGATGTGGCGTCCGAAGGCCAGCACTTCACCGCGCTGCGGGCGGATCAGCCCGAGGATCGCCTTGAACAGCGTGGACTTCCCCGCGCCGTTGGGGCCGATCAGCCCCACCAGCTCGCCGACGGGCACGCGCAGGTCCACCCCCTCGATGGCCGGGGGCTGGCCGGGGTAGCCCGCCCACAGGTCGCGGACATCCAGGGCGTAGCGGTCATGGCCGTGCTCCGGTGGCAACGGCTCGCGCGCTGGGACGTGGTCACCGACGGCCACGCTCGCGTACTGGGGGTCGTTCATGCTCTCTCGCCTGTTCCCTCGATGGGAAGTCTACCGGCTAGGGCGCGAGTCCCTCGACCAACGCGTCCGCGGTGCGTCGCATCATCTCGTGATACGTCGTCACCTCCTCCGTGTAGGTGTCGAAGAGCGTCAGGACGCGGGCGCCGGTTTCCGCCGCGACCATGTCCAGGGTCTGGGAGCTGAACTCCGCCTCCGCGAAGATCGCTGGCACCTGCTCCCGCCGCACCAGCTCGATGAGGTCGGCGATGTCGGCGGCGCTCGCCTCCTGGTTCGGGTTGGAGCCCAGCACCGTGGCTGTCAACTCGAGCCCGTAGGCGGCTGCGAGGTACTGATACGCATCGTGGAAGGTGACCACCCGGCGCTGGTCCTCCGGGATGCCCACCAGCGTCTCCCGCACCTCGGCATCGAGCGCCTGCAACTCCTCGATGTACGTCGCGGCGCGCGCCTCGTAGTCCACGGCGTGCTCCGCGTCGAGATCCACCAGCGCGTCCCGGATGTTCTCTACGTAGTGGACGGTGTTGGACACGTCCATCCAGAAGTGCGGGTCACCCTCGGCGGAGACCAGGTCAGAGGCGTCGCCCGCCGGCGCCTGGTCATGCTCCTCTTCGCCGTCGTGGTGCCCGCCGGCCAGCGGCTTCAGCCCGGCGGCGGCTACCAGCACGGGCGTCCCCTCCCGGCGGTTTTCCAGCACAACCGGGAGCATCGATTCCTCCAGGTTGTAGCCGTTCACGACCAGCAGGTCCGCCTCAGCGACCACACGGGCGGCCTCGGTGGGCGGTTCGAAGGAGTGGAGGTCGACGCCTGCCGGGATCAGCGAGCGGACGCCCACGTTCTCACCCGCGACCTGTTCGGCCAGCTCCGCCAGCAGCGCGGTGGTGGTCACGACGCGCAACCCGCCGTCTCCACCAGCGGAGGCCCCGGCCGTCCCGTCATCGCCGTCACCGCAGGCGGCGAGAGCAAGCGCCAGCGACGCTCCGAGGGCCACGAGTCCGGTCCAACGCTGTAGCGGCACGACCACGTCCTCTGCAAATGAGACTTATTCTCATCGCGGATGATACTGAGTACCAACATCGCATGCAAGCGAGAGCCTGCCAAGGGATGGGCGCTGGGGACGGGCTTTACTCGTCGGGCAGGGCGCGGCAGCGGGGGCAGCGGCCGTACATCTCCAGGCGGTGCGCGTCGATTTCGTAGCCGGTGCGGTCCGCCAGTTGCTGGAGCACGTCTTCGATGTCGTGCGAGGTGAAGTCCGCCACCGCGCCGCACTGCGAGCAGACCATGTGGTGATGGTGGCCGCCGCTGGTCAGCCGGTAGGCGACCGAGCCGTCGTCCAGCACGACCTGGCACACGACGCCGATGTCCTGCATCAGCCGCAGCGTGCGGAAGACCGTCGCCCGTCCCACCTCGGGCGCGGCCGTCACGACGTCCTCCGCCGTGAAATGGTCGTCCAGGTCCTGCATCGCCTCGAGGAGCGCGCGGCGCGGCGCGGTCAGGCGGTAGCCGCCTCGGGCGAGCGTGCGCTCGATGATCTCGGTCGCGGGCATGGACTTATCGTCGGCGGACGCCGGTCTGCCTGTCAATTGCAGGCCGCTGCGGCGACAATACCGCGGTGACGGCGCAACGCTGGCGAATGGTGCTGTGGGCCGCGATGCTTGGGGTCGTCTGCCTGCTGGTGTGGCAAGCGCGGGCCACGCTGCTCCCCTTCGCCTTCGGCGCCATCCTCGCCTACGCCCTCTCGCCACTGGTCGACCGGCTGGCCGCGCTCGTTCCGGCAAGCACACACCGTGGCGACGTCTACCGTCGAGGGTTCGCGGTGCTGGCAATCTACCTGGTGATCCTCGCCGGGCTGGTGGCGGCGGGTGCGGCGCTGATCCCGGTGGCCGCGGACCAGACCTCGCAATTCGTGGAGTCGCTGCCCGAGAGCGTGGAGGCGGCCCGACTACAGGTGGCGGACTGGCTGAGCCAGTACCGCAGTCGTGTGCCGGCCGACGTGCAGGAGCGCGTCGACGCCGTCGCGGAGGAGGCCGCGGTCGCCTTCGCCAACGCCTCGGCGTCCCTGATGCGCAACTCGCTGGACCGGGTGACCAGCACGATCGCGGTGGTCTTCGGCTTCGTGGTGGTGCCGTTCTGGATGTTCTACGCGATGCGCGACCGGCACTTCGTGCGGAACAACTTCATGAACGCCGTCCCGGACGGACTTCGCGAGGACGTGGAGAATCTCCTGCTGATCGCGGATCGGCTGCTCGGGCGGTACATCCGAGGCCAGTTGATCCTCGGCCTGGTGGTCGGTACGGCGGTCGGCGCGGGCCTCACGCTGATGGGTGTGCAGCTCTCGCTGGGGCTGGGGCTCGTCGCCGGGATCACCGAGTTGATCCCGATCCTGGGCCCGTGGATCGGCGCGATCCCGGGGCTGATCATCGTGGCGGGCACGCAACCGGACATGATCGTCTGGGTGGCGCTGCTCTACCTGGCGGTGCAGCAGCTGGAGAACCTGCTGCTGGTGCCTCGCATCCAGGGCCACGCCGTCGACATCCACCCCGCGATGATCATCCTGCTGCTCGCCGTGGGCGGCGCTGCGTTCGGCTTCCTGGGGCTCGTGGTCATCGTCCCGCTCACCGCCATCCTGCGCGAACTGTTCTGGTACGCCGACCGACGCCTGCGAGGAAACACGCCGCGCCAGGCGCTGGCGGAGGGCAAGCTCGGGCGGCGGCTACAGGAACAGCTCGACGAGGAGAAGCACAGGCTCGCGGCGCGCGCCGCGGCGCTCAGCCCGCCACCGACGCCGACGCATCCCGCGCCGGTGCCGGCCGACGACGAGTAGCCGTGCCCGCACTGGGACCAGGCAGCTAGTTTGCGGCGTCGTCCGTGTCACCCGAGGTGTCACCCGAGGTGTCACCCGTGGGGCGCTGGGCGGTGGCCTGCAGGATGACCGGTCCCTCGACGACCTCGGTGTCGGTGCTGGAGGTGGCGACCACGTAGACGCGCACCGGGTCCTCGTCGGACGTCCCACGCAGGACCACCGTGGCGGCGCCCGCGAAGTCGGCCTCGAAGTCGGTCGCGGCTACGAGCCGCGAGAACCGGTCCTCCAGCCACACGCGGTAGAACGCGCCGGCGGGAAGCGGCGGCAGGTCGTGTACGCGCAGCACGCCCGCATCAGCGTTCGCGCTCCAGGCGTAGGTGCCGCCGGCGCCGTGGCTGCTGCTGGTGCCCTCCAGCGGGCTGGTGACGACGTCCGGGTCGAGCATGATCGTGGCTAGCACGCCGGTGTCGTTCAGCTGCGTCTCCAGCGTGTGGGAACGCGTCTCCGCCACCAGCCCGGCGTCCGACAACGCATCGAGGCGCTTCGCGTCCGCCTCCACGATGGCGGCGAGCAGCTGGTTGTCGCTGCGCAGGTCGTCCAGTGACTGCTGCAGGTTCACGGCCCACATGGCGATGATGGCGACACCGGCGGCGATGCCGGCTGCCGGGAGCCAGCGGCGCGCGCGAGCCACAGGGGTGAGCGCTCGGCGAGTGGACTCGCGGCGGACGGCTGCCAGCACGCGCTCGCGCAGCGAGGGGTCCGCGCGGCGCAACGGGACGGAGAGGGCGATCAGCTCCACGATCTCGTAGTAGCGCGCTAGCTCCGCGGACGCGGCGGGGTCTGTGCGCAGCAACTCCTCGACGTCCTCGGCATCCGGTGCGCTCAGCGTGCCGAGTGCGTACGCCGTGAGCAGTTCTTCGCGCTCGTCGGCCCTCACCGTGTTCCCCCTGCTCCGTCGGCTGCGTCGGACAACGCCTCACGCAGCTTCTGCATGGCCAGGCGCACGCGTGTCTTCACCGTACCCAGGGGGTCGCCGGTCTGCTCGGCGATCTCCACCTGGGTGAGCCCGCCGAAGTAGGCGAGTTCGATGACGCGTCGTTGGGCCGGTGGGAGCCGGGTGAGGGCTTCCCGCACGGCGCGCCGCTGTTCCTGGAGGACCAGTTCGAGCTGCGGGTCGTCGCCCCGGTCGTGGGACTGCAACTCGCGGCCCGGTTCCTCCTCCTGGTCCTCGATCCGCAGCCGGCGCGAGACGCGCCGCTGCTCGTCCAACGCGCGGTTACGCGTCACGGACATCAGCCAGCTGATGAAGCGTCCACGTTCCGGGTCGTACGAGGCCGGCTGCCGCCAGAGGCGGAGGAAGACCTCTTGCACCACGTCCTCGGCCAGTTGCCGGTCGTGGAGCACCCGAAGGCTCACGGAGAAGACCAGGGCCGAGTAGCGGTCGTAAAGCCGCTCCAGCGCCCGAAGGTCCCCCGCCGCAAGCCCGTTCATCAGCTCGACGTCGTCCGGCGCATCGTCCGCACGTGTCGAGGCCCTTGATCTTGTTACGTAGCGGAGAGCGGGCCGGATTGCCGGGAGCGGGCCGGGAGGGCGTGCGGCGTCGGATGCGGACCATTCAGGCACGGCGTGCCTCCATCGCCAACCGGGGAGCGGGCGATCGGACGCCCGTATTGTACCCCGCGCCCTGGGCCCGATGTGTAAGAGAAGCTTGCATTGTCACGCCCGCCATCCTCGCACACGCGCTCCGTTGCGGAGCACTATGCGGACTCAAACCCGTCCGTCCGGTTCCGCTCGACCAGCGCTGCCGGCAGCAGCTGCCGCATCGTCTCCGCGCGGCCGATGGTCGCCCGCAGCCAGTGCCCAGCGGGCAGCAGCGCCAGCGCGTCGTCCGCGCTCACCCACCGATGCTCGTCGTGCTCGTCGCTGACCACGACGGCGCCCCGGTCCTCGATGCCGCACACGTACAGCACGCCTAGCAGCTCCGTCTCGGGTGACGGCTCGCCGCGGTAGAAGTGCGTCGTCCCGATAATGAAGTCGAGGGTCACCTCGACGCCCAGTTCCTCGCGTACTTCGCGACGTACCGCATGCTCGAAGCCCTCGCCCTGGTCGACGCGACCGGTCACGCACTCCCACTGGCCAGCCCCGAAGTCCCGCGACGCCTGGCGCCGGAGCAGCAGGTAGGTCGCCGTCGGCTGGTGGTAGACGAGCGCCGCGACACCGCCGAGGAAGCGGCCGACGGCAGTCATTGGGGCGCCCGGCGGGCGCACATCGAGGGTTTGCGCGGTTCCATCGAGGGGCAGCCTAGACCGGGAGGCCGGTGGTGAACAGCAGGCCGCGCGCGAGCACCTCGCCCGCGAGCACGGCGCCGAGCGCGATGTAGAGCAGCCCGGTGGCTGACATCATGCCTCGGATCTGGGCGGACTTCCACGCGAGCACGGCGAGCAGCGCGGGAAACAGCAGGCCTACGCCCACACGCAGCCAGAACGCCGGGTTCTGCCCCAGCCCCACCCCAAACGAGGCCTCCGTCAGCCCCTCGACGCGGGCGGGCAGCAGGACGGCGAGCACCACGACCACCGCCTGCACGACGAGTGCCGCGAGCACGAGCAGGGACATCTGTTCCATCGGCTCCTTCGGGAGCCTCCCGGAGGTCAGGTACCAGTGGCCCCACATCATCGCCATCAGCGCCCCGCCCAGCACGGCGGCGCCGGCCAGCAGGCTCACCAGCATGCCCGCGTACGACCAGGTCGGCTCCGCCACCAGCGCGGCGAGGAGCGCCAGTGTGACCACGCCGAGCACGCTCGCGACGGCGCCGAGGGTGACCTGTGCCCGGTACCGTTCCTTGAGCGCGGCGACGAGGTGGACGGAGGCGGCGCCGATGAAGCCGAGCAGCGCGAGGCGGAAAGGCGTCAGCCACCGCGCGGCCAGGGGATAGCCCTCGATCTGGTCGATCCCGGTCAGGCTCACCGAGGCCCACGCCGCCAGTAGCGCGAGCGGGACGATGGTGAGGGCGCCTGCCTTCACGTAGCCGCTGGTGACCTGGCCCCGTCCGTCGAACAGCGTCATAAACGCCATCGACCCCACGGCGAGCTCGACGAGCAAGATCAGGACGGCATAGGGGAGGGATGCGGCACTCACGCAGCGGGATCGTACGGGGCCGCCGATCGAGGATCAACGCGCGTCCGTGGGTCGGATCGACCCGCATCAGGGCAAGGCCGGCGGCGTCGGACGTCCGGCGGCGCAGCCCGCCAGAGCACCCACCGGGGACCTTGCCGGCCGCACCAAGACAGCGTTGCCGCCGCGTGCGACGATCTGGCCGATGCCCAACTACATCGCGGCGCAGTACGGCGACAAGCGGCGCTACCTGCTGAAGGCATTGCGCGAGGTGTCGCACCGCATCGAGCGGCTCGTCACGGACCTGGACGAGCCCGCGCTGCGCGAGCGCCCGGCGGGCGAGGACTGGTGCGTCAAGGAAGTGGTCGGCTTCCTGCGCGACAGCGAGCGCGAAGACCTGCGTTCGATCCAGGCGATCGTGGCCCGCGACGGCGTGCGCATCGAGGAGCGGCGCGCCTACCTGGGACCCGGCGAGCAGGACTACACCGCCGCGCGCATCGAAGACCTCGTCTGGGACTTCGCGATGCTGCGGGAGGAGACGACGTGGATGCTGCGCACGGCAGGCGGGTCGTGGGACTCCGCCGGCGTCCACCCCTACCGAGGCGAGGTCACGCTGCTCCAACTGGTGCAGGAGATGAACGAGCGCGACCTGGACGCCATGTGGCGCATCCAGCGCCTGCGTGACCGGCTACTCCCCGCGGCCTACAACCGGGACTTCGACGTGTAGCGCGCCGCCGGCAGGCAGCAACGGCCTTCCGCTCATGCTGAGCCCGTCGAAGCATCGGCGGACTCCGTCCAAAAGCCGCCCACCCTTCGACGAGCTCGGGGTGAGCGGCGGCTAGGCGCACGTCGGCGCGGGCAATACGGAGCGAACGAGAATGAGGCGGGGCCTAGAACACCGGCGTCGACAGCATCTCCTCGATGGCCGGCATCAATTGCTCGGGCTCTGTCAGCGGCGCCGAGCACGTGTGCCCGAAGCACACGTACGCCACGCGCGTTCGCTCGAGGGGCAACGACAGCGACTCGAGGAGGCCCGTGTCGCGGCTGCCGGGCCCGCCGTGCAGGCGCTGCACCGTGAGCGATGCGACGGGGAGCCGCAATGCGGCGGCGATCAGCGGGTCAGCGCCTCGGTCCGGCTCGCCCGGCGGGTACTCGGCGACCACCTTGATCTCCGGCTCCGCGGAGAGGACCCGGTCCACTACGCGCGCGTAGGCCGCGACACTCCCGAGGGCCGCGGTCAGGTAGCGCGGAGCGAATTCGCCGAGCACCTCGTGGGCCACATCGATGTAGCGCTCGTCGTGGACCAGACGGCCGAGCCACAGGAACGCCTCGGCGGCGTCCGCGTTTAGCAGCTGTGGCTGCTCCGGGTGCGCCAGCAGGCCCGTCCACTCGTGATCGTGGGACACGTCCCAGAAGCCTCGGCCCGGCTCGCGCCACCGCGCATCAAGCGACCGCGCCAGCGACCGCGCCTGCTCCAGGTAACCGCCGCTCCCGGTGACCTGGTAGGCATCGAGGAGGGCGAGCATGCTGTGCACCTGGTCGCCCAGCAGTCCGAGCAGTGACGGCGAGCTGTCCCACGCGTGGTACATGCCCGCCTCGCCGCCGCGCATGCGGCTGACCAGGAAGTCCACGGCGCGCAGGCCGCGTTCCACCCAGTCCGAGCGGTCGAAGGCGATGCCGGCGACCAGGAGTCCGCGCGCGATCACCGCTGTAGCGTCGGCATACGTGCGCGCGTCCACGGCGGGTGGCGCGGCCTCCGCTCGGGCGGCCGGGTCGAGGGCGTAGTACAGCGGGTCGGCGTCCTGCGAGCCGTGGAACCCGCCGCTGGGGCGGCTCAGGCGCTGCTCCAGGTACTCGATGGTCTGTTCCGCGGCCCGGCGCCACTCCTCGCGCGCGTCCGGCGCGGAGAGCGCCCATTCGCCCAGCACCTGCAGCAGACGGCCCTGGTCGCGGCCCAGCTTCTCGTAGTGCGGTTCGGACCAGTCCGGCCGCGTCGCGTAGCGGAAGATGCCGCCCTCGTCCGCGTCGAAGATGGCGCCGTCCAGCATGCCGCGTAGCGTCGCGCGCGCGTGCTCCAGCGCCTCGTCGTCGTCGCGGCGGCGGTAGGCGTAGCGCAGCAGCCGCAGAGCCTCGTACGGCGGGAAGCGCAGTTCGGTGCGCGCGCCGTCGCCGGCTACACGGTACCCGCCGTGCTCCGTGTCGCGCGCCTCCTCCAGTGCGTCCATCGCCATGTCGAGGACGGCCGGCGACAGGCCGCCGCCGTTGCGTCGCGCGCTCGCCATCGCGCGCTCGGCTTCGCGCGTGGCGCGGGCCGTGTCCACGTCGCGCACGATGCCGTCGCGGTTGACGAGCCATGACTCCTGGACGCGCTCCAGGGCCGCCAGCATCTGCTCCGCGTCCATGTAGGTTGTCGAGGTGATGGGGTCACCTTCGCTGGTGAGGAACGCGGTGGAGGGATAGCCGCCGGCGTTGTAGCGGGCGTCCACATCCGGTCGCTGGTCGGCATCGACGCGGACGGGCAGGAAGCGCCGGGCGATCAAGTCGATCACTCGAGGGTCGGAGTAGGCGGTCTCGTCCATGACGTGGCACCAGTGGCACCACGTGGCCGAGATGGAGAGCAGTACGGGGCGGTCGTCCGCCTGCGCCTCCGCGAACGCCTCGGGACCCCACTCGCGCCACGGGATCTCGGCCGCCCGGTTCGTCCGAGGCGAAAAGTGGAACGGACTGTCGTGGTGACTGGTCGTCACGGCCGCCTCCTACGAGATCGATCGTAGCAGGCCGGGGCCGTGACGCCTTACGCGTCGCCGTCAGGGTTAGCCAGCGACTTGCCAAGTTCGTGCGTCGTCAACTCGGAACCCGGACGTAGCGGCTCTTCGTTGCCGGTCGGTGTGAAGCCCTCACGCTCGTAGACGCCCAGGGCGACCCCGTTCGTGCCGGTGACCCACAGCCGGATCTCTCGCGCGTCGCGCTCGATGCCCCACTGCTCGGCAGCGCGCAGGATTCGCGCGGCGAGCCCGTGGCCGCGGCCTGCCGGCTCCACCCACATCCCGCCGAACTGCACGATCGAATGGTCCTCGCGGTCCAGCGACACGTACGCCATCCCTGCGAACCCGGTGCCGTCGTCCGCCACCAGTGTCGCGCGGTCGTCGGCGGCGGCCGTCTGGTCGGCGGCGCGGATCCAATCGTCGAGCGGCCGTGCGGCGGCCTCTTCGAAGGTCTGCTGGTAGGCATCGGGCGCCTCACGCAGGGCGCGCAGCCGCGTTTCGCGGAACGCCTCACCCTCACCCGAGCGCAACTCGCGGATCTCCATGGCCCCTCCCTGAGCATCGCCCTCGACTCAGCGTAGCGGGTCGGGTGGCGGGGCTCACCGCCGGCGGAGAGCGACCCCGAGCGCAGACCCGACGATCACCGGCGCGAGGAAGCCGACGAGCAAGATGACGACCCACTCGAGCGTGGCGAGCCGCTCGACGGTCGGTGGCGGCGGATTGAGCAGGTACTCGGCGCGGAACAGCACGACAAAGACCAGGCTCCCGAGGCCCGCTCCGGCCACGGCCTGCCATCGACCGACCAGCAGGCCAGCCAGCGCTGCGGCCAGCGGTCCGGCTACCAGCAACACCAGGTCACCAGCGACACCGCCGGCGGCGAGCGCCCACGCGGCACCCGAGGCGACGAGCACGGCGAGCGCGCTCATGGCGACCTCACGGCTGAGCGCCGGCCCGGTCGACCTCGTGAGCCAGAGGGCCACGCCGAACACGCCGGCCATCGCGAGGCCGCCCGCGATCAGGGCCGCAAAGAGGACGTCAGCGGCCCACAGGTCCGGGTACGTCCAGGGCGCATGCGTGTAGAACTCTATGACGCCCGCGGTCAGCCCCGCGGTGACGATGGCCACGGTCCCGGCACGGCGATACCGCACGACCTCGGCGCCCCGTGCCGCGAGAAGTGCGACGAGCGCAGGGCCGGCCAGCAGCACGGTAAGGATGAACCAGTGATCGGCGAGCCGGCTGTTATCGAAGAACAGCAACTCGAGGAGCATCGTGCCGGCGACGACCCCGAAGAGCCGGTGGTCCCACCTCGTGGCTCCCGCCGAGACGGCTGACGGTGCATCTCGCAGGTCGGGCATCGAGGAGAGCATAGCGGCGGCGATGAGAGTCCGGGCGTCGGCAGTATCGAGCGCGGTCGCCGCCCTACATGTGCTGGCCGCCGTTGAGGTTCATCTGCGCGCCGGTGTAGAAGCTGCCCTCCGTGCAGAGGAAGCGGACGGTGGCAGCGACCTCCTCGGCGGTGCCGAAGCGGCCGAGGGGGATCTGGGCGATCAGGTTCGCCCTGATCTCGTCGCTGAGCGCGGACACCATGTCCGTCTCGATGAAGCCGGGGCAGACCGCGTTCACCGTGATGTTGTTCCGCGCCAGTTCCCTCGCTGCCGTCTTGGTGAAGGCGATCATCCCTGCCTTCGCCGCGGCGTAGTTGCCCTGGCCCACGTTCCCCATCTGCCCGATCACCGACGCCATGTTGATGATGCGGCCGAAGTTACGTTCTCGCATGCCGCCGACCGCGGCGTTCGTGCAGTAGAACATCGAGGAGAGGTCGGTCGAGATCACCGCGTCCCACTCTTCCGGGGACATGCGGGCGACCGTGCGGTCACGGTTGATACCGGCGTTGTTCACCAGGATGTCGACCTTGCCGAACTCGTCCTCGGCGGCCTTGATCAGCCCCTGGGCGTCCTCCGCCTTCGAGACGTCTGCCTGCACCACGAGCGCCTTTGCGCCGAGGGCCTCGATCTCCTGCTTCGCGGAGTTCGCCGCCTCCTCGTTGGAGGTGTAGTTGATGACGACGGACGCGCCGTGCCGCGCCAGCTCCAGCGCGCACGCCCGTCCGATGCCGCGGCTCGCGCCGGTCACCACCGCCACCTGGCCGTCGAGTGCCCCTGCCATCCGTCGCCCCCTCAGCTACGTCGAATCAGGTCGCTGCGAGGCCACGACGCCGCGTCCGGCCCCCCGGCTGTTACTAAGGGATGACGGGCCAGCGGGCAAACGGGGACCGGCTGCTACAGTCCCTAAACCGCCGTCGGAGGCACGTACTCGCCCCACTCTTCGCGGAGCACGCCGCACATCTCGCCGAGTGTGGCGTAGGTGCGCACGGCCTCCAGGATCGGCTCCATCAGGTTCGTGTCTCCTCGGGCGGCGTCTCGCAGGCGGGCCAGCGAGGCGTCCACCGCCGCCTGGTCGCGCTCGGCTCGCACCTGCTTCAGGCGTTGGAGCTGGTTCGCCACCACCTCCATGTTCGGGCGGAAGATCGGCGTCGCGTCTTCCTCGGGGTCGATGTACTCGTTGACCCCGACGACGATGCGTTCCTTCGTCTCCACTTCGCGCTGGTAGCGCATGGAGGCCTCCTGGATCTCGGACTGCATATAGCCCTGCTCGATGGCCGCCACCGCGCCGCCGAGGTCGTCGATGCGGTCCATGATGCGCGCCGCCTCGGTCTCCAGGGTGTTGGTGAGCGACTCGACGTAGTACGAGCCGGCCAGCGGGTCGATGGTGTCGGCCGCGCCGGACTCGTGCGCGATGATCTGCTGCGTGCGGAGGGCGACCTGTTGCGCTTCCTCGGTGGGAAGGGCGAGCGCCTCGTCGTAACAGGAGAGCGCGAGCGACTGCACGCCGCCGGTGACGGCGGCCAGCGCCTGGATCGCGGCGCGCGCGATGTTGTTCTTCGGCTGCTGCGCGGTCAGCGTGGAGCCGCCGGTCTGCGTGTGCGTGCGCAGCATCCACGAGGTCGGCTGCTTCGCCTCGAAGCGCTCGCGCATCAGGCGCGCCCACATGCGGCGCAGCGCGCGGTACTTCGCCACCTCTTCGAAGAAGTGGTTGTGGGTGTTGAAGATCCAGGAGATGCGAGCCGCCACCTCGTCCACGTCGGCGCCCTGGCGCTGGCATTCCTCGATGTAGGCGACGGCGTTGGAGAAGGCGAAGCCGATCTCCTGTGCGGCCGTCGAGCCGGCCTCGCGGATGTGGTAGCCGGAGACGGAGATCGTGTTGAACTTCGGCGCGTGCTTCGCGCCGTAGCTGATCAGGTTGGCTGCCAGGCGGACCGACTCCGCCGGCGGGAAGATGTAGGTGCCGCGCGCCACGTACTCCTTGAGCACGTCGTTCTGCGCCGTGCCCATCACCACCTTCGACTCGTGGCCCTGCTTCTCGGCCGCCACGATGTACATCGCGACGAGCATGGGCGCCGGGGCGTTGATGGTCATCGAGGTGGAGATCTCGTCCAGCGGGATCTCGTGGAACAGCGTCTCCATGTCGGCCAGCGAGTCGATCGCGACGCCCACCTGGCCTACCTCGCCCGCCGACATCGGGTCATCCGAGTCGTACCCCGTCTGCGTCGGCAGGTCGAAGGCTGTCGATAGGCCGGTCTGGCCGTTGCGGATCAGGTGCCGGAAGCGCTGGTTGGTCTCCTGCGCCGTCCCGAAGCCGGCGTACTGGCGCATGGTCCAGAGGCGCCCGCGGTACATCGTGGGCTGCACGCCGCGCGTGAACGGGTACGCGCCCGGGAACCCAATGTCCTCGACGTAGTCGACGTCCGGGACGTCGAGTGGGGTGTAGACGCGCTCGGTCGGGGCGCTGGAGGCCGCGAACTCGCTCCGGCGCTCAGGGAAGCGGCCGAGCACCTTCGCCAGGACGCTCTGCTCCCACTCCTGCTTCGCGGTGGTGATGGCGGCGGGCGTATTTCCCGCGCCGTCCGAGCTGCCGTTCGAGGTTGCGGTGCTGCCGGGCTTCATCATCGGCGGACTCCGTCGTGCTGCGGTCGTGCGGCAATGATGCCGTCGTCGTCGGATCGTAACGCGCCCGCGCCGCCGACGCCTGCGCTCGCGCGCTAGTCTCGAGGCGCCTCGACCATCACCAGCGCGTCGCCGCGGATCACCTCGGTGCCGTCTTGCTTCGTGACGACCGTATCCAGGGAGACGCGGCTGCGCTCGGGGTCCACCTTCGTGACGGTGACGTTGGCGGTGACGGTGTCACCCGGGATGACCGGTGCGCGGAACTGCAGGTTCTGCGCCATGTAGATCACGACGAGGCCGGGCGCGAGTTTCGTGCCGAGCGCGGCCGAGATGACCCCGGCGCCGAGCATGCCGTGCGCGATCGGTTGCTGGAAACGCGTGCGCGCGGCGAAGGCGGCGTCCGAGTGCAGCGGCTGGTCGTCGCCCGTCGCCTGCGCGAAGGAGTCGATGTCCTGTGTGGTGACGGTCTTCTCGAAGGTGGCGCTGGAGCCGACCGTGAGTCCCTGTACCTCGTCCGCCATCGTCGCTACCCTCTCGTGCGCCCGTCCTCGTGTGCCAGCGCATGCTACGGGGCGTCCGGGCGCGCGACAAACGGACGAGGGCCGCACGGGACGCTCCGCGGTGGCTGCCAGGAATAAACGAAGTTATGAGCAATTAAATGCATAAATCATTGACATAGGAGGTCGGCACCTCTAGCCTGAGGACTGCACGGGATGCGCGCAAGTGACCCGCCGTCGCGGGTAGCGCGCGGACGGGACCCCTCCATGGAACGCACGCGCGACGAAGTCGTCCAGTTGCTTCACCGGCACGGGGAGCGCTCGGTGACCGACCTGGCGGACGCCATTGGTGTTTCGGCCGGCTCGATCCGCCGCCACATGGACATTATGGCGGCTGAAGGGCTGATCGAGACGCGCCTGGTGCGCCATGGGCGGGGACGTCCCGCCACGGTCTACTCGCTGACCGAGGCGGGTGAGGAGCGTGTCTCCGCGGGCCACTACCACCGTCTGCTGGACCGCCTCTACCCCGCGCTGGCCGCCCTTCCGGAGGAGGAAGTGGGCGGGCGCGACGGCCAGGGCGTGCTGGACCGCGTGTTTGGCGGGCTCGCCGAATCGGTCGCCCGGGAGCACGCGCCGCAGGTGAACGCCGAGGGGATCGGCGAGCGTGTGCAACAGGTGACGAGCGCGCTGCGCCTGGAGGGCATCCTGTCGGAGGCCCACGACGACGGGGACGTGTTCCGCCTGAGCAACGCCTGCTGCCCGTACCGATCCTGCGCCCAGGACAACCACGCCGCCTGCGATGCCGACCGGCGCACCATCGAGCTGCTGCTCGGGCGCCCCGTGGAGCAGCTCGCCACGGTCGCGACGGGCGCCGAGGTCTGCGAGTACATCGTGCACAAGGACGCGCCACCGACCGACCGGGGGGCGCCGGTGCTCGATGGCTGACCGCGGACGCGAAGGTCGCGCCAGCCGACCGCAACACTCCGAAGCACTCCGACCGCGACGCTGAGGACGACGACATCGGGCTGACGCCCGCAATGGACATGCCACCGGCCCCCCGAGTGAGACCGAGGACGAGAGAAGAGGCGATGAGCGAACCAATCCTGGAGCTGCGCGACCTCCGCGTCAGCATTACCGAGCATCCCGACATCCAGATTGTGAAGGGCGTGGACCTGACGATCCGGCCGGGCGAGGTGCACGCACTGATGGGGCCGAACGGCTCCGGCAAGAGCACGCTGGCGAACGCCGTGGCCGGCAGCCCGGCCTACAAGCTCGATAGCGGCCAGATCCTGTTCAAGGGTGAGGACGTCACGGCCATGACCGCCGACGCCCGTGCTCGTATGGGGATGTTCCTCTCCTTCCAGTACCCGACCGCCATCCCGGGCGTCACGATGGTGAACTTCCTGCGCGAGGCGCTGAAGGCGCGGCGTGGCCAGGAGATGCCCGCCCGGGAATTCCTGGGCGAACTACGGGAGACGCTCGGTACGCTCAAGATGGACGAGTCGTTCGCACGGCGCTACGTCAACGACGGCTTCTCCGGCGGTGAGAAGAAGCGGGCCGAGATCCTGCAACTCGGGATGCTCAAGCCGGACCTCGCGATCCTCGACGAGACCGACTCGGGCCTCGATGTGGACGCGCTGCGGACGGTGGCAGAGGGCGTGAACGCCCTGCGGACGCCGCACATCGGCATCCTCATCATCACGCACTATCAGCGCATCCTGAACTACATCACGCCGGAGGTGGTGCACGTGCTCGTGGAGGGGCGGATCGCCCGCTCCGGCGGCGCCGAACTGGCGCTGGAGATCGAAGAGAACGGATACGACCCCATCCTGCGTGAGCTGGGGGCGGTGGAAGAGGTGGTCTCATGACGACCGCAAAGCAAGACCCTCGCCTGGCCGTTGGCGAGTACAAGTGGGGCTTCCACGACGACGAAGCGCCGCTGTTCATCGCGGAGAAGGGTCTCAACGAGGCCGTCATCCGCGGTATGTCCAAGATGAAGGACGAGCCTGAGTGGATGCTCGAGTTCCGTCTGGACGCCTACCGGCGCTTCCTCGAGATGCCGAACCCCACGTGGGCGGGCAGCCCGGAGCTGCTGCAGGCGATCAACTTCGACGACATCCACTACTACGTACGCGCCACCGATCAGGGGGCGACGGACTGGGATGACGTACCCGAGTACATCAAGGACACCTTCGACAAGCTGGGCATCCCGGAGGCGGAGAAGCAGTTCCTCGCCGGCGCCGGCGCCCAGTACGACTCGGAGGTCGTCTACCACAACATCCGGGAGGACCTGGAGAAGCAAGGCGTGCTGTTCCTGGGCATGGACCAGGGCCTGGCCGAGTATCCGGAGATCGTGGAGGAGTACTTCGGCACGATCATCCCGCCGGGTGACAACAAGTACGCCGCGCTGAACTCGGCGGTGTGGTCCGGCGGCTCTTTCATCTACGTGCCGAAGGGCGTGAAGGTCGACATCCCGCTCCAGGCCTACTTCCGCATCAACACGGAGAACATGGGCCAGTTCGAGCGGACCCTGATCATCGCCGACGAAGGCAGCCAGGTGCACTACGTCGAGGGCTGCACGGCGCCGATCTACTCCAGCTCCTCGCTGCACTCCGCCGTGGTGGAGATCGTGGTGAAGAAGGGCGCACGCGTCCGCTACACGACGATCCAGAACTGGTCGAACAACGTTTACAACCTGGTCACCAAGCGCGCCTACGCCTATGAGGACGCGATCATGGAGTGGGTGGACGGCAACATCGGCTCCCTGCTCACGATGAAGTACCCGTCCGTCTTCCTGATGGGCGACCGCGCCCACGGTGAGATCCTGTCGCTCGCCTTCGCGGGCGACGGGCAGCACCAGGACGCCGGCGGCAAAGTGATCCACGTGGCGCCCGACACCACCTCGGCCATCGTGTCGAAGTCGGTCTCCCGCGGGTCCGGCCGCACCTCGTACCGCGGCCTGCTCAAGGTCTACGAGGGCGCGGAGAACGCCAGCTCCACGGTGCGGTGTGACGCGCTGCTGCTCGACGAGCACTCGCGCTCGGACACCTACCCGACCATGGAGGTCGACGAGGAGCGCGTGACCATCGGTCACGAGGCCTCGGTCTCCAAGCTTGGCGAGGACCAGCTCTTCTACCTGATGTCGCGTGGCATCACCGAGGAGGAGGCCGCGAAGATGGTCGTCAACGGCTTCGTGGAGCCGATCGTGAAGGAACTCCCCATGGAGTACGCGATCGAGCTGAACCGCCTGATCGAGCTGCAGATGGAAGGCTCGGTGGGCTAACCATGGCCGAGACGACCACCCAGACGGCCGCCGTCCCGGCGCCCTACGCCGAGGACGCGGTGACCGCCGCCGCCGAGCGCCGCGGCGAGCCGGCCTGGCTCGTCGAACGGCGCCGCGAGGCGGCCCGCGCCTTCGCCGCGACACCGATGCCGACGCCGGCGCTGCGTCCGTGGAAGTACACGGACGTGACCGCGCTGGACATCGGCGGGTTCGCGCCGGTGGGGCAGTCGCCGACGACCGTGCAGGGCACGCCGCCGGCCGGCGGCTTCGCCGGCTCGCTGGCGGACGCCCTGGCCGATGCCGCTCACGCCGAGCAGGTGCGGCAGCACCTCGGCACCCTCGTCCCGGCAACGGAGGGCAAGTTCACCGCGGCGAACCAGGCGCTCTGGACCGGCGGGGCGTACGTCTACGTGCCTCGTGGACAGGCGTTCGAGCAGCCCGTCGTCGTCACGCTCGATGTGCCCGCCGGCGACGCCGGCGCGGTCTTCCCGCGCCTGCTCCTGGTCGCCGAGGCGCAGGGCGAAGTCAACGTCGTGCTGCGCAACACCTCCGGCGACGCTCCCCTGCTCGCCCCGGGCGTCTTCGAGATCTTCGCGGGCCCGGATGCGAAGGTGCGCGTCCTGGTCGATGGCCGCTGGGGCGACGCGACGCAGGAGTTCACGACGATCCGCAGCCGCCTGGACCGCAGCGCGGACGTGCTCGTCGCCTCGCTGGCCCTCGGTGGCCGGGTGGTGAAGCAGACGACCGAGGCCCTGTTGGAGGGCGACGGCGCCAACTCCACGATCCGCGGCGTGGCCCTGGGTGACGGTGAGCAGCACTTCGACTTCGTCACCCTGCAGGACCACAGCGGCGAGCACACGACGTCCGACGTGGCCATCAAGTCCGCGCTGGCCGGCGCCTCGAAGTCCATCTACTACGGCATCACCCGCGTGGGTGAGACGGCGGCGGGCGCCGAGGCGAACCAGGAGAACCGCAACCTGCTGCTCTCAGGGCGCGCGAAGGCGGACTCCGACCCGGTGCTGGAGATCCTGACCTCACAGGTGATCCGCTGTGGCCACGCCGCGACGGTGGGGCCCGTGGACCAGGAGGCGCTGTTCTACCTCCAGAGCCGCGGCCTCTCCAGCCGCCAGGCGCTCCAGCTCATGGTCGCCGGCTTCTTCCGCACCGTGCTGGCGGGCATCCCGCTCGAGGGCCTCGAGGAGGATGTCTCGGCGGTCGTGGTGGAGAAGCTCGCCACGGCCGAACTCTAGCCGGCGCATGCCGAGCCCGCGGACCTGAAGGGATTGTGGTGAGCAGGGAACGAGTCGGCTCCCCCATGGACATCGAGCCGGGGCAGATACGCGTCTTCGACTGTGCCGGCCGCTCGCTAGCGGTGAGCAACATCGATGGTGAGCTGTACGCGATCGACAACCTCTGCACCCACGACGGTGGGCCGCTGGGCGAAGGACAGCTGAGGCGCGGACGGGTGGTCTGCCCGCGTCACGGCGCCACCTTCGATGCGAAGACCGGCAAAGTGCTCGCCCTGCCGGCGGTACGCGACGTGGCCGCCTACGCCGTGGCCGTCGAGGGGGACGGCTTCTACATCGATTGCCCCGGGGTCGCGGGATCGGATGACCCGAACACCGTGCGGGACACCGAAGCGACCGTCATGGCCGATGAACCGACGGACAGATGATGAACCAGAGCAATGGCCCCCGCCCCTTCGATGTGGAGGCGATCCGCCGCGACTTCCCGATCCTGAAGCGCGAGGTGCGGCCGGGCGTGCCGCTCGTCTACCTCGACAACGCCGCCACATCTCAGAAGCCGGTGCAGGTGCTGGCCGAGATCACCCGCTTCTACCGTGATCACAACGCCAACATCCATCGAGGCGTACACACGCTCTCGATGGAGGCCACCGAGCTGTACGAGAACGCGCGGCAGACGGTCGCGACGTTCATCAACGCGCCGGACCCGCGCGGCATCGTCTTCACGCGCAATGTCACGGAGTCGATCAACCTGGTCGCTCACGGCTGGGCGCGCAAGTACCTGCACGAGGGCGACGAGGTGGTGCTGACGGAGATCGAGCACCACTCGAACATCGTGCCGTGGCAGATCTTGCGCGACGAGCGCGGTATCGTGCTGAAGTTCATCCCGATGCTCCCCGACGGCACGCTCGACCTCGACTACGCCCGCACGGCCATCGGCCCGCGCACGAAGCTCGTTTCCGTGACCGCCATGTCGAACGCCCTGGGCACCATCGTCCCCGTCGCGGACATCGTCGCCATGGCGAAGGAGCACGGGGCGAAGGTGCTCGTGGACGCGGCGCAGCAGGTCCCGCACATGCCGAGCGACGTGCAGGCCCTCGGCTGCGACTTCTTCGCCTTCACCGGCCACAAGATGCTCGCGCCGTTCGGCATCGGCGTCCTCTGGGCTCCTGTCGAGTTGCTCGATGCGATGGGCCCGTTCCTCGGCGGCGGCGACATGATCCTCACGGTCACCCTCGAGCAGTCGACCTGGAACGAGGTGCCGCACAAGTTCGAGGCGGGCACACCGAACGTCGGCGGGGTCGTCGCGCTGGCCGCGGCGGTGGACTACCTGTCGAGCCTCGGTATGGAGGCCGTGCGCGCGCACGAGCGCGAGCTGGTGGACTACGCGCTGCGGCGGCTGGGCGACGTACCGGGCGTCACGATCTTCGGCCCGCCGGACGCGGACCAGCGCGGCGGGGTCGTCTCGTTCGATCTGGAAGGGGTGCATCCGCACGACGTCGGCCAGGTGTTGGACTCGCGAGGGGTCGCGGTCCGCACGGGCCACCACTGCGCGCAGCCGGTCATGGCGGCGTTGAACGTCCCGGCCACCGCGCGTGCGTCGTTCTACATCTACAACACGACGGACGAGGTGGATGCGCTTGTCGCGGCCGTCGAGGAGACCTCGCGCTACTTCGGAGGCGTCAGTGTCTGAACGAAACGGGCCGGCCGCTCGAGGGGCGATCGCCGGAGGACCCCAGCAGTCCGAGTCGCTGCTGGACGACCTCTACAAGGACATCATCCTCGACCACTACCGCAACCCGCGGAACCGCGGGTCGCTGGGCGCCGCGCGCACCTGCTTCGCGGAGGGCGCGAACCCGCTCTGCGGCGACCAGATCACGATCGAGGTGACACTGGACGGCGACCGCATCGAGCAGGTGCAGTTCGACGGCCAGGGCTGCTCCATCTCGCAAGCGTCCGCCTCCATGATGACCGACTACGTGAAGGGCAAGACCGTAGAGGAGGCGCGTGGCGCGGCGGGCGCGTTCCAGCGCATGATGACCTCCGGCGAGCCGCCCGAGGAGGATCTGGGGGACATCGAAGCGCTGTCCGGCGTCGCGAAGTTCCCGGTGCGCGTCAAGTGCGCCTCGCTGTCCTGGAAGACGCTGGAGCAGGCGCTGCTGGCGCGCGGCGCCGAGGCGCAGGCGACCGTCACGACCGATGAGAGGAGCGCGCGATGACTGACCCGGCTGCGGAGACGAAGCAACGCCCCACGGAAGAAGAACTCCGCGAGGTGCTGCGCGAGGTCGAGGACCCCGAACTGCGCATGAGCATCGTGGACCTGGGGCTCGTCTACGGCTACGAGGTCGACGACCAGGGGATGGTCACGGTCGACATGACGCTCACCTCGCCAGCCTGTCCCGTGGGACCGATGCTACAGGGCATGATCTACCACAAGCTCTCGCAGATGGAGGGTGTGGAGGACGTCGAGGTCAACCTCGTGTGGAACCCGCCCTGGAACCCGAAGGAGATGGCCTCCGACGACGTGAAGATGATGCTCGGCATCTGGTAGCACGTCGCGCCTCGGTCTCCCGTCCCTCTCGCGGGAGGCCCGGGGCGGGGGGGCCGCCTCAGCGGCCCACCTACCGAAGCGGCCCGGACGGCAGGTCGCGGGACACCGGCTCGCCGGGGGGCGAGCAGTCCGGCCCCGCCGCCCCGACGCACTCCCCCAGCCACAGCCGCTCGACGTCCACCACCACCGTCCCGCCATCAATGTCGTACGGGAACCGGTCCAGGCCGCGTGGCGTGGGCCCGTCGATGACCCGACCGTCCTCGAGGTAGCGCGAGCCGTCGCACGGGTCGATGAAGACGCCGACCCGGCCGCCGGCCGCCGTCGTGGGGTTCCACGCCACGTGGCAGCCCGAGCCCGGGTCGCGGGACAACAGGGCGTGCGTCTGGCCGTCCTCGGCGCGCACCACCCACGCGCCGAATGTGAAGCCGAAGCGGTCCGCGCCGAACGGGATTGCCGGTAGCAGGCGCGGAAGCCCCACCTCCAGGCTGTTCGTCTCGACCTCCAGCGATCGAGCGGGCGCGCTCCGCGTGTACGCCACGAGGCACGCGCCGAAGATCACGATGCCGAACAGCAGGATGACCCCGAACGCCAGCAGGCGAGGCCACGGATTCCGTGGCCGCGAGGGGTCGGGTGGGTCATCGATGTTGAAGGTTGCATCGGTCATCGTCCTGATCCTACCCGCTTCGAGCCGTGTGCTTCGACCGGCGGGCCGCGATGCGGCGCTGGGCTTGCCGGTTGGCCGCGCCCGGCCCGGCCCCTACGATGGCGGCCGGACCGGGTTCACCACCGATGGAGCCTGCGCATGCGTCGCACGTACCCTCGACGAGAGGTGCTGCGCCTGGGTGCTGCCGCGCTCGGCGCAGGGCTGCTGGCTGCCTGTGGGGCGGCCAGGTCGGAGGACGACGCCGACAACGTTGTCCCGATACACGCGCGGAGCAAGCCGGAAGCGCCGGTACGCGGGGCCCGCGTCAACCTCGGAGTGGTCGACCCGCAGGGCGCCGCCGTGCCCCGGCTGCTTCGGGGCGAGGAGTTGCTCGCCTACGCTCGGCTGGTTGCGGTCGACCCACGGACGGCGTTGATCCACGCGGACCTGGCCACGGAGATCGAGGCACCGGACCCGCTCCGCATACGCCTCAAGTTGCACCCGGACGCGCGTTTCCACGTTGACGCTTCCGGCGCTGAGCGCCCGGTGACCGCGGAGGACGTCCGGCTGGACTTCGCCCGCCGCGCCGACGAGGGAGTCGCTCTCTTCGACCAGGTTATCGAGGCGGTGGAGGCGCCGGACGAGCAGACGCTGGTGCTGCGTCTGCGCGGCCCGTTCGGGCTGTTGTTCGAGCTGCTGGGCTCGGTGGACGCCTCGGTACGCGGCCCGGTGAACTACCCGACATTCGACAACCCTATGGGTGGCGGTCCGTTCATCCCGGAGCACGCGGACGGCCGGCGCGACCGCTTCGTGGCCAACCCCTCCTACCACAACGCCGACTATCCCCTGCTGGCCGAGGTGGAGGTGGCCCGATTCCCCACGGCGCACGAAATGGCGACGGCCTTTACCGCCGGCAACCTGCACGCTGCGTATGATCCCGCCCCGATCTCGGGCGCGACCCCGGACGAGGAGGCGCCGGAGCATAGTGTCGGGCGGGCCTCGCAGCGGCTGGTGGGACTCGGGCTCTCGCTGTTGCCGACGAAGGGCGGGGCGAGTGTCCGCCACCTCGAGGCGTTCCAGGACGAGCGGGTGCGGCGGGCGGTTTCGGTGGCCCTGGACCGCGAGGCGATTCGCGGCGCGGACTCGTCGTTCATCACCGGCCCCGTCACGCCCGCCCATCGTGCCGACGCGCTGCCCCGGGACGAGTTGGTGCAGCACCCGATCTACCAGCACGACCCGGCGCAGGTGCGGGCGCTACTGGAGGCGAGCGGGCACGCGGGGCTCAACGTCCGCCTGCAGGTGCCGGACCTGGCACGGATGCGCCCGCTCGGCCAGCAGGTAGTGGACCAGCTGGCCGCCGCCGGCTTCGGCGCGCAGCTGGTGCTGGAGGCGCCGGGCGACTGGGACCGCGCGTTCCTCGCGGGCGACTTCGAAGCCGCGTTGTTCGAGATCGGCGGCCTGACGACGCCGGATGTGGGGCTGCGGCTGCACACGAGCGGCGGCGTGGATGGCCGGTTCTCGCCGTGGGGCTACTCGAACCCGGTGTACGACGCGGCCGTCCGCGACACCCTCTCTCGACTCGACCCCGCCCTGCGAGCGCGCCGGTCGCGGGAGGCGCAGCGCATCCTCTTCCACGACATCCCGGCGATGTTTCCGCTGGCGGCGCCCATGGAGCGTGCCTCGGTGGCGCCCGACCTCGCCAGCTACGCCTTCGATGCGTACGACTTCAACGATGGCTGGCTGGCCGCCGGTTGGCAGGTTGGGCGGGTCGGCTAAGCGCCGGCACGCTCGAGGGACTCGTCGAGCGCCTGCCACTGGGCGAAGCCCCAGCGGTGCATGCCGTCCAGCGCGTCGGCTTCTGCCTCGGGGGCCGTTTCCTCCTCGAGAATGCGAAAGAGGCGCACGAACAGGTTGGTCAGGTAGCGGCGCAGCAGGTAGAAGGCGAAATGCTCGCGGTGCAGCGGGCGCGCGCCACCGGCATCGAGGTAGGCTGCGAGGAATCGCCCGAGGTCCTGCCCCAGCGCGCACTGGAGGTCGTGCTCGGGTGGCGCCACCACCGCCGTGTCCCAATCGAGCAGCGCCACGCCCCCACTGGCGTCGACGAGCACGTTGTCCCCGCCGATGTCCGTGTGTGCGAGCACGGACGGGCCATCGAGGCGCCGCGCCGCGGCTCGCAGCTCGTGGAGCCGCCCGAGCTGCTCCAGCACCTCGTCCCGCCGCGGCAGCAGAAAGTCGCGCAGCGCCACGAGCCCCGGTCGCGCGCCGTCCTCGATTCCGACGACGGCGTCGAGGGCGCTCCGGAGGTCCGGCTCGAACTCGACCTCGAACGTCTCGCGCGGAGGTAGCAGGTCCTGCAGGTGCGGCGTGGCGCGGTGCACCGCGGCGATCGCCTCGGCCAGACGCTCTGTGAGGGCCGGCGGCCACACCTCGGGCGCGCCATGCCCGGGGAGGAAGGGAAACAGCGCAAACGGCAGTGCACCGAGCTTCGAGGAGAGCGCGCCGTCGCGTGCCGGTAGCGGCGCGGCCACGGCTCGATAGAGGCCACGGTCGTAGAGGGCGCGCAGCAGCGGTAGCGTGATGTGCCGCCGCTGGCCGGCCCAGCGGCCGGCACGCGAGTCCGACCACAGCTTGAGGAAGTGTCTGGGCTCCCCGCTCACGTGCACCGCGTAGCATGCATTCGCGTAGCCCACCGGCACGAAGGCGAGAGCGTCCGCCTCGACCTCGTACGCGTCGCGCAGCGCGTCGAGGAGCGCCTCGCGGTCAATCGGCGGCTCGTATTCCATCGAGACCGCCGCCTAGCGGGGCGACTCCCCCGCGCGGTAGGACTCGTCCAGCAGCTCGATGACGTGGCGCACTTCGGCGTCGTAGCCGGATCGCCGCACCCCGGCCTGAAGTTGCAGGGTGCAACCGGGGTTCGCCGTACAAATGACCGAGGCGCCGGTGGAGCTGATGTCCGCCATCTTCGCCTCGAGGACCGTGGCGGACATCTCCGACTGCACGGCGGAGTAGATACCGGCCGAGCCGCAGCAGCGGTCGGGCGTCGCCTGCTCATGCAGCCGCAGCCCGGGGATCGCACCGAGGATCGTGCGGGGCGCCTCGCGGATGCGCTGCGCGTGCGCCAGGTGACAGGCGTCCTGGATGGTCACGTCCGCCTCCACCGGGCCGAGCCCGCTCGCGAAGTCCCGTCCGGCGACGAACTCCAGCACATCGCGCACCTTCGAGGAGAAACGCTCGGCTCGCTCGTGCCACATCGTGTCGTGGCGTAGCAGGCGGCCGTACTCCTTCATCGCCGCGCCGCAGCCGGCCGCGTTGACGATGATGGCGTCCACCTCGGCGGCCTCGAATGCGGCGATGTTCCGTCGGGCGAGCGCCCGGGCCGTCTCGGCGTCACCCGCATGCGTGTGCAGCGCGCCGCAGCATCCCTGGGCCGGGGGTGCGACGACCTCGCAACCGAGGTGGGCGAGCACGCGTACGGTCGCCTCGTGCATCTGCGGATACATCTCGCCATGCACGCACCCTAGGAGCAGCGCGACCCTGCTTCCACCCCGTCCGTCCGGAGTCCCTGGACTCCGTTCGTGGTGACCCTGTCGGACCTCACGCCCTTCGGCGGTGAGCACGCCGGTCAGTCGGAACGGGGCGCGGTCCAGCACCGGCGCCAGCGACTCCAGCCGCGCGAGCGGCGCCGGGAGCCATCGGCGGAGCGGGCCGCGCGTGGCGCGCTGAAGGCCGCTGCGGGTGTACAGCCGGCCGAGGGTGAGCGCCGCGCGCAACCGTCGAGGCCGCGCCATCACCTCCCGTAGCACGAAGGCGCGCACTGTCCAGGAGCGGGGCCGCTCGCGCGCGGGATTCGCCATGATCGCGGCGCGGGCGTCCTCCATGATGCGCCCGTACGGCACCGACGACGGACAGGCCGTCTCGCAGGCGCGGCACTGGAGGCAGAGGTCCAGGTGGCCCAGCAGCCGGTCGCTCGCCTCGGTGCGGCCCGTGAGCACGCCCTGGATCAGGTGCAGGCGGCCTCGAGGCGACTCCAGCTCCTGGCCGGTGGCCACGTACGTCGGGCACGAGGGCAGGCAGAAGCCGCAGTGGATGCAGTTCTGGAGGTCGGCGAGCGCCGGCGTGTCCTCGCCGACGAAGCGCAGCGCCGAGGACCGCGGCGCGTGTCCTCCGACGGGCTCAGGATGCACGGAGTGCGCGCCGTTCGCGTCTACGATCTCCGAGGCAGTCGACTCATGGGCCGTCACACGCCCTCCATCCAGCGTCCACGGTTGAGTGTGCCACGCGGGTCGAACTGCTGCTTGAGCGCCCGCAGCGCCTCGGCGTCGCCGTGCTCGAAGGGGTCGACCTGCCGCCGCAGCTCGGTGGAGGCGGCTTCCACTTGCAGGAAGCCGCCGTGTCGCTGTGCCTGCTCGCGCAGCGCTCGCACGGCCGCCGGGTCCAGCCCTGCCTCCGCGTGAGCGATCACGCTGCCGGCGGCAGGATAGCCCCAGGCCAGGCAGCCAGCCCGCGCGGCGGCCCCGACCAGTTCGGGCAGCGACGTCGCGGGTACGCCCATCCGCAGCACCGTGGCGCCCGACTCGCCCGCCAGCGCGCGCAGGCGGCGCCACGGTTCGCCCTCGGTCGCCTCGACTTGCGCGCCGGCGCGTCCAGCCAGCGCCCGCGCCTCCTCCACCGAGCGCTCGACGGCGGCCTCGACGCCCGCGAGCTCGAGCAGGACGTAGGGCTCACGGTGCAGCCCGCTGTGCGAGGCGGCGGCGGGCGCGAGCAGCGCCACGGACCGCGCGGCCAGGTGGCTGTCCCACAGGTCGCGCGCCAGGCGGGCGGCCGAGCGCTCGTCGCGCGCGCGCAGCGCCAGCAGCCGGGTCGCCGGAGGGAGGGGCGCCAGCTTGAAGGAGGCCTCCACGATCACCCCCAGGGCGCCCAGCGCGCCCGCGTGCAGCCGGTGGAGGTCGTAGCCGCTCACGTTCTTCACCACCCGCCCGCCGGACTTCGGCAGCGTGCCGTCGGGGAGGGCGGCTGTCGCGCCCAGGACCAGGTCGCGCGCGGCGGGCAGGTAGCCGCGCCAGGCGCCGGCCCGTGCGGTCGCCAGCAGGCCGCCGACGGTCACCCGGTCGTGCGGCGGTGGGTCGACGGGCAGGTACTGGCCGCGCGCCGCCAGTTCCTCCTGCAGGTGGCGCAGCGTGAGACCCGCCTCGACGGTGATCGTCAGGTCCTCCGGCACGTACTCCACGATGCGGTCGAGGCCCAGCAGGCTCAGGGCCACGTCGTACTGCCCCAGCGGCCTCCCCAGCTCCAGGCTCGTCCTCGCCCCCTGCGGCACCACGACCAGGCCGTGCTGGTCGGCGGCGTGGAGCAGGTCCGCGACCTCACGGCGGTCGCCCGGCCTGAACGCCACGCGCGGCAACACGCCGTCAATCGCGTAGTCGTGAGGTTCCCGCTCGATGTCCGAGGGGACGGCATGGCGCAGCGCGTCCAGGGAAGGCGACGTCATGCGCCCAGCCTAGACGTAGACGCCGGGCGTCGCGAGGTGGTGACGGATCTCGGTCGCGTGCCCCGTGCCGCAGCCATGGCCGGACGGCAGCACCTTGCAGGGGTTGAACCGCTCCTCGCCGCCGAAGGCGGCGCGCACGCGCCCCATCGCATCCAGGTCCTCGGGGCTGAAGATCCACTCCATGTACGAGCGCTTCTCCAGGCCGATGCCGTGCTCGCCGGTGAGCGAGCCGCCCGCCTGCACGCAGAGCCGCATGATCTCGCCGCCGAGTTCCAGCACGCGGCGCACCGCGTCCGGGTCGTCCGGGTCGAACATCACGGTGGGGTGCAGGTTGCCGTCGCCGGCGTGGAAGATGTTGGCGCAGCGCAGCCCGTAGCGCGCCGAGGCCTCCTGTACGGCCTGCATCGTCTGGGGCAGCTTCGTCCGCGGCACCACGCCATCTAGGAGGTAGAACGCCGGGCTGGCCGCGCCCACCGCGCCGATGCCCGCCTTGCGGCCCTCCCACAGCCGTTCTCGCTCGGGTGCGCTCTCCGCCGTGCGTACCTCGCGCGCGCCCTGCTCCCGGCACGCATCGATGGCCGCCTCGGCTTCGATGGCCACGCTCTCCCGGAGCCCCTCGACCTCGATCAGCAGCACGGCGCCGGCATCCAAGGGGTATCCGGCGTGGATCTGCGGCTCGACGATGCGGATGATCTCCTGGTCCAGCATCTCCAGGGCGACCGGCACCACGCCCCGCCGGATGACCGCGGAGACCGCCGCCGAGGCGGCCTCGACGCTGTCGAAGATGGCCAGCATCGTCTGCACGGCCTCCTGTTGACGCATCAGCCGCAAGCAGATCTTCGTCGCGATGCCCAGGGTGCCCTCGGAGCCGACGAAGAGACCTCGGAGGTCCACGCCCGGCGCGTCCAGCTGGCGTCCGCCGAGCCACGTGATGCGGCCGTCCGGCAGCACCACCTCCACGCCGAGCACGTGGTTCACGGTGGAGCCGTGCGCCAGCGTGTGCGGGCCCCCGGAGTTGTTCGCGATGTTGCCGCCGAGCGAGCAGATGCGCTGCGAGGAGGGGTCGGGCGCATAGAGCAGACCGTGCGGCGCCACCGCCTGCTGGAGGGCCAGGTTGATCACCCCTGGCTCCACGACCGCCAGGCGGTTCTCCGCGTCAACCTGGAGGATGCGGTTCATGCGCGTGGTTACGATCAGTACGCCCCCCCGCACTGCGATCGCGCCGCCGGCGAAGCCGGTGCCGGAGCCTCGAGGCACCACCGGGACGTCATGTAGGTTCGCGATGCGGACTACAGCGGCCGTCTCCTCGGCGTCCCCAGGGAACACCGCGACATCCGGCCGTGCGCGGTCGATGCTCGCGTCGTACTCGTAGACCAGCAGGTCCTCCGGCGCCCAGAGGACGTGCCGCTCGCCGAGGGCGGCCTGGAGGTCGCGGACGAGCGCCGAGGGTGTGGGTGCATTCGTCGGCATCTGCGGGCGAGTGTAGCATCAGGCGGTCGCGCGGCCCCGCGCGACCACTCGGGGCACAGTCGATGGAAGCGGAGGGCGGGAGATGGATGTGAACGGGAAGGTGGCGGTGGTCACCGGCTCGTCGGCGGGGGTGGGGCGGGCGACCGCCGAGTTGCTCGCCAGCATCGGTGCGAAGGTCGTCGTGAACTACGCACACTCTGCGGCGGACGCCGAGGAGACCGTCGAGGCGATCCAGGCGGCCGGCGGGACGGCGCATGCCTTCCAGGCGGATGTCCGCGACGACGCGTCGTGTCGGGCGCTGATCGCCTCGGCGGTCGACACGTATGGTGGGCTGCACATCCTGGTGAACAACGCCGGGATGACTCACTTCATCCCGCACGCCGAGCTAGACCGCTTGACTGACGAGGTGTGGAACGACACCTTCTCGGTCAACGTGCAGGGCACCTTCAACTGCACCCGTGCCGCTGTGCCGCACATGCGCGCCGCCGGCGAGGGCGCGGTGGTCAACGTCGCATCGATCGCCGGCATCCGAGGCGTGGGCTCCTCGATCCCCTACGCCGCCTCGAAGGCCGCCATCATCAATATGACGAAGTCGCTGGCCCGCGTCCTCGGACCCGAGATTCGCGTGAACTGCATCGCCCCGGGCTTCATTGACACGCGCTGGCTCCGAGGGGGCATGGGCGAGCGCTACGACCAGGCGAAGGCCACGGCCTCGGAGCACACGCCGCTGAAGGCGGTCGCCACGCCGGAGACGTGCGCCGACGCCATCCTGTCGTTCATTCAGCACAACGTCTTCGTCACCGGCCAGACGGTGGTGGTCGACGGCGGTAGCAGCCTGTGAGCCGGTCTCCCCTCGGGGTGACGTCGGTCCCATTGGGGGTGGCCTCGGTCCCGTTCGTGGTGCGCAGGCCCTTCCGTTCGTGGTGAGCCTGTCGAACCACGCGGTCGGGACACCCGGGTGCCCCGGCCAGCCCTTCGACAGGCTCAGGGCGAACGGATCTCGTGCGTGCTTGCCTCGGAAGGCAGCCAGAGAGACTGACACCCGATGACCTCGGGCGACACGAGCCACCTCGCGCGGGTCGACCTCGATGCCGTGCGTGACGGCCTCGATGCGGCCGTGCGCGACGCGAACGAGGCGATCCGCGCGGTGGTGCGGCAACGCACCATCCGCGTCGGGCACAAGCCCGGCGAGGGGCCGGTCACCGAGGCGGACCACGCGGCCGACGAGGTGCTCCACAACCGCCTGATGCCCCTCATCGAGGGTGCGCACTGGCTCTCGGAGGAGTCGGCGCAGGAGTTGCCGCTGGTCCACGGGGAGCCGACGTGGGTCGTCGACCCGCTGGACGGCACGCGTGAGTTCCTGCGCGGGCTGCCCGAGTTCGGTGTGTCCGTGGGGCTCTTCGTCGAGGACACGCTGGTGCTCGGCGCCGTGGGCCTGCCGGCATCCGAGGAGGTGCTGTCGGGCCTCGTGCTGCCCGGGCGTCGGGAGGCGCGGCGTGATGGGGCCCCGATGCCTGCGCTGCCGGGCGACGGCCGCGTACGCAGAGTGGTCGTCTCGCGGCACGACTACGAGTGGCGCGAACTGCAGTACCGCATCCCCTTCGATGTCTATCCGTGCGGTTCGGCGGCGGTAAAACTGGCGCACGCCGCGGACGGCCAGGCCAGCGTCTACTTCTCCACCGGACCGCGCTCGGTCTGGGATGTGGCGGGCGGCCTCGCCGTCCTGGAGGCCGTGGGCGGCGAGGTGCTGATGGTGACCGGCGAGCGCCTGGAGCTCTCGCCGCAGCAGATCCGTGTCCCGCCGTACGTCGCCGGGCATCCCGAGGCGTGCCGCACGCTCCTCCGCCGCCTGGGAGTACAGCTGTAGGCCCCCGCCACCCGTTGATCCGGACGCGTAGCGTGGATCGGGAGGAAAGGGGGTTGCTACGTGGACCAACTAAAGCAGATGCTCATGGACCGGGCGGGGATCAGTGAGGACCAGGCCGGCAAGGCGATGGACGCCTTCAAGGAGTTCGCACAGCAGAACCCGAGCGAACTGGCCGGCATGCTTCCCGGGGGCATCGGCGACAAGCTCGGTGGCCTCGGCAGGTAGCTGCATCGAGGGTCGCCGCTGAGGCACGCGAAAGCCGCCGGTCATCCTGGCGGCTTTCGGTTTCGGGTGGCCGCCTGCAGTGCGGCCGCCCCGGCGCTGCGAACGGAGCTACTTCCTCTTGGCCGGCGCCCTCGGAGCAGCCTTCTTGGCCGGGGCCGCCGCCTTCGCGGGCGCCTTGGCCGGAGCTTTGACAGCGGCCTTCGCCGGTGCCTTCTTCGTGGTTGCCAGTGCAGTGTCCTTTCGCGAACGAACATTCGCATGCGGGGGGCCTGCAGGCGCCTGCTGCCCCTCGATACAGGAAACGCTAGATGACGATCGTTGGTTGCCTGTCGCGCGGGCGATCGCGAGGAAAATTTCCGCACTCGCCTCGCACCCGCCACGGCGCGCCCTCGAGGTGGTGCGCGGCTCCTCCGGGTCAGCGCGCGCGCCTCCCGTAGACCACCCACAGCGGGTCGGCGCCCTCCGGCGAACGGTCGATGAGCATCGGTTCCTCGTAGCCGCCGGCCAGCGAGAAGTAAGAAGCGACCAGCCGGATCCGGTCGTCCCCCGCCAGCGCCCGCCACACCGCCACGGCCTTTGTCGGGAACATCCGATGTGAACACGCCACGAGGTAGGCGCCGCCCGGCCGCAGCACACGACGTACGGAGGCGAAGACCTCGACCGGCCGCGTCAGGTACTGCACGGAGACGGCATTGAGCACGTAGTCAAAGCTGGCGTCCGGGTAGGGGAGCTGCGGATCGGCGTTCAGGTCATGGACCGTGTGCTCCGTCAGTTGCGGGTTGCCGTCCAGCTCCCGGCGGTTCATCCCCAGTCCGGCGACGCGCCCGTAGCGGACATCCTCAGGCAGGTGCGAGACCCATGACGACATCAGGTCCAGGACGTCCGCGCCCACCGGGATCAGCTCCCGGTAGAGCGTGGTCAGCGACTCGATGGTCTCGTCGTCGATGTGCGTGACGAAGCGCGGCTCACGGTAGAACTCGCTGTCCAGGCCGTGGTCGACGCGCTCGAAGAAGTGCGGCGGGAACGGCTGGCCGGGCGGGCGGGGCCCCTCGGATGGCTGGGTCATACCGCACAGGATGACACACGCGCCAAGCCGGGCGCGACGCCGCGGCCCAGCAGCGGGCCGCGCTACCACGATACAAGCGTGTTTGCCAGCCGTGTTACGTTCCCAGTGAGGGTCCCCGCGCTAGCGAGGGAGAGAAGGCATGGAGGACGTATGGAACGAGATCACGCAATCATTCGAGCAGTATGCTCCGCTCGTCATTGGCGCGCTGATCATCCTGCTGGTCGGATGGTTGGTCGCCTGGCTCGTCTCAGCCGTGGTGCGGAACCTGCTGCACCGCACCAGCATTGATAACCGCGTCGCCGGATGGCTGAGTGGTGGCGAGGACGGCGGAGCAGCCGATGGTGGTGGCGTCGAGCGAGGCATTTCTAGTGGCGTCTTCTGGCTGATCATCCTGGTCGCCGTCATCTCCGCGCTCGAGACGCTCGAGCTGGAGACGGTCACGCAGCCGCTGAACGACGTACTCACCTCGATCCTCGGCTTCCTGCCGAATCTGATCGCGGCGGGTATCATCCTGGTGGTGGGCTGGTTCGTCGCGACGGTGCTTCGGCGTATCGTGGAGAACGTGGCGAGCAGCTTCGGCGTGGACCGGGCGGGCGAGCGCGCCGGCCTGACGGCCGGCGGCCAGGCGCCCCGCCTGTCCAACGTGATCGGGCTGGCGGTCTTCGCGCTCGTGTTGATCCCCACGATTACCGCCGCGCTCAACGCCCTCGAGCTGCCGGCGGTGGCCGGTCCGACCAGCGCCATGCTGGACGACATCCTGTCGATGCTGCCCAACATCTTCGCGGCCGCGTTCCTGCTGGTGATCGCCTACATCGTGGCCCGCGTGCTGTCGCAGATCGTGGGCACGCTGCTGGCCGGTGTCGGGTTCGACACGCTGCCGCAGCGCATGGGCGCATCACCGCAGCAGGCTACCGTCGGCGCCAGCACGCCGTCCCAGCTGGTCGGCTACCTGGTGCTGGTCGGGATCATGTTTGTCGCGACCATGGAGGCCCTGCGCATCATCGGGTTCGTGCTGCTGGCGGACCTGGTCCTGGACTTCTTGGTGTTCGCCGGACAGGTCCTCTTCGGGGTCGTCATCATCGGGATCGGCTTCTTCCTGGCCGGCCTGGCGGCGCGCGCGATCCGCACGAGTGGCGCTTCGCAGGCCGAACTGCTGTCGACGGTCGCTCGAGTGGCAATCATCGTCTTCGCGTTCGCCGTCGGCATGAGCCAGATGGGGATCGCGGACGAGATCGTGCTGCTCGCCTTCGCGCTGCCGCTGGCGGCGGTCGCACTCGGGGCTGCGATCGCCCTGGGCATCGCCTTCGGGATGGGTGGCCGCGAGGTGGCATCGCAGGAGCTGCGCACCGTGCGAGACGCCGTGCGCAGCCCCGACGGCTCTGACGGCGCAGCCACGCGCGCCGAACGGCCGGGCGCGACGCGCTGAGACATCGCGCCACGGGGCGCGCAGCGCCTGACGAAACACGCCGGCTGCGAAGCCGGCGTGTTTCGTTTCCTGCAAGACCGCCTGCCGAGGGGATGCGCCTATGGGTCCGTGCTGACGACGAGGCTGCCGTGCAGGCCCTCGTGGCCCGGGATCGCGCAGAAGAACGAGAGGTCGCTGTCCTCCGGTGCACGGAGGCGAATCACCGTGTCGCCATTGCCCGCGGTCGTGGTGTCCATCTCAGCGCCGGTCAGGCCGGTGAGCAGGAACTGGTGAGGCGCCCCGGCGCTGCCCTCCAGCACGAACTCCACCACCTCACCCGGCTGCACCGCAACAGCCGACAGGTCGAGCACGCCGGTCGAGGCGTCGATGGTGAAGCGCCGGTCCGGCTCCACGGCGGACAGGTCGGTGGCTGTCGCCGGCGGGCCGTGCTCGTGTGCGCCCCAGGCGAACGCCCACGCGACCGCGACGAGGAGCATCGCGCCGAGGCCGAGCAGGCGCATCGAGGGGACGCGCGGGCGTCTCGGAAATGCCGGCGTGAGCGTGCCCATACCGCCAGTGTACCGGGCTTACCCGCCCGCGACCGCCGCCCGTTCGCCCTCGCGTGCCGGCTCTTCCGCCAGGTCGTGCGTGTGATACTCGCGCAGCCCCTTTGCCATGAGGAAAACCACGATGCCGGCGACCAGGCAGACGGCGCCATAGACGATCTGGGCGACCTGTACGCCCAGCGAGGCGGCCAGCAGCCCGGCGCCGGACGCTCCCAGCGTGACCATCGCGCGGTCGAGCGAGAGCAGGCTGATGACGCGGCCACGCATCGCCTCGGGCGCCGCCGTGAGCATCGTAGCGTTCGACAGCGACATGTACGCCGTCTGCATCACGCCGACCACCATGATGATGGCGAACGGCACGACAATGCCCACCGGGCGCGGGAGGTAAGTCGCCAGCGAGAACGCGACGAGCGACGCGCCCATGGTGACGACGACGACCGGCAGGATGAAGCCGGTGTTCGTGGGCTGGCGCCGGGCGATCACGAACGTGCCGGCCAGGGCGCCGAGGCCGCTGAACGCGATCAGCACGCCGAAGCCGAACGCTCCGATCTTCAGGACGGTGTCCGCGAACAGCGGTGCGTACACCTGCATCCAGGACATCCCGAAGGTGAAGTAGACCAGCGACAGGATCATCACGCCTCGGATCGCGGGGACCGTGGCGGCGTACCGGGCGCCCTCCACGAGGCTGGCGGTCATCGTGCGCAACCCGCCTCGCTGCGGGCGCTCGTGCGTCGGGACATCGAGCATCGCCGTGACGGCGACCGCGCCCGCGTAGACGACGGCGATGATGATGAAGGCCCCGTCCACGCCCAGGACGGAGATCACGAAGCCACTGGCGGCGGTGCCGGCGATGCGCATGAAGTTCTGCGTGGCGCTCATCAGCGCCAGGGCGTTCGTCACCGTCTCGCGCGGCACCGTGGCGGCGATCAGCGACTGTCGCGCGGGCTGGTCGAAGGCCATGAACGAGCCTCGGATGAACGAGGTCGCGTAGATGTGCCACAGCTCCAGGTTGCCGCTGACCAGCAGCGCCGCGAAGACGATGTTGAGCGTCAGCACGCCCAGCTTCGTCCCCAGCAGGATGGTCTTGCGGTCGAACCAGTCCGCGATCACCCCGGCCCACAGGCCGAAGACCAGCTGCGGCAGCGTGCGCATGGCGACCACGCCGCCGACGTGCGCGGCGTTGCTGCCCGTGATCTCAAGCACGAGCCAGGGGCGCGCGATTTGCTCCATCCACAGCGCGCCGGCGTGGCTCGCCTGGCCGAACCACAGCAGGCGGTAGTTCCGATACTGGAGTGCGTCGAAGGTGCCGCCGCGGCGCGGAGAGTTCCGGGGTCCCGTATCCGATGGGGGCCCGGTCTCCGAACCCGGCGGGGTGCCGTCCCTGGCCAAGCGATCGTCCTCCGAACGCGCACACTACGAGTACACGTGTGAGGCCGTCTACTGCTCCCGAGCGCCCTCTCCCTCTGGCGCGCGTGGTCGCGAGAGCCGCTGCGCCAGCTCATCGAGGTCGGCGATGCGCTCGACCCCGGCGTGGTAGGCGAGGTCACGGTTGCGCGGCCAGTCGCGCAGGTATACGTGGATGCCGTGTTCGGCGAGCAACTGGGCCGTCCGAGGGTCGTCCTCCACGTGTTCGCGCGCGCCGAGACGCTGCACCGCCGCGAGCTTGTAGTGCGGGCTGCGCTGCGCGCCGTCGTTGACCACGACTGACTCGAAGTATGGCTCCAGTCCGTAGCGGCGCATCCAGCGCCCCGGGTGAGAGCGGCGGCCCGTGAGCACTACCAGGCGGCGCAGGCTTGCGAGGCGGCGTAGCGCATCCAGCGCCTCGGGCAGCGGGCGGCGCGGCTCGTAGCGCAGGCGGTCCAACGGCTCGTTCAGCCATCGAGGCCACACGCGCGCGGGCCGGGGCGCGGCCGCGGGGTCCAGGAAGCCGCGGTGGATGCCGAGGTTCCGCCCGAAGAACGGCGACGCGATGACACCATCGAAGTCGAGCGTGATCAACGGGCGCTCGTCCTCGTCGCCCCTGCCCGTGTCGCCGCTCCCGGCGTGGCCGGTCATAGCGGCGTGCCCTGAAGCTGCTGCCGCTGCCCGCGCGGGGGGAGGACGAACGACAACGCCAGGAGGGGCAGGACGGTGCTGCTGGCGAGGGCTGCCGCCCGGTCCATGAATGCCGCGAAGACCAGGATGCCGCCGACCGCGAAGATGGAGAAGTGCGTCACCTGGACGACATAACCGACGTCGCCCGCGGCCTCGCCGACCAACACGTAGATGCCAGGCCCCAGCACGATGCCCACGCCGGACACCGTGATGCTGATGAGCCCCAGCTGCTGGCGCAACCGGGGCGCCTGCACCGGGAGCGGCCCCGCTGCGGTCACACGATCACCGGCGGCTCGGGCGGCGGCTCCGGCGGGATGCCGGGCGGCATCGACGGCTGAGGCTGGGGCGTCGCGATGTGTGGCGGCGCTTCCGGTGCCCCCGCCTGCGGAGGCTGCTGCGAGAGCTGCTGGCGGAAGGCCTCCAGGCGGTCCTCCACCAGGCGATAGAGCGTGCCGTCCGGGAACTGGCCGTCGTCGCCGCGTTCCCCGGCGGAAATCCCCATCAGCACCTCGATGCCCTGCTCGATGGTCTCGACGGCCCAGACGTGGAAGCGGCCGGACTCCACGGCATCCGCCACCTCCGGCCGCAGCACGACGTTGTCGATGTTCGCCTTGGGCACCATCACGCCCTGGGTGCCGTCCAGGCCGCGCTCGCGGCAGATCTCGAAGAACCCCTCGATCTTGGCCGTGGCGCCCCCGATCGGTTGGATGCGCCCGAGCTGGTCTACCGAGCCCGTCACCGCGATCCGCTGGTCGATCGGCCGCTCGGCGAGGGAAGAGAGCAGCGCGTACAGCTCCGTCGAGGACGCCGAATCGCCATCAATCTGCCCGTACTGCTGCTCGAACGTCAGGCTGGCATGCAGGGAGCCGGCGCGGTTCATGCCGAAGCGGTTCGCCAGGAACCCCCGCAGGATCAGGAAGCCCTTGTTGTGGATCGGCCCGGACAGGTCGCTCTCGCGGTCGATCATCACGATCGTGCCTCGGCCGGCCGAGGTCACACAGGTGATGCGCGAGGGGCGCCCGAAGGAGATGTCGCCCAGGTCGTACACCGAGAGTGCGTTGATCTGGCCGACCCGTTCTCCGTGCGTCTCGACGTAGATGTCGCCGTCGGCGATCGCCTCCGCAATGCGGTCGCGCACCAGCGCCGAGCGGTATGTGCGCTCCTCGAGCGCCCGCCCCACGTGGCGCGCGTCGACCGTCGTGTCCCCGTCCACGCCGGCCCAGTAGTCCGCCTGCCGCACGATGTCGAGGAAGCTGCCGAGGTTGGCGGAGAGCTTGGTCCGGTCTTCCACCATGCGCGAAGAGTGCTCGACCAGCCGGGCGACGGCGCCGGCGCTGAAGCACTTGAGCCCCTCCTGGGCGCAGCGCGACTGCACGTAGCTGGCCAGGCCTTCCACGTTTTCCTTGTCGCGCACGAACTCGAGGTCGAAGTCCGCCTTCACTCGGAACAGCTCGCGGAAGTCGGGGTCCAACCGGTAGAGCAGCGAATACAGCGTGGGCTCGCCGGTGATCACCACCTTCACATCGAGCGGGATCGGCTCCGGGCGGAGCCGTCCTGTGGGGATGAGCCCGAAGGCCTCCCCCATGTTCTCGATCACCAGCTCGCGCGTGCCCAGGGCCCGCTTCAGCGCTTCGAGGGTCGGCGCGTTGGCCAGCAGGTCACGTAGCCGGAGCAGGATAAAGCCGCCGTTGGCGTTTCCCAGGGCGCCTGCACGGATCATCGTATGGTCCGTGATCAGCATCCCCATCTGGTTCTGGAACTCCAGGCGGCCGATCAGGTTGTAGTAGGTCGTGTGTCGCTCGCGGATCACCGGAGCGCCGCCCTCCGGGTCGTTGCAGATGACCGCGTTGACCTCGTACTTGCGTGTCGCCGGCTGCGCTGGCTGCTGCGGCATCACCATGCCGGGGACCATCGGCCGCTGCTGCTCTTGTTCTCGGAAGCGGTCGCGTTCCTTCTGGATGTCCGCACGCACGGCGCGGAGGAACGCCTCGACCTTGCCGTTGCCGCCGAACTCCTGCAGCAACTCATCGAACATCGGGCCGATCGCGAAGGAGGCGACGCCCTCGTCCAGCTCGCGGAAGCGGTCCTGCGCCGAACGTTCGACGCCGCGCATCTGCAGCATCGACTCCTGCACGATCTTCTCCAGCTGCTGCCCGGCCTGCTGGAAGCCCTCCCGTTGCTGCTCCGTCAGCTGCTCGAACTGCTCGTCGGTGATTGCCTTGCCGTCGATGAGCGGCGCCGAGTTGATCCCCTGTGGCGTCAGCTGGAGCAGGAACCCCAGTTCCCGCGCCTGGCCCTGTAGCCGCTCCAGCAGGTCCGACCGTTCCTGCTCGATCTGGCCCGCGACCTCCTGCCGGCGCCTGGCGTACGAGTCCGACTCGAAGGCGCGGCGCAACTCGTTGCTGGCCGACTCCACCGTTGTCTCGACCTGCTCCGCGAACGATCGCCCGCGCCCGGCGGGAAGCGATATCGCGATGGGGGCGTCCGGTTCCTCGAAGTTGTGCACGTAGACCCAGTCCGGGGGCGCGGGCATCTGGGACGCGCGGCTACGCAGGAACGACTCGACGATGGTGGACTTCCCGATGCCCTCCGGCCCGGCGGCGAAGAGGTTGTAGCCGGGTTGCTGCATTCCGAGCGCGAACTCGATCGAGCGGACGGCGCGCTCCTGGCCGAAGACGGCCTCGACGGTGTGGATCTCGTCTGTGGTCTGGAACCGGAATGCGCCGGGGTCGAGGCGGGCTGTGACCTGGTCCACGCTCAGCCGCAGGGAGTCGCGAGCACCCGCCACGATCACCTCTTCTCTCGTCCGGATAGGCCGATCGGAGTGATCCTAGCACGCAGCAGCCGCCCGACCTCCCGGGAGAGAGCGCCTCAGGCGGGGACGCCCGAGGGCCTGGCGACGCTCAGACGCACGATCGTTGCGGCGTCCGGCGCCGGCTGGCCGGTGAGCAGCAGCCGGGACACCTCGGACGCGCCCGGTCCGAGGATCGGTCCGGTCAGCGTCTCGAACTTCGCCGCGATCGCCGCCTCGTCGATGTCGCTTTCCGGGTCGCCCGAAGGGTGATCCACGCGTTCGGACAGCACCTCGCCGCCGCGGGTCGTCACCGTGACGACGCTCGGCCACGCCGCCGGGTAGAGCGCGTCCAGCTCGGGGTCGGTCACGAAGCGGACGCGGTCGGTCAGCGCCAGCGTCGATGCCTGCGCGATCGTGTCGTCCGTGAAGCGCTGCGGCGCCAGGTCGCCGTGTTCGAGGGCGACTGCCACACAGAAGGGGAGCGAGAACTTCGCCGCGTATGGCGTTGTCGGCTCCATGCCCTCCAGCAGCCCCAGCGCCTGCCGGTAGAGCCGCACCTCCACCGCCTCGATGTCGTCCGGACGCAGGCCGTGCCGGGCGCGCAGCACGAGTGCGGCGTCCACGGCGGAATGGGTGTGGCGGCAGGAAGCATGCACCTTGAAGGAGACGCCCTCGATGCGCCAGCGGGCCAGGTCGGCGGAGAGCCCGTCCGTCACGCGCGCCGGATCCGGCGCGTCGGACATCGCGGACAGGACGCCTTTTGGCCCCTCGAGGATGCGTGAAGCGGCGGTAAAGCCACGCGCCGCCAGCATGACCGCCAGGATGCCATCGTGCGCGGCCTTCGCCGGGTGCAGCTGCTTGGACATCGCGCCGTCCGCCAGGAACTCCCAGAGTCCCGCCGTCATCGTGCCCGCGCTTCCCAGCGCCTGGAGCGTCTGCGCCTCGTCGAGGCCCGCGAGTCGGGCGGCGGCAGCGGTGGCGCCGAAGGTGCCGGCCGTACCCGTGGTGTGCCAGTGTTCGTAGTGGCTCGGCCCGAGCGCTTCGCCGACGCGGATGCCGGCCTCGTAGCCAATGGTCACCGCATCGAGCAGCGCCTCGCCGTCGGCGTGCTCGCGCTCCGCTACCGCCAGGGCGGCCGCCACGACCGGCGCGGCGGGGTGGAAGATCGAGCCGCGGTCCAGGTCGTCCATCTCGAGCACGTGCGCAGCAGAGGCATTCGCGAGCGCCGCCAGCGGGGCCGATGTCCGCTCCCCCGTCGCGAGCACGGTCGCTTGTGGCGTCCCGCCCAGCTCGGCGACCACGTCGCGTACGAGCGACGGCGGGCGCAACTCCCCGCCGGCGATCGTCGAGCCCAACCAGTCGAGGACGTACCGCCGCGCGGTCTGCCGCACGTCGGCCGGCACCCGGGCGGTGGCGATGAAGCGCGCCAGCGCCGCCGTGGGCGCGCCGTCCCGCTGCGAGTCCGCGTTCGACCGGCTGTCTGTCATCGAGTGCCCGCCTTCACCCGCTTGCCGCGGCCTAGTGCCGGTCGCCGAAGATGCGACGCTCTTCCTCGTCCTGGAGGTGACGGTCGCGCCTCGCGAGGAACCACACCCCCGCGGCGACCACGGCCGCGGAAAGCAGCAGCATCGCCGGGTGGACCAGGAAGAACATGATCGAGACGGCGACGAAGATGATCATCCCGAACATGATCGCGATGACCGGGAGCAACATCCCGACCACCACCTTGATGATGGCCCAGACCTCCCCCCAGCTGCCTTCCTCAGACGGCTTTGGCGGTTCGTATCCGTAGCTCATGGCACCAGTCTAGCGCCTGCCGTCGCGCCTCTGCCGTCTCGCGGCACGGGCAACTCAGACGCAGGCGCCGCCCGCGGGGGGCGGCGCCTGGTGCGTGCGAACCTCACTACAAGGTCAGGCGTGCGCTGGGGTCTTGCCGATCTTGAACATCTTCGTGCCGCAGACGGGGCACACGCCCTGGGTGGCGGGTTTCCCGTTCTTCATCGTGATCGGCTGCGGGTCGCGCATCTCGCGCTTCTCACGGCACTTCAGGCAATAGGCCTCCATCGCATCCTCCTCGGATCATGGCGGGCTCGCCCACGTCGGTCTCAGGTGTGGACCTCGACCGGCGTCCAGAGCCCGCGCAAGGCGGGATCCGGCCGTAGGGGCTGCCCGTACAGCTAATCCATCCGTACCGGACGCTTTGAGAGGCTGTCAATCGGAGAAAGCCGCCTTAGTGAGACGAAGTATCCACCGGGAAGACGCGAAACGGGTGCCACGCGCCGGCGATCGGGCTCGGGCGGACCAGCGCCACTAGCTGCCCGTCCGGCCCGTAGGCGCGTGCTTCAGACACCCGCTCCCGCAGCGCGCGGCCCGGCGGCGGCTTCGCGATCACGTCCCGCCCCTGCCGGATGTCCCCCACCTGACGCCGCCCGAGGATGACCGCGGGCCAGTCCAGCAGCACGATGTCCGGCGCGTGTATCAGCGCCTCGGACTCGCCCGCCTCCAGCAGCTCAACCGCCTCGTCGAGTGTCGTCGCGTCCTCCACCCGGAACGGGCCGACGGCCGTGCGGCACAGCTCGGCGAGATGACCACCGACGCCTAGTTGGCGCCCCAGGTCGTGCGCGAGCGAGCGCACGTAGAAGCCCTTGCCACACTCCACATCCGCGATCACCAGCGGTCGAGGCGTCCCCAGGTCGCGCATCTCGACCACGTCCAACGCGTAGACCACGACCGGACGCGGTTCCAACTCGTGGGGCTCTCCCCGCCGCGCGGCCTTGTACGCCGCGACCCCCTCGCGCTTCACCGCGCTGTACGCGGGTGGCGTCTGCATGGTCTCGCCGGCAAAGGCGGTCAGGGCGGCCTCCACGGCCTCGCGCGTGACGGCGGAGGCGTCGGCCTCGGCGGTCACGCTCCCGTCCGAGTCGTATGTCTCTGTGGAGGCGCCCAGGGCGATGGTGGCGTGGTAGCGCTTGGTTGTCCCCACCAGCTCGTCCACGAGCTTGGTCGCCTCGCCGATCGCGATCGGGAGCACGCCGGTGGCGTTCGGGTCCAGCGTGCCGGCGTGTCCCACCTTGCGCACCCCGGCGGCGCGCCGGATGCGACGCACCACATCGAACGACGTGATGCCCTGCGGCTTGTCAATGTTGATGAAGCCCCGCAGCGCCGCCTGCCCCGCGCGCGGGCGGGTGGCGCTAGAGGTCACGGCCCTCGTCCCGGGCCACCTCGCGGAGTAGCGCGGTAATGCGGTCACCCTCCGCGATGGAGGTATCCATCTGGAAGCGTAGCCTCGGGACGCGACGCATGTGCAAGATCTTTCCCATTTCCCGGTGCAGGAACGGCTCCGTGCGTTCCAGGGCGCCCAGCACCGCCTGGGAGTCCGCCTCGTCGTCGATCAGGCTGACCCGCACCCGCGCCGAGGTGAGGTCGGGCGCCACGTCCACATTGACGATCGAGAGCATCGTCTCGCTGAGCACGGGGTCCTTCACGCGGCGGCTCAACAGCTCGGCGACCGTCGACTGGATCAGGTCGGCGACCTTCTCCGTGCGTCGGGTCATGGCGCGTCCGTCCCTCGTGCCGTCCCTCGAGGCGTGCTCAGCGCGTCTGCTCCATGTGGAAGGTGACGATCTCGTCGCCCTCCTGGAAGTCGTCGAAGCCGCCGATCTGGATGCCACACTCGAAGCCCGAAGCGACCTCGCGCACGTCGTCGTTGAAGCGCTTCAGGCTCTCGATCGGGCCCTCGTGGAGTTGCTGACCGCCGCGGTTCACGCGCGCCCGCTGGTTGCGGTTCACCGTGCCCTCGCGCACGTAACAGCCGGCGATGGAGTTGCGCCGCGCCACGCGGAAGATCTGCCGCACCTCGATGAGCGCGTCGCGGCGCTCCTCGTAGATCGGCTGGAGCATGCCGCGTACGGCCTTCTCCACGTCCTCCACGATGTCGTAGATGATCTGGTACTCGCGGACCTCCACGCCTTCCTGCTCGGCTAGTCGCTTTGCGCCCGGCTCCGGCGAGACGTTGAAGCCGATGACCACACCCTGCGAGGCTACCGCGAGCTGGATGTCGGACTCGGTGACCGAGCCCACCGAAGCGTGGATCACCTTCACGTTCACTTCCTCGACGCTCAGGTCCTCCAACGTCTGCACCAGCGGCTCGATGGAGCCCTGCACGTCCGCCTTCAGCACCAGGTTGAGGTCCTGGATGTTGCCCTTGTGGATCTCGCCGAAGAGCGAGTCCAGCGTGACGGCCTGGCGGCCGGTCTGACCCGCCTCCAGCGCGCGCCGCCGCGTCTCCGTCTCGGTGCGCGCGGCCTTGTCGTCGATCACCTCGAAGCGCTCGCCGGCCGGCGGCACCTCGCTCAGCCCGAGGATCTCGACGGGCGTCGAGGGGCCGGCGGTCTTCACCCGGTTGCCGTCGAAGTCCGTCATCGCCTTCACCCGGCCGTAGGACAGCCCGGCGATGATCGTGTCGCCCTGCCGCAGCGTGCCGGTTTGCACGAGCACGGTGGCCACCACCCCTCGATGCCGGTCCGTCGCGGCTTCCAGCACCACGCCCACGGCGGGGCGGTCCGGGTTCGCCTTCAGCTCCTGGAGGTCGCTGACGACGAGCACGTTTTCGAGCAGTTCGTCCAGCCCCTCAGCTTTGAGTGCCGAGACCGGGACGACGATCTGGTCGCCGCCGTACTCCTCCGGCACCAGCTGCAGCTCCATCAGCTGCTGCTTCACGCGGTCCGGGTTCGCGTTGTTCGCGTCGATCTTGTTCAGCGCGACCACCAGCGGTACGCCGGCCGCGCGCACGTGGTCGATCGCCTCGCGGGTCTGCGGCATCACGCCGTCGTCCGCCGCCACCACGATGATGGCGACATCCGTGACGCGGGCGCCGCGCGCGCGCATCTGCGTGAACGCCTCGTGGCCCGGGGTGTCGATGAAGGTGACGGCGCGGCCGTCCTCGGCCACGGCCTGGTACGCGCCGATGTGCTGCGTGATGCCGCCGGCCTCGCCCTCCGTCACCTTCGTGCGGCGGATCGCGTCCAGCAGCGTCGTCTTGCCGTGGTCGACGTGCCCGAGCACCGTCACCACCGGGGGACGCGGCGCGAGCTCCGCGCTGTCCTCCTCCACGATGCGCATTGAGGTGCTGGCGACCTCGGTTTCGTCTTCGGCGGCGCCGGCGCCGGCGGGCGCCGCGGACTCCGCCTCCTCCGGCGTATAGCCGAGGTCGGTGGCGACCACGGCGGCGGTGTCGAAGTCCACGACCTGGTTGATGGTGGCCATGACGCCGTTCTTCATCAGCTCCTTGATCACGTCGATGGGCGTGACCTTCAGCAGCTGCGCCAGCTCGCCGACGACGATGGCATCGGGGATGCGGACGGGCGGGGCCTCCGGGGCCTCGGCGGTGACTGGTTCTTGTGTCATCTGGTCTCGCTCTCTGTTCCCCGCGCCTGGCGCGATGCTGCCCGCGGCTCGCGCGGCTCCGATGCGGCACGCGTCGCGGTCTGCGCCGCGCCATCGTCCGCCTGTGGTCCTTCGTCCGCGAAGCGCGCGGCGTATGCGGTTAACGCCGCCCGGTCGTCCTCGTCGATGGTGGCACGTAGCGCATGGGCCAGCGCGCCGCCACCCTTACCTCCAACGCCAGCCAGCGCCCGCTCCCAGCAACGCTTCGAGGGGTGCAGATACGCCCCGCGGCCGGGAGCACGCCCGCGCTCGTCGACGGTGACGCGGCCTTCCGGGCCACGCACGAGCCGCACGAGGCCGCGCTGGTCCTCCGTCTGGCGGCAGGCCACGCAGGTGCGCTGCGGACGGTGACGCGGCCGCTTCCCCGTCGATGCTGCGCTCACGACGCCTGCTCCTGCCGCTGCGGGCTCCTCGCCGGTCCGTCCCCCGCGCGCCAAACGACGGCGCAGGGGCCCTCTAGGATACTGCGCGGCCGGGACAGGTTCAGGCGCGAGGCGCATCGACGCCCGGCGGGCACAAAAAACGCGGGCGCTCTTGGCCCACGCATCGATGCCGCACCCGCGACACATCGATGATAACACCTCGCCCCCGACCCCTCAACGCGCTCTCTGTGAGCAAGCCCGCGCGACCATTCGTGCTCTCGGAAGCGCAATCGTGAGCGTCGAGGTGTTTTCGCGTGCTAGAGTCCGCACGCCGCTGGAGGACAGACTCATGCCTCTTCCGATGCGAAGACAGCGCGCCGCCGTCTCTGGCCTGTGCGCCCTCACGGCACTAATGGCCGCCATGCTCACCGGCGTCCCCGTCGCTGCCCAGCAGCCGGAGGACGAGTCGCCACTGGCCGTCCTGTCCATGACCCTCGTGATCACCCACGAAGGCGAGGTCAACAGCCTCGCGCAGGACACCCTCGGCGCCCTCACGGTCCTCGTCAATGGCGTCGAGTGCGAGACGCTCACCTTCGAGGACTCGGCCCCCACCCCGGTCCGCATTGAGACGCAGCTCGGAGGTGGAGACCAGCCGGATGCCTGCCACGCGTCCGGCGGGGCAATCACATTCGAGCGGGGCGACGGCGTCCCTTTGTTCGAGCGGGCAGTGTTCGAGTCCGGCGGGCTTTACGAACTCATGAACTTCGCTCCCGGCCCACCGCACACCGGCGGCATGCTGCCGGCGCCCAGCGTCGGACCGACCCTCGAGGCGCGCTCCAGCGGACCATGCACCGACATCACCATCGAGGCGGCGGGGCTTACGCCCGGCCTGATAATCCACGTGCTCATCCAGGAGGTGGGGCAGCACACGGCCGGGGAGATCCCCGGGTCTCCCATTACCACCGATGAGATCGGCTCGTTTGAGGTGACCGTCCCGACCGACCAGCTGCCGAACGCGGACGTCTGCAACTTCAACCACGATGGCTTCGCTGTCACGGTCGTCGGCGACGAGGCCGGCAAGCCGGGCGAGAAGCTCGCCGGCCCGGTGTACACGCAGTCCGCGGTGGTAGGCCCCGTCGCGAAACAGGGCGGGGTGTCCCTGGTGCAGTGGACCGGCGGCGCCGTCGATGCCCTCGCCGAAGCCGCGACGCTGGACGGGTGTGACCTCGCGTCGGTGTGGTTGACTCAGGACGGGCGTTTCCTCGGACACATCCTCGGCGCACCGGCGTTCGTGAATGCCGCATGGGCTGCCGAGGTCGGCGAGCAGATCGCGGCACAGCCGCTGCTCCTCCGTTGCGCACCACCGCCTCCAGGCGACACACGGCGCCTGGACTGCCCCGGCGATGTGAACTCGGTCGTGATCGACTACGGTGGCGCCTTCGGCTACGCGACGCCCGAGCTGGCATTGGAAGGGCATCTTGGGAGCGAGAGTCTCGACCTCCCCTCCGGCACACCGGTCGAAGTCGTCACGTCCGACTCCCGCATCGTATGGGAGTTGGTCGCGGACGATGGTCGCGTTGTCGCTGTGCTCCAGGCAGAGCGCGTCGCAGGCAACTGGCGCGTGAGCGGCGCGACGTGGTGCGCGTAGCCGCCTCCGTTCGCCTGCCGGGCACGGGCCAAACAACGAGGCCGAACCGGCTGTAGCGCTGGCATCGTCACAAACAAAACGGGCGGGGTCGTAAGACCCCGCCCGTTCGGCGTTCGAGTGCCGGCGAGGGTGACGCGCTACTCCTCGTCGTCCTCGAACTCGTCCTCGTCCTCCAGCAGGTCGTCGCCGTGCAGCGCCGCTTCGATCTCGTCTTCGTCGAGTTCGTCGAGGCGTACGCGACGGCCAGGGCGGGCGGCCGGCTGCCGGGCCGCGGGCGTCTGGCGAGCGGGCGCGCCACCACGGCGGCGCTGCGGGCCACCGCCACCACCGCCGGGGCGACGGCGGCGGCCGGCCTCCTCGTCCTCCGTCTCGTCGCGCTGGAGCTCGCGGATCTCCTCCGCGAAGCGCAGCCCGCCAGGTTCCGTGCGCGTCTGCGCGGGCGTCCGAGCGGCGGGCGCCGGGGCGCGCTCCTCCTCCGGCTCCGGCGTCTCGTCCGGCTCCTCCTCCGAGAAGGCTGCCAGCACCTCCTGCTCCGGGGTGAGGCGCACCTCCGCCTCCTCGGGCTCCGGCGCGACGCGCTGTGGCGCGGGGGCGAGGGGCGTGCCCTCGTTCGGCAGGCCGGGGCGGGACCACGCCGCCTGCGACGGCGCCATCTCGCCGGGCGGGGGCAGCGGCTGCTCGATGCTCGGCAGGCCGGGGCGCTCCGGTAGCAGCACCGCCTCCATGTTCGGCTCCGGCGGCGGGTAGAGGTCCTCGCCGGCCTTGATCAGCGCGGACTCCGGCCGGATGTCGATGCGCCGGCCGGTCAGCTTGGCCGCCAGCCGCGCGTTCTGCCCCTCTTTGCCGATGGCCAGGCTGAGCTGCTTGTCCGGCACCGCGAGGAAGGCCGTGTTCTCGTCCTCATCGAGGCGGATCGAGACGACTTCCGCGGGGCTGAGCGCGTTGGCGACGAACGCCAGCTCGTTCGGGTCCCAGCGGATCAGGTCGACGCGCTCGCCGCCCAGTTCGTTCACGATGTTCTGGATGCGCGCGCCGCGCATCCCCACCGTCGCACCGATGGGGTCGATGCCGCTCTGACGCGACACGACGGCGACCTTCGTGCGGTAGCCGGGCTCGCGGGCGATGCCCATCACCTCGACCGCTCCGCGGCCGACCTCCGGCACCTCCAGTTCGAAGAGCCGGCGTACCAGTTCGGGCGTGGCGCGGGAGACGACGACCTGCGGGCCCTTCGAGGCCTTGTAGACCTCCTTCACGTAGACCCGCAGTCGCTGGCCCACGCGGTAGTGCTCCGGCCGCACCTGCTCGGATGCCGGCAGCACCGCCTCCGTGCGCCCCAGGTCCAGGATGACCTGGCGCCGGCCGCCCTCCACTCGGAGCACGGTGCCGGAGACCAGCGCGCCCTCTTTGCCGGTGAAGTCCTCGTAGACCGAGTCGCGTTCCGCCTCGCGCAGCCGTTGTAGCACCACCTGCTTCGCGGTCTGCGCGGCGATGCGCCCCGTGCTGGGCGTGGCCTCGATGGGTTCGCGGATGCGGTCACCCACCTGGGCGCTGCCGTGGCCCATGGCTCGCGCGCGCTCGGGCGAGACCTGGATCTCGTCGTCCTCGATCTCGTCGTCGTCGAGGACCTCGTAGACCCGCCAGGCCTGGATGTCCCCGGTGTCGCGGTCGATCGAGGTCTCGACCTCGGCGTACTGCAACTCGTCCTTCTTGAACGCGGAGGCCATGGCGGACTCCACGGCGGCGAACACCGTGTCCGCGTCCAGGTTCTTCTCCGCGGAGAGCTGTGTGATGGCGATGACGAAGTCGTTCTTCATGGGTGCGGTAGTCCTCGGCGCGCCCGCACCCGCCGAGGCGGTGGGGACGGGCCTCCAACAAAAAACGCGGGCCCGGGGGCCCGCGTCTCACAAGTGAGGCGCTGGTCAGCCCCGATCCTAGCACCCGGCGGGGAGGGTCTCAAGGGGATCGCGCTCGAGTGAGCATGCGCGAGTCTGGGACGCCCCGGGTGCATACGGGACATCACGAGCGAGATGGAATGTGCTAGAGTGCGTTCCGCGCCGGGGCCCGCGCGCGGACCGGCCCCCCCTCGGCGCTTCCTACGTAGCTTCCCTGATCCGCGCAGGGGAAGGGGTCCAGCCTTGACAGTTGAGCACATTCCGATCGAGCTGCTCACTCGTACCCAACGCCAGGTCTTCTACGCGGCTATCGACGGCGCGACGACCAAGGAAATCGCACTGTCGCTCGGATTGAGCCGTCGGACCGTGGAGGGGCACCTCGCCAGGATCTATCGCCGATGCGGATTCCTCGGCTTCACCGACATGGTGCGACGGGGGACGCTTCACCATGACTGCTGTGGCATTCGTGAGGGCGACGCCACGTGATGCACGCAGTCTTACGCATATCCACGTACAAGTACTGCGTTTTGGCCTTGCAGGTCGGCGGTTTCGCGCCTCCCCGGGCATAGGCTTAGCCACGGCTTCGGCCTGAAAGGCGCACAGGGAAGGAGGCGTTGCCACCGGACGGAGCCGGAAAGCAGAGGGGCCGGTGGCCACGGTCAGATGCCCACCAGCCCCAAGCCTTGAAAAGCATAGAGATGCTAGCAGCGCATGGGCTGGCCGTGAAGGCCACGAGACTCGTAGGCGCTATGTTCCTCGTTGGAGCCTTGGCGCTCGCAGTGCTTCCGGAAGCGAGCGCCACGTCGGATTATACGCCGGTCAACTACGGCGCGCCGGGCATGCCGAACGGCGGAGTGATCATCGATGTGAATACAAACGTCGACTCGGATGGGACAGCTGACACCTGGAACAGCTGGACCGGAACGCTACAGTTGTGGAGCGATGGAGACGGCTTCGGGATCAGCGGTTGCGGAAACACTTACGCTTGCACGGTCTTCGCCGACGAAGGATCCGTGGTCACGATCAATGGCGAGAATTGCTCCTTCCCGACGCATGGCGCGTGGGCGAATCTACTACGACGCCGGCGGATCGGGGAACATCAGCAACTGCGGTGGTGAGAACGGCCGGACCGTTTACGTCGTAACTGTAAGCACGGGGCATTCGTTCTCCGCAGCCGACCTGCTCCACATCGGGCGCCATGAGCAAGCTCACGCGCTCAAGCTAGGGGACACTAGCCACACGTGCTGGTACAGCGGTAGTACTTACTACCCGTTAATGACCAACGGGACGCACGGTGGTGCCTGCCCGGATCATGGCGAGAACTACACGGCGACGACGAACGAGCGGAACGCCGTGATCTCCCGCAACAATTGGTAGATCGGCGATCGCCGGGAGAGACAGGAGACTTACATGAAGCTTCGAGCCATTTCGGTCATCGCAGCGTCGCTCGCAGGCCTGGTCCTTGCTGTGCCTGTAACCGCGCACCAGGATGGATCGGATGATCCCGGTGCCTTCACGATCATCGCGGGTTACGCGCCAGACTCGGACCGCGACGCCATCCAAGGTTTTCGAGACGATCAGGGGGCACTGACCGCCGTCGTCGATGGGGTGAGGTGCACCACGATCGGCATCAGCGAGCCAGGTGATGTCCCATTGCGGCTTGGGACGGCCGGTCAGCCTGAAGCCTGCGGACGCGCTGGTGCGGAGGTCGTGCTCTTCAACGAGCACGGCAACGAGATGTTTGAGCGCTTCACGATCGAACCGGGTGGCACCGCATACCTCTACAACTATGCGGTAGCGCCGGTTGAGACGACTGCGCCGAGCCCGGGGGCAGCTGGAACCGGTGGATTGCTCGCCGGTACGACTAGCGGTGCCCAGGGACCGTGGGTTCTTGCTGCACTCGGTGCCCTATTCCTCGGGGCCACGCTCATGCTTCAGCGCCGGAGCGCCTGATGGTGCTGGACGTGTCTGGTCGTACCGACGTCCAGACACGTCCACCCATCGTACTTGCGAACTCCCGGATACCCTCTCCGAGGGCGGATGGGAGTCCGACGTGCGGCCACTCCTCGGCATCCTGCTGCTGCTAGCCACCTGGCTCGCCACCTCTGTCGGTGCGTCCACGACGAGCCACCGTCGGCTGGTTGAGCGTCCACGCCCAACTCCGTGGCCGTCCGGCGTCAGAGGGATGGGTACCCTGGGATGTTCCGTAGGGCCGTAAAAGCCATTCGCCCTACGGTCGGACGGTCCGCGGCGCCCGCTTCCTACTGCATATGAGTTGGCGCCGCTCCGCCCGAAGCGGCTGACGGAAGCCGTGCCACCACTTCACCCCTGGCCACCTGCTCCGCCTCACCCTCGGCGCGGCGCTGCACCTCGACCACCCCGGCCTTGTGGTTGCGCGAGGAGACGGTGAGGCGCATGGGGATGCCGATGAGGTCCGCGTCGTTGAACTTCACGCCGGGCGACTCGTCGCGGTCGTCGAAGAGCACATCGAGGCCCGCCGCGCGCAGCTCTTCGTAGAGACGCTCGGCGTCCGCGGCCACCTCGGCGTCGCGCGTGAGGCCGAGGCCCACCAGGTGTACGTCGTACGGGGCGATCGAGGCGGGCCAGGTGATGCCGCGCTCGTCGTGGTGCTGCTCGACCGCGGCGGCCACGAGACGGTCGAGCCCGATGCCGTAGCAGCCCATGGTCGGCGTCACCTGCTGCCCGTCCGCACCGGACACCGTGACGTCCATCGGCTTCGTGTACGTGTAGTCGAGGCGGAAGACGTGCCCCATCTCGATGCCTCGCGCGGTGCGCAACGTGCCCCCCGCTTCGCCCTCGGCGCATCGAGGGCAGCGGTGGCCGGCCTGTGCCAGCGCGATGTCCGCGACGATGGCCGCCGTCCAGTCGCGGCCGTAGTTCACGTTGCGGAGGTGCGTGCCCTCCTGGTTCGCGCCGGCCACGAGGTTCGGCGAGTCCGGGATGCTGAGGTCGGCCACCACCAGCACGTGCGACGGCGCATCGATGGGCGAGGCGTAGCCGGCGACCAGGCCGTGCTCGCTCACCTCGGCGTCGGTCATCGGCCGCAGCGCGCGGCCGTCGAGGGCGTTCGAGAGCTTGATCTCGTTGACCTCGAGGTCGCCGCGCACGACCGCGAAGACCGGCGTGTCGCGTTCAGCGCTCGCCGCCGCAACAGCCGAGGCGGCGGGGTGCGAGGCCGCGCCCGGCCTAGCCATCGCCATGAAGAAGACGGCCTTCGCGGTCTTCGCCGCCGGGACGTCGAGCAGCGCTGCCAGCGCCTCGATGGTGGTGGCGCCGGGAGTGTCGACCGGCTCGAGGGGCAGCGGATCCTCGGGCGCCGCGGGCGGGCGGATGAACTCCGCCTTCTCCGTGTTCGCCGCGTAGTCACAGGTGTCGCAGAGGACGATCGTGTCCTCGCCGGTGTCGGTCAGGAAGATGAACTCCTGCGACCCCTTCCCGCCAATGGCGCCCGAGTCCGCCTCCACGGGCACGGTCGGCACGCCGCAGCGGTCGAAGATGCGCCGGTACGCCTCGAACATCGCGCGGTAAGACTCATCGAGGCCGGCGTCGTCGGCGTCGAAGGAGTAGGCGTCCTTCATCGTGAACTCGCGCACGCGCACCAGCCCGCCCCGCGGGCGGGCCTCGTCCCGGAACTTCGTCTGGACCTGGTACAGCGTCACCGGGAGGTCGCGGTAGGACGAGGTGTGGTCGGCGAAGAGGCGGGTCGCCACCTCCTCGTGCGTGGGTCCCAGGGCGAGGCCGCGCTCGCGCCGGTCCATGAGCTGGAAGAGCACCTCGCCCAGGGCCTGCTTGCGGCCGGACTGCTCCCACAGCTCGACCGGCTGGAGCGCGGGCAGGTGTACCTCCTGCGCGCCGGCGGCGTCCATCTCCTCGCGGATGATCGCCTCGACGCGGCGCTTAGTACGCCAGCCGAGCGGCATCCACGAGTAGACGCCCGCCATCAACTGGTCGACGAACCCCGCCCGCAGCAGCAGCTGGTGGCTGGCGGTGTCCGCTTCCCCCGGTACTTCGCGGAGGGTATTGCCGAAGGCCCTGCTCATGCGCATGGCCGGAGTCTATGGCCGGTCCACCAGACGCGCACGCCTCGAGTGACAGTGCCCGGTCGACAGGCGGGGAGCAGCGCGGCTAGGGTCGGGGCGATGGACCTCCTGTCAGGCTTGTTGTTCGTGTTCGTTGGAATCCTCCCGGCGGCCGCGTTCCTGGGCGCGTCTCTGCATGCCTTCGCGGCAACGAGACGTCCAGCGTTTCTGGTGCTCCTCGTCGCAGTGCTGCTGTGGCCGGTCATGTCCAGCATTCTGCTGTCCGGGGCGCCGCCGCGGGATCTAGCGCGCTCTCTGATGGATGCGAGCGGTGCATTGCTGGTGGCGGCCTTCATCCACATGCTGCTGCGAGAGCGTATGGAGCGATGAACCTCCTGGGCCTGACTTCGGAGCTGGCGCGGCCGCCGGGCTGGTCGGTTACCTCTCGTGGCGCGCCTATCGAGCATCTGGTAATCGTGCCTTCCTGGGCCTCATCGCGGTGTTCGCGCTCTGGCCGGTGCTGGGCGCACCGCTATGGGGGGCGGCCGTCGACCGTGTGGCCGAACAGTTGACGTTCGGCGGGGACCGATCGGTCGGCGAAGTGGTAGCCGTTGCGGCCCTGATCCGCACCGCGGCGTACTTCGGCATCCTCACGTACGTCGTGATCAGACTCCGCCGCGACATCGAGCGTCGCCGGCTGTAGGCCGACCGTCGCCGCTACTCCTCCGCCGCCCCGTCCTCGGTAGCGGCAGGGCGCTCGATGTCCGGGCGGACGTAGACGCGCTTGCCCTTGTCGCTGGTGAAGAGGACGCGGTCCTGCAGCGCCAGGCGGCGCACCGATGACATCACGTGCGCCGTGGGGGCCGCCGTAGCCTTCTGCAAGTCGTCTCCGGTGTGCGGTTCTCCGTCCGCCAGCGCTTCGAGGACGGCCGCATCCAACTGTGCCTCGCGCGCCCTCGCGTCTGTGGTCATGGGAGGTCCCTTCCACCTCGGGTCTCCCCTCCAGCGTACCGGTTCCGCGAAGCCGCCCGCCTCCGCGTCGAGGTTCGGTACGATGGCTCCGAGGGAGGGGTGTGATGACGGAGGAACGCCCGGACGCCGAGCCACCGCGGCCGGCATCGGATGCCTCGCCGGCACAGCCGAAGCCCAAGCCGGAGCGGCCCCGGGACGAGCTGGGCCGGCCCCTGCCCGCCGGCTCCGAGGACCGTCTGGCGCTCCCCAACTTCGATGCGCTGTCGCTAGAGGAGAACCACGCGCTGGCCATCCGCTTCTTCGACGAGCAGAACTTCTTCGCGGCGCACGAGGCGTGGGAGACCTGCTGGGTGCAGACGAAGGGCACCGACGAGGAGGAGTTCTTCAAGGGCCTCGCGCAGCTCGGCGCCGGCTACACACACTACCGTCGAGGCAACCCGCACGGCGCGCGCGTCCTGATGACGCGCGCCCTCGACCGCATCGGCACGCACGGGGCACGCCACCGCGGCATCGACATCGAGGCCTTCCGCCACCAGATCGACACGACGCGACACACCGCCGCCGCGTTGGACTCGGTACGCGGCGCGCGCGGCAACCTGCCACCGCTGGCGCCCCAGCGCGTCCCCACCGTCCAGGAGTAGCTGGTGCCCCGCGCCACGTTCCCGCTCGCGCTACTCGGCAGCATCGCGATCGCCTCGACGATCGTGACGCTGGTGCTGACACGCGATGACGCGGCGGCACCGGCCGAGGCGGGCGCCGGCACCTTCCTCGTCTGGCTCGACGACGAGCGGGATCTGCCGGAGGCGGAAGGCATCCGCTACGAGCTGGTTGATGGCGTCGAGGATCTCCGGCTGGAGATGGCACTCGCCACACCGGTTGGTGTGATTCTCGACCTGGCCACCTGGGAGGTAGCGGGCTCGGAACCATGGAGCGCGGGTACACCAGCGTTCGGTCAATACATGCTGGCTGAGGTCACGACCTTCGTCCTGGGCGACGGCGACATCGGGCCGTTTGAGCAGAATCCGAACCCGTCGCCGGCCGCGGCGAACGAGTTCGTGCTCTGGGTCGGCACGCCCGAGCATCCCGACGAGCGCGCCGTCCCGTTCGTCCTCGCCTTCAACCGGCGGCACCTGGGCCCGGCGGTCGTCGAGTACAGCGACGTAGTGTTCACCTCGATGCTCCGCGAGGAGGTCGAGGCACGCAGGCACACCTACCTCGTTTACACCGTCGATGCCATCGACCTTCCGGTGACCCTCGCCGTCAGCTTCGAGCCGGTTGCAGACCTCGATGCGCTCGCGCTTCGCATCCTGGAGCCCGGAATCGACGGCGTGGTGCTGGATCAGGGCACGATGTATCACCTGCCGCTGGACCGGATAGCCGAATGGCAGGAGGCCGGGACAGTCTTCGTGGCGTTGGACGCATGGCACGACGAACTGCGCGCGGCGCTCGCCTCGGGGCAGCCCCCGCGCGAGCTGCTCCGGGAGCGGGCGCTGGCGAGCGAGCAGCCGCTGACTGCCCAGCACGCGCGAATCCCGCATTTCGCCGTGGTCTACTCGACCGCAGGCCCACACGGCGGCGCGGTAGGCAGGGAGACGGCGCAGCCGTTCACGCCCCTCATTTTCCCCGCCTTCCTCGGGCTTGTGGCCGACGAGGTCCGCCTCGAGCTTGGCGGCACCTAGCCCGCCCTATCGCACCACTCCCGCCGCGCGCAGCACCTCGAGGCCGCGCGCCACGTCTTCGTCCGGCTCGTGCTGGTCGACCTCGAAGGTGCGCGCCGCGGTGGCGTTGACGCGCGTGGCGAGCCACTCGAAGTCCACGTCGCCGTTGCCCGGCGCTCGATGGTCGACCAGGCCGCGCACGTCGTGCAGGTGCAGCCCCACGAGACGGTCGCCGAGCAGGTCGAACCATGTGCTGCGGTCGACGAGGCCGAGGCGGTGCTGCACCTCGGCGTGGCCGACGTCATGCAGGTATCCCGCCACGCGGACGGGGTAGGGGCCCAGCAGGTCCAGCGCTTCCTCGGGCGAGGGAATCTCGTGGAAGTGCAGCCGGCACTCGAGGCCGATGGTGACGCCTCGCTGCTCGGCGCGCTCCGCGAGGGTATCGAGCGAGCGCCGCGCCCGCTCGAGGTAGTCGTCCCCCAGCGCCGCCCGCTCCTGCAAGGTCGCATCGACCGTGCGCGCCCACTCCTCGCCCAACTCGGCGCGCCGGGGGTACATCGAGCGCAGCCGCCGCTCGCCCTCCAGCAGCCGCTTCCCGTGGCCGCCGAGGTGCACCACCACGTGACGCGCGCCCGCCTCAGTAGCCAGGTCCACCGAACGGAGGTGCTGCTCGACGGCGATGCGCCGCTCCTCTTCGTCGGTCGAGGCGAGGTTCATGCCGCGGTTCCAGCCATAGGTCGCATGCCGCTCCAGCGGCGCGGGCGCATGCACGCCGGTGACCTCGAGCGACCGGATGCCGAGGATGGCGCCGGTCTGCTCGGCGTCCATGCTGTGGTTGATCTCGACGCCGCGGAAGCCAAGTTCGGCGGCGCGTTCGAGGAAGGCATGCAGGTCGCGTTCGAAGCGCGGTTGCACCGCCCACATGGTGGAGAGCGAGGGTGGTGGGGGCGCCTCGTTGCCGGGCGCCGGAGAGTCGGCGGCGTTCACGCGAGGATCACGAGCTGGCGGTCGCGGAGCCCTGCCCGGCCAGCACCTCGTCAAGCAGCAGCCGCGTGCGGTCCAGCACCTCGTCGTAGGCGAAATGGCCGACGAGCGCCTCGCCGCGCTTCAGGTTCACGCCCAGCGGCCCGCACCACAGGCCGATGTCGGCGTCGTCCGTCTCGCCGGGACCGTTCACACGGCAGCCCATGATCGCGATCGTGACGTCGCGGTCTTTCGCGTACTGCGCCATCTCGCGCACGTCCTGGGCCAGCTCGATGAACGCCTCGTTCTCCACGCGGGAGCAGGACGGGCACGAGATGATGTTCAGGCCGTGGTCGAGCGACGCAGGCACCGAGCGGAAACGGCCGTTTGCGATGTCCTCGAGGATCTCGCGACCCGCGGTGACCTCTTCGCCCTTGCGCTCGAAGGGCAGTGTGAGCGAGACGCGGATAGTGTCACCGATTCCCTCGGCGACCAACTGCTCGAAGGCGACGCGGGTCTTGATGATGCCGTCCGGCGGCATGCCCGCCTCGGTCACCCCGAGGTGGAGCGGGACATCCGGCCGCTGCGCGGAGAAGCGGCGGTTGCCCTCGACGACCTTGCGCCAGTCGGAATCCTTCAGCGACACGACGAAACGGGTGAAGCCGAGGTCATCGAGCAGCCGGGTGTGCTCCAGCGCCGACTCGACCATCGCGCCGACGTCGTCGTCCCCGAACCGTGTGGTCATCGCCGGATCGACGGAGCCGCAGTTCACCCCGACGCGCAGCGCCACGTCGTGCTTCACGGCCTGCTCCGCAATGAACGCGACCTTGTCGTGGACCGGCTTTTCGCGCTCGTGGTGGTAGAGGTGGCCCGGGTTGTACCGCACCTTGTCGACGTGCGGCGCCACCAGGCTGACGAGCCGGTAGTTCTCCTGGAGGTCGACCGACAGCGTCGCCGCCGTCCGGGCGCGCACCTCGGCCAGCGCCTCGACGTCCTTCTTCGAGTCGACGGCGATACGCACGAGGTCCGCGCCGGCGGCCTGGATCAGCTCCACCTGCCGGACGGTCGCCTCGATGTCCTGGGTGCGCGTGGCAGCCATCGACTGCACGGCGATCGGCGCCCCGCCGCCGATCTGGATCGGCCCGACGCGGACGGCGCGGGTAGGCTTTCGGCGCGAGACGAGGGGCATCGACGAGCCTCGGGTGCTGCGCCCCAAAGCGTACGGTGTTCCCGGTGACGGTGCTAGCGAGGGTAGCGGCGGGCTTGGGTAAGGAATATACTCCTTACGTGAGGGTAAGTAACCTCAGTAAGGAAGCGCGTCGAGGAGCACGACGATGAGCGAGGACCGCGACCAGGGCGAAGAGCGGATGCGGGTCAAGGCCAAAGTTACGGCCAAGGGCCAGATCACACTACCGAAGGCCGTCCGGGACCGCCTCGGGATCCGCGAGGGCGACGCGGTCTACTTCGTGGAAGACGAGCACGGCGTGCACGTTGAGCCAGACATGCCCGCGTTCGATCGTGCCCTTGAGAAGTGGCGCGGGGTTTGGAGAGATGACCCCTTGTTCAAGGGCAAGACCACCGACGAGATCATCGAGGAGATGCGCGGGCGTTGAGCGTCGCCGTCGATTCGAACGTTCTCATTGATGTGCTGGGGAACGACCCGCGCCACGGAGTCGAGTCTGAATCGCGGCTGCGAACGCTGAGGGCAGCCGCGGAGCCACTCATCGTCGGAGAAGCGGTGATTGCTGAGGTGGCTGGCAACTTCCCCTCACCTTCTCAGTTCGACTCGATTCTCGCCGGCCTCGGCGTGCGGTTCGTCTCCTCCTCCACCTCCGCCCTCCATCGCGCCGGCGCGGCGTGGCGGCTGTACACCTCGCGGCGGCCGGATGGGCTGCAGTGCCCGGCGTGCGGCGCGAGGAACGGCGCGCCGCAGTGCGAGGGGTGCGGCGAGCCGCTGCGGCCACGGCAGCACATCCTGGCGGACTTCCTCGTCGGGGCGCATGCGCTCGAGCATGCGGACCGGCTGCTCACCCGCGACCGTGGCTTCTACGCGGCGTACTTCCCCGAGTTGCGCCTCGCCTGACTGGCCCGCCCGAAGCGGTACTCCGTCTCCCGCCCGAATGGGTGATCTCGCGCCGGCCTGCAGGCGGGATGCTGTTTCCATGACAACAGCGCCAGTGTTCGAGGGGGGATCCAGATGACCGCAGAGAGTGAGAGCCTGCTGGCCCAGGTGTCCGAGGGACTCGCGACGGCCGTCGAGCGCGCCGCGCCGTCGATCGTGCTCGTGAGTGCGCGCCGGCGCATCCCGGCGACGGGCGTCGCGTGGAGCGGCGACGGGCTCATCGTCACCGCCGACCACGTGATCGAGTCGGAGGACGACATCACGGTGGGGCTTCCGGACGACCGGGAGGTCGCCGCGAATCTGGTCGGCCGTGACCCGAGTTCCGACCTGGCCGTGCTCCGCGTCGAGGGCGCCGGGTTGGCCGCCGCCGACCTGGCCCCCGAGGGTGGGACGCGGGTCGGCCACCTGGCCCTGGCCGTCGGGCGGCCGTCGAAGGGCGGCGTACAGGCGTCGTTCGGCGTCGTGAGCGCGGTTGGCGGGCCGTGGCGCACCCGAGGCGGGACGCAGATCGATGGCTTCCTGCGCACCGACACCACCTTCTTCCCCGGCTTCTCGGGCGGCCCGCTGGTGGACGCGGAAGGTCGCGTCGCCGGCATCAACAGCTCGAGGTTCGGACGGGGGCAAGGGCTGACTATCCCCTCGGCCTCGGTCGGCCGGATCGTCGAGGTGTTGGCGCAGCAGGGGCGGATCCGCCGCGCGTACCTCGGGATTGGGAGCCAGGTCGCGCGCCTGCCTGCCGGCCTCGCCGCGAAGGTGGGCGGACAGGAGACCGCACTGCTGGTTGTGAGTGTGGACGAGGAGAGCCCGGCGGGCGCCGCGGGCCTGCTGGTCGGTGACCTGCTCACCGGCGTCGAGGGGGAGCCGGTGCGGGACACCGAGGACCTCCAGCGCGCCCTGGGCCCGGAGCGCGTCGGCGCCAGCGTGACGCTCGATGTCCTCAGCGGCGGTGAGCCCGTGCAGCGCACGGCGACGCTGACGGAGCGCTCCTAGGCCAGGACGAGGGGAGGAGACCGACATGGTTGCCGCAACGGCACTCGATCCGATCGGATTGCGGACCGCGCTGGCCGAGGTCGCGGCGGGGCTGCGCGGCTCCGTGGTGCGCGTGATGTCGGAGGCGGGCAGCGGCTCCGGCACCGTCTGGGCAGCGCCCGGCGGCGAGGTGGTGGTGGTGACGAACGCCCACGTCGTGCGGAGCGAAAACGTGCGGGTCGAGACCGCAGAGAAGCAGCGGTCGGCCGCACGACTCGTCCGCCGTCACATCGAGCGCGACCTCGCGGTCCTCGAGGTGTCCGACCTGGTGCTGCCGCCCGTCGCGGCGCGCCGGGCGTCGACGTTGCGCGTGGGCGAGCTGGTGTTCGCGCTCGGGCACCCGTGGGGTGGAGGCGCATCCGTCACCGCGGGCATCGTGTCGAGCTCGCCGGTGCTGCCGGCCGAGGGCGGACGGATCTCCGCCGTACACGCCGACGTGCGGCTGGCGCCCGGCAACTCGGGCGGGCCGCTGGTGGACGCCTCGGGCGCCGCGGTCGGCATCAACGCGATGGTGGCCGGCGGCATGGGGCTCGCGATTCCCACCGAGGCCGTCGAGTCGTTCCTCGCGGCCGCACCCGCGGCGCAGCCCGCGGTGATCGGCCTGGCGGCAGTGCCGGTGCCGGTCCCCGCTCCTCGAGGCGATGAAGGAACATGGGAGGGTCTGGGGTTGCTCGTCACCGACGTGCTGCCGGGCAGCGCCGCGGAGGCCGCCGGACTGATCCCCGGCGACATCGTACTCCGCGTCGACGGCGTGGGAGGCGATGTCGAGGCGATGACGCGTCACCTGCGCGGGCTGGCGGTCGGTGGCGCGGTACCCCTCGAGGTGCTGCGTGGTGGCCGGAGGGACGTGCTGACGGCCGTGGCGGCTGCGGCTGCGTAGCGGGCGAGTCCGGAGCGGAGGCGCCGATGCCTGAACCGCGGGTGCTCCTCTATGCGCGCTACCCGGCCGTGCGGGCGGGCCTCCGGGAGCTGCTCGCGCTTGGCGGCCTCGAGGTCGCTGGTGAGCTGCAGCTGGGTAGTGCGGCACCGACCTGGCGCGAGACCGCCGACAGCTGGGACGGCCCGTCGGACGTGCTCGTCGCGGACCTCGGTGGGGGCGAGCAGCCGGGCGACCTGCTCCACGCGCTCGCGGCGCCGCTCGCCGCGGTCTTCCTCGTCGACCGGTCGGACGGCGCGCTGGTCAACGCGCAGCGACGCCGGGACGGCGAGCCCGTGACCGGATGGCTGCTGCGCGACGCGGGCGTCGAGGAGCTGGCGGCGGCCGTCCGCGCGGTGGGCGCCGGCCTGGTGGTGATGCCTCCGGAGCTGGCGGTACTCGCGGCCACGACCGCGGCGCGGCCCGCGTTCGACGAGGCGGCGGACGACATCCGGCTCACCCCTCGGGAAACCGACGTGCTGCGTCTGATCGCCGTCGGCCTGCCGAACAAGGCCGTCGCCCTACAGCTCGGCATCAGCGAGCACACCGTGAAGTTCCACGTGGGGGCGGTGCTCTCGAAGCTGGACGCTAGCTCACGCGCGGAGGCCGTCATGACCGCCGCACGTCGAGGGCTGCTGCCGCTCTAGCCACTCGCGCCAGCACCTAGCGGATGATCGAATCGCCACTCCAGATGCGGCTGATGTCGGCGAAAGTGATCACCACGGCCAGCGCGATAAACGCCGCGAAGCCGACGAGGTGGACGATTGCTTCCTTCTCCGGCGCGATGCGGCGGCCGCCGCGAAGCACCTCGATCACCACGAACAGCACACGGCCGCCGTCCAGCATGGGCAGCGGCAGCAGGTTCAGGATCCCGAGGTTGATCGAGAGCAATGCGGCCAGCTCCAGCAGCGGGGACACGGCCCCCTCCGCGGTCCCGCTCGCTCGCGCGACCTCGCCCGTCGTCTGCGCGATGCCCACCGGCCCGGCGAACTCCGGTCCGCCGGAGCCGCGGAACCACGAGATGATCTCGTTGCGGGCGAGGATCAGTGTGTCCCACGTCATCTGAGCGCCCTGGGGAATCGCTTCCCACGGCGGCACAGAGACCGTCTCGGTAAACGTGTACTGAGCGCTGATCGCGATGCCCGTCGGGCCCTGTCCCTCCGGCGGCGCCCAGCGCGCCTCGACCGGCAGCGTCACCTCCCGCCCGTCGCGTAGCACCGTGATGTCTACCGTGTCGCCGAGGTGCAGACGGATCAGCCGCCCAGCCTCGTTCACATTCTTTGCGTCACGGCCGTCGATGGTCACGATCACATCGCCGGGCTCGAAGCCGGCCTCGGCCGCGGGGGCGCCCTCGACGATGTCCGCGACAACCGCACGGCCCACCGCTTCTTCGTGCGGGAACATGAGCGCCGCCGCCAGCAGGAAGATCGGCAGGATCAGGTTCGAGAGTGCGCCGGACACCAGGATGATGAAGCGCTGCCACGCTGGCTTGCGCGAGAAGGACCGGGGGTGGTCCGAGTACTCCTCGCCCTCCAGCCGTACGAAGCCGCCGATGGGGAGCCAGTTGACCGAGTACAGCGTCTCCCCGAACTGAAACCCGAACGCCCGGGGCGGGAAGCCGACACCGAACTCGTGGACGTAGACGCCGAAGAGCTTGGCCGTGGCGAAGTGCGCGAACTCGTGGACGATCACCAGGACCAGCAGGATGACGATGAAGATCAGCGCCGAGCTGAGCGCGCTCCCGGCGTAGACCGCGGTGAGCGCGAGCGCGACGATCGCCGCGATGGTCCACGACACCGCGCGTGCGCGCGAACCCGGAGCGGGCGTCGTCTCCGGAGGGCGCTCCGGTCCTTGCTGACTCATGCGACCCCCGCCATCACGGTCTCGTCCACGAAGCCCCGCCCCCACGCCTCGGCTGCCAGCAAGGCATCGAGGTCCGGCTCGGCCGTCGGTTGGTGCGCTTCCAGCGCACGCTCCAGCAGCCGGGCGATGTCCGTGAAGCGGCACTGGCCGGCCAGGAAGTGCTCCACGGCCGCCTCATCGGCTCCCGAGACGGCCGCCGCCGAGGTGTCCTCGCGTCGGCCTGCCTCGACGGCCACGGCGAGCGCCGGGAAGCGCCGTTCATCGACCTGCCCGAAGGTCAGCGACCCGCGTGAGGCCAGATCCATCGGTGGCGCCGGGCGGACGGCCGCACGCTCGGGATAGGTGAGCGCCACCTGGATCGGTAGCCGCATGTCCGGCTCGCCGAGCTGCGCTTTCACGGAACCATCGACGAACGTGACCATGCTGTGCACCACCGACTCGCGATGTTGCAGCACATCGATGCGGTCGATCGGGATATCGAACAGCCACCGCGCTTCGATGGCCTCCAGGCCCTTGTTGAAGAGGGTGGCGCTATCGATCGTGATCTTCGGCCCCATGTTCCAGGTGGGATGTTGCAGCGCTTGCGACGGTGTCACCGCGTCCAGCGCTTCCAGGTCGTAATCTCGGAACGCCCCGCCGGAGGCGGTGAGCGTCAGCCGGTCGATATGTTCAGGCGCCTCGCCCCAGAGGCACTGCCAGATGGCGGAGTGCTCCGAGTCGACCGGGCGCAGCTCGGCGCCGCGCTTGCGGTTCGCCTCGAGCGTCGCGTGCACGACGTGGCCCGCCACGACGAGCACTTCCTTGTTCGCGATGGCGACGCGCTTGCCGGCGCGCAACGCCGCTAGGGTGGGCGCAAGCCCGGCGAGCCCGCTGGTGGCTACCACTACGACGTCGACGTCGCGGCGGGCGGCCATCGTCTCCGACGGTTGCCAGCGCTCCGCACCCAGCTCGGCAGCGAGGGCATCCGCGTCGCGTCCGGGACGGGCCCAGACTGCTTTCGGCTTGAACTCGCGAGTCTGAGCGCGCAATTCGCCCGCGCGTCTACCGGCCGCGAGGCCCACCACGCGGAACCGGTCCGGGAGCGCGCGGACGACATCCAGGACCTGGTTGCCCACCGAGCCGGTGGAGCCCAGGACCGCGAGCCGGATCACATCGGTAGCCATTGCAACATCCAATATAGCGCCGGCGCGGCCACGAGCAGGGAATCGAGGCGGTCCAGCAGTCCGCCATGACCCGGCAGCAGTTGTGACATGTCCTTCACGCGGATGCGGCGCTTGAGGGCGGACTCCAGCAGGTCGCCCGCCATAGCCGCCACCGGCAGCCCGAACGCCACAGCTGCCAGCGTCGCTGGTTCCGGGTCGAGGTCGAACGCCAGCATGGCCCCCGCACCCACGGCCGCGCCCAGCACCAGGCCGCCCGCGGCGCCCTCCCACGTCTTCTTCGGCGAGAGCATGGGCGCCATCGCGTGCCGGCCGAGCAGCCGGCCGACGGCGTAGGCGCCGGTGTCCGCGGCGAAAACGGCGGCAAGGAGCACCACGAGCCATGCCTGTCCATGCTCGATGTTGCGCAGCAGCACGAAGTGCGCGCCCAGGACCCCGGTGTAGAGCACGGCGCCGAGCCACCAACCCGGTGTGGTCGAGCCGAACCCTCTCGGGTTGTCGCCGGGGCGTAGCAGCGCGAAGAGCACGAGCGCCAGCGGCGCGAACATCGCCCAGAGCGGCAGTTCGTCGCCGACCCGGACCACGGCCACGTAGAGCGCCGTGGCCGCGCCGGCGCCGATGGCGGCCGCGCGGTCGGACGTGGGTGCGGCGGCGCGCACCGTCTCCCAGGCCGCGAGCCCCAAGATCACCTGCACCACCAGTGAAAAGGGACGTTCCGGGACCCAGAGCAGCAGCGCGAGGAGCGGGAGGCCGGCGGCGGCGACCAGCAGTCGCTGCGCGAGCACGCCCGGCCTAGGTCCGCGGCTCGGCGTCCCCGGACAACGCCTCGTCGGACCGGTCCTGCTTGGACGGGACGAGACCGAAGCGGCGCTGGCGACGGCTGTACTCGCCCAGCGCCTCGTCCACCTCGGCGGCGCCGAAGTCGGGCCAGAGGGTCTCCGTGAAGTAGTACTCCGCGTAGGCGGCCTGCCACACGAGGAAGTTGGAGATGCGGCGCTCACCCCCGGCCCGGATCAGCAGGTCCGGCTCCGGCAGGCCATCGGTCGCCAGGCGGCATGCGATCGCTTCCTCCGTCACCGCCTCGGGCCGCACGCCGTCTTCGATCAGCCGGCGCACGGCATGCACGATGTCTGCGCGGCCCCCGTACGAGACGGCGAGGTTGACCACCATGCGGTCGTTCTCAGCCGTGCGGGCCACCGCCTGCTCAACCTTGTTGCGCAGGGGGCGGGGTAGCTGGTTGCGGTCGCCCAGGTGCCGCAGTTGCACCCCCGCGTCGTCCAGCTCCTGCAGGTGGCGGTCGATGAACTCCGAGCCCAGGCGCAGGATCGCCTGCACCTCGGCGCGCGGCCGGCTCAGATTCTCCGTAGACAGCCCGAAGAGCGTGAGCACGCCGACACCGTGTTCGCCCAGCCGCTCGATGACCGGGCGGATCGCCTGCGCGCCGGCCCGATGGCCGTCGCTGCGGCTGAGGCCACGCGACTGCGCCCAGCGGCCGTTGCCGTCCATGATGATCGCCACGTGCTGGGGGAGGGCATGCAGACGCGGGAGCGGAGGACTGGAGGCTGCCGATTCGACGACCACGGGCGGTCCTGTCCTCGCCCGGCGCGCGGTACCGGGGTTACGGTGCTTCGCCCGCCGGTTCACGGCGCGCGATGTTGGGCGCGGTTCAGACGGCGAGGAGTTCTTGCTCCTTCTCCTTCGCCAGGGCATCGACCTTTTCCACGTAATCGGACGTGAGCCGTTCCACCTCGGTGGCGGAGCGGCGCTCGTCGTCCTCCGACACGTCCGAGTTGCGCAGGGCTTTCTTCAGTTCGTCCATGGCGCTGCGACGGGCGTTCCGGATGGACACGCGTGCGTCCTCGGTCTTCCCGTGCACCTGCTTCACCATCTCCTTGCGGCGCTCCTCCGTGAGGGGCGGGATGGGGAGGCGGATGATCGAACCGTCACTCTGAGGTGTGATGCCCAGGTCGCTCTGCTGGAGCGCCTTCATGATCGAGTTCATGGAACCCTTGTCCCACGGCTGGACCGTGATCAGCTGCGCCTCCGGTGCGGAGAGTGTGGCGAGCTGGATCAGCTGCATCTTCTGGCCGTACTGGTCCACGGCGATGTGCTCGACCAGGCTCGTGCTGGCCCGGCCGGTACGGACGGAGGCGAGCGTGTGGCGGAAGGCCTCCACGGCCTTCTCCATGCGCTCCTCCGCCTCCATGAGGACTTCCTCGGTCATCCTCGGGCTCCGTTCGCGCGCTGGCGGGTGCCCACACGATACTCCAGCGGCCCGTGCCGCCGCGAGCACGCGGCGCCGGTGACCGGCGCGCGCACCCGCGACGAGCACGCTGGTCCGGCTAGCCGCCCAGTTCGAAGCGCGCGAAACGCGCGATCCGCACGTTTTCGCCCGTGGACGCGATCACATCCTGTACCAGGTCGCCGATGCTCTTCGAGCCGTCCTTGATGAACGTCTGTGTCAGCAGCGCGTTGTCCTCCGGCTTGCCCACGGCGTCCGCGGGCACCTCCTCCGGCGTCAACGCCACCGGGTTCATGGCTGCGACCTGCATCGCCACGTCCCGCGCGAGCTGGCGGAAGGTGTCCGTGCGCCCGACGAAGTCCGTCTCACACTGCACTTCCACCAGCGCGCCGATGCGGCCGCCGGCGTGGATGTACGCCTCGACCAGGCCCTCGCTCGTGGCGCGGTCGGCGCGCTTCGCGGCGCTCGCGATGCCCTGTTCGCGCAGGATGGAGCGGGCGCGATCGAAGTCGCCGTTCGCTTCCTCGAGTGCGCGCTTGCTGTCCATCACGCCGGCGCCCGTCTCGTCGCGCAGGCGCTTCACGTCATCGGCGGTGACCACGGTCGACTCCTCATCTGCGGATCATCAGCGGAGGTGGACGGTGACGCGTAGCCGCACCGGCCGTCACCTCCGCAATCGCTCTCTGCCGGCTCGGGCCGGCCCTCGATGGCGGTGGGGGGCTACTTGTCCTGACTGGACTCGGTGGGTTGGTCGTCTGCGCCGGCTACCGGCGTCCCGGCCACCGGCGCTTCGGCCGGCTGGGCCGGCGCAGCTGCGGCTGCAGGCTGCGGCTCCGGCGGCGTGTCCTGCGCCCCGGCGGGCTGGCCGTCCTGTCGTGCGGCGGCGTCGAACTGCTGCTCCACCTCGCCCACCGCGATGCCCTCCAGGACCGCGTCCGCGACGCGTCCCGTCATCAGCTGGATCGCGCGGATCGCGTCGTCGTTGGACGGGATCGGGTACTGGATCAGGTCCGGGTCTGCGTTCGTGTCGCACATCGCCACGATCGGGATGCCCGTGCGGTTCGCCTCCGCCACCGCGATGTCCTCGATGGACGGGTCGACGATGAAGATGAGGCCCGGCAAGCGGTTCATCGTGCGCAGTCCACTGAACGAGCGGGTCAGGCGCTCGAACTCCTTCTGCATGCCCACGCGCTCGCGCTTCGTGGTGCCGCTCTCGGCCAGCGCCTCGCCGTCCTCGCCGAAGCGGCCGGCCAGGCGGTTGTAGTACTCGATGCGCTTGGTGATGGTCTGGAAATTGGTCAGCGTGCCGCCGAGCCAGCGGATGTTCACGTACGGCATGCCGCAGCGCTCGGCCTCGCGCTGCACGATGGCCTGCGCCTGCTTCTTGGTGCCGACGAACAGCACCTTGTCGCCGCTGGACGCGACCTCCCGCACCTTGTCGATGCCGGCGTCGAGGCGGCGCACGGTCTGGGCGAGGTCGAGGATGTGGATGCCGTTGCGCTCGGCGAAGATGAACCGGCGCATGTGCGGGTTCCAGCGCCGGGTCTGGTGTCCGAAGTGGACGCCGGCCTCCAACATCTGACGCATCGAGATGCCTGCGGGCATGGTGATTCCTCCTGGGCTGCCGGCGCATAGATTTGCCCCCGCTGGCGGCGGGGGCCGGCGTCGGCCTGTCTGTTCTCGTATCGAACAATCAGTATAGGCGTCGGGCGTCCCTACCCGCGAGACGTGCCGGCGCGAGACCGATACTGGGCGATAAGTGTGCCGCGCTACCCGCCGTGCCGCGTGCGGTCCCGCAGCATCCGTTCCGCCTCGCGGACGGCTTCCCGCTGCTCGGCGCGCCACTCGCGCGTCCGCATCTCGCGGCCCGCCTCCGGCGAGGCACGCCGCCAGACCAGGTAGCCGACACCGAGGCCCGCCGTCAGGCCGACGAAGACGCCGACCCAGAGCGCGATCCAGCGCCCGGCCACCTCGACCAGCGACAACGTGCCGTCCCGCAACTCGTCCACCGTGCCGAACCACGCGTTCCCGGCCACGAAGACACCGACGACGGAGGCGATGGCGATGCCCCCGATGGCGAGTGCGAGGAGGACCGACGGCCGATCGCTGCCGCGCTCATCGTCACGCTCTGTCCAGTGGGGGTCGATGTGCATACCAGTAGGATACGTCTCCTGTGGAAGCGTGAGACTCCGGGTGACGCCGTTCGCGCTACATCGGGCTACCCGGCGGCGTCCACCTTCGCTGTCTCGAGGTCCTGCGTCAGGCCGCACTCCCGCGCGACCAGTTCGTACGAGCGCACGCGGTCCGCGAAGTCGTAGGTGATGGTGAGCAGCACGATCTCCTGGGCGCCGGTGCGCGCCGCCATCGCCTCCAGCTTCTCGCGTACCTGTTGCGGGTCGCCGATGGCCGCCCGCCGGCGCGCATGCTCGATGTACTCGCGTTCCGCCTCGGAGTACTCGAACGCGAGGGCGGTCTCCACGGACGGGACACCCTGGTGGCGGAAGCGCATGCAGTAGCGGCTCCAGGAGAGGCGCAGCGCCTCTTCCTCGGTCGGCGCGCACAGCGCCGACATGCCGATGGAGAGCGTGGGCTCTGCGTACCACGGCGACGGGCGGAACGTGCGCCGGTAGAGGTCGGCGGCGCGCTCCTCGGCGGCCGGGTTGATGAACTGCGCGAAGGAGAACGGGAGCCCCAGCTCACCGGCGAGCTGCGCGCTGTCGAAGGACGAGCCGAGCAGCCACAGCTGTGGCACGCCCTCGCCTACGGGTTGCGCATGGAGTCCGTGGAATGGGTGGTCCTCCGGGACGTGGTCCTCCAGGTAGTCGAGCAGGTCGACGACCTGTTGCGGGTAGTACTCTAGGCCCAGCGCGCCGGGTCCTCGCGCCAGCGCCTGCGCCGCCAGCCGCCCGCTGCCCGGCGCGCGCCCGACACCGAGGTCGATGCGACCGGGGTAGAGCGCCTCCAGCATGCGGAACGCCTCCGCCACCTTGAACGAGGAGTAGTGGGTCAGCATCACGCCGCCGGATCCCACCCGGATGCGGCTGGTGTTCGCCGCGACGGCCCCAATGAGCACCTCCGGCGCGGTGCAGGCGAGGCCCTGGCTGCTGTGGTGCTCGGCCAGCCAGTAGCGGTCGTAGCCCATCCCCTCCACGGCCTGAGCGAGCTGGATCGTCTCGCGCACGGCCTCCGCCGCTGTGCCACCTTCGCGGATCGGGGATTGGTCCAGCACGCTCAGCCGTAGGGTCATCGCTTCACCTCGCGTCAGCCTGCTCCGCAGCCGCTAGAGTACCGGAGCGCGCTCGGCACGGGGCAGCGGCACGCCGGCGGCGCGGACGGGAAGCGACGATGGCTGACGGCACGGCGGGACCGCGCGTGGTGCTCTACGAGGAGCGCGATGGCGTCGCCATCATCACGCTCAACCGGCCCGAGAAGCTGAACACCCTCAACGAGGCAGTCATCCAGGGCATCGCCGAAGCCGTCGAGGACCCGACCGCGTCGCCCGAGGTGAGCGCGATCGTGCTGCGCGGCGCAGGTCGCGCCTTCAGCGCCGGCTACGACCTGAACCCGGAGCCGGGGGCGCCGCGCTTCCGCCCGGAACGCTTCGGCGCCCCCGCGGTCGAGCAGCGAGCGGGGGCGTGGGACCCCGTGCGCGACTACGCCTTCATGGGCCACAACATGAAGCGCTTCATGACCCTCTGGGAGTCCCCGAAGCCGGTGGTCGCGCAGTTGCACGGCTACGCCCTGGGTGGAGCCACTGACCTCATCCTCTGCGCAGACCTCATCTTCATGGCGGAGGACGCCATCATCGGCTACCCGCCGTCGAGGGTGTATGGGACGCCGACGACCATGATGTGGGTCTACCGCCTGGGCCTGGAGCATGCGAAGCAGTTCCTGCTCTCCGGCGACCAGATCGACGCCGCAACGGCTTTCCGCATCGGCCTCGTGGCTAAGGTGTTCCCGGCCGACCGGCTTGCGGAGGAGACCGAGGCGTACGCGCAGCGCTACCGGCACATCCCCGCGAACCAGTTGGCCCTGAACAAGCTGCTGATCAACCAGGCCTTCGAGAACATGGGCCTGCGCACCTCGCAGCTCCTCGGCACCTTCTTTGATGGCGTGACCCGCCACACGGAGGAGGCCCTGCGCTGGCGCGAGCAGTTCGGCGAGCGCGGCTTCCGGGAGACGATCCGCCGCCGCGACGCACCTTTCGAGGACTACGGCGAGCGGCCGCGGTGACTCTCGGGCGCAAGGGAGCGCGAGGCGAGTCGGGCGCCCGTAGACTACGCACGTGATCCGGGTCGAGAGGAGGCCACCCCCCATGACGCAGAGCGAGCCCACGCCGAAGCGCGAGGTCCCCGGAGTCGACGCGCACCTGGCGCGGCACGGCAAGGTGTCGTACCTCGAGATCCCCGCCGTCGATGTCTCGCGGTCCGCCGCCTTCTACGAGGCAGTCTTCGGCTGGAGCGTGCGGCGCCAGGACGACGCGCGCCATGCCGACCGCGCCGGATTCGACGATGCCGCCCACGACCTCATCGGCGCGCTCGTGACGGGACTTGAGCCATCCAACGACGCGGGGTTCCTCCCGTACATCTACGTCGAGGGTATCGACGCAGCCCTGGAGCGGGTGGTGGAGCAGGGTGGCGAGGTCGTTGCGCCGGTGGCACCCGAGGGGAACCTGTGGATCGCCCGGTTCCGCGACCCGGCGGGGAACCTCCTGGGTGTCTGGCAGGGCGGCGAACGCTAGGATCGGCTGAGGAGCCGGCGCCCGGCGCGTCGTGTCCGGCACAGAAGGAGGCCAGCACGCGCATATCCCAATACATCCCTAGTCCGACCGAGTGGGTGCGGGACCAGGTCGAACTGATCGAGTCCTCGGGAGGCACCGAGGGCATGACGTTGCGCGGCATGTCCGTGGTGCTGATCACGCATCGAGGCCGCCGGACCGGCGCAATGCGTAAGACGCCGCTGATGCGGGTGGTGCACGACGGCACCTATGTCCTCGTGGCGTCCCTGGGCGGCCGGCCGAAGCACCCCGTCTGGTACTACAACCTCGTGGCAAACCCGGAGGTCACGATCCGCGACGGCACCGAGGTCTTCGACGGCCGCGCGCGGCTCGTCGAGGACCCGGATGAGCGCGCCCGCCTCTGGGCGGCGGCGGAAGAGGCGTTCCCCAACTACGGCGAGTACCAGACGAAGACGGAGCGCATCATTCCGCTGTTCGCCGTCGAGCGCTGACATCCATCGTGCTCCTCGGGGACGTGCTATTCCTGCTCCTCGGGCTCACGGCGTTTGCGATTTGGGCGCCATGTCTTTGGATTAGTTGGCACGCCATGCGGCTGACCCGCGGACGCCTAAGGAAGCGTGGGGTCGCATCACGGGCTTCATCCGCCTTGGCTGCGGTCGTGCTTGTGGCAATCCTGACAGCGTACGTCCCGATCTACACGGTGCTGATCATCTGGATCTGGGATTCAGCTGTCCCTTGGTTTGCCGGAGCTACGGGCCTTTCCAGCTGATGCCACCAATCACGTCAAGCGCCCGACCGTTCGCATTCCTCGCGCTATCGTGAGGTGGCAGTGACGGACGAACGGACGGAGCATCGATGGCCCAGCGATCGAGGGACGCCTACCCGGACCGGGTGACCCGCACGAAGGACGACATCATCAAGGAGGCGATGCACGAGATGCCGTATGGCATTTACGTGATCGGTTCCACGCGGGGTGGCCGGCCCAACGGCATGATCGCGGACTGGGTGACGCAGGTGTCGTTCAGCCCTCGGCTGGTCGCCGTCGCCTTCGAGCGCGACTCGACCTCGCTCGGCAGCATCCGGGAGAATGGCGCCTTCACCGTGAACCTGCTGGCCGAGGCGAACAACGGGATGGCCCTGGCGATGCGGTTCGTGCAGCCGGCCGAGGCCGCCAAGGTGCGTGGTCGCAGCGCGGGCGCCGCGACACAGCGCCACGACAAGCTCGAGGGCATCGACTACACGCTGGACGGCCGCGGCTGCCCGCTCCTCGACGACGCACTGGCGCACCTCCAGTGTGAGGCGGAGCAGTTCGTGGACGCCGGCGACCACACGCTGGTCCTCGGTCGGGTGCTCGACGGCGAAGTGGTGGGCAGCGGCGACCCGCTGACCACCGTCTTCACCGGCTGGGGCTACAGCGGCTGACGCCCGATCGCTACCGTCTCGTTGCCACGGGTTCCGCTCGGGCGGACGCATCCCGGCCGGTCAGGGTCTCCCAGAGCACGGTCCGTACGCCACGGTAGTGGCGAAGGAACAGCGCCACCGCCAGCACCAGGTAGAGTCCTGACAGCCAGAGCCGTACGGTTTCGCCGGTCAAGAAGAACTGCACGATGAAGAGGCCGAACAACGGGACCGCGGCGCTCCACGAGAGCCGCTTGTCCACGATGAGCATCACGGCGAACAGCGACTGCGCCGCCGTCAGCAGCACCTCCTCCTGCTGCCGGGAGTCCATCGGCAGGCCGCTCCACGTGGTGCCCGAGATCGAGTAGGCCACGGCCAGCGAGCCGATGAGCAGCGTCCACTGGTTCACCTTCGACGAGATCAGCGCCGTCAGGCCGGCGCTGGCGTTGTTGCGCCACACCAGGTAGATCGCCGCCAAGAACTCCGGGCTCTCCGAGGCGAGCGGAGCAATCCACTGCACCAGCAGGAACTCGTCTAGCCCCAGGTCGGTGCCCGTGTGGATCAGGCCGTCCGCGAACTCCTCGGCGGACGCCAGGATCACGAGGCCGGCGTACGCGAACATCGCGCCGACGACGAGCCGCCGCTTGTTCTTCGGTAGCTCCGACACCATCGCCGAGGGCCCGCCGGGCTCCGGCTCGGCGCGCGGGTGGCGTGAGATGCGGAACAGGTAGAACGCGAAGAGCGAGAACAGGACGACGGTGTCGAGGAGGCTGATGCTGCCCTTGATCGGGATCGAGAACGACCACGCGGTCGCGAGGAGCAGGACGCCCACCTCCACGCTGATCGAGTTGGGCAGGGACACCACCCTGCCGCCCTTCATGAAGTAGAAGGCGACCAGCACCGCCGCCCAGCCCACTCCGATCAGGAGGCGGTTGCCGCCGGTCATGTTCGCCACGGCGAACTGCGCCTGCGACGGGTCCGTGCCCGCGCGCCAGGCGAAGAGCAGGTCGACCGCGTACTCCGGCAGGACGGCGACGAACGCCAGCACCGCCAGGCTCAGGGAGGCCGGGAGGTCGTGCTGGGCCGCCTCGGAAGCGCCGCCCAGCAAGAACGCGGCGGACAGGATGCCAACGCCGAAGATGAACGTCGTCACGACGACCGGGAGGTCCAGGTGCACGACGTGCATCAGGAGTGCCGGTATTCCCATTGCGACGATCACCGCTGCCAGGATCCACGATGCCCGGTGACTGATGTCCCGGTCGGGCGTGGTGAGGTGCTCGGGGTCCGTCGTCAACAGGTGTGCCACACATTCCTTGCGTGCCGCCTGCATCGTGCGGGTCACGAGCTGAGCGGGCTGTCCAACGTCGGCCGGCTAACCGGGCTTGATTGGCCTGGCCTCGGCCGTCTCGCCATTCAGCGGGACGACCTCGGCCGGGGCCTGTTGCAACCGCTCGAAGAGCGGGCGCACGGTGGGAAGCGCCACCTCCACCGCCTGCGCGATCGAGGCGTTCCATTGCGCGGCCAGCGGCGCCAGGTCCTCCGCGTCGAAGCGGCGCTCGTGCATCACGTAGCTGTCTCGGGTGTAGAGGACCACGTCCACCGGAGGGTCCACGTCCGTCGAGCTGGTGCGGGTCGCATCGAAGGAGAGCAGGCCGTCCCGGAGCGCGTGCTCCAGGGGCTGGTCGTTGCGCCAGACGCGGTCGAGCAGCGGCTTGCCGTACCGCGTCTCTCCGATGATGACGTACGGCGTCGCCACGCCGACCTCGATCCAGTTGCCCTCGGGGTATAGCAGGAATAGGTGGTGGACGTCATCGTTGCGCAGCTGTCCGCCCAGGATGCAGTAGAGGTCGAAGTTCAGGCCGCTCTCCGCCAGCCAGCGCTGGTCCTCCGTGCGGACGCGCCGGATCTCCTCCGACAGCGCGTTCGCCGCCTTGTACAGGCGGTCCAGGTCGCGCTTGTCGTCGCGCAGCCGCTCCTCGAAGTAGGTGATCGCCTTGTCGCGCAACGAGCGCAGACCGCTGGTGAGGATGAACATCGCGAAGCCGTCCGACTGGTGGACGGTGATCTTCTTCGCGACGGAGGCCTCCGAGCCGCTGGTGATGCGCGTGTCGGCGATGGCGAGCAAGCCCGACTCCGCCTTCATGCCGATGCAGAACGTCACGTGCGGTCCTTCGCGCTGACGTGCAGGCGCGCCCTCACTGGGACGCCGAGGTCTGCGACTGCACCCGCACCACCGCACCCCACGTCTCTTCGGCGGCCCCTCGGTAGGAGCCGCGCAGCGGCGCCACGTCATCGTAGTCGCGGCCGACGCCGGTGACGACATAGCGCTCATCCTGGGGGCAATGGTTCGCCAGGTCGAATCCGTGCCAGGCGCCGCCCTCGTACACCCTCACCCAGGCGTGGCTGGCATCGGCGACCGTCTCGCCCTCGTGCGGGGCCAGGTAGCCGCTCACGTACAGGGCGGGGACGCCCCGCATGAGCAGCGCCGCCAGCGCCAGGTGCGCAAAGTCCTGACACACACCCTTTCCGCTCGCCAGCAGGTCCAGCGCGCTGTCCTCCACGGTGCTGTGCCCGGCCTGGAACTCGAGGCGGTCCCGGAAGATCGGGAGCAGCCGCTCGACGGACGCCACGGCGCCCGGCGCGCCGCCGGCGTCTCCGGCAAACGCCGCCACCTCCGGCGCGAACGGCGCCCGACGTGTGGGCTGCAGTGCGAGGTGGCGGTGCAGCGGCCGCAGCACCGGCGCCGGGGTGATGCCCGACGCCGTCTGGACAGTGGCCCGCAGCGAGAGCGTCTGGCGCTCCACCGGCCCCAGCAGGTCGAAGCGGTGCACGGTATTGCCAAAGACGTCCGACCGCGTCGTCATCGGCGCGCTCGGCTCCACGGTCAGGTCCCCGTCTACCTGCTGGCCGTCTCGTGACCAGGGCATCACCCGCAACTCCGTGTGCAGAATGCGCACGGGCTGGTCGTAGCGGTAGACGCTGTGCCACTGCACCTCGACGCGCACTAGGCCGGCACCGCACTCGCCCCGTCGGGCAGGGCGCGAAAGATGTGCTCCGTCGTCGCATGGTCGATTGCGCCGAAGCGGGTCTGCAGGCCGTCCAGGAACTCGTGCAGTCCGCCCGCGATCACCTCTTCCACCGTGAGCGCCGCCAGGTCCATCTCCAGCAGCACGATCTCCCGCTCGGCGTGCACGCACTGCGCGCGCGGCGTGTCCACCGTCGCGTTCCGGTAGTGGCGTAGCAGGGCGCGCGTGCAGAAGAGGATGCTCCGAGGGAAGTCCGGACGGAACAGCAGCATGCCGGCGACCCGGCGCCCGCTGATCTCCGCGATGTCGGTCTTGCGGAAGGCCTCCCACGCACTCACGGACTTCAGGATCGCGGTCCATTGGAAGCGGTCCAGCGGCCCGCCTACCTCGGAGGCTTCCGGGAGCAGGAGGTGATACTTGGTGTCCAGCACGCGAGTGGTCATGTCCGCGCGCTCCAGGTAGAGCCCGCAGCGGAACCAGTCCCGACCTTCGTCGAAGAGCACCGTGTTGTCGTAGAGCCCGAACACCGTCTCGATGCGACGCTTGATCTCGCCACAGAGGTCGAACAAGTCCGACTCAACCAGCGTCTCCCGCCGCGACAGGTAGAGGTGCAGCTGGTTCAGCTCCTCCCACACCTCTCGGGAGACGTGGCCGCGCACGGTGCGCGCCACGTTCCGTGCCTGCGCCAGCGTCGAGCGGATCGAGTTCGGGTTGTCCCATCCGAGGACCAGGAAGTCCGCCGGCGCGCGCTCCGGCTCCGCCTCGCGGGCCGTGAAGTATGCCTGCCGGGCGCCGCTGGCGGCGATCAGCGCGTCCCACGTGGAACCGGACTGCTCCGGCCCGCCGCCGCCTTCGACGGACGTCAGGTACTCCACGTGCGCCATCCGCGCCATGTTCTCGGCGCGCTCCAGGTAGCGGCCGAGCCAGTAGAGGTTCTCAGCGACCCGGCTGAGCATCGCGCACCCCTCCGTCCTCGCCATCGTCCGTCAGCACCCACGTGTCTTTGCTACCGCCGCCCTGCGACGAGTTCACGACGTACGATCCCTCGCGCAGGGCGACGCGCGTCAGACCGCCCGGCAGCACCCACGTGGAGCGCCCGGTCAGGATGTACGGCCGCAGGTCCGCCCGTCGAGGCGCGACGTGGTCGTCCAGGAACGTCGGGATTGTGGAGAACTCCAACAGCGGCTGCGCGATCCAGTTGCGCGGGTCCGCCTCGATCGCCTCGCCGAGCCGCGCCAGCTCGTCGTCGCTCGCCTGAGGGCCGATCACCACCCCGTAGCCCCCGGAGGCGTTCGCGGGCTTCACGACGAGTTCGCGCAGGTGCTCCAGGATGTGGCCACGCTCCTCGGGCAGCACCGCCGCGTAAGTCGGCACGTTCGGGAGCAGCGGCTCCTCGTCCAGGAAGTAACGGATGATCTCCGGCACGAAGCGGTACACCACCTTGTCGTCGGCCACCCCGGCGCCGACGGCGTTCACGATGCTCACACGGCCCGCTCGATAGGCGTCCATCAGGCCGGCGACGCCCAGCACGGAGTCCGGACGGAACGCCAGCGGGTCCAGGAAGGCGTCGTCCACGCGGCGGTAGATAACGTGGACCGGCTCGAGGCCCGAGGTGGACCGCAGGTAGACGGTCTCGTTGTGCGCGACCAGGTCTGAGCCCTCGACCAGTGGGATCCCCATCTGCTGCGCTAGGAACGCGTGCTCGAAGTACGCCGAGTTGTACGCGCCCGGTGTTAGCACCACGGCCCGCACCTCGGCCGCGTCGACGTGTTCGGGCCGCACATCGATCAGCATCGAGAGCAGGCGCCCGGGGTAGTCGTTCACCGGCGCCACGCCGCGGCGCGGGAACAGGTCCGGCGCCACGCGCACCATGATCGTGCGGTTCTCCAGCACGTACGACACACCCGAGGGGGTCCGGAGGTTGTCCTCCAGCACCACGAACTGCCCAGAGCCGTCCCGCACCAGGTCGCACCCGGCGATGTGTGCGTACACGCCGAGCGGCGGCGCGAAGTCCACCATGCGCAGGTTGTAGTCGGGCGCGCCGAACACCACATCGGCCGGGACCACGCCGTCCGAGATGCAGCGTTGCTCGTTGTAGACATCGCGCAGGAAAAGATTGAGCGCCCGCACCCGCTGCGACAGGCCGGCCTCGATGTGCGCCCATTCACCGGCCGTCACGATGCGGGGGATCAGTGAGAAGGGGAAAATGCGCTCGGTGCCCCGGTCGTCCGAGTAGACCGTGAACGTGATCCCCGCGTTCAGCAGCGCGAGGTCGGCGCGCGACTGGCGCAGGAGGTACTCCTGCGTGTCCCAGCGCCGCAGCCGCTCTCCCAGCGTGCGGTAGGCCGGCCGCACCGAGCCGTTCGCCTCGAACATCTCGTCCGGGCCGGACAGGAGTTCGTAGCCCGCGAACAACTCGTCGCTCACCCGTCGGCGCCCGCCTTCCGCATCATTTATAGCAGCCGCTTCGCCCTCCCGGCGCATCGGACGGCCACGCACGCACCCCACCGATGCGCGATGAGGCACGGGCGCCGCTCGGCGGGTGTTCGGCGCGCACCTAGCGTTGGGTATCGAGCATCGCGGAAGCCCTACGAAGACGTAGCGGGGCCGCACAACTGGTCCAGGGCATCCAGTACGGCGAACGGGCGTTATCGTCGAGGCTCGTCCTCGGAGAGGAGGATCGATGCGCGTGACGGCCTCTGTCGCCGCCCTCAGGGCCGGCCGGGCGCCGCGCGCTCTCCGCGCGTTCGGCTATCCAGGCTACCCGCGTCTCTGGTCCGCTGCCCTGTTGCTGATGTTCAGCACCTGGATGGAGCGGCTGGCCATCGGATGGCTCGTGCTGGACGCCACCGACTCGGTCTTTCTCTCCGCCCTCTCGTTCGCCGTGGGGATCGCGCCGGCCATGGTGCTGGGGCCGATCGCGGGCGCCGCGGTCGACCGCCTGGAGCGCCCTCGATTGTTGCGAGCGACGATCCTGGTCCGTGCGCTGATCGTGGCCGGCATCGCCGCCGTCGTCGCGGCGCCCGGCGAGGCGGTGTGGCTGGTGCTGCTGCTGGTGGCGGCCAGTGGCGCGACACGGACCTTCGAGATCCCCGCCACGCAGGCGCTGATCACGGACATCGTGCCCCCGGTCGACTCCCCCCACGCGGTGGGCGTCTACTCGCTGGGGATGCGGTCCGTGGCCATGCTCGGCTCGCTCACCGGCGGCCTGATCATCGAGGTGGCGGGTCCGGTGCCGGTGTTCCTGCTCAGCATGCTGCTACTGCTCACCGGGGCGTGGGTGCTCTCCACGCTGCGTGTTGACCGGGCGAGGACCGTGGTGCCGCTCTCCCTGCTCGGCGAGGTCTTCGAGGGCTTCGCGGTGATGCGCCGCATCCCCGCGGTCGGGGTGCTCCTCACGCTCGCTGTCGTGGTCGAGGTCCTAGCGTTCTCCTACAACTCACTGATGCCGGCCGTTGCCCGGGACGTGCTGGACGTCGACGCGGGTGGCCTCGGGCTGCTCACGGGCGCCGCCGGGGCGGGCGCCATCCTCGGCGCCGTCGCCCTGTCGACCACCGGCGGCGGGTCGCACCCCGGTCGGTTCCTGCTCGCCGTGTCGTTCGCGTTCGGCGTCTTCCTCGTGCTGCTGGGTGCGACCGACGTGTTCCTCATCGCGCTGCCGATCCTGGCCGGCGTCGGCGCCATGGCGGCGCTCTTCGACGCGCTGCAGTGGGTGCTGCTACAGGCCAACGTCCCGGACGAGATGCGCGGCCGGGTCCTCGGCGCCTGGGTGTGGGCCATCGGCTTCGGCTGGATCGGCCAGCTCACGCTGGGTGGCATCGGCGAGGCCTTCGGCGTCCAGACCGCGCTCGGAATAGCGGGCGCCCTCGTGATCCTCGCGGCACTCCTGGCGACGCTGGCATCGAGGAGCCTGCGCTCGGCTGCGGCGCGGTCGTCGCCTTGATCATATCGATCGAGTTGATCGCTATGATTGCCCACCGCCATCAGGGCCTCCTACGAATCTCTGGCGCCACGCGAACGATCGAGGTGGTACCGTTCTCCGCTGCCGGGCTGGCACCCGGAGTTACACCTGGAGATAGGGGTCCCACACCATGCGTCGAACACTTCAACTTGTCCTGGCTGGACTTGCCGTCTCCGCACTGGCCACACTGATTCCGTTCGCGGCGGCCGCGCAGGAGCCACTCGCCGGTGACGTACCAGCGAGCGGCGGGGTCGGTCTCGCTGTCTGGGCGGGCGGATCGGTCGGGGAACTCTCCGCTGCGGCCGCGGCTGAGGGCTGCGGGCTCGACTCCGTATGGGTCACAGCCGGCGGCGCACTCGTGGGCCACGTCGTCGGTGCCCCCGCCTTCGTCAATGCGGCCTTCACCGGCGCGGTCGGGGAGCAGATTCCCGCGGCCACCCCTGTCGTACTCGTCTGCCGCGATGGAGCAGCCCCCATGCCCTCGGCGACACCAGCTCCGACGCAGGCGCCGCCGCTCGCTCTGAGCTGGGGGGACGGCACTCACCAGGTTGGCAGCGACCTGCCTTCGGGCGTCTACATGACCGATGGCGGCGACGGCTGTTACTGGGCCAGGCTCTCCGGTTCTGGGGGGTCCTTCGACGAGGTCATCTCCAACGAGTTCAGCGGCGGGGGCCGGAGATCGTCGAGATCCAGGCCGGCGACGCCGGGTTCGAGACCTCGGGCTGCGGCGAGTGGGTCGCGCGAGCGGAGTACGACCTGGACTCGCTCACGACCTTCGGCGAGGGCGCCTACCTCGTCGGGCCTCAGGTGGCCGCGGGCATGTGGCAGGCAGCTGGCGGAGAAGGCTGCTACTGGGAACGCCTGTCGGGACTCAGCGGCGACTTCGGTGAGATCGTCACGAACTCGTTCGGCTCCGGCCCCCAGGTCGTGACCATTGCCGCCACGGACATAGGCTTCCGCTCGTCCGGGTGCGGACAGTGGACGCCCGCGTAGGAGCGCGGACGCCGGCGCCACGTGAGCGCTCGCGGCGGTGCGGGCGTTCACTCCGGGAACGCCGTCCGCGCGGCCTCGTCTAGGACCTCCTCGTAGAGCCGCGACAGGATCGCGACGCGAGTTCAGTTCTTGGACGAGGAGCGTCGCGAGATCCTCGCCGCGTTGCGAGACATGGCCGTGGACGTTCCACCATCGGAGGTGCGTGCCGTCCCGACGGATCCGGACGACGACCGGTGATCGAGGCCGCCATCGCCGGCCAGGCTGACGTCATCGTCTCCGGCGACAGCGATCTTCTCGCAGTCGGGAGCTACGAGGGCATCGAGATCGTCACTCCACGGCGGTTCCTGGCCATGTTGCGTGTGGACCAACGCCCACAACGTCGCGTAGCGCCGGCGCCAGATCGCCCCGAGGTTCCACCACCACCCGTTCGAGCCCCAGCCAGTCGGCCATCGACCGCAGCTCCGCCGCCAGCGCCTCGGCGGTCTCGCCGGGATGGGCGCCTGGTTCGAGGTGCGCCGCGCGCGCGAGCAGCGCCGAGGCGGCCCGGTCCGCCTTCAGGTCGACGCGGCCCACCAGCCGCTCACCCAGCAGGAACGGGAGCACGTAGTAACCGAACTGGCGCTTGGGCTCCGGCGTGTAGATCTCGATGCGGTAGTGGAAGTCGAACAGCCGCTCGTCACGGTCGCGGAACCACACCAGCGAGTCGAACGGCGAGAGCAGCGCACGCGCCTCCACGCGCCGAGGCAGGCGCGCCGCGGGGTCGAGGTAGGCCGGCTCGCGCCACCCCTCGACGCCCACCTGTTGGAGGGCGCCCTCCGCCACGAGTTCGCGCAAGAGCGGCTTCGAGGCCGTCAACGGAAGCCGGTAGTAGTCAGCCAGGTCCTTGGCCGTCCCCACGCCCAGGGACCGCGCGGATAGCAGCAGTAGCTCGCGCCGCGCCTCCTCGACGGTCGGCGTGGCGCCGTTGACCGTTTCGGGAGGCAGGACACGTTCGGTTAGGTCGTAGTAGCGCTCGAAGTTGCGGCGCTCCGCCACGGACACCTCACCACGTCCGAACAACAACTCCAGCGCTAGCTTCCCGCGCCCCCAGCCCCACCACGGACCTCGTCGCTCGCCCGGGTCGTCCAGCGCCTCCGGCGTCAGCGGCCCACGCGCCGCCACTTCCTCGAGCACACCTTCGAGGTATCTGGGGAACTGCTCCTCGAACTCCCAGCGCCACCGCTGGCCCTCCATCCAGCCCTCCATGCGGTGGCGAAACAGCGAGTGGTGGCGCGTCGGGATGAACGAGGCGGCGTGACCCCAGTACTCGAACAGCTCCCGCCGCCGGTACGCCAGGTCATCGAGCAGTTGAGATCGGTACGGCCCGAGGCGGGAGAAGAACGGGAGGTAGTGCGACCTCGCCAGCACGTTCACCGAGTCGATCTGGATCAGCCCGACACGGTCAAGCACCCGCCGCAGGTGCCGCGCATCGATGCGGCCCGCCGGCCGCCGCTCCGCGAACCCCTGCGCCGCCAGCGCGATCCGTCGCGCTTCGCCCGCCGACAATCCCGCGCCGCCCATCGGTCCCCCTCCGCTGATGGACGGCTACCTTCGCACACCAGCGCCTTCCGAGGCGAGACGGTTCCGGCACCCGCGCCGAAGCACCGCGAGTCTCACCCGCCCACGGGTATACTCCGCATCTCCCCCGGCCCGCCCGAGGAGCCCGGTATGCCCCGCCCGCCCGTCGTCCGTCCGTTCGCGGCCGCTGACCTGGAGGCGGCGGCGGTGTTGCTGGCCGCGCGGCATCGACGCGACCGCGAGCGCCTCCCCATCCTCCCGCCGCGCTACGAGGACCCGGCGGCGTGCCTCGAGCTGGTGCGGGACGTCTCCGACTACGCGGAGGGCGTTGCCGCCGTCACCGACGCGAGCGGTGACGAGCGGCTGACCGGCTTCCTGTCCGCCGTCCGTGTCACTCCGTCGCCGGCCTCACCCTCCGCCCGGTTCGCGTCACCGCGTTCGACGATGATGTTTGCCCACGGGCACGCGGTCGGCGCCGGCTGCGACCCGGTCGAGGTCTACCATGCCCTCTACGCCGCCCTCGCGCCGCGCTGGTTGCGTGCGGGGCTCTTCGACCACATCGTGCACGTCCCCGCCGATGACCCGGCCATCGAGGAAGCGTGGGCGGACCTTGGCTTCGGCCGCTCGGTGGCCGTCGGCGCCCGCGACCTGCGTCCCGTCGAGGGGCGGCGTCCACCGTCGGTGACCGTGCGGCAGGCGACGCCCGACGACCTGGAGGTGGTGACGCGGCTGGTCGACGAGGAGGCGCGCTTCCACGCACAGAGCCCGATTTTCCGCCCGTACGTCGCCGCCGACACCGTCGAGACCGTGCGCGAGGGGCATGTACAGACTCTCCAGAGCGACCGGCACGCGCTGTTCATCGCCTCGGACGGCGAGGACGGCGGCCGCCCTATCGGCATCATCTCCGTCGGACCTGGCTCCGGCAGCCCGCTCTTCATCCCGGAGCGCGCCACCTACATCGGCGACACCGCGGTGCTCGATGGCGCACGGGGCGCCGGCGCCGGCACCGCGCTCCTCGATGCGGCCCTCGCATGGGCCCGCGAACGCAGCTACCGGCACGCCGCGCTGCACTTCTCGCTGGCGAACGCGCTCAGCCGCCCCTTCTGGACCGGCCACGGCTTCCACCCGGTCATGTGGCACCTCCGCCGTCACGTCGACGAGCGCATCGCCTGGGCGCAGCCGCCGAGGGCGTAGGGTGAGGGCCGCGCGCCGCGTCGGGTAGTGTTTTTCGTCCACGCACCCCGGCAGGATGAGGCGAGGAAGGAGGCCGTCCGATGACCGGCCGCCCACCGACCCGCCCGTCGAAGGTCACCCGTCGCCAGCGCGAAGTGGCGCGCCTGGTCGCCGAGGGCCGGACGAATCCCGAGATCGCGGACGCCCTCGGCATCTCGCTGGACGGCGCGAAGTACCACGTCTCGGAGCTGCTCACGCGCCTCAACCTCGAGCGCCGGGAGGGGATCGCTGAGTGGTACGCCACCGAGGGTCGACGCTCCGTCCTCGACCGGCTGCGCTCGCTCGTCGGGCTGCGGTTGCTGTTCGGCGCCGGTGCGGGCGTCGTCGCGACGGCCGGTGTGATCGTGCTGTTCGCGGCGCTGTCCGGCAACGGAATGGCCGATGCCGACCCGGAGACGACGCCTACCCCGACCGCCGATGTAGTGGAGCCACCGCCGGTTCGCGCGACGGTCATCGATGGGCTACCGGAGAACCTCGATACCGCTACCTTGCTTCAGGATGGTCGCGTTCTCCTCGGCACGGCTGAGGATGGGGCGTTGTTCATCTATGACCCACGTGACGGGTCGGTGGCCGCGGCCGGAAGCTTGCTCGAGCCGCGCACCGCGTACACCGCAACCTTGCTGCCGGATGGGCGTGTCGCGTTCCTTGGCGGGAGCACGGGCGAGGAGGTCGAAGTCGAATTCGAAGGTCGTGAGGTGTCGGCGCCGCGGCTTGGAGCGCTCGAGATTTACGACCCCGCGACGGGCGTGTCCGAACACGTTGCCGACGCGCCGATGCTCAACGAGTTGGTCCCGGCCGAGTCCGCGCCAATCTGGTTTCTGCAGGGCCATTCGACTGCGCTTCTCCCCGGTGGCCATTTGTTGGCGATCGAGGGGAACATCATCCCTGTGGTGGCCGACCCTGCGAGCGGCGAGTTCGAGATTGTGGAGCAATCTTTCGGGGGTGCGGAGGATCGCTTGGACTTTCAGGTGACGCGATCCACCGAGGGAGTCGTGATCACGTACGCGGAGTGGAGTGCGAACGCCTACCGCTTCGACCCGCGGGCCGCAACGTTCGAGCTCGCCGCTGAGCTTCCTCATGTCGCAGTTGAGGCGGCCTTCCTTCCGGATGGAGGTCTCTTGGTGCTCGGCCGAGCCGTCGAGACTCCGGCCGGCCTGCGGGCCTTCACGGAGGAAGAGCGGAGGGAGGTCGAGGCCCGGCGAGAGCATGCCTTCGTTGAAGGTGCTGTGCACGTCCTGATGCTGGCGGACGTCGAGGCGGGGACTGCCGAGATCATCGGCGACCCAATCGAGATTCTCCCCTGGGGGAACCGGCCTACTGAGCCCTCGTTTGCTTGTTGTGCCCGACGGACGCGTCCTGCTGATAGGCGGACAGGACCGTGTGCCGTGTGCCGAAGCAATCTCCTGTGGCGAGCTGGCGGACGAGGTCTTCCTGACTGACCCGGCGACGGGGGAAGTCAACGTCATCGCTTCCTTGGGTCACGAGGGCGTCGTGCTCGACGCTGCGGTGCTCTCGGACAACTCCGTCGTTGCTGTGCTCGTCGGTGATGGCACGCCGGTTGTGCGCTACCGGCCTTGAGAACCGAGGCGTTCGCTCACCGCCACTGGCAGGATGAGGCGAGGAAGGAGGCAGTCCGATGACCGGCCGCCCACCGACCCGCCCGCCGAAGGTCACCCGCCGTCAGCGCGAGGTGGCGCGCCTGGTCGCCGAGGGCAGGACGAATCCCGAGATCGCGGACGCTCTCGGCATCTCGCTCGATGGGGCGAAGTACCACGTCTCCGAGCTGCTGACGCGCCTCAACCTTGAGCGCCGGGAGGAGATCGCCGAGTGGTACGCCACCGAGGGTCGACGTTCCGTCCTCGACCGGCTGCGCTCGCTCGTCGGGCTGCGGTTGCTGTTCGGTGCAGGTGCGAGCGTAGTTGCGGCGGCTGGCGTACTCGTGCTCTTCGCGGCGCTGTCCGAGAACGGCCGGGCTGTCGGCACCGAAGGCGCCTCGGACCTGGGGGAGCCAGCGGCCATTGACCTCGACGGCGCCCCGGCGGAACTCATCGCCTTCGCGGCCGGAGGCAGCATCTACACGGTGCTACCCGACGGTTCGCGGCTCACCAAGGTAGTGGACGGCAGCCGAGCGTCTGCCGAGGAATGGGCCAGCGCCCCGGCGCTATCGCCTGATCGGAGAAGCATCGTCTTCGTACGTGACTACGACATCTGGGTGGTGCCAGCGGACGGAGGACGGCCCGTTCGCTTGCTCGATGTCGGCCCGTCGCCGGGGCTAAGCAGTTGGGCCCTCGGCGCACAGAGTGTGAGTTGGTCCCCGGATGGGCAGCACGTGGCCTACGTTGTGTCTCGACTCTCCGGCTCGGGCGTGAGCCAGCTCTGGGTGGCGCGCGCGGACGGCACTGCCGCGCGCTTGATCGCCGATGGAGCGCGGGCGTGGATCTTCCCCACGTGGACCGTCGACGGCCACATCGCCATCATCAAAGCCGGTGGGGCCGCGACCGTCCTCGACACCACCGGCACCACTGTCGACGACGTCGCGCTGCCCGTTCTCGGGTTGAACGAGGCTGTCTGGTTCGACCGTGCGCTCGCGGACGCCGGACTTCGCGTACTCGCCGGAAACTCGATTGTAGCGGGGCCGATCCGGGCCGGCGTGCCCGGCCAGCTCTCGACGGTGGCGTCAGGCCTAGCCCCTGCGCCCTCGCCTGACCGGCAGGAGTTCATCTACCTCGCGGACTCCGAGATCCGAAGGGTCTCCGCGTCTGACGTGAACTCGCTGCTCGTCGACTTGGCGCCTCTCGGCCATCCGGAGGAGCACTTCGCGTCGGTTTGTTCTAGCGAGCGCTGTAGCTACCGGCCGCCGGCGTTGTCATGGCAGTAGCCGCGGATACAGAACCAGTTCAAACCACACGAGTTCGTAGCGGCCGAGCATCGAGCGCCCGACTTCTGCGAAGCCTGCGGACTCGTACAGTGCGCGGGCGCCGTCTTGCTGGACGGTCGTGTCGAGGATGACGGCGTCATAGCCGTCCGCTCGAGCCCAGGCGATCGCTTCCTGCGCCAGCAACGCACCGATGCCGCGGCGCCAGCGCTCGGGCGCCACGCGCATGAGGCGTAGGCGCGCCAGTCTCTGCGACGTGTCGACGAAATCGGCCACGGCGACGGGTGGGATGGCGTCCTGGCCCACGTCCTTCATTGCCGTGAGACCGACGACGCACTCACCGTCCTCGGCCGGCTCGACGGCGACCCATACCGCCGCGAAGTGCTCCTCGAGGTGCTCGACCTCCTCGGTGCGCGGCTGAGGCGCGGACGCGATGCCGCCCCACGGGGGAGTGCGGTCGTGGAGCCAGAGCACCTGGGGCAGGTCCGAGGCGCGATAGCGACGGACGGTCACGGCTTCGGGCATGTACGGCCTCCGGCAGATGGAACGGCCCGTGCTGCTCCTCGGATCCTTGCTAACTCCCAGCCCACTCCGCCACCAGCAGTGGCAACGCCACGCGCACCGTCGTACCGCTGCCCGGCGTCGCATCGAGCGACAGCGTGCCGTCGTGCAGGGTGGCCTGCTGCGCCGCGAGCGAGAGGCCGAGGCCGGAGCCTTCGCCCCGCGCGGCGAGGCCGCGGGCGAAGCGTTCGAGGACACGCGGGCGCTCCTCGGGCGGGATGCCGGGGCCGTGGTCGATGACTTCGAGGAGGGCGCGGTCGCCCCCACGCCGGAGCGTCACGCGCGCCTCGGGAGCGGCGTCCAGATGGCGGCCGTGGGTGACGGCGTTGCGCAGCAGGTTCTCGACGAGCGACGCGAGGCCCTCAGGCCAGCCGCGCATTGGGTAGCCGCCCTCCGCGACATCGAGCGTGAACGTGGCGTCCGGGAAGCGCCGGCGTGTGCCGTCGACGGCGGCGTCGAGCACCTCGGTCAGATCGAGCGTCTCGAACACGTCGTCGCGGCGGAGGTCACCGCGAGCGAGCAAGCGCAGCGCGTCGAGCGAGGCGAGCAGGCGGCGCTGCTGCTCGGCCAGGTCGCGCACCACGTCGGCGCGCTGATCGGGTGAGAGGCCCGGGTTCCGTTCGAGCACGTCGAGGTTCGTCTGCATGCTGGTGAGCGGCGTCCGCAGCTCGTGCGCGGCGTTCGAGGCGAAGGCGCGCGCCGCTTCCAGCGCCGCCTCGGTCTGGCCGGTGGCCTCGCCGATGCGCTCCAGCATGCGGTTGAGCGACGCGGCCAGTTCGTCCACCTCGGGCGGCCCCTGGTCCACGGGGACGCGCACGCCGAGGTCGTGCGTGCCGCTGACGCGTTCGGCCTCCTCGCGCAGCCGCCCCAGGGGCCGCAGCGCCAGCGTGCCAAGCGACCAGCTGGCGAGGCCCACGCCGCCGACGGCTACCACGCCCACCGCGATCACGCGGTTGCGCAATGCCCGTAGGGTCGCCTCGACGCCCGACGTGGACGCGGCGACCTGCAGGTAGATCGGGCCGAAGTCCTGCGACGTGGTCGAGCCGCGCTGCGGGTGGGGATTGAGCATCGGGACCGGCACCGCCTGCGACAGCACTCGCCATTCGCCATCGGCGCCCGACACCGTGGTCAGCCCTTCGCTGTCACCGTCATCGGAGAGCGCCGGGAAGCTCTCGGTGACGGCGACCGCGCGGCCATCGACGGTCAGGCGCGCCGCCACTCCGAAGTCGAACGTGCGCTCGCCTCGGATGACGCGTCCCTCGCCGAACGACGCGGTGAGCAGCGCCGGGTGGGCTAGCTCGGCGGCTTCGCGCAGCAGGCGGTCGTCCAGCTCGGCGTGCTGGTCGCGCGAGACGAGCGCGAGCAGCGTGGCGCCGGCGAGCACCACGACGAGCGCCGTCGCCCCGACGGATACGAGCACCACGCGCAGCCGCAGGCTCACCCCGCCGCCTCCCTCGGTGGCCGCCCAGTCGACCTGGGCGCGTCCGCGGGCCGCAACACGAAGCCGATGCCGCGCACGGTCTGCACGATGCGCGGCTCGCCGCCGGCCTCGAGCTTGCGCCGCAGGTAGCCGACGAAGACATCGACGACGTTGCCGTCGGCCTCGAAGTCGTAGCCCCAGACCAGCTCGAGCAGTTGTTCGCGGCTCAACACCTGCCCGGGATGGCGCGCCAGCACTTCCAGCAGGTCGAACTCGCGACGCGTCAACGCCAGCACCCGACCGCCACGGCTCGCCGTGCGCCCCGAGGGGTCGACCTCGATGTCGCCGGCCACGACCGCCGTCCCCGGCTCGGGCACGCCTCGACGGCGGAGCAGGGCGCGCAGCCGCGCCAGGAGCTCCGGCAGCGCGAAGGGCTTCACGAGGTAGTCGTCGGCGCCGGCCTCCAGGCCCGCCACCCGGTCGGCGACCTCGTCCCGGGCGGAGAGGATGCAGATGGGCACCTCGTAGCCGTCGGCGCGTAGCCGCTTCGTGACGGAGACGCCGTCGAGGTCCGGCATGTTCACGTCCAGCACCACGACGTCCGGCTCAGCGGCCTCGACCGCCGCCAGGGCGGGACGCCCGCCGGACGCAGTGCGCACCGCGAAACCCTCGAGGCGGAGGCCGCGCTCGAGGGCTCGCGTGATGGCCGGGTCGTCGTCAACGACCAGGACGTCGTGCAATTCGTCCGTCTCCGAACGCTAGATCCCGCCGGCCGTGCTGCTCTGGCTGGACGGTGTCGCCGGCTCCTCCGACGGCGCGTCGTCGCCGAAGCCGAAGAAGCGGAACTCCGGACCGTGACGGTCGTGATGGCGTGGGCCGGTGCGCCACGGGATCGCCGGGCGCTCACCGCTATCGAAGGCTTCCAGCATCTCGTCCGCCTCTTCCTGCGTCAGCCGGCCGCTCTCGACCGCCTCGGACAGGTGCTGCTCGAAACGCTCGCGGGCCTGCTCCTGCATGTACTCGTCGAGTGTGCCGTCCTCCAGCGCCTGTAGCATCTCGTCGGCCTCTGCCTGGTCCAGGTGGCCCTCGTCGACCGCGCTCTGGATGCGCTCGGCCAGCCGCTCCCGCGACTCGGCCTCCACAGCCGCGCGCAGGTCATCCTCGCTGATCCCGAGGCGTTCCGCGACGCCCGCCAGGAACTCACCGTCGCCGATCGGCCCGTGGAGGGCGAACTCGCCGCCGAGACCGAACCCGGCAACGGCCAGGCCGAACTCCCCGTCGCCGAAGTCACTCTCGAAATGGAAGAGGGGCTCGCCGGTGTCCTCCGGCGCCGCCTCGGCGGTCTCGGTGGGCGTGGCGCTCGGGTCGTCGCCCTCCTGCGCGGAGGACATACCCGGCCACCACGCCAGGAGCGCCATCGCGCCCAGGGCGAGCATCGCCGCGCCGCCCGCCGTCCATCTCAAAGCCTTCGTCATGCGTTCCTCCATCTGCTCGCGTGGAAGCGTGGAGAACAGCGTGCGCGAGCAGTCTGAGAACACTCTGAGAAGCGCCCCAGAGTTCTCTGAGACTTGTAGACGCGAGTGGTGGGAGGCTGACGAGGATCGAGGGGAGCGATGGTGGACCCGCGGGGGCTCGAACCCCGGACCTCCACACTGCCAGTGTGGCGCTCTCCCAGCTGAGCTACGGGCCCTCACTCCGAGTTTCGCACGCGTGCGCCGATGACGCGAGTGGCCAGCGCGCCCCCTCACGGTGCGCGTCCGGTGCTCCCGGCGGGTAGGATGCCGCCATGCGCATCGACCGGGCGGCGGCGTTCGAGGTGGTGGCCAGTATGCTGGCCGCGGAACTGTGCTGCACGCCCCAACAACTCCGCGACGGCCGGGTCCACGTCGTGCCGCTGGCACCCGACCGCGGCGAGGCCTCGATGCATCACCGCTCGTGGCCGCCCGTGTCGGACCCGCAGGTGCTCGTCGTCTCGATGTCCGATGGCGGCGTGGTGGGCGTGAGTCCTCGCTGGTTGCCGTGGGCCGAGCAGCACTGGCGAGGTCAGACCCGGCCGCTGGAGTCGCTCGTCCTCGCCCCCGCGGCGGCCAGGGCTCGGCGCGCCGGGCTCGTCCCGCGTGGCCCGCGTCCCAACTTCGTGCTGGACGAGGATGCCTGGCGTCGCATCGATGCGCCGGCGGGCATCGACGTGCGCGTGGAGGATGGCCGCGGGCGCCTGCGCTACTCGCAGAGGAGCTGGCCGAACGCCTGGGTGGAGAATGCCGATGTGCTCGTGACCGTCTCAGCACGCTCCGCGGGCAGGCTGGTCGGCGTCGCCACGGCCATACGCATGAACCCGTCGCTGGCCGAGATCGGCGTGGACGTCGCATCGGGCTTCCGAGGCCGCGGCGTCGGTGCTGCCGTCGTCTCGGCTGTGGCGCGTGCGCTCCTGGATGCCGGGGTGGTCCCGCACTACGCGACCCGGCCGGAGAACCTGAACTCGATGCGTACGGCCGGCCGGGCGGGCTTCTACCCGGCGTTCATGACGTTCAACACGACGCGCTGATGGGCCTGACTTGGGAGGGGACACCACTGTGACGATGCCACTCGAGGGGATCACGGTCGTCGACCTGTCCCGGCTGGCGCCGGGACCGTACGCCTCGATGTTGCTTGGCGATCTCGGCGCGGACGTGATCCTGGTGGAGGCGCCGGCCGGGTCCGTCTCGGCGATGGGCGGGGGCGGAGACGACGAGGCGGCTCAGCGACGCCGCGCGCACAACGCGCTCGCGCGCAACAAGCGCTCGATCGTCGTGAACCTGAAGGAGGAGGCGGGCCGCGAGGTCGTCCACAGGCTCGCCTCGAGCGCCGACGTGTTCCTCGAGGGCTTCCGGCCGGGCGTCGTCGACCGCCTTGGCGTCGGTTACGAGGCGATCGCGGAGACGAACCCGCGGATCGTGTATTGCTCGTTGTCAGGCTACGGCCAGACCGGCCCGTACTCGCAAATGGTCGGGCACGACATCAACTACATCTCCATCGGTGGGGCGCTCGGGATGATCGGTCGTCCCGGTCAGAAGCCGGCCATTCCCTACAACGTGATCGCGGACTTCGCGGGCGGCGGGTTGATGTCGGCGTTCTCGATCCTCGCGGCGCTGATGGCGCGCGACCGCACCGGCCGAGGGCAGTACCTCGACATGTCGATGTCCGACAACGTGCTCTACCTGCTCGCCAGCCAGACCGCCGGTGTGCTCGCTGGCGGCCCGCCGCCGGTCCCCGGCGCGCGAGGGCTGGGCGGCGGTTCGCCGCACTACGACGCCTACGAATGCGCGGACGGCAAGTTCCTCTCGCTGGGCTCCCTGGAGCCGCATTTCTGGGCCAACCTCTGCGAGGTCGTCGGCCGCCCGGACATGCAGCCGCACGAGTTCGACGCCTCGAAGCATGAGGAGTTCAAGGGGCACCTGGAGCGCACCTTCAAGACGAAGACACGCGACGAGTGGTTCGCCGAGCTGCGCGACATCGACCTCTGTGTCGCCCCCGTGCTCACGCTCGACGAGGCGCTGGAGGACGAGCACCAGCGCGCCCGCGGTATGGTCGTCGAGGTGGACGACCCGCGGGCCGGCACGGTGCGCCAGGTGGGCATCGGCCCGAAGTTCTCCGATACCCCCGGCCAGGTCCGCACGACTGCCCCCACGCCCGGCCAGCACACGGAGGAGCTCCTCGCCGGCCTCGGCTACGAGGCGTCAGACATCGCCTCGATGCGCGAGCAGGGGGCGGTGGGGTAGTCGGTGCCGCCTACAACGGCCGCTTGGAGGGCATGCCCGGCCGCCGCGGGTAGCGCGCATCGACCTCGCCGGTGAGCCGCACCAGGAGCACCTTCTGCGGCGGCGCGTCCGAGGGAAGCGGCATGGGCAGCGGGTCGAGTGACTCACCGGAGAGCGCCTCGATGGCGCCTCGAGCGTCCTCAAGTTCCTCGAGCGCGCGGCTGCCCTTCTGAGCGGCCAGCACGCCACCTTCGCGCAGCAGCGGCAGGGCGTACTCCACCAGCACGCGCATCGGCGCGAGGGCGCGTGCGACGACCAGGTCCGCCCGCCCGCGTAGGCCGGGGTCGTGCCCCGCCTCCTCCGCGCGCGCATGCACGATGCGAGCACCCTCGATGCCGAGTTCGCGCACCAGGCTCTCGAGGAACGCGGCGCGCCGGGCCTGCGACTCGACGAGCGTCAGCGCGATCGCTGGCTCCGCGAGCGCCATCGGCACGCTCGGGAAGCCGCCGCCGGGCCCGAGGTCGACGAGACGCGCCGGCCGCGCCTCCACCAGCAGGCCCGCGTCCCGCAGGGCGGCGAGCAGCGCGAGCGACTCCGCGAAGTGCCGTCGCTCCACCTCGGTGGGCTCGGTCACGGTGGTGAGCCCGGCGCGCTCGTTCCAATCGAGGAGCAGCGCCCGGTAGTGCGCGAAGCGGTCGAGCGTGGCGTCGTCGAGGTGAAGGCGCAGCCGTTCGGCGGCCTCAACGAGCAAGGATCGGGAATCCGGGGTAAGGTGAGGCCGGTCGTGTTCCTCAGCCTGCCCGGGACGGTGCTCGTGGGTGTCGCTCACGCGCGGATCAAGATTGACATGTGATGCTCCCGATCTCCTAGACTGCTCTTGGTCGGTCGGAAGCGGCAACACGGTCAACCCGTCAGCCCACAAGACGTACACCACTGAGTGTCGGAGCGAGAGGACCGCCCGATGGCGGACCCTGTTATCGCGAGCGCAGCGCTCAACCACTTCATTAATTCGCTGGAGCCGGAGAAGGTCCGGACCGACCGGCCGATGGTGGAGCAGTTCGTCGCGTGGTACGGCGAGGACGAGTCGCTCAATGAGCTGACCGCGTCCGATGTCATGCGCTATCTCGAAGAAGAGGTCTACGGCGAGGGCGCGGCCGACGAGACGCACCTGGAGCCGCTGCGTGCCTTCCTGGCCTACTCGTCGCGCATGGCGTTCACGGAGGAGAATCTGGTGCCGGCGCTTGGCCTGACGGGTGGCGCCCGCGGCGGCGACGGTGCCTCCGAGGAACTGGGCGGCAACGCGTACCACGTCACGCTGGAGGGGCTGCAGTCGCTGGAGCGCCAGCTGGACGAGTTGAGGGCCCGGCGCCCGGACATCGCGGACAAGTTGCGGACGGCCATGGCCGACAAGGACTTCCGCGAGAATGCCCCGCTGGACGCCGCTCGCGACGAGCAGGCGCACCTGGAGGCGCGCATCCGCGACATCGAGGAGCGCCTGCGTCATGCCGTGATCATCGACAGCGAGTCGAAGCGCGGCCGTGCCAACGTCGGCTCGAAGATCCGCCTGCTCAACCTGGACCACAACCGGGAGCAGGAGTTCACGCTCGTCAGCCCCACCGAGGTCGACCCCGGGAACGGGAAGATCTCGATCGAGTCACCGGTCGGTGTGGCCGTGCGGAACAAGCTGGCGGGCGACGAGCTGATCGTGGTGGCGCCGTCCGGGCAGATCAAGTTCAAGCTGCTGGAGGTCATCGGCTAGGCTGTAGCGCCCGGCGTTTGATCGCGCCGAGGCGGTGTGTGACCATCGCCTGACGACGCGTCCGCCCACCCGCAGCGTCTCGGAGCCCGCGCTGATCTCACCACCTACCGTCGACCCGGTCATCGCCGCGCGCGACCTGTCGAAGCGCTACGGGCCGCTGCTCGCCGTCGACGGCGCCTCCTTCGAGGTGCAGCGCGGCGAGATCTTCGGCCTGCTGGGCCCCAACGGCGCCGGCAAGACCACGACCGTTGAGATGCTCGAGGGGCTGACCGTCCCCTCGTCGGGGACCGCCGAGGTGCTTGGCTTCGACATCGTGCAGCAGCCGGACGCGGTCAAAACACGCATCGGCGTCCAGCTCCAGGCGTCCTCGTACCACCGCTACCTGACGCTGCGGGAGATCCTGCAGCTCTTCGGCTCCTTCTACCCGCGGGCTGCCAGTCCGGACGACCTGCTGGAGCGTGTGGGCCTGTCCGACCGCGCCGACGCGCGCATCGAGCATCTCTCAGGCGGCCTGCAACAGCGCTTCAGCATCGTCGCCGCGATGGTGAACGAACCGGAGCTTGTGTTCTTCGACGAGCCGACCGCGGGCCTCGACCCGGACGCGCGGCGTCAGCTCTGGACGCTGGTGCGCGATGTGCGCGACGAGGGGAGGACCGTCGTCATGACCACGCACTACATGGAGGAGGCTGAGTTGCTGTGTGACCGCGTCGCCTTCATGGACTCCGGCCGCATCGCCGCGCTCGACACGCCACAGGCGCTCATCCGCACCCTGCACGCCCCCTACCGCGTCCGCCTGACCACCACGGAGCCGCTAGACCCACGCGCGGTCGAGGGCATCGAGGGCGCGAGCGCCGTCGAGTGCGCGCACGAAGCGGACGGCTTCGTGACCCGCCTGCGCGCCCAGCACGCGCCCGGCGCCGCTGCCGCGCTGACCGCGCTGGCGGACGGGCTGGGCGTTACGGCGGTCGACCTGGCGGTCGAGCCGGCGACGCTGGAGGACGTGTTCCTCGCCGTGACCGGTCGAGGGTTGGAGGACTGATGCGTCCCCTGCTCGCGGCCAGCATGAAGATGATCGTGCGCGACCGGCAATCGCTGTTCTGGGCGATGGTGTTTCCGATCCTCTTCCTGGGCGCGTTCCGCCTCTTCGCCCCCGACTCCTTCGGCGAAACCGACCTCGTCGTCTCCGCCGACACCTCCAGTGGCCCCGCCGTCGCTCTTGTCGAAGCGCTCCAGGACGTGGAGTTCCTGAGCGTCGAGGTGGTCCCCGGGCTGGACGAAGCGGGCGCCGACCAGTTGCTGGAAGAAGGCGACGCGAACGCCGTGCTGCTGCTGTCCCCTCTGTCGGGAGACGGGCCGGCCGAGGCGCTCCTGCTGCACTCCATCGACGACCCCATCGGCTCCTCGATGACCGTGGGCGCGATCAGTTCCGTGGTCGACTCGGTGAACCTCTCCGTGAGCGAGGTCCCGAGGGCGATCCGGCTGGAGTCGCGCACGGCCGAGGCGGACTCGGTGTCGTTCTTTGAGTTCCTGGGGCCCGGCATCGTCGGGATGGGGCTGATGACCTTCAGCACGATCGGTCTGGCCGGCTCGTTGTCCCGCTACCGCGAGGAGGGCGTGCTGCGACGCATCCGCGCGACGCCGCTCGCACCGTGGCGCTTCTTCCTGGCGACCGTGGCCGCGCACCTCATCGTCGCGACCGCGCAGATTGCGGTGCTGGTGACGGTCGCCCAGCTGCTGGGCGCGAACCTGCTTGACGGACTGCTCTGGTTCTTCATCGTCGCCCTGTTCGGCACCCTGGTGTTCCTGAACCTCGCCGTGGTGGTCGCGGGGCGGGTCCACGGCCGGGGCGCCGTCGAGAGCGCGACCAACGCGATCGTCATGCCGATGATGTTCCTCGGCGGCACCTTCTTCCCCACCGCCGGCCTGCCCGACCCGGTCCGATGGTTCGTCGAGTTGCTGCCGTTGACCCACATGCTCCGCGCGATGCGCTCCATCAGCCTGGATGGCCAGTCGCTGTTGCAACAGGGCCCGGAGATGGCCGTCCTTGGGGCGTGGATCGTGGGCACGTTCATCCTCGCGCGGCTCTCGTTCCGCCTCTCGGACGTGTAGCGCTGGAAGCACCGACCGCCGAAGGGACATCGAGGGCGGCTACCCGAGGATGAGCACGTCGATCACGATGGCGGCGAAGAGCACGGCCAGGTAGCTCGTCGAGTAGCGGAACATCGCCCGCGTGCCCTCGAGGCCCTGCCCGCGATAGACCTGCACCGAGTACCAGATGAACCCGAGGCCGCCGAAGGAGGCGACGCCGAGGTAGACGAGCCCGAGGTCGGCGATGACCCCGAAGATGAGCGAGAGCGCGGCGGTCATCCCGGCGTACAGCACCATCTGGCGCTTCGTCTCGTGCTCCCCCAGCACCACCGGCATCATCGGGATGCGCGCCGCGCGGTAGTCCTCGGCCATCGCCAGCGCGAGCGCCCAGAAGTGGGGCGGCTGCCAGTAGAACACGAGCAGGAACAGCAGCACGCCCTCCAGGCCCAGCTCGCCGGTGACGGCGGTCCAGCCGATGAGCGGCGGGGCCGCGCCGGCGGCGCCTCCGATGACGGTGTTGTGCACCGTGGTGCGCTTGAGGTAGGCCGTGTAGATCGTCGTGTAGAAGAGAAACGCCGCGAGTGCCAATGCCGCCGACAGCGCGTTCACGGTGAGATAGAGCCAGACGCCGGACGACAGCCCCATCGTGCAGCCGAAGGTCAGCGCGTGACGCGCCTCGACGCGCCCCGCCGGCACGGGCCGCGAGCGCGTCCGCCGCATGATCGCGTCGATGTCTCGATCCAGGTACATGTTCACGGCGCCGGCGCCGCCGGCGGCCAGGATCCCGCCGATCAGCGTCGCCACGACGAGCCAGCCGTCCGGCCAGCCGCGCTCGGCGAGCACCATGGCGGGGACCGTGGTGATCAGGAGCAGCAGGATGATCGTGGGCTTGGTGAGGATGAAGTAGTCGCGCGCGACGCCGGTCCAGCGGCGCGGCCCCGCCATCGAGGCGGGGGCGACCTTCGCCTCGCTATGCGCGCGCGCCACGAGGCTCCCCCGTCCCCAACGGTGCGCGGCTCGCGTCCGCCTCGGCGTCCCGTGCCGGCTGGTAGCCCCCGGCGAACGCCAGCACGATGAGCACCGCCCAGGTGCCGCTGCCCAGCACCAGGTGCAGCACTCGGGCGGCCTCCGCGAAGTCGCTCCAGATGTTCAGGGCGCCGCTGAGGATCTGCAGCCCGTAGAGCACCACCAGCGCCAACGCCCCGCGCTTCAGTGCGACTCCGGCGTGGCGCATCGTCGAGACCTCGAAGCAGACCCACGCGACGGCGGCCGCGCCCAGCACCACGGTGATGCGGTGGAGCCAGTGGATGTGTTGCAGCCGCTCGCCATCCAGGAACGGGACCGGCGCCTCGGGGCAGTTCGGCCACCCCGAGCAAGCGTAGCCCGCGTCCGAGCCCACACCGTACGACCCGATCACCACGATGCCGGCCGTCACGACGGCGGCGATCAGCGCGACGCGGGTGAAGTGCCGCCGCTCCGGCGTATCGATGCGCGTGCGGCGCTCGCCCTGAAAGGCAAACGCCGCGATCAGCGCGAGCACCGCGAAGAGCACCAACGCCATCGTCAGGTGGAACGTGACCACCTCGGCGGGCAGTTCACGCTCGACGGTGACCTTGCCGAGGTAGGCCTGGAGCGCGAGCAGGGGGAGCGCCGCCACGGCGAGCGCGCGCTGCGTCGGGTCGTGGCGCCGCACGCGGAGTGTGACGACTGTCGTCGCGACGATGAGCACACCCACGAGGGCGGCGACCGTGCGATGGCTGTACTCGATGATCGCGGTGCGCTCGAGCGGTGGGAGCAGGCCACCGTGACAGAGCGGCCAGTCGGGGCAGCCGAGGCCGGAACCCGTGGTGCGGACGGTTGAGCCTATGGCGATCAGCACGAGTGTCGCGATCGCGGTCGTCAGCGTCAGTGCCTGGTAGCGACTCATTCGTCTTCCCCGCCAGGGTGGACGGCGAAGGTGCGCCGGTCCGGGCTGATCGTACGCATCCTCGCGGTTACGCGCCGCTCCGATATCCGGGCTTTACGTGCGTGGAGCGGGGGACTGTCGCGTGGCCGGCGCCGCCGGCCGTCCGCCGGCCACGGGCCGCGCCTCGGTCGTCCGGCGGTCGCCGGCCTCTTGCTCCGCGAGCCGTTCCTCGAGGCGCTCGACCTCCTGCTGGAGGGAGCGGATGCGCATCTGGAGCATCAGCAAGTAGACGAAGAGACCGGCCCAGAAGACGGCGAACCCCGCGAACATGAACTCCAGGTAATCCATCAGGACGCCTCCCGCCGGTCGACTCCGGCCCGCAGGCCATGGATCCGCTGGGCCGCCAGTTCGGTCTCGGTGCGCAGGACGATCAGCCACGCGACGAGCAGCGAGATCGCGACCGTGCCCACAAGCAGCACGATGAGCATCTCCGTGGGTAGCGCCTCGTCGCCGAGCGGGCGCACCACGATCGGCTGCGGGTGCAGCGTGTTCCACCAGCGGACGGACATATTGATCAGCGGGATGTCCAGCGCGCCGATCATGGCGAACACCGCCGCGTAGCGCGCGGTCTGTTCGTCGTGCGGGTCGGCGATCTGCCGGATCAGCAGGTAGCCGCAGTAGATCAGGAACAGCACCAGCGTCGAGGTGAGCCGCGCGTCCCACGCCCAGTAGACGCCCCAGACCGGCCGGCCCCAGATCGCGCCGGTGAGCAGCGTCAGCGCCGTGAACAGGACGCCCACCGTCGCGGCCCCGCGGGCGACCGCGTCCCATCGCATGTCGCGCTTCCAGAGCACCATCGCGGAGGCGACGAACACGACCCCGATCGAGCCGTACATCCCGATGGTGGCGGACGGCACGTGGATGTACATCAGCCGCTGCACCTCGCCCTCGATCACCTCGCGAGGGGCGGCGAGCACGGCGCCGATGAGCATCGCGAGCATGGCGACGCCGGTCAGCGGAGGGAGCACCCGCCAGCGCAGGCCGTAGGCGCGTGCCGCCAGTGAGGCGAGGCCCGCCGTCATCGCTCGGTCACCATGGGGAACAGCAGCGCGCCCCCGATGGACGTCCACATCGCGAAGACGACCAGCAGCAGCATCCATGGCGCGGTGCCCACCGGGTCGCCCAGGCTCGCGCCCGTCGCACGGACGGCGGCGATCAGCATCGGCACCAGCAACGGCAGCGCGAGCACCGGCAACAGCACGGCGCGCGCCCTCGCGCGGCTGCCGAGCGTGGCCAGCAGCGTCGTCAGCGAGACATAACCGATGGTCCCGACGAACACGATGAGCGACAGCTCCAGGGTGAGGAGGGTGGTGCCAAACAGGATAGTCGCCAGCAGCAGTACGGCAACTTCGACCGTCAGCAGCCCCACCACGTTCGTCAGCACCTTCCCGACGTAGATCGCGGTGGGCGACACCGGCGAGAGCAGCATGGCGTCGAGCGTGCCCTGTTCCGCCTCCCGCTGGAACGACTGGCCGTTCGCCAGGATCCCGGCGAAGAGGAACGTGGTCCACAGCACGCCCGGCAGCAGCGGCCGCACGTCCTGCGTCGCGAGGTCGAACGCGAACGAGTAGGTGAGCACGGTGATCGCCGCGAACGCGGCGGCGGAGAGCCACGCCGAGCGGTCGCGCCACGCCAGCCGCAGGTCCTTGCGGAACACCGCCATCGTCTCGCTCATCGCTTCGCCCCTGCCTGGGCGATGGCGGCGCCCGCACCGCCCGCGGTCGTGTCTTCCACCACGCGCCCCCGCTCGAGGTGGACGCCGCCGTCCGACCACTGTCCGATGCGGTCGAGCCGATGCGTGGCGGCGAGCACCGTGACGCCGGGCGCCGTCAACAGCAGGTCGTCGAGCAGGGCCATGCCCTCCACATCGAGGCCCGTCTCCGGCTCGTCGAGCAGCAGCAGCACCGGCGCATGCACCAGCACCCGCGCCAGAGCCAGCCGCTGGTGATAGCCGCGCGAGAACACCTCCGTACGTTCGTGGCGTCGCGTCCACAACCCCACGATGCGCAGCAACTCCTCGATGCGCGGTGCGGCGTCCGGCACGCCGTAGAGGTCGGCGAAGAAGCGCAGGTTCTCCTCGGGCGTGAACTCTTCGTACAGCATCGGCGCGTGCGCCAACACGCCCAGGCGGCGTCGCTGCGCCGCCGGACGCGTGGCGAGGGAGTGTCCGTCGATGAACGCCCCGCCCTCGGTGGGCGCCATCAGCGTGGAGAGCATCGCGAGCAGCGTGCTCTTGCCGGCGCCGTTCGCGCCGGTGAGGGCCGTCCTGGAGCCCGCCGGCAGGCGGATCGACACGCCGTCGACGACCGCGAGCCCGCCGAACCGCTTCGTCAGACCGCGTGTCTCGAGCATCCACGTCTCGCCGCTCATCACGCGTCCACACCGGCCTGGCGGTCTGGACGCGAGCGCCACCACGCGGCCGCGCCACCGGCGCCGAGCAGGAGCGCGAGCGCGACCGCGGCGCCGATGGCCGCGCCCAGCGGCTCCGTCAGCGGATTCGTCGCCACGCTGCCTGCCAGGCCCCGCCATTCCACCAGCAACGCCTCCCCTTCGCGCACACCGCCGCGCTCCACGACGGTGAGCCGTTCGCCCTCGAGTTCCTCGTCGGCGGCCGGTTCCGCGCCCTCCAGGGGTTCGACGGCACGGACGAACGACTGTGGGATCCGCGCGACCAGGCGGTCAGTGGGCAGCGGCGCCGTGACGCGCAGCACGTAGCGGTCGTCCGCCCGATCGTAGCCGACGCGATAGGCGCTGCTGACGGCCGTGAGGCCCGGACGCAGCGGTGTCTCGTTCGCCACCACCTGGCCCTCCAGGCGGGCCTTCTCCAGCTCGTTCAGCGGGCCGGCCTCCAGCACGCCGTCCGGCGCCGGCGTCCGCAGCGTGACGCCGTCCTCACTGCCGATGTACACGCGGTCGCTCGGGTTCCGCACGGTGTCCTGCCGGATCAAGGTCAGTTCTGCCTGCGCCCGGTCGAGGCCGACAGCGGTCACGACGGAGCTCTCGATGCTGAGGTCGGGCGCCTCCCTCGTGGTCTCGTACACCACCAGGTCCCGCGTGGCCTCCGGCGCCTCCGGTGTCAGGGTGATTGGCTGCGAGAGGTACTCGATGTTCTGGTAGCGGACCCGGACGAGGTATCGGCGCGCCGGGTCCGGCTCGGCGTCGAAGGCGAACTCCCCGTCGGTCGTCGTCTGTTCACCGGTGCTCGACGCCCCGCTCTCGTCGACCGCCAGCAGCGTCACCATCGTCTCCTGGAGTGTCGCACCGGCGGTGCCCATCTCCACGATGCCGGAGATGCGGCCCCCGTTGCCATCGCCCGCCACGGCCACGGAGGGGGTCGAGAACAAGACCACGAGGGCAGCGGCGAACGCCGCGAGGGGGGACTGGACGAATCGCGCGGTCACGTCTCCCGATCAGACCCGATCCCCGGCGCACGGTCGAGTGCGCCGGTCATCCGCGCTGGCCCGCCGTCTCGCCGCGCTCGCGGAGCGCCTCGGTGACCGTGCGCAAGCGGCCGCCGAGGGCGCGCCGGCCGTCGCGGCGGTCGTCCGGTGAGATGCGACCGGCCGCCGCGTCTTCGTCCAGTTCACGCAACTCGTCGAGCAACTGGTCGTGCTCGACCCGCAGGTCGTCGACCGTTGGTCCCGCCTCGGCCGGCGGCGTTGGCCACAGCACGAAGGCAGCCACGGCCGCGACGAAGAGCAGCAGCACCGCGAATTCGGTCACCCCTCGGGCCCTCCGGCCGCGCGCTCGTGACGCGCCAGCTGCTCGTCTATCCAGGCATCGTCCCCGTCCACCGATGCGCGGCCGTCGTCGAGGCGTGATGGGCGGCGCAGCCGGTAGAGGAACCACCCGCCGAGCAGGCCGACGGCGACGATCGAACCGCCGACCCAGCCGAAGAGCGCCAGGTTGAACCCTTCCCGCGGCAACTCGGCGAGCACTCGCGGGCCGTATGTGTTGCTGAAGGCGAAGATGATCTCGTCCGGTAGCGCGCCGGCCGCCAGGCGCTCACGGATGACGCGCTTCATGTCGTTGCAGATCGCCAGTTCGCAGACATCGAGGCGCTTGTTCGTGCACTGCGGGCAGAGCAACTGGCGCTCGATGGCGAGCGCCTGCTGCTCCTGGCTCGCGTCGGTCGGAACTCGCTCGCCTCGAGAGCCGAGCACGGCGACGACGAGCACGGCCAGCGCGATCGTGCCCGCGACGCCCACCACGACCACCCCGCGGGTACGCGTGGCGGTCATGCGCGCTGCGCCCCCTCGGGCGCCTCCGCGGTCACCCGCGCCGGCTGCGCCTGCGGCCAGAACGCGACGATGCCACCCACCACGAAGATGGCGCCGCCTATCCAGAGCCATGCGATCAGCGGGTTGATGAACACCTGCAGCTCCACGACCTCGTTGCTGTCCCAGCCCTGGATGAACAGGTAGAGGTCCCGCGTCAGGCTGCCGTCCAACGCGACGATGCCCGTGGGCTGCGAGGGGAAATTCTCGAAGAAGCGACGCCCGGGCTCCAGCGTGCCCACCTGCCGGCCGTCCCGCGTCACGGTCACCTCGGCCAGCACCTCGGTCTCGATGCCGTTGACGCCGGGGGAGCGTTGAAGGAGCCGCTCATAGGTGAACGTGTAGCCGCCCGCCTCGACCGACTCACCGGGCGCCAGCGAGACGCGCGCCGTCTCCTGGTAGACCGTGGACACGACGACCGCGACGGCGATCACCGCAACACCCACGTGGACCAGGTAGCCGCCGTAGCGGCGTTGGTCGCGCGAGAAGAGCCGCGCCGTGGCCGCCGGCCAGCCCGCGCCGGTCGCCCGTCGCAGCCCTCGGGCGCCGATCGCGAACTCTCGAAGCGTCACGAAGCCGATGACCGCGGCCAGTCCCACGGTCGCCAGCGCGAACGGGTCCCGCATGCCCAGCGCGGCGAACAGCACCCACGTCGCCAGCAGCAGCACCGCCGGCCCTCGGAGGCGCCGCACGAGCGTCGAGGTGGCGGCCTGCCGCCAGGGCAGGACGGTGCCCACCGCGAGCGTGGCGAGCAGCGCGATCAGCAGCGGGCCGACGACCTGATTGAAGAACGGCGGTCCGACGGTGATGCGGACATCCTGGAAGAGCTCGGAGAAGACCGGGAACAGCGTCCCGCCCAGCACGACCAGCGTGATCGCCACCAGGATGTAGCTGTTCACGATCAGCCCGCTCTCCCTCGATGCGAGCGAGTCGAGGTCGGCGTCCGCCCGCAGGATCGGGCTGCGCCAGGCCAGCAGGCCCACCGATGCGGCGATCACCAGACCGAGCAGGACGAGGAAGTATGGGCCCACCTCGGACTGCGCGAACGAGTGGACGGAGGCGACCAGGCCGCTGCGCACGTTGAAGGTGCCGAAGACGGCAAGGGCGAAGGCGGCGAGCACGAGCACCAGGTTCCACAGCTTGAGCATGCCGCGGCGTTCCTGGACCAGCAGGGCGTGGAGGAAGGCCGTCATCGGGAAGAGCGGGAGGATCGCGGAGTTCTCGACGGGGTCCCAGCCCCAGTACCCGCCCCACCCGAGCACGGTGTAGGCCCACCATGCGCCCAGGAGGTTGCCCACGCCCAGCACCAGGAACGACAGCAGCGCCCACGACCGCGCATGCCGGATCCACGCCCCGTCCACCTTGCCCGCCATCAGCGCCGCGGCGCCGAGGACGAAGGGGATCGAGGTGCTGACGAGCCCCGTGAGCAGGAATGGCGGGTGCACCAGCATCCCCGGGTCCACCAGCAGCGGGTTGAGGCCGATGCCGTCGTCCGGAGTGACCGGGCTCACGTCGAACGGGGAGGCGAGGAAGGCGAGCGCGAACAGGAACGAGGCGAGCACGACACCGCAGGTGGCGACGGCGTGAGCGCCGCCCCATGGGATCTTCGGCACCGTGACCGCCACGAACGCCGCCATGAACAGCGACATCGACCACGTCCAGAAGAGCAGGGAACCCGGCTGCCCGCTGTAGAGGGCCGCCCACTTCATCTGCGGCTCCATGTCGCGCGAGGAGACGGAGGCGACGTGGGCGACCGAGAAGTCGTTGACGAGCAGCGCGTACGCCAGCGTGCCGATCGCGAAAGTGGCGAGGAGCGCCGTGGCGAGGAGCGCGCGCCGTCCCGCGAGCAACGCCGCCGGACGGCCCGCGCGGTGACCGTAGACGGACGCACCCACGGCGAACAGCGATGCCGCAAATGCGGTGAGCACGGCGGAAGCGCCCAGCGTGGCAAGAACGTTCACGCGGGTCCCCTCGTCATCGGCGCATCAGTCCGCCTCGCCGGCCATCGAGTGCGGCACGTGCGTCTGGCGTCAGACCCGGGGCACCAGACGCCGGGGACGCGCCGGTCAGTTGCCCGCCTCGGGCGTGTAGAAACTGCGGCTCGGCGAGTCCTCTGGCGGCTCGTCCGCGTAGAACTCGTTCTCGTGCTTGATGATCACGGAACGGGCATCGATGTGGTCGGGCGCGTCCGCGGTACCTTCCACCACGACGAAGGCGTTGGGGCCGAAGAGGTTCGGGACCACCCCGTCGTAGGCGATCGAGACGCGACGCCCCGCCTCGTCCGCGATGTCGAAGGCCACCGGCCGGCCCTGCTCCTCCACGATCGAGTCGCCCACCACCCGCGCGCCGATGCGCCAGCGCTGCCCCACCGGGTCCGGCTCGGCCGCGAACTCCTGGATGGAGACGTAGTACGAGAGCGACGACCCGGCCGCCTGCGCCGCCAGGATCGTGATCGCGACCGTCGCCAGTAGCAGCAGGGCGACCAGGCGCGCGCGCCGTGTCGCCAGCAGGCCGCCAAGAGTGGTCATGACGCCTCCGCGGAGTCGAGCAGCGACCGCAGGTCTACTTCGTTCAGTGCACCATTGTACTTGCGCGTGACTTCCAGTCCCGGCCGCAGGAAGAACGCCTCCGGCAGGCCCTGCACGCCGTAGTCCAGGTACACGCTGTCTGTGTCACGCACCAACGGGAAGCTCAGGCCGTGACGTTGCGCGAAGTCGTCCGCGTCGCTCTCGATGTCCCACAGGTTGACCCCGACGAATGTGTAGCCGCGGTCACGGTACTCCGGCCACAGCGCCTCGATCACGGGGGCCTCCTCCTCGCAGGGGCCGCACCAGGACGCCCAGAAGTAGACGAAGACGGGACCGTCCGCGTGCTCGGTGAGCGTGAACCGGTCGCCATCGAAGGTGGGGAGGCTGAACGCCGGGGCGCGTTCGAAGCCGGCATCGGTGGCGCCCAGGCTCTCGCCGCCAACGCCCCGGCTCAGGGCCAGCGCCAGGATCACGAGTAGCACCGCCACGGACGCGCCGCCCGCCGCGATCGCCAGCCGCAACCCGTGCCCCGCCACCATTGACATCGAGGCTACCCCGGCGCGACATGGGCTTCAACGCGCCGGAGCAGCCATATCGAGGCGATTCGTCGAAGGTCGGGCACGCCGCCCTCGGTAGCATGGTAGCGGCTCGATAACCCCTGAAGTAGCCGCGCAACTTCGGCTTGACCGTGAGATCGCCCGATGCTACTTCACTAGATGCCCGTGACATGCCGACCGCAGGGGCGCGATGTCGTGCGCCCTGAGTCAGCCGACGCTCGGAGGCCAAATCTTGCGCTTCACCGCCCGTGGACTCTTCTTGACCGGCGGGGTCCTCCTCTTCGTGCTCGCTCTCACGTGGCTGCTGTACGTCATCTTCATCGACTCGGCCGGCGAGCCGATGAACCAGCTCGGCAACGAGGGCACCGACGCCGCCGACATCACGTCGCTCTACAACGTCGTCTTCTGGATGGCCGGCGCCGTCTTCTTCGCGATCATGGCGATCACGCTGGTCTTCAGCATCATGTTCCGCGAGCGCCCCGGTCGGGAGGCGCTGCAGATCCACGGCAACTCTCGCCTGGAGATCATGTGGACGCTGATCCCGGTGATCATCGTGGCCGCCATCGCCATCCCGAGCTTCGAGGTGATTGCGGCACGCACGGGTGACGCACCGGATGACGCCCTGCAGGTCATCGCCACCGGGCACCAGTGGTGGTTCGAGTTCGAGTACCCCGAGTACGGGCTGGTGACCGCGAACGAGCTGTACGTCCCGGCCGACCGGCCGGTCGAGGTGCTGCTCCACTCGGAAGACGTGATCCACTCGTTCTGGGTGCCACGCCTTGCGGGCAAAGTGGACATGGTGCCGGGGCACGAGAACCGGCTCTTCTTCACGCCGACTGTGGTCCAGGAGGAGGCGTACTACGCCCAGTGCGCCGAGTTCTGCGGACTCTCGCACGCCAACATGCGGTTCCGCGTGTTCGTCCGCGAACAGGCGGACTTCGACCAGTGGGTCCAGGCCCAGCTGGCTGATGCCGCCGAGCCGGCCGAGGGGCTGGTGGCTGAGGGCGCGCAGATCTTCGCGACCAGCGCCTGCGTAGGCTGCCACACGATTCGCGGTACCGCGGCCCAGGCGCAGGTCGGCCCGGACCTTACACACGTCGGTTCGCGGACGACCCTGGCCAGCGCGATGATGGCGAACACGCCGGAGAACATGGCGCGCTGGTTGCTGGACCCGCCGGCCGTGAAGCCGGGCTCGAAGATGCCCGACCTCGATTTGACAGACGACCAGGTCGCCAAGCTCGTCGCCTACCTTGAATCGCTCGAGTAGTGCGGGCGACAGACGCAGACGCGATGACGCAGAGCCAGGCCGTGATCGGCGCCCTCGGGAGCCGCTTCAGGGTGGGAGGTAGCTAGATGGCCACAGCCGCGGGTACCGTTCCGCAGATTGAGGAGGCAGGTGGCGTCTGGTCGTGGGTGACGACGGTCGACCACAAGCGCATCGGCGCCCTCTACGGGCTCACCGCGCTCATCTTCTTCCTCCTGGGCGGCGTGGAGGCGCTGCTGGTCCGCACGCAGCTGGCGACGCCCAATGGGCAGGTGTTGGACGCCGACCTCTACAACCAGCTCTTCACCATGCACGCCCTCACGATGATCTTCCTGGCGATCATGCCCCTGGGCGTCGCCTTCTTTAACTACTTCGTGCCGCTCATGGTGGGCGCGCGCGACGTCGCCTTCCCGCGCCTGAATGCGCTCTCCTACTGGATCTTCCTGTCCGGTGGTGTCCTGCTCACCAGCAGCTTTTTCCTGGGCGGCGCCCCGGACGGTGGCTGGTTCGGGTACGCGCCGCTGAGCAGCGAGGAGTTCGCGACGACCTCGAAGGCCATGGACTTCTACGTCGTTGGCCTGCTGATCCTCGGCATCTCGTCGCTGATGGGAGCCCTGAACTTCGCCGTCACCATCATCAACATGCGGGCGCCCGGCATGACGATGATGCGGCTCCCGGTCTACATCTGGATGACGCTGATCACGGCCTTCCTGCTCATCCTCTCGCTGCCGGTGCTGACCGTGGCGCTGATCCAGCTGCTCTTCGACCGCAACTTCACCACCAACTTCTTCACCCCGCAGGCCGGCGGCGATCCCATCCTCTGGCAGCACCTGTTCTGGATCTTCGGCCACCCGGAGGTCTACATCCTCATCCTGCCGTCCTTCGGCATCGTCTCCGAGGTGCTCCCGGTCTTCTCCCGCAAGCCGCTCTTCGGCTACGCCGCCATCGTCTTCGCGGGCGTGTCGATCGCCGTGCTCGGCTTCGTGGTGTGGAGCCACCACATGTTCACGACGGGCCTGGCGACCGTGCCCCAGATCGCGTTCTCCGCCAGCACCATGGGCATCGCGATCCCCACCGGCATCAAGGTCTTCAACTGGCTGGGCACCATGTACGGCGGGAACATCCGCTTCACGACGGCGATGTACTACGCCGTCGCCTTCATCGCCATGTTCACCATCGGCGGGATTTCCGGCGTGATGCACGCGAGCCCGCCCGTGGACGCCCAGCAGCAGGACACCTACTTCATCGTCGCCCACATCCACTACGTGCTGTTTGGCGGCGCGATTATGGGCATCCTGGCCGGCGTCTATTACTGGTTCCCGAAGATGACGGGCCGGTTCCTGGACGAAGGCCTGGGCAAGCTGAACTTCTGGCTCGTCTTCATCGGCATGAACCTGACGTTCTTCCCCATGCACTTCCTGGGCATCGCGGGCATGCCCCGGCGCATCTACACGTACGACTCCGGCCTCGGATGGGACACCTGGAACCTGGTGGCCACCATCGGGTCGTACACCATCGCGCTCGGAATGCTGGTGTTCCTCGTCGCCTTCTTCCGCGCGATGCGGCAGGAAAAGACCGCCGGCGACAACCCGTGGGACGCCGCCACCCTCGAGTGGGCGACATCGTCACCGCCGCCCGAACACGACTTCGACGTGGTCCCGGTCGTCCGCGACCGCGACCCGCTGTGGTACGACCGCGACCACAACATCGAGCCTCCGGAGGTCCCTGAGCACCAGCACATCCACATGCCGCCGCCCTCGTACATCCCGGTGGTGCTGGCGCTGGGCGTCCTGCTGCTGGGCGTCGGCGTGCTCTCGCACCTGGCCGTCACGGCGCTGGGCGTCGTGGTCATCCTCTACAGCATCTGGGCGTGGGCCCTGGAGCCAACGGACTAGGCACGGCCGCGGCCGGCTGGACCAAGGCAAGCGATCAGGAGAGCGTGATGGCCACCACCCCACAGACGATGCACCACACGACGACCGGCATCGACAACCGGAAGCTCCTCATGTGGATCTTCCTGGCCAACGAATGCCTGTTCTTCGGCTCCCTGATCGCGACGTACCTCATCTTCAAAGGTGAGCCGATGCCGGGGCCGTTGGCCGATGACGTGCTGAACATCCCGGTGACATCTGCCAGCACGTTCGTCCTGCTCATGAGCAGCCTCGCGATGGTGCTGGCAGTGTACGGCGCGCATCACGCACGGCCGGGGATGATGAAGGTGTGGCTGCTGGCCACCATCCTGCTGGGCCTCACCTTCCTCGGGTTCCAGGTGTACGAGTTCAGGCACTTTGCTCACGAATACCACCTGGGACTCTCCACGAATCAGTTCGGTGCGGCCTTCTACGTGATGACCGGCTTCCACGGCACGCACGTGGGGGTGGGCGTGATCTACCTGGCTTCGCTATTATTCGCATCAATGCGGCGGAACGGGTTGGGACGCGAAACCGGTTTCCACGTGGAGACGGCGGGCCTCTACTGGCACTTCGTGGACATCGTGTGGATCGTCATTTTCACGGTCGTCTACCTGATCCCTGCCTAGCAGCGCCGAGCGGAGTCCGACATGAGCATGGAGACCGGACAGCACGCGGAGGGCGTGGGACACGTCGAGCACCCGCCGACGACCATCCGGCAGTACGTGATGATCGGCGTTGTGCTAACGGTCATCACGGCACTGGAGCTCGCGGCATCCTACATGGACCTCGGCGCGCTCTTGATCCCACTCCTGCTCATCATGTCCGCCATCAAGTTCGCGATCGTCGTCGCGTTGTTCATGCACCTGCGCTTCGACAGCCCGCTCCTCGCCCGGCTCTTCGTGTTCGGACTGTTCCTCGCCATCTTCCTGATGGTCGCGGTCCTGCTGATCTTCGGGAACGACGACTCTCGCCGTGCCGGTGAAGCCGGCGAGGCAGCCGCGTCCGCGGTTGCGTCCGTCGGAGCGCTGATCTAGCGCCCCGGACCTCCGAGGCGAACGGCCGCACGACACTCCGGACGAGGCCCGCGCAAGCGGGCCTCTCGCCTTCGTCCCAGCCTGGTTCCGCCGGCCCGGCCCGATCTCGGCGGGGTGTGCCGGCTAGCGCGTCGCGCGGGCGGCTTCGCCCAGGCGCTCGGCGTCCTGTGCGGCCTCGAGGGCCCGCTGGCGCCGCTCCGACTGCTGCGCCCAGACGGCGAAGACGACGCCGGCTGCCAGCAGGTAGAGCAGGCCGCCGGGGATCCACATCAGCAGCCCGCCTAGCTGCTGGTCCTGCAGCGGGTCGAGGCCATAGATGGGCGTCGCGGCTACGTAGGTCTCGTAGAGCGGCTCGGGCGCGAACGTGAGCATGGCGCCCAGGAACTGGGCGGGGATGGTCGCGCCTAGGATGTACAGGATGCGCGGGATGTGAGGGACGCGCGCCCTCAGCGGCTTCGGGTCGATCACGTTCCACCAGAACAGGACCGCCACCGCCACGAAGGACATGTGCTGCAGGTCGTGGATGAGGTCATCCTCAACGGCGCGGTCGTACCAGCCCGGCGCCAGGTGCCATAGCCAGAGCACCACCGCCGGTAGCGCGATCGCGATCACGGGATGGGTCACCACCCCGTACGCCGTCCGCACGGCCGGACGCTTCGCCAGGCGCGCGACCACGCCCAGCCGCAGCCATCGAGGCATACCGCGCAGCGAGGGCGTGGTGGGCGCGCCCAGCAGGATCAACGGCACCGCCACCGTCATCGTGAGCAGGTGTTGGGCCATGTGCATCGAGAAATGGTGCTGGGCGATACGGTCGATCGGCGACTGGAAGGACAGCACCAGGACCGCGATGCCGGTGAGGTAGAGTGCGGTGCGCCAGGGGGGATGCTCGTGTGAGCGGTGCTCCCAGCGTCGCAGCCCGCGGAGGTAGAAGAAGACCGCGAACCCCACCGGTAGCAGGAACTCCGGGTCGAAGCTCCACGCCGTCCAGAGCGCCTCGCCCTCGCCGATCGGCTCGTGGCCCGGGAACCAGGGGGGGACGGGGGGCACCGGTGGCAGCGTCGGGCTGAGCATCGCGCCGGTCCTTCCGAGGGTAGGTGCACCCAGTGTCCCCTCTTGCGCCGCGACGTGCATCTCCGATGTCCCCGCGAGGCCGCCCCGATTGACGGCGGGAATCGGCCGTGACTAGGATTGTGCCCGCGGTGCTTTGTGTACCAGGTACGCATACTACCGCCGCGCTGGAGGCCGCACGTGCAGTACCTTCGCGTCGCACTTGCCCAGATCAACACGACCGTGGGCGACTTCGAGGGCAACCGCGCGCGCATCCTGGACGCCGCGCGGCGCGCCGCCGAGCAGCATGCCGACCTCGTCGCGTTCCCCGAGCTGGCCGTCACCGGCTATCCACCCGAGGACCAGTTGATGCGCCCGGCCTTCCTCGATGATGCCGAGGCGTCTCTCCAGACGCTGGCGGCGGACGCGCACGGGCTCCCGCCGCTCATCGTCGGCTGCCTGGACTTCGAGCAGCAGCTCTACAACGCCGCCGCCGTGGTGCATGGCGGCCGCGTGGTGGCCCGCTATCGCAAGCACCGCCTGCCCAACTACGGCGTCTTTGACGAGGAGCGCTACTTCCACCCAGGTCACGAGTCGCCCCGCTTCACCATCGGCGGCGTCGAGGTCGGTGTGACCATCTGCGAGGACATCTGGTACCCGGAAGGGCCGATGTGGGACCAGGCGCTCGAGGGCGCCCTGGTCGTGGTGAACATCAACGCCTCGCCGTACCACTCGGGCAAGACGGCCGGCCGCGAGCGCATGGTAGCCACGCGGGCGGCGGACAGCACCGTGGCCGTCGCCTACGTCAACCAGGTCGGCGGGCAGGACGAACTGATCTTCGACGGCAACTCGCTGGTGATCGGCCCGGAGGGCGAGGTGATGGCCCGCGGTGCATCGATGGCGGAGGACCTCGTGGTCGTCGACATCCCCGTCGAGGAGGTGCGCCAGCGCCAGCTCCTCGAGTCTCGCCTGCGCCGCCAGCGCAAGCCCGAGCACCCGGCGCCGCCGATCTTCGTGACCCCGGCATCCGAGGCGCCCCGCCCACCCATCGATGTTTCCGTGCGCGAGCCGGCCGACCCGCTCGGGGAGACCTACGAGGCGCTGGTGCTCGGCACCCGCGACTACGTGCGTAAGTCAGGCTTCCACCGCGTCTTCATTCAGCTCTCAGGCGGCATCGACTCTGCGTTTGTGGGCACGGTCGCCGTCGATGCCCTCGGGGCCGAGAACGTGACCGGCGTCGCGATGCCCTCGAGGTACTCCTCGGAGGGCTCGCTCGCGGACGCGCAGGATCTCGCGGACCGCCTGGGCATCCGGCTGGTCAAGCTGCCCATCGAGGCGATGCATGAAGCGGCCCTCAACACGCTGGCGGACGAGTTCGGCGACGCGGCGCCCGGTGCGGCGGAGGAGAACGTGCAGTCGCGCATCCGCGGCCTCCTGGTCATGGCGCTGTCCAACAAGACCGCCGGCTCGATGGTGCTCACCACCGGAAACAAGTCCGAGTACGCCTGTGGTTACGCGACGCTCTACGGCGACATGGTCGGTGGCTTCGCCGTGATCAAGGATGTCCCGAAGACCCTGGTGTGGGCGCTCTCCCGCTACCGGAACACCCTGGGCGAGGTGATCCCGCGTAGCTCCATCGAGAAGCCGCCCTCCGCCGAACTGCGCCCCGGCCAGCTCGACACGGATTCGCTGCCGGCGTACGAGGTGCTCGACCCGATCATCGAGGCGTACGTGGAGGACGACCTGTCGCTGGAGTCCATCGTCGCGCGGGGCCACGACCGCGAGACGGCGAAGCGGGTGATCGACATGATCAACCGCAATGAGTACAAGCGCCGTCAGGCGCCGCCGGGCGTAAAGATCACCACCCGCGCCTTCGGCCGCGACCGCCGGCTCCCACTGGCGACGAAGTACCGCGGCTACTAGTCCCGCGCCTCGGTGTCCGCGTCCGCCGCGTCCTCATCGCCCTGTGCGTCCAGCCGGTGCGCCACGGCAGCGCTGAGGGTGTCCACCGCCGTCAGCTGGATCCACCCCTCGAAGGCTTCGCGGACTTGAGTGTAGGCGCGCTCCAGGTCCTCCTCGACGCGCGGGTTGCCGGGGTTGGCCTGCCTCGTGGTGCTGACGGACTCCAGGAGCGCCTCCAGGCGCGGCATCAGCGCGTCGTGCAGTTCGTGGAACTCCTCGTCGGCGTCAGCGTGACCGCGGTCGCGCATGATCTGAAGCGCCCCCATGACCCACGCGAGCGTCCCCAGCAGCGTCCCGGTCTGCTCGCGGCTCAGCGCCAGCAGCAGCGGCCGTTCGGAGGTCATTCGTCCCGCTCGCCCTCGTATGACACCGTCGAGGCGATGCGCACGGCGCCCAGCAGCGCGCCTTCGTCCTCGAAGCGCGCCCGCACCACGTGGGGTCCGGGCGCGACCTCGTCCAGCACGCCCTGGAGCAACGGCACCAGCACATCCAGGTGCCCTGCCTCGCCCTCCAGCACCACGACCTGCGGATTGAGCAACGCCGTGGCGTCCGCGAGCACGGAGGCGATGCTCTCTTGCGTCTCTTCGTCCAGCGGTGCGCCACGCTCGATGTCGGCGAGCGCGGGGAGGGCGCCGGCTTCGTGGGTGGCCCCACGGACAATCCGGCCGGCGACCATCGCCGCTGCCTGCGGGATGCCGCGCAGCGATACGTACAGCACGTCCTCCGCGTCCTCGGCCGCCCCACTGGCCACCTCGACGTCCAGGGCGGCATGACAGCGGTTCACGGCCGCCACCGGGGCATCGATGTGACGCCGGACGGCGTCGACCACGTGCAGCCCGTCCCACTCGGCGCGCGCGGTGTTGTGCAGCAGCACGCCCGCCACCGGGTCCACAGTGCCCGGGCACGCCACGCCGATGCCGAGCGCGGAGCGGCGCTGGCCTTCCTTCGCGAACGTCTCGGCGATCCGCCCGCCCACTTCCCACGACCACGCTGCCTCGTCCGCCAGGTCGGGTAGCAGCCAGCGCTCGCGCATCACCTCGCGGCCGTCCAGGTCCGTCATGAGCAGCCGCAACTCGATGGCCGTGAAGTCCACGGCCACCAGGACCGGCTGTCCGGGTGGCTCTTCGGTCATCGTCCCTCGGATCTAGCCCGCCCACCGGCCGCGGGGCATTCAGGTGCTTGCGTGCTCCAGCTTGCGCAGCGCCGCCGCCACGTCGTCCATGTCCCGCGTCGTCGCGGTCGCCGGCAGCGGGATGCGCAGCATCTCGCCGGGCAGCCGGATCGAGACGGGGAAGCGCTCTTCCGCCAGTCGCGGGTCGGCCTCACCCAGCGGCTCGCGTACGCGGCCGTCGCGATGCAGCGAGGGCCGCGCAGCCGGCTCGCAGGGTATGCCCTCGGCGCGCAGGGCCGCCACGCTCTCCTCGACCGATCGCGACCAGAGGAGCGAGCGGAGCCGCACGACGTAGCAGTCGTACGCGTGCCGGATGTGCCGTCCGTGGGGCATCCGCACCACCGCCCGCATCCCCCTCAACTGCTCCGTGAGGTGCCACGCCAGCCGCCGGCGCGCCTCCAGCCGCTCGCGGGCGTCCCGGAGCTGCGCGAGGGCCACCGAGGCGGTCCCCGCGAGCTCTGGCCCCGCGGCGCCATCCCGTGCCGCACGCAGGTCGCGCGCCCGCCCCTCGTCGCGCGCCACGAGCAACGCCCCCGGCGCATCGATGAGGTGGCCCGCGCCAAAGGCGAATAGCGCGATGTCGCCGAAGGTGCCGGCCGCCTGCCCGCGGCTGGACGCACCGAGGGCGGACGTGGCGTCCTCCAGGGCGGGGATGTCGTGGTCGGCGGCGAGCCGCATCAGTTCTGGCATCGAGGCGGGGTGTCCGTAGGCGTGCGTGATGACGGCGAGCCCGGAGCGCTCGGACACGGCGCCGGCCAGACCGCGAGGCGCAAGCGTGACGGCGTCCGTGTCCACCTCGGCCGGCACGACGCGCCAGCCTCGGTCGAGGCACGCTGTGGCGATGTCTTCGGCCAGCAGCGCCGGCACGACGACCTCGCCGTGCTCCGGCAGCGCCAGCGCATCGAGCGCGAGCGTGCGCGCCCCGGCCGGCGAGGCGCAGGCGACCGCCGCCCACGGCGGCACGTCCAGAAAGTGCGCGAACTCCGCCTCGAGGGCGGTGACGGGCTCCTGGTCGGTAACCGGCTCGCGCGCCGCATCCGCGGGGAATGGCGTCGTCCGGACGGGGTCGCCACCCTCGATGGCGAGCGGCGCCGCCCCGTCGGGCGGCCCCGCGGAGGGCGCGGTGTTCACGAGGCGCGCGGGAACGGCACTGCCATGCGGCATCCTGCAGACTGGTCCGTGTCGATGCCGTGGAATCTACGCGAGGGGCGCGAGAGGCGCAAAGCGCTGACCGGCCGGCCCGTCGGCTGGTTGGTGCTACTCAAGGCCCTCGAAGCGGTCCGGCTGAAGCGCCGGGATGAACTCCATGGGCGTGGTGCGAAGCACCCCCGCGAGCGCCAACAGGGACGGGATCGGCAGGTCGCGCTTGCCGTTCTCGTAGTTGGAGAGGGCGGCCTGTGTGATGCCCGCCATCCACGCAACCTCGGACTGCGTCAGCCCGATCTCCTGCCGGCGTCGCCTCAGGCGTTCACCTGTGGTCTGCCGGTCGTAGTCCAGGTGTGCGACGTTCGCCGCCATCGGATGTGCCCGACCTTCCGTTCACGTTCACGTGAGCCTCGGGTTGCTACACTAGCGAACATCCCCACGAAGGCGCAATCAAGATTCACATTTGTAACCTGCCAAAATTCGCATCTCGGAGAATTGCGCGGATCTTCCCAATCTCGCCTCAAACGACCGAATCTGGCACGGAAGCGCGCCTCAGATGACCACGGAACCACCGAGGCCGCCCGCGGACACTGCCAGCATCGGCATCGTGGGGCCCGGTCGCCTCGGTTCGGCACTGGCCGCCGCGCTCGTTGCACCGGGCAGCGCGCCGGTGACCGTCGCCGGCCGGTCCCCCGCGGCCGCCGAGGCCCTTGCCCTGCGCATCGCCGGCGTCCACGCGGCGACCCCTGCGGAGGTCATCGAGCGGTGCGACCTGGTGTTCCTCGCGGTGCCGGACGGCGCCGTAGCCGGCCTCGCCGCGTCGCTGTCGTGGCGGGCCGGGCAGTCCGCCGTCCACCTCAGCGGCGCGCTGGGCCTCGATGCCTTGCGCGACGCCACGGAGGCCGGCGCACTCGCCGGCTGCCTCCACCCGCTGCAGTCCTTCCCCTCGGGCGAGCCCCCGGCCGAGGCGGCCCGCCGCTTCGCCGGCATCACCTGCGGACTCGAAGCCCCGGCGCCGCTTGATGTGACGCTCGAGGCGCTCGCCACCCGCCTCGGTGTCGCGTCCGTGCTGCGGCTCGAGCGTGTGGACCGGGCGCTGTACCACGCTGCCGCCGTCCTCAGCAGCAACCACGTCGTGGCGCTGAGCGTCGCGGCGACGCAGGCGTGGGCGCTCGCCGGACTCGACGCGACGGCGGCGCGGCCGGCGCTCGCCCCGCTGCTCCGCGCCGCCGCCGAGGCGACGGCCTCGTTCCCTCCGGCGGAAGCTCTGACAGGGCCGCTCGCCCGAGGTGACCACGAGACCATCGAGCGACACCTACACGCGCTCGACGCTGTGCCGGAATTGCGCGAGTTGTACCGGCGGCTCTCCCGCGAGCTACTGGCGCTCGACCTTGGCCACGCGCCGGAGGCCGCCGAGCGGCTGCGCGCGATCCTCGACGAGCCATCGGCGCAGAAGAGGCTGTAGGCCGGTTGCCCCCTACACTGCGGGCGCAGACGAGGAGCGACGGGTGCGTCTGAGCCTCCGAGGCCACACGGTCGATTGCACCGGCCGTACCGCGATCATGGCCATCCTCAACGTCTCGGACGACTCGCCCGTCGCCCAGTCGCGCGTGGCCGTCCCCGCTGCGCTGGACCGCGCGATGCAGTTCGCGCGACAGGGCGCGGAGATTATCGACATCGGCGCGAACTCGACCGGCCGGGACTCCCGCGACCTGACGGCGCAGGAGGAGATCGAGCGCGTCTGTCCCGTCATCGAGGCGGTCGCAGCGGAGGGCGTCCCCACCTCGGTCGACACGTGGAACCCGGCCGTGGCGCACGCCGCCGCGGAGGCCGGCGTCCACCTCCTGAACGACGTCACGGGCTTCACCGCGCCGGCCATGATCGATGTGGCCGCCGAGCACCAGATCCCCGCCGTCGTCATGCACATGCGCGGTGCCCCCAAGCACCACCGCGAGGTCGACCAGGCCTATGACGACATCGCGCCCGAGGTACAGGCGTTCCTGCTGGAGCGCGCCCGCACGCTCGCCGGGCGGGGCATCGAGGCGTGGCTGGACCCGGGCTTCGCCTTCGGGAAGTCGCTGGAGGACAACCTGCGCCTCTTCGAGGGCCTGCCCGCGCTGGTGTCCACCGGCTATCCGGTGCTCATCTCTGCGTCGCGCAAGGGCTTCCTCGCGGAACTCCTCGGCCTGGGGGACCGCCAGGACGTGGACGGGCTGACCGAGGCGACGCTGGCGTTCAATGTGCTGGCCGCATGGGCCGGCGTCCACGTCGTGCGCGTCCACGACGTCGGGCCGGTCGCGGTCGCGCTGCGCACCGTCAACGGCATGCGCCAGCGGTTGTCCGGGGAGGCGGAGTCGCCGGCGAGGCGTAGTCCCGGGGTCCCACCGGAGCTTCAGTAGCGCCGCGCCTCGCAGGCCACGCCATTCTGGTCGCCATCGATGAGGTTCGGGTCGCCGGGGAGGTTGGCGCGGTACGCCTCCTGTGCCTCCTCGAACGACGCGAAGTTGTGGCACGACCACAGGTCCTGGCCGTCCGAGTACCACGGGTTGTCCGGGTCGCCCTCGCTGGCTGCAACGAGTGGTGTGACGGTCGACGGGACCGCGGGTGTCGAGGTGGCGACAGGCGTCGGCTCCGGCGTCGCTGTACGTGTCGGTTCGGCGGTGGGCTGCGGTGTCGGTTCGGACGTGGCCGTGACCGTCGCCTCGGCAGTTGGCGCCGGTGGTGGCTCCGCGCCGGCGAACGGTGTCGCGTCGCGACCGCCCGAGGTGTCGAGCGCGGCGGCGAGCCGGTCGCGGTCTCCCTCCAGCGCGGCGACCTGCACATCGAGCGCCTCGACGTGGCCGTGTAGCCGCTCGACCGCGGCGCTCAGCAGCTCGACGGCCTCGTCGGACGCGGCGCCGGCGCCCGGCGGGGTGAACGCCACCCAGAAAATGGCGAGCGCCCAGGTGCCCACGACGATGATGGCGCCGAGGACGGCCGGCCGGGGCAGGGCGGGCCCGGGCGGGGAGGGAGACACGCCGCGCCTTCCAGTTGGACGCCGGCCGTCCCGGCGCTTCCCGGAGAGCGTAGGCGCGAGGCCGCGCGATCCCTATCGGGGTTTCCCCGCATCCACGGGGACCGTCCTAGCCGAGCAGGGCCGCCAGGTCCTGCTTCGCCTCCAGGATGTTCGCCCAGAGGTCTCCGGCGCGCTCGATGCGAGCGTCGGCGGTCAGGATGGTGAAGTCGGTGGGGTAGACCTTGCCGAGTTCGTCCCACCGCAGCGGCATGGAGACCGGAGCGCCTGCCTTGGAGCGCGGCGAGTACGCGGCGGCGAGGTTCTTGTGGCGCGCGTTCTGGTTGGCGTCCATGAACACCTTCCCGGCCCGCTTCTCGGTGGTCCACTCCATGGTGATTTCCTTCGGGTGCGCCCGCACCAGGAAGCCGCCGAACGTGTCCGCCACCCCTCGGATCGCGGCGTAGTCGTAGTGGCGGATCACCGGCACGTAGATATGCAGGCCGGTAGCGCCCGAGGTCTTGAGGAACGACGCGAGTCCGGCGGAGTCCAGCAGTTCCTTGAGCCAGCCGGCCGTCTCGCAGGTCTTCAGGAAGGCGCGCCGGTTCAACTCGGGCTCCTCGCCCTTCCCCTCCTTGCCGGAGTAGATGTACGGGTCGAGGTCGAACAGGATGAAGTCCGGGTAGTTCAGTAGCGAGGAGCGCACCTGCTCCCGCGAGCCGGAGAAGTCCGCCGACAGGTGGTGGCCGTCCGGCTCCGGGTCCACCCGCGCCAGGCTGGTGTGCAGCGCCAGGTCCGCCACCTGGCCCAGCCAGAGTAGCGTCGGCAGGTTGTTCACCAGGATGTAGTCCTGGTCGCTGCCGGCGTCCGAGGAGTACGACGTGACGGTTTCCACGAAGTCGCCCGGCAGGCTGTCCACGTGCTTCTGGTAGAAGAACTTGCCCTCGATGCCGTTGGGGTATCGGGTCATGGTCAGGGGGCGGTCGCGAAGCTGGGGCAGCAGCACTCGGGCGGTGCGCGCGTAGTAGCTGATGAGGTCGCGCTTCGTGAGCGGGCGTTGCTCACCAAAGGCGGGCCACATCTCCTTGTCCAGGTTGCTCAGCGCGATCCGGTGCTCCCCCACCTCCAGCGTGAACTGCTGTCGCTTCGTCGCCTCGAGTTGGTCGAGCACGCCCGCGACCTGCTCCTCGAGGCTCGTGCCGGCGGAGGCGGACGCCACGACGGGACCGGAGGGGGACGCGAGGGGGGCCTGCATACGCACTTCGTGCGGCGCCTTGTCCGGGCGCAGCCGCTTGAAGACGGGCGCGCGGAGGTTCTGGTCGGAGGTGTAGTTCGAGTACTCCGCCTCCACCACCACTTCTGGGCGCACCCACGTGATGTCCTTCGGCAGCGTCGTCGGCGTCACCTCGAAGGGGTGCGCGTCCGTACGCAGCGGCTCCAGCTGCTTCAGCATCGCCGCCAGCCCGCGGTCATCGAAGCCGCTGCCCGCCTGACCCACGTGGATCAACCGTCCCTGCTCGTCCCGCGTGCCGAGCACCAGGGCGCCGAAGGTGCGGCCGCGCGAACCCTCGCCCTTCGTGTAGCCGCAGACCAGGAACTCGTCGGTGGTGCGGTGCTTCAGCTTGACCCACCGGTTCGAGCGCCGCCCCGTCTCGTACACGCTGTCGCGGTGCTTCGCCACCACGCCCTCGAGGCCCAGGCCCACCCACGCCTCGTACGCCGCTTGGCCTTCGCCCTCCACGTAGTCCATCAGGCGCACCGTCGGCGACGGGAGCAGCATGCGCTGAAGCATCCGCTTCCTCTCCACCAGCGGGACTCGCCGCAGGTCGACGCCGTCGATGTAGAGCAGATCGAAGACATAACAGAGCGCGGGCACGGTGCGCTCCGCCTGCTGGATTTCGTGGGCGTTCACCAGGTTCAGCCGCTGTTGCAGCCGCTCGAACGAGGGCACGCCACGGTCATCGAGCGCCACGATCTCGCCGTCGAGCACCATGGTGTGCGCCGGCTGCCGGCCGAAGGCGACGGCGAGCCCGGGGTACTGCGCCGTCATGTCGAGGCCGCGGCGTGAGCGCAGCGTCGCCTTGCCGTCCTCGACCAGGGCGAGCACGCGCACGCCGTCCAGTTTCGGCTCGAAGAGCCAGCGCTCGTCCGAGAACGGCCCGTCGCCCAGGGACGCCTGCATCGGGAGCAGCGTCCCCGGCAGGGGAGCGCGCTTCGCGCCGGGCAACCCAGCCGGGTCCAGGATGTCCGGTTGCACCTCGGGCAGCCGCCGGCCGGCCTGCAGGTCCGCGATCGTCAGGCCGGAGATCACCGACGCATCGAGGTCGGTGAGGTCGTGCTCGCTGTCGACGGCGTCGTCTCGATGCTTCAACGCGAGCCAAGAGTTCGGCGCCTGCGTCGTCTTCACCAGCGCCCAGGAGCCCTTCATCTTGTGCCCGCGGAAGTGCACCGAGACCTTGCCGGCCTCGATGTCCTCGCGCATCCGTCGGTTGGCGTCGTCGCGATCGTGGAAGGAGAAGTAGCCGCCCTCGTCCGGGGAGTAGGTGCCGCGGTCCCAGACGACCACCTCGCCCGCGCCGTACTGCCCCTTCGGGATCAGGCCCTCGAAGGTCCCGTAGTCGAACGGGTGGTCCTCCGTCATGACCGCCAGCCGGCGCTCCTTCGGGTCCGTCGAAGGGCCCCTCGGGATCGGCCAGGACTTCAGGACGCCGTCCACCTCCAGCCGCAGGTCGTAGTGCAGACGCGTCGCGCGGTGCTTCTGGATCACGAACGTCAGCGGCCCGTCCCGCTCCACGGGCGTGGCGGGCGAGGGCGGCGGCTCCGGCGTGCGCTCGAAGTCCCGCATCCCCTCGTACCGGTCGAGGTCGTCGCCGTTCTTGGCGCCGTCGGTGGGCGCGGCGGCCGGATCCGTCTTGCTGCGGGCGCGTCGAGGCATGCGTGACTCCTCGACGCATAGTGTCGCAGATCGACGGTGTCGTGGATTGGACGTGGGGCGGGCCTCAGGCCCGCCCCGCTGTTGTGGCTCGCCGTGGCTGGCGGCTACGAGGACGCGGCTTTCGCCTTCTTGCGGGGCCGTGCCGGCTTCTTCTTCGGCTCGTCGTCCCCGTCCGAGACATCGCCTTCCACGGCGGCGGGCCCTTCCGCCTTCGCTTCCGCCTCGGTGCCCTCGCCGGACTTGCGTGTCTTGGTGGCTTCGATGCTCGCCTTCAGGGCCGCCATCAGGTCCACCGGCTGCGCGGACGGCGCGACCGCCTCGTCGTGGATGACCTCGCCGCCCTCGAGCTTCGCGGTGATGCGCGCCAGCAGCGCCTCGCGATACCCGTCCTGGTACTGCGCGGGGTCGAAGGACTCCTCGAGCATTTCGATGAGCGAGAACGCCATCTTCAGCTCTTGCTCGGAGACCGTCACCTCGGAGACGTCCGCCACCTCCGGCTTGCGGATCTCGTCGGGGTACAGGAGCGTCTCCATGACGATGCCGCCGTCGCTGGCGCGCAGGGCACAGAGGTTCTCCTTGTTGCGGATCGCCACCTTGCCGATGGCCACCAGCTGCTTCTCCTCCAGCGCCTTGAGCAGCAGCGCGAAGGGCTTCACCCCCGCCTCGTCCGGGTCGAGGTAGTAGGGCTTGTCGTAGTAGATCGGGTCGATCTCCTCCGCCTGCACGAAGGCCGTCAGCGAGATCGTGTGTTTCGAGGGGACGGGCAGGTCCTCGAAGTCCTCGTCGTCCAGGACGACGTACTGGTCCTTTGCGTACTCGTAGCCCTTCACCAGCTCGTCGTAGGCCACCTCGCGGTCCTCCACGGGACACCAGCGGAGCTGGCGCACCCGCGCGAGGTCATCGCGGTGCAGCTGGCGGAAGGACACGTCCTTCGACTCGGTAGCGGTGTAGAGCTTGACGGGGATCGAGACCATCCCGAAGGAGATCGCGCCGCGCCAGATTGCTCGGGGCATATGCCCTCCTCATCGTCACCGGCCGCCGCCTCGGACGGCGGTACCCGGGCCATCGAGTATAGGCGGTGGCGCGACCGCACCGCGATGCACCGATGTCACCTGGCATCGGTCCCTGGTCCACCGTCGCGGGCTGTTGAGGCTCAGAAGCAGCCGTAGAGCGCCGCAACCACCTCGGGCGGGGTGGGGAAGTAGCCCGATGTGCGAACTGATTCAACTCTTGCCATGCGTTTCCGTTCCCGCTTGGACACTTGCGATACGCCGGGTTCGACGCACCAGCGTGGCAGCGAGGTGTCGGTGGGGCGCACGTCTGTCCTCGCCAGAGAGTCGAACTACGAGTGCGGCTGACGCGACTAGAGATGTTGCTGGATGAGGTCGGCCAGCTCGACCCGCTCCTCCAAGGGGAGTCGGTCGCCCGGCGGATCAAAGCGGCTCTGCCCGTGCCAGCGAGGTATCAGGTGGAAGTGCAGGTGTGGAACGCTCTGCTCGCTCGCCAGGCCGTTGTTCTGCACGAGAGTGAGGCCATCAGGTTCAAATGCCGCCATCAACGCGCCGGCCAAGCGCCTCGACGCGCTGATCAGAGCCACAGCCTCGTCGTCGGTCAGATCGAACAACGTTGGCGAATGCCGCTTCGGGATCACCAACGAGTGGCCCCGACTGATCGCTCGCGGAACCACGAAGGCGAACGTCTGATCCGTCTCCGCAATGGGCGCGCACACTGTTCCTGACGAACTCGGACGTCCCGCGATGTTGTCGCAGAATGGACAAGGATCGAACTCGGGAAGCTCAAGCCCCATGGCGCCGAGAGTATGCGCGTCAACCTCGGCGCGCGGCTCGCATCACGTAGGTCCTCCTGATCTGCTTGCCGCCAGGCGGTGGGGGGCTCGGCTCGGTGCGCGCAGTCGACGCAGGTCTCGAGCGCCACGTGCAGCAGTTGGCCCCACAGTTCGTCCTACGCCTCGGTGCGCGGCCCTTCGACCCAGACCACCTCGGCGCGCACCGAAGTCCCGCCTGGTGCGCCAGCAGGTAACGCACCGGCAGGCGCTCCTTGCCCGCCTGCGCGAACTCCGGCCAGTACTGAGCCACGGGCGCGTCGAAGTCCAGCAGGCCCCGGTCCGCCGTCGTGGGCTGTTGAGGCTCAGAAGCAGCCGTAGAGCGCCGCAACCAGCCGTTGACCTCGAGGGTCCATGCCGCCGGTCGGTGGGCGCGTCTCTCCGGGTTGTGGCGTCAGCGCCTGGTTCATCGCGTAGCCGAAGCCCAGGCGGCGCGCCGGGTCCGCGAAGCCCTGGGACCCGCCCGCCCCGGCGTGGCCCCACGAGCCCTCCGGCCGCACGTCGCCGAACTCGGCGAAGGGGAGCATGAAGCCCAGGGTGCGGTGTGCGACGGCGTTCAGCGTCACGTCGTGGCCGCCGGACTGCTCCACGGCGGCGCGCTTGCACGCCTCCGGCGACAGCAGGCGCACGCCGTCCACTTCGCCGCCACGCGCCAGCGCGCCGTAGATGCGGGCGAGCGCCCGAGCGTTCGTGTGGCCGTTCGCGGCGGGGATCTCGGCCGCCCGTGTCTCGCGCGCGTTCCAGTCGATGCCGGCCACCGCCGAGGCGCGTCCGGATGCCTGGCCCCGCGTGTCGGCCAGCTGGTCGGCCACGCGACGGTCCTCCTCTGGCCCGAAGCCAAGCAGGAAGTCCACGCCCAGCGGCCCGGCGACCTCGTCGCGGACGAACTGGCCCACCGTGCGGCCATCGATGCGGCGGACCACCTCGCCAACGAGGTGCCCGAAGGTCACGGCGTGGTAGCCCATCTGCGTGCCAGGCTCCCAGGTCGGTGTCTGTGCGGCCAGGTCGGCGCAGGCGGCGTCCCAGTCGAGCGCAACGGCGATACCGCCACCGAAGGCTCGGAGCCCGGCCTGATGCGTCATCAGGTAGCGCACCGGCATCGACTCCTTGCCGTGCTGCGCGAACTCCGGCCAGTACTGTGCGACCAGGGCCTCGAAGTCGAGCTCGCCGCGGTCGGCCAGCATGTGCGCCGCCAGGGCCGTCACCCCCTTCGTGGTGGAGAAGACGTTGACGACGGTGTCCTGCTCCCAGGGCCGCGTGCGCTCGCGGTCCGCGTAGCCCGCCCACAGGTCGACGACGGCCTCCCCGTCGAGGGTGACGGCGACCGAGGCGCCCACCTCCGGAAACTCTTCGAAGTTGGCCGCGAAGACCTCGCGCACCGCCTCGAAGCGCGGGTCGCAGTGGCCGTGGACTTCGATAGCGGTCGAGGTCATGGGGGGCTCCTCGGTCTGGAGTGGACTATCGGTCGGTGGCGGAGCGGTAGTCCTGGTACGGGCCGTCGCGCCAGGCCAGCGCCTCCTTCAGCCCGCCATCCCGCATCTTGTCCTGCCACTGGTACGCCTGCGAGGTGAACCCGCCTGCCGCGTCCAGGTCCGTGCTGGAGTGCACTGAGGAGTAGATGCCCATGTTCTCGTGGAAGCGGTTCATGTGGACCTTCAGCATCGCCAGGTGGTCCGCCGGCAGGATCGCGATGCGGTCCGCGAAGGCGATCGTGCGGTCCTCGAGTTCCTCCACCGGCGATGACCAGTTCGCCAGGCCGACGCGCACCGCCTCCTCCCCGCTGATGTTGTCGCCGGTGTAGAACAGCTCCTTCGCCTTCCGCATGCCGATCAGCAGCGGCAGGATCATCGAGGTGCGCGTGCCGGCGAACCGGAGTCCCGGGTGGCCGAACTTCGCGTCGTCGGCGCAGGTCACGAGGTCGGCCATCATCGATAGCTCGCAGCCGCCCGCGATGGCGTAGCCGTGGACCTGCGCGATCGTGACCTTCTGCATGTTCCAGAAGTACATATGGATGTTGGTGATCCGCTGCATGCCGGCGCGCACGCCCGGCCACAACCGCCTCCCCTGGTCGTCGCGCTGCTTGAACTGACGCACGATGGCGTCCTCGCCGGTCTGCTGCGCGGGCGTCAGGTCGTAGCCCGCACTGAAGGTGCGCCCGGCACCACGCACGATGACCACCCGGGCGTCGTGGTCCGCTTCCAGGTCCTCCAGTGCGTCGCGGAACTCGAACAGCAGCTCCTGCGAGAGCGCGTTCATCTTCTCCGGACGGTTCAGGGTGACGCGGGCGATCCGGCCGTCCGTCCCGACGCGGTCGATCAGCAGGTTCTCGTAAGTGCGCTCGGCCATTGGTGCCCCCTCACGGCGTGCGTCCGTCCATGCGCCGCGAGTATACGCAGGCCGTCGAGGCGCCTCGCGGGGACGCGCCAGGGGTGGGAGGGTGGTTCGACAAGCTCACCACGAACGGGAGGGAGGCTCACCACGAGCGGAGGGGAGGCTCACAACGAACGGGAGGAGGCTTCCCCACGAACGGAAATCCCACGACGAAGGGGAAAGGTCGCAGGCTGCGAGCCTAGCGTTGCCCTTCTTCGCGGCCGGGGAGAATCTGCTTCGCGACCTCCAGGTCTTCTTCCAGGCCGACCGAGGCGCGCTGGGCCAGTGCTTGGGCGTCTCGGATGGCGCGGTTGTAGTACAGCGGTCCCAGTTGCTCCGTGAGGAAATCGAGGAGCAGCGCGGCGCCCAGTTCGTTCAGCTCGTCGCCGCGCTCCCGCTCGAAGTAGTCGCATAGCCGCCGGATGGCCCACTCCTGCTCGTCCTTGGTCAGTCCCGGTCCCATCGGCGCCCCCTCGCAGGCATCGCCTCTCTCCGGGATGCTAGCGCAGCATCGCCTCTATACTGCCGGACGGCCGGATCCGGAGCGGTGCGATGGCGGGACTGCTGGTTGCCTGGTACGTCGGCGTAGGGCTGATCATCCTCGGCCTCGCGTTGCCCGAGGGGCGGCGCCGCGCCTATACGCAGCGCGCCGGACTCGTGGTGGTCGTCGGCGCCGTCGCGGCCATGGTCCTCCGGCTCCCGACCTTCGAGGGCTGACCAAGTCCCCTCGCCCCGTCCACGGCGCGTTCCGCTCAGCAGCACCCATCGCGGCCTATACTGCGCCCGAGGCGAAGGAGTGCAGATGGACGCCGACCGCACGGAAGAAGCCGAGCAGACCGCGCCCGCGGAGCCGGAGACGACGAAGATCACTGTTGTCTCGGACTTCATCTGACCGTGGTGCTATGTCGGCCTCGTAGAGGTCGAACGGATTCGCGCCGAGTGGGACGTGGACATCGAGTGGGCGCCCTTCCTGCTCGACCCGAGCATCCCGGCCGAGGGCCGGCAGCGCACGCCCCAGACCAACAGCGATAGCCCGAAGAGCGCGCTGGAGGAGCGCGGCGAGCGCGAGGGTATCGAGTTCCGTCGCGGCCGCACCTTCACCCCGAACTCCCACCTGGCGCTCGAGCTGGCCGAGTACGCGTCGGAGCAGGGCGACCCCGAACGTGTGACCGCGCTCCACCGCGCGCTGTTCCGCGCCAACTTCACCGATTTCGATGACCTCAGCGACCCGGAGGTGCTCGTCCGCCTGGGCGTCGAAGCCGGCTACGACGAGGCGGCGCTGCGCGACGTGCTGGAGTCGCGGCCCTACCGCGAGCAGGTCGACCAGGGCGTCGAGTGGGCCCGCGCGGTCGGTGTGACCGGCATTCCCACATTCATCCTCAACGACCGCTACGCGGTCGTGGGCGCGCAGGAGTACGAGGCGTTCGAGCAGGTGCTGACGCGCCTGGGGACGCGGCGGAAGGACGGCAGCCGCCCTCCGGGCGCTGGCACGGGCCTCGACGACTTCGCGTAGCGGCTCAGCCGTGCGGCGGCGCGCCGAAGCGCTGCCCGAGCACGCGCCGCCCGGGGCGAAGATCTCCTCCAGGCAGCAGGTCAGGTACGACGCGGGGCTGCCGGAGTGTTGGCCCAGGAGCGTCAAGTGGCGCGAGCAAGCAAAGGCACCCTTGGAGATGTTGGACGGCTCGCGCGTTTGGTCGCGCCGTTGCTGCCGTGGGCGGACGGCACGGGAAGGCACTGGCGCGGCTGGGCGCGGTTGCCGTCTATGGCGCCGTTTACGCTCGCGTACCTGGTGGTGTCATGGGCCTTGTTCCTCGTGGTGGTCGAACCAGGAACCGAGTTCGCTCGGCTCCACGTGGAGACGATCGACAGCTTCAGGTTCCACATCCCGGACCTCGGTGAGAATCGGGCGCACGCGATCCGCTCGCTGCTCGCGCCACTCCTCCACCATGACCGGGTCCAGATCGTATACGTGACGGTGCTGCTCGTCCTCTTCGGCGTCCTCTTTGAGTTGCGGGAGGGCACGCGGTACACGGTACTGATCTTCGTCGGAGCGACGTTCGCCGGTGCGCTCGTGGCCGGCGTGGTGTTGCACGCTCTCTATCCTGAGCTGGCGGCTGGTGCGTTCTTTGACGAAGCGTGGCATCGGACGTGGGACGGCGGGAGCGCAGGCTGCTTTGGGCTAATGGGCGCTCTCGCAGGCCGGGCTCGGATCTCCTGGCCGCTGTTGCTCGTCTTTGCCTTGTGGGAGACGGGCGTCGCGCTGTTCTACCTCAAGTCGTATACGCCCGCGTTCCACGTAACCGCGTTGCTCGTCGGATACGCTTCGACGCTTCTGTGCATGCGGCCGCCGCTTCGCGCGGACCGTCGTGCCTGACGGCGGGGACGGCGCAAGTAGTAGGCAGTACATGCCTCCTCGATCGGCACGGGTACCTGCTGGACCGCCTCGATGCGGTGGAGGCTCACCCGCCGTCCTTCCCCAGCACCGCTCGCATCGCCTCGTTGATCTCGGGGTGCGCGAAGCGGAACCCCCGGTCCTCCAGCTTCCGAGGCGCCACGCGCTGGCTCCAGAGCAGCGTCTCGTCGCCCATCTGGCCGTACAGCGCCTTCATCGCGAAGCCCGGGATCGGGAAGATGGTCGGCCGGCCGAGCGCCCGGCCGAGGGCGTCCGTGAACTCCTTGCTGCGGACGGCGGGCGCGGCCGAGTTCACCGCGCCGGACAGGTCGCTGTCGAGCAGGTGCATGATCACGCTGACCTCGTCCTGCAGCGTGATCCATGAGATCCACTGCTGCCCGCCGGCGACCGTGCCGCCGACGCCCAGACGAAACGGGAGCAGCATCTTCTTGATCGCCCCCGCCTTCGGGGAGAGCACGACGCCCGAGCGCAACAGCACGCCGCGCATCCCGAGGTCCTCGGCGCGCCGCGCCTCGGCCTCCCAATCCCGCACGAGTTGCGCCAGGAACCCGTCGCCGGATGGGGCGTCCTCCGCCAGCTCCTCGTCGCCGCGGTCGCCGTAGAACCCGACCGCCGAGGCGCTCACCAGCACGCGAGGCCGCGCGGCAGCGTCCATGGCCGCCAGGCCGTCGACCAGCAGCCGCGTGCCCTGGATGCGGCTCTCCCGCAGCAGCCGCTTGCGGGACTCCGTCCACCGGCTCTCGCCGATGGACGCGGCGGCGAGGTGGACCACGGCGTCGGCGCCGTCGAACAGCCCTTCGCGCATCCACCCGGCCGCCGGGTCCCAGGACACCCCCGGCTCGCCCTGCCGTCCGTGGACGATCCGCGTGACCTGGTGGTCCGCGGCGGTGAGGCGCTCCCGCAGCGCGGTCCCGACGAGGCCGGAGCTGCCGGTCATGGCGACATGCATCGGAGGTTGCTCCCACCGCTGTGATGCTGTGCGGGTCGGCGATCTCGATCGTACGCTGCCGGCTCGCACGGGTCGCCGCCGAACGGGGCGCGGGGCGCGGAAGCACCTCCAGCCGGCCCGTTCGACCCGCTGTCGCGGATCGACTGGGCCCCGGATGGCCGGTAACATGGCGAGCGTGGCAGGGTAGCTCAGTGGTAGAGCAGGGGACTCATAAGCCCTTGGTCGGCGGTTCAAATCCGCCCCCTGCTACCAGCGCACGCACGATGCGGGGACGGCCAGGACCGTCCCCTTTCGCTGTCGTGACGCGAGGGGAGCCCACGATGCCCGAGACCAGCGCGGAGAGCACGCCACCCGTCATCGATGTCCCCGCGTTGCTCGAGGGCAACGCGGCCCACATGGAGCAGTTCCACGCGGGCGACCTGGTGGTGCGTCCACGGCGCCGGCTGTCGGTGCTGACGTGTATGGACTCGCGCTACACCGCGCAGGGGGTGCTCGGGCTTGCGCTCGGCGACGCGCACATCATCCGCAACGCCGGTGGCCGCGTGACGGACGACGCCATCCGGTCGCTGGTGCTCTCCGCACATCTCCTCGGCACACGGGGGTGCGTGGTGATCCACCACGCCGACTGCGGACTGTTCCAGGTCAGCAACGAGGCGATCCACGACCGCATCCGGGAGGCGACCGGCGCCGACGCCTCGGGCATCGATTTCCTCCCGTTCGCGGACCTCGAGGCGAGCGTGCGCGAGGATGTGACGCGGCTTCGGGAGAGCGACCTCTTCCCGGCGGACTACGAGGTGCAGGGCTTCACGTACGACGTTCGCACCGGCCGCCTCGCACCCGTCGAGGCGTGACGACACAGGTTTGAAAGCTGGCGCCGTCGCGGGCCACGAGGCAGACTGACCGCATGACGAACGCAGACGCCCCTTCCGCCCCCTCGCCTGCTCCCGACCCCGCCGATCTGCCGGCGCTCCTGCTGCAGCAGGCGCCGGACGCCGTGGTCTTCGCGGACACCCAGGGGCGTGTGCAGTCGTGGAACCCGGCTGCCGAGGCGCTGTTCGGCTACACCGCGGACGAAGCGATGGGCCAGTCGCTGGACATCATCGTCCCCGAGCGCTTCCGCGATGCGCACTGGACCGGCTTCGACCGCGCGCTGGCCGCCGGTGACACGAAGTACCGCGGGCAGTCCCTCCCCACGCGCGCACAGCGCAAGGACGGCGAGCAGATCTACGTCGAACTGTCGTTCGCCATCGTCCATGACACCGGCGGCGAAGTCGTCGGCGCTTCGGCCCACGCCCGCAACATCAACGAGCGCTTCATCGAGGAGCGCGACCGCCGTCGACGTCTGGCGGCGGTCGAACACCGCCTCTCGGAACTAGGCGAGACCCTGCCCGAGTAGCGTTCCGTCGCCCGCCCGCGCCGAGCCGCCTATCCCGACGCCGCAGAGCCACGTGCTCCGCGCGCCTGAGCCTGTCGATGGCCGGCGGACGCCGCCGCTCCGCGCACTCGCCCCCGCGAACCGGTGACACGGGTGATAGCGTCAAAGGGACGACTCTCCTCGCGGGTGCCGACCGAGGGAGCTTACAGTTTGAGTCTCATCACACGCCAGGGCGGCCGGGGCGCACACCTCGTGCTTGGCCACCGGCCGCCGCTCGCGCTCTGGCCTCTGCTGTTCGCCGTGCTCCTCGTTGCCGCCGCCTGCGACGACGACGGGAATGGGGACGGCGACACCACGCCCACGCCACCGGCAGCGACCGCCACCTCGACCTCGACTCCTGAGGCCACGCCAGGAGGTGAGACGGCGACCCCGAGCAGTTCCCCGACGCCGGACGGGACCGCGGACGCCGGGTCCGCGGCGGCGTTGCCGGACCTGCGCCTCGGCCTCGAACTAGTGGCCGATGGCCTGACGGCGCCGGTCGACCTCGCGGCGCCGGACGACGGCAGCGGCCGGCTCTTCCTGGTCGAGCAGACGGGGACGATCCGCATCGTGGGTGAGGACGGCGAGGTGTTGGACGAACCGTTCCTGGACCTGACGGACCGCCTTGTGGAACTCGAGCAGGGCTACGACGAGCGCGGCCTGCTGGGTCTCGCGTTCCACCCGGAGTACGCGGACAACGGGCGGTTCTACGTCTACTACAGCGCGCCGCTCGCGGACGATGCGCCGGATGGCTGGGACCACACGAGCCACGTCGCGGAGTTCACCGTCTCCGCAGACGACGAGAACGTCGCCGACCCCGAGTCCGAGCGCACCATCATGCAGGTCAATCAGCCGCAGCGGAACCACAACGGCGGACACATCACCTTCGGCCGCGACGGCTACCTATACATCCCGCTGGGCGACGGCGGTGGCGGAGACGACATCGAGGAGGGGCACACCCCGGACCTCGGCAACGGCCAGGACCGCACCAACTTCCTCGGCAGCCTGCTCCGCATCGATGTCGACCGCGAGGGCGAAGGCGGGCTGGCCTATGCCATCCCGGAGGACAATCCGTTTGTCGACGACGCCGAGACGCCTCCCGAGATCTGGGCGTACGGCCTGCGAAACCCCTACGACATCAGCGTGGACGCCGAGGGTGAGTACGGGATCCTGATCTCGGACGCGGGCCAGGAACTCTACGAGGAGGTCACCCTCGCGTTCGGCGGCGAGAACTTCGGATGGAACCTCATGGAGGGCACGCACTGCTTCGACCCTCAGAACCCCGAGGTGTCGTTGGAGGATTGCCCGGCGGAAGACGCCGGCGGTAACCCGCTCGTCGGACCCGTTGTCGAGTACCACCGCGCCGACATGGGCACGGCCGTCGCCGGCGCCCACATCTATCGAGGTGAGGCGCTCCCCGACTGGCAGGGCCTCATGGTCTTCGTGGACTGGAACGTCGGCGGCGACGCCAACGGCGGCGTCTTCGTGGCCGCGCCGAACGACAACCTCGACGCGACGGATGTCGACGAGGGGCTGTGGGAGTTCGAGCAGGTGGAACTGGCCGGCGACCTGGAAGGCGCCGAGGGCGACAGCATCGGGCGCTACATCACGGGCCTGACGAGCGACGCCGCCAACGAGCTGTACATCCTGACAAACACGGCGACGGGGCCGGAGGCCGGAGCGGGCGAGGTCTTCCGGCTGGTCCCGCCGGCGGAGGGGGAGTAACGAAGCCCGACGCGGGGCAGGCCCGCGCCTAACGGGCGCCTCGCCGCTCCGGGCAGGGGGCGGCGAGGCGCCTGATTCTCCCGCCGGTTGCTACAGCCCGTAATCGCCCGGCTGGGTGCGGATCCACTCCCCCACCCGCTCGCCGATCATGATCGACGTCAGGTTCGTGTTTGCCCTCGGCACACTGGGCATGATCGAGGCGTCGGCCACCACCAGCCCGTCCACCGAGTGGATGCGCCCGCACTGGTCGACCACCGCGCCCGGGTCGGTCGAGGGGCCCATCTTCACCGTGCCGCACGGGTGGTACCCGCTGCCCGCGAAGCGGCGGCAGATCTCCGCGATGCCCTCGTCGTCCAGCGGCCGGTCCGGGTCGGGGAAGATCATCCGGTCGATGAGCCCGGCCAGCGGCTTCGTACGCGTGTACTCCAGCGCGTCCTTGAAGCACGCGACCAGCCGCGATGTGTCGCGGTCGTCCTCGCAGAACCGCTGCTCGATCACCGGCTTCGCGTGTGGGTCCGCGGAGGTCAGCCGCACCACGCCTCGGCCGTACGACTGCTCGAGGACGGCCGCGAGCACGAAGGCGCCTGTATCGCCTCGGCGTTGGGTCCACGTGATCAGTTCGACTTGCAAGTCGTTGCGGTGCTCGGAGCCGGGCGCGGTGTAGCGCAGGATGGTCTGGATCAGCGGTAGCTCCTGGTCCACCAGCGCCGGGTCTTTGACCGCGCAGACGGCGGAGACGGCCGGGTGGTCGCTGAGGTTGGCGCCGACGCCCGGCACGTCGCGTACCACGTCGATGCCCAGCGCCTCGAGGTCGCGGCGAGGGCCGATCCCGGAGCGCATCAGCACGGCGGGCGACTGGATCGCGCCGGCCGACAGTACGAACAGGCGGCCTTCGATGCGCCGCACCTCGCCGCCCTGCTCTACCTCCACGGCGGTCACGCGGCCGTCCTGCACGATGAGCCGCCGGGTATGTGTGTCGCCGCAGATCTCGAGGTTGGCGCGGACGCGCGCCGGCGCCAGGTACCCGAGGGCGGTCGAGACGCGCAGGCGGCCGAGCTTGTTCATCGAATGGGGGCCGGCGCCCCAGGCATCCGGGTCGTTCGCGTCCTCGCAGTCCGGGTAGCCGAGCGTGCGCGACGCCTCGAGGAACGCCTGGTGTGTCTCGGTCAGCTCGTCCCATGGGTAGCGGCGGATCGAGATCGGGCCGGCGTCCCCGTGGTACGGGCGGTCGCCGAAGTCGAGGTCGCGCTCAAGCCGCCGGAAGGCCGGCAGCACCTTCTCCCAGGCCCACTCGTTGTTGCCCTCGGCTGCCCAGCCGTCGTAGTCCTCGGGCACGCCGCGCAGGGCGATGGTGGTGTTCACGGCGCTGGAGCCGCCGGTGACGCGACCGCGCGGGAAGGCGTTAGAGCGGCCTCGGGCGGTCGGCTGGTAGTCGAACCCCCAGTCGTGGTCGACCAGTGAGTTATGGTGACCGTTGAGCAGGTCGTCCGGCGTCTCGCGCACCAGCGGGTAGTCCGGCCCCGCCTCGATCAGCAGCACGCGTCGGTTCGGGTCTTCCGAGGCGCGCGCGGCGATGACGGCGCCCGCCGAGCCTGCCCCGACCACGACCACGTCGTACACAGCGCGGTCACGCGCCATGGATGGGCCCCCCTCTCATGCTCGCGCATGGTAGCGGGGACGGCCGGGAGGTGTGCGAGAGTGGCGGCTACGTGATGGTCACCAGCGTGGTAGTGGAGCGCACGCCTTCGATCTCGCGGAATTGGTCGAAGACGATGTTGCGCAGGTCCGGCAGGGACTCCGCCGCGACCTCTGCGAGGATGTCGTAGGGGCCCATCACCTCGTAGACGCTGGTGACGAACGCCACGTCGCGCATCATCGCCGCCACGCGGCTGATCGCTCCCGCCTCCGTCACTACGAGTACGTATGCCGAAACCATCGTCTACGTGTAACGCCTGCGCACGCTGCGCGCGAGTCCCCGCCGCTACCCTATCCGCGCCCGCGCTATGCTGCCGCCACGCAAGCGCCTACCAGCGAGGACGCTCGATGCTCGACCTGCTCATCCGAGGCGGCACGGTCGGCGATGGCACCGGGGCGCCGCCTCGGATGGCCGACGTGGCAATCGAGGGTGGCGACATTGTGGAGGTGGCGCCGCTGCCCGCCGGCGAGGCTGCGCGGGTCGTCGACGCCACGGGCCTCATCGTCGCGCCGGGCTTCATCGACACCCACGCGCACTCGGACGGCGCGCTGCTCATGGACCCGCAGCACGAGAACGGCATCCGGCAGGGCATCACCACCGAGGTGATCACCCAGGACGGCATGGGCTTCGCGCCGTTGTCGCCGGACAACTACCGCCTCTACCGCCGCTACATCGCGGGCATCCTCGGGCTGCCGCCGGAGGACCTCGACACCTCGACCATCGAGGCGATGCGTCGCGCCTACGCCGGCGCGGCGTGCAATGTGGCGATGCTGGTGCCGCACGCCGCGGTGCGGCTCGAGACCGTCGGGTTCCGGGACATCCCGTTGCGCGGCGGACCGCTCGACGCCGCGAAGCGGCTGCTGCACGAGGGCCTCGAGCAGGGCGCGCGCGGGCTGTCGACGGGCCTCTCGTACTACCCGCAGTCGTACAGCGACACCGAGGAACTCGTGGAGCTGTGCCGCGTGGTCGCCGAGTACGGCGGCGTCTACGTCACGCACGTCCGGAACCACAACACGGACCGCGCCGCGCATGGCGGCGGTATTGCCGAGGCGCTCGACGTTGGACGGCGCTCCGGCGTGAAGGTGCACGTCTCCCACTACAAGACTGCACCCGCCACCGCCGGCCAGCCGGACGCCCTGATGGCCGAAGTCGACGCCGCGAAGCGCGACGGCGTGGACGTCACGCTCGAGTGCTACCCCTACCCGGTGGGCTCTACGGTCCCGGGCTTCTTTATGGCCGGCGAGTTCCACGAGGGCGGCCCGGACGCCCTCCTCGAGCGGCTCACCGACGCCGCGGTGCGCCCACGCATCATCGAGAGTCTGCGCGCGCTATTCCCCGGCGCGCTGGCGACCGCCGCCTGGACGCACGTCGGCGGGGAGGGCGGGGCTGCCCTCGAAGGGGTCGCCTTCGCGGACCTCGCCCGGCAGCGCGACACGAGCATCGAGGAGATGGTGTGCGACGTGATGGTGGAGTCGCGTCTGATGTGCGGCTTCCGCTACCTCCCGCCAGACAGCGTCGCGACCTGGCGCCAGATGGACGAGGACGTCATTCAGCTGCTCGAGCGCGATGACTACATGATCGGCAGTGACGCCATCCCGCACGGCGCGATGCGTCACCCCCGCGCCCACGGCTGCTTCCCGCGCATCGTCGGGAGGCTGCGGAGACGGCACGATGTCCCCTTGGAACGCATCGTGCAACGGGTGACGCAGGCGCCGGCGCGTCGCTTTGGCCTCGATGGTCGCGGCGAGGTGCGGGCGGGGATGCGCGCGGACCTCGTCATCTTCGACGCGGAGCGCATCACGGACCTCGCCACGTTCGACGACCCTCGGGTGCCGCCCGCGGGGGTCCCGTACGTCGTGGTGAACGGGCGGATGGCCGTCGACGGCGAGCGTTGCACCGGCGTGCTGGCCGGCGAGTCGGTGCCCTAGTCGGGCACCTGCCCGTTCGCCCGGGTGCTGCTCCGATCGGCGCTCGACGCTACTGACACCCCGTTGTCACCGTCCCCCTCTACGTTGGTCTTCCCGGCAGCGGTGCGGCTGGGACCCGCCGCCGCACGAAGCGGCATGCCCCGCGGGGGCCGTGTCGAAATCTCCCCGTGCTGTTCGACGTAATGGCAGGGACCGGTCTGGCGCCGGTCATCGAGCGAGGGCGTGGCTCTCGATGGAGAGGTTGACGGACGGCCCGGGGTGTGCGCCCTGCCCATATGTCCGGGTGACGATCGTTGGAGTGGCGCGAGACGATAGATCGGTTCGTGGTGAAGGGGTTGACGACGTAGCACTAGTGTTCTAGTCTCGACGCTTCCGTTCGCTCGTCCCTTCAGGAGCCACGGCGCTCTGAGGGCGGCGGCCGGACGGGTACTTGACAGTCCGAGCGTGTGACATCAGGATGGTGTCTCGAAGGTGCCATAGCGATGCAAGACCAGAAGGACGGTTCAACCATGGTCCAGGCAGTAGCTTCTGCCCCGCCTCGACTCACGGCCCGCGGTACAACCGCCGCTGCCACCGTCGTCGTCGAGGATGTCCGCAAGTCGTACAACGACGTCCACGCGCTGAACGGCGTGAGCCTGCAGGTGCCCCAGGGCACCGTGCTGGGCCTGCTGGGCCCGAACGGCGCCGGCAAGACGACGCTCGTGCGTACGCTCACGACGCTGCTGCGCCCCGACTCAGGCCGCGCCACCGTCGCCGGCTATGACGTGGTGCGCGACGCCGAGGCGCTGCGCGCATCGATCGGCCTGGCGGGTCAGGCCGCCGCGGTCGACGACTACCTGACCGGGCTCGAGAACCTGGAGATGGTCGGCCGTCTCTACCACCTCCCGAAGGGTGAGGCGCGCCGCCGGGCCGTCGACCTGCTCGAACGCTTCGAACTGAGCGATGCGGGCGCGCGGCGCGCCAGCACGTACTCGGGCGGTATGCGACGCCGCCTGGACCTCGCGGCCAGCCTGATCGCGTACCCGCCGGTCCTGTTTCTGGACGAGCCGACCACCGGTCTCGACCCGCGCAGCCGGGTGGGGATGTGGGAGGTCATCCAGGGGCTGGTGGACGACGGCACCACAGTGCTGCTGACCACGCAGTACCTGGAGGAGGCGGATGCCCTCGCGGACCGCATCACCGTGATTGACCACGGGGCCGTCATCGCGGAGGGCACCGCTGCCGAGTTGAAGCGCCAGAGCGCGCAGTCCGTGCTCAGCGTGCAGGTGGAGCACGACGCCGACTTGCCGGAGGCGCGCGCGATCCTCGGCCGCCTGGGCCAGCAGGAGCCGCATGTGGACGAGCAGGAGCGGCGGGTGTCGGTCGGTACGGACGGTGGGAGCGAGGTACTGGCGAGCGCGGTGCGTGACCTGGACGCGGCCGGCGTGCGCATCGCGGACCTCGGTCTGCGCCAGCCCACGCTGGACGACGTGTTCCTGGCGCTCACCGGCCACGCCGCCGAGAACGGCGGTTCACAGGACGACGACGCGGACGGCGAGTCCGCACGAGGAGGTGTGTGATGACGTCGATTGCAGTCCCCGCTCCGACATCCAGCAACAAGCTGAGCTGGGTCGTCTCCGACGCGCTGGTGATGGCGAAGCGAAACATCATCCGGATGAGCCGCCGGCCAGACTACGTGATCTTCTCGACCATCCAGCCGGTGATGTTCATCGTGCTGTTCAACTATGTCTTCGGCGGCGCCATTGCCACCGGGACCGCCAACTACATCGACTTCCTGATCCCGGGCATCCTGATCCAGACGGTGCTCTTCGGGTCGTTCAACACGGGCGTAGGTCTGGCAGAGGACTTGAAGGCGGGCATGATCGACCGCTACAAGTCGCTCCCGATGTCGCGCTCGGCGGTCGTCGCCGGCCGGATCATCGCGGACACGTTGAACAACGCGTTCCAGATCGTGCTGATGCTGGGCGTCGCGTTCCTCATCGGCTTTCGCTTCCACGGCACGCCGATCGAGTCGCTGGGCGTCCCGCTCATCGCGCTGATGTTCAGCGTGCCGTTCCTCTGGGTGGCGGCGGCGATCGGCGTGACGCTGAAGAGCGCCGAGGCGGTGCAGAGCGCCGGCTTCCTCTGGCTCTTCCCGTTCACCTTCGTCAGTTCCGCCTTCGTCCCCGTGGAGACGATGGCGTCCTGGGTGCAGGTGCTCGCGGAGAACAACCCGGTCACGATCGTGATCGACGCGGTCCGCGGCCTCACCTACGGCGACCCGTCGATGAGCGCGATCTGGCAGTCGGTCGCGTGGAGCGTGGGCCTGACGGTGGTCGCAGCCGCGCTGGCGGTGGACCGCTACCGACGCGTGTGAGGCTGAGGGGCGGACGCTACGCCGGGACCTCAACGAGTTCCCGAGGAAGCCCCGACTGACGGATGATCGAAAGCAACGTCCCCGTCCTCAACCCTCGATGGTTGGGGACGGGGATTTTCTTGCGTAGGCTCGATCCCTCGCGGAGTTTGTGGTCTACTCCTTCGCGGGGCGAGCCGCTAGCCACCGCGCAGGGGGGATCGGTCCATGGACTGGACACTTGAAGTCGTTGTGCTTCCCGTCAGCGACATCGACCGTGCGATTGAGTTTTACCGCGACAGGATCGGCTTCAACCTTGACCACAACACAGTGAACGAGCAGATGCATATCGCCCAGCTGACCCCGGCCGGCTCCGGCTGCTCAATCGTCGTTGGGAACCTCCCAGCCCAGAGCGAGATGGCGCCGGGCTCCATGCGAGGCCTGCAGCTGGTGGTATCCGACGCGCGCGCCGCCCGCGAGGAACTGATCGGCCGCGGCGTGGACGCCAGTGAGATCACGGTCTTCAGCGAGGACGATGGCGGGACGTTCTTCGGCTTCAGCGACCCGGACGGCAACACCTGGGCCGTGCAGGAACTGAAGGTTCGAGCCGAGAAGCCGCTGATCCCGCTTGAGGCTCGCGGGCGCTTCGGTGCGGGCTAGCGAAGGCCGGAGGAGACCCAGCCCGCGCGGTGACCTAGCGCCAGGTCCGCCGGCCTAGTGCCGCCCGTTCGCCTCCACGATGCGCACGCCCGCCTCGCTGGAGGGGTCCACGGCGATCGTCGTGCGGCCGTGCAGCCAGTCGATGACCGCCTGTCCGGCCAGCTCGCGACGCCAGCCCTGCAGCAGGGGTAGGGGCGGCTCGTCGTCGTGGTCCTCCGTCAGCCACCACGCGATCAGGTCATCGATGTCGGCGCGGGTCGCGACGAACCGCGCCGCGATGTCCGCCTCGCGGCACCCCGCTTGCACAATCCCGCCGAGCACCGCCGGCCACGCCTGGCCGACCGGGGGGATGGGGGGCACCTTCGGCGGCGGCGGCGGCGGGTCGTCCATCCCGGCGCGCACCGCCTCCATGATCGCGTGGCCGTAGCGCTGCACGGTGCCCTCGCCCAGGCCGCGGACCTGCCGCATCTCGCCCTCGTCGGCGGGAGGGCGCCGGCAGAGTTCGAGCATCGAGCGGTCGTTCATGATCCAGGACGGCGGGCGGTTGGCGCGGAGCGCCTCGCGTTCACGCCACGCGGCGACGGCGCGCAGCGCGCCCAGCGAGCGGCGGCGAAGGCCGTTCCACCCCCGCACGCGCCGGTACATCTCGTCGGGTGGGGTGCGTTCGGCCCACGTCGCCGCCAGCCGGTCGCACTCCTCGGCGACCCAGCGCAGCCGGCCGCGCTCCTCCAGGTCGTGGCGTAGCCCCGCCCACGCGCCGGGGAGGTAGCGCACGTCGTCCAGCGCGTAACGCAGCTGCTCGTCCGAGAGCGGGCGGCGTGACCACTCTGTGAACTGGGCAGCCTTGTCGAGCGCGATGCCGGTCATGCGCTCCACCAGGCCGGCATAGCCGATCTGGTCGCCCATGCCCAGGAACGCGGCGGCCACCTGCGTGTCGTAGATGTTGCGCGCCCGCAGCCCGAACTGGCTCCCGATGAGCGCGAGGTCCGCCTGCGCGGAGTGGATGACGGTGACGACTTCGGGCGCGCCGGCCAGGCTGAGGATCGGTGATGGGTCGACGCGCAGTGGGTCGATGGCCGCGACGTTGGGCGACTCGGTGTCGCCCCAGCCGACCTGCACCAGCGACAGCTCGGGCACGTAGCGGCCCTCGGTCATGAACTCCAGGTCGAGGGCGAAGGACCCGGCGGCCTCGATGGCGGCGGCAACATCGGCGACAGCGGTGCGGTCGGTGATGGGTTCAGCTGCGGAAGTAGCAGTCACGACGCTCAACATAGCACGGGGCTCGGCTTGGCTCTTCGTTACATGTTATTCCCGATCTCGCCGGAATGCATGTCGCCTGACGTGACCGGCGCCCGTGTCGAGGAAGAAAAGCGGACGGGCGGTCCGAAGACCGCCCGTCCGTGGGAGTCGCGCGTCCGGCCCTGGACGTCGCGGGATCAGTCGTGCATCAGGACGGTGCGAGCCACCTCGCCTGCCTTCATCGCACGGAAGGCCTCATTGATGTCCTCCAGCTTACCGCGCTTAGTGATCATCTCATCCAACCGCAAGCGGCCCTGCTCGTAGAACTCGATGTAGCGCGGCATGTCGATCTTGAACTGGTTGGACCCCATGTTGCTGCCCTGCAGCTTCTTCTCGCCCAGCAACGCGGCGCCCGGCACCTCCACGGACTGGCCCACCGGGATCATCCCGACGACGGTGGCGGTGCCGCCCGGGCGGATCGCCTCGAACGCCTGCTCGGCGACAGCCTTCAGGCCGATGCACTCGAAGGTGTAGTCGGCGCCCCCGCCGGTCAACTCGCGGATCTTCTGTACCGGGTCTTCGATCGAGGCGTCCACGCTGTCCGTGGCACCCAGCTCGCGGGCGGTCGCCAGCTTGTGCTCCACCATGTCGACGGCAATGATGCGCCGCGCCCCCGCGATCCGAGCGCCCTGGATCGCCGCCAGACCGACGCCGCCCGCGCCGAACACGACCACCGTCGAGCCGGCCTCGACCTTCGCGGTCTTCAGCACGGCGCCCACGCCCGTCGTGACCCCGCATCCGATGAGCGCGGCCTGCGCGAACGGCATGTCCGAGTTGATCTTCACGATCGCGTTCTCGTGCACCAGCATCTGCTCGCCGTAGGCCCCCAGGCGGAATCCCTGCTGGACCGGCTGGCCGCCCATGCTCAACACCGGTGTCTCACCCGGTCCTCGCTGCGGCTTCTGCGTGCACAACTGCGTCTGCCCGCTGAGACATCGTTCGCAGTGGCCGCAGAAGACCGAGAGGCACGCGATCACGTGGTCGTCCGGCGCGAACTCGGCGACGTTCGGCCCTACCGCCTCCACGACGCCGGCCGCCTCGTGGCCGAGCACGGCGGGAGTGCGGATGGGGTACAGGCCCTCGATGAAATGGAGGTCGCTGTGGCAGACGCCGCTGGCGGCTGTACGCACCAGCACCTCGCGGCCAGTCGGCGCCGCGACCTCGATGTCCTCAATGGTGAGTGGTTCGTTGACCGCGTTGAATACTGCCGCCTTCACCGGGCGTCCCCCCTCGTTCATCTCACGCTTGCGGCGATTGTAGCGGCTGGAGCCACCAGGTCAGGCGCCTGTCCGCTCCCCCGGTGGCGGCGTGCCTGTGCACGCCCGCCATCCCTGCGCCAGCATCACGCGCGCCAGCGAGGCGCCCGGGCAGTGGTTCTGCACGAGCCGCCCCTCGAACTCCCCGTAGGTGCGCGTGAACAGGTCCACGTCCGGCGCGAGCCGCGCGAGACCATCGAGGTACGCCGTGACCTCGCCGGCCGCGGGCGTGTAGCCGGCGTCGCCGGCGCGTGGGTCGCTCCAGAGCACGGCCTGGAGCACGGCGCAGACCGAGTCGATGCCGGTGCGCACCTCGGCCTGCCGCAGGTCCGGGATCGCGTGCCGCTCGCCGGCCTCCCGGAGCATCCGGTGCGTTGCCGTGTGCCAGCAGTCGACGCGACCGGCGCCCGGCGTCGCCTCGAGGGCTTCGCGTTCGTAGGCCGCAACGACGGATGCCTCGTCGAACAGCTCCGGCATCAGGTCGAGCAGCTCGTGCAGCCGCGCGGCGAAGCCCGGCTCGAACTTGGAGACCAGCACGCGGCGCGGGTCCTCGCGCGCCACCCGCCGGGGCAGGTCCACGCCCACGTCGGCGCGCAGCCACTCGTTCAGCCGGTGCTCAAAGGAACCCGCCGCCTGCATGGCAGCAGTATGCGCCGTCATGTTGCGAGCGGGACACCCTCCGCCTCGGCCGCGCGTCGCAGCCGGCCATCGAGGGTTGCGAGAGGTAGCGACGTGCGCCGGGCAAGTTCAAGGTAAGACGCGTCGTATGCCGAGAGCGTGTAGCGGCCTGCGAGGTCAAGCACGGCGCTGAGGGCGCGATCGAGGCTTCCATCGTCCACCCGCACGGGGAGCGCAAGCAGGAACCCGCTCACACGGGGCAACTCTGTACGCAGCAGACGGTTCCGGCGCTCCGCAACAACGAGCCCGTTCGCGACCTCCACCGGCCACACCTCCGGAGCGGTGGCGTCTTCATACGAAAGGCGTGCCGCGATTGTCCGAGCGTAAGCACTGTCCTCGTCCTTGAGACAGAGCGCCAGGGCCACCGAGGCATCGATCACGAGCGGCACTAGTTGTGACGTCCCTCCTCGATCAGGTCTTTGACGCGCAATCCATCAAGTGGATGTGCTTCCCGGAAGTCGTCCATCTCCCGCAACAGGGCCTCGAACTCCTCGGTGGAACGCCGGCGTTCAGCCGGCACCAGTCGCGCGACGGGCACGCCGTGCTTGGTGATCGTGATCTCCTCGCCTCGCCCCACGGCTTCGAGGAGCTTGGAGAAGTTCGTCTTTGCTTCGTAGGCACCAATCGTCTTCATGCCTGTAGTATAGACCAGTCGCCGACCAGTCTATACCTCCCCCGCCGGTGGCGAGGCATTTCCCTGCGCTGTCGTCGCAGGCGGTGGCGCTGGGTTTCGCGCGCTCTGAGCGACGCGGCGCATCGAGAGCGTGTTTGACTTCGGACCCCGCGGAGGCCAGAATCCGGCCCGTCATCCCGACTGCGGAGAGATCAGCGGGAAGGTTTCCGACGATCACGAACGAGACAGGCATCGACGACACCACTGGAGCCGCCCCCGGCGACTCCTTCTACCTCGATTTGCACACCCACTCGGCGGACGGCTCGGACGATGCCGGCGCGACCGTCGAGGGGTACCTGCGCTGGATCACCGGCCGCCGCCGGCTCGGCTACCGCATCGATGGCTTCGTGCTCACCGAGCACCGCCGCTTCGACCGCGACCGAGACTACTCGGCGCTGGCCGCGCAGTACGACGTCACGATCCTCCGCGGCATCGAGGTGGAGACGGACGTGGGCCACGTCCTGGTCTACGGCGCCGGTGAGGAATTCCTCAGGCACTTCGACCTGGCCGATGTCGCCCTGCCGTACCAGGACGTGTTCCGCGCCGCGTGGGAGGGCGGGGGCATCGCGGTGGGCGCGCACGCCGGCCGCCCGCGCATCGGGCTCGCGGAGCACGTCGACCGGCGCGCCGTCTCCCTCGAGGGCATCGAGGTGATCGAGGCGCTGAACGGCGGGAGCAGCGACGCGGAGAACTCGCACGGCCTGCACCTGGCAGAACAGCACGGGCTGCGCGCTGTCGGCGGGAGCGATTCGCACTTCGTCAGCGGCGTCGGGCGCTGCCTCACGGCGTTCCGGGAGCCGGTGCGTTCGGTGGAGGCCCTCGTCGAGGCGCTGCGTGGCCAGGACTTCCGCCCCGTGGCCGTCGAAGAGACGCACGACGACCCGGAGATCCGAGAGCGGTCGCGCCGCCTGACCGCCGCGCGGCTGGACCAGGCCATCACGCACGCGGACGGCGAGCCGTTGGAGTACAACCGCGACGTCGTGGGCGTGGAGGTGCCGCTGGGCGCCTTCGAGATCACGCGCGAGCAGATCATTGCCTACTGCGACTCGGTGGGTGAGACGAACCCGCTGTACCTGGACGACGCGGCCGCCGCGGCGGGGCCGTACGGCGAGGTGGTGGCGCCTCCGGGCCTCCTGAACGCGGTGCTGACCGGCCGCGGACCGGACCCCGAGGTGAAGTTCGGAAACACCACGTTCATGGCCGGCACCCGCCTGGAGTACTACGCGGCGGTGCGGCCGGGCGATGTGATCAGCGGCGCAGCGTCCGTCAAAGAGGTGTACGAGAAGACCGGCCGCAGCGGCCGCATGGTCTTTGTGGTCAACCGCGTGCGCTACAGCAACCAGCGCGGCGAGGACGTGGCGGCGGTGGAGTCCTCCCTGGTCCACCGCCAGGTCCGCCCGAGGGAGGACTGAACGTGGCCGAGCAGCGCTACTTCGAAGACGTGTGGCCGGGTGACGAGTTCAGCCAGCAGCTCCAGCCCACTGCCGAGGATGTGGCGGAGTTCTTCAGCCTCACCGCGCGCGACGGACGCGCCCCCGGCCGAGGCAACTCGGATGGACGCTTCTCCGACGCCGCCGGCGCGCGCCGCCAGGGCCTGGAGCGGCCGATCGTCCCCGGCAACATGAGCATGGCGATCATCACGCGGCTCGTCACGGACTGGATCGGCGCCTACGGTCGTCTGCAGAGCCTCGAGGTCTCGTTCCGCCGCCCCGTACTGCACGAGGACCGCATCACCGCCACCGCACTGGTCACCGACGCACTCGATGACCTCGACCAACCTCGGGTGACGCTCGACGTCTATCTGGCGAATGAGCGGGGCGAACGGCCGGTGCAGGGCGCCGCCGTCGTCGAGCTACCGCGGCGCGGCCCGGCCGCCGCACAGCCGCTCGAGTAGCCCGGCGGCCCTGGCCGCTCTGGCCGCCACCTCGAGGCCGGATCGGAGTGGCGTATGACCCTGTTCCCTGAGCTGCTGACGGACCCCCTGAGGACGCTCTTCGACTGGGACGCACGGGAGTGGGCCATGCTCCCGCTGCGCCTGGTCCTGGGCTACGTCTTCGTTTACTCCGGCTTCGGCAAGTTCCGCCGCGGCATCTCCGGGACGGGCCGCTGGTTCGCCGGCCTCGGCTTCCCCGCGCCGCAGGCCCTCGCCAGGCTGGTCGCGTCGGTGGAGCTGGGCGGCGGCTTGCTGCTGATGGTGGGGCTCTTCGTGCCGTGGGTGGCGGTGCCGCTATTCGTGAACATGCTGGTGGCGACGTGGACCCAGAAGTTCCGGCTGCGGGCGCCCTTTGGTGGAGGGGACGTGCAGGGCTACGAGCTGGACGTGTTGATGGCGGCCGGGGCGTTCACCCTGGTACTCGGTGGGGCAGGTCCCCTCTCGCTGGACGCGCTGCTGGATTAGGTGGTCTGTTCTCCTGGATGGCAGGAGGGGCGGCTCTCCTGGATGGCAGGAGGGGCGGCGCAACCGCGCCGCCCCTCCGTGTGTACATACCCGTCGCCCCTCGGGCGGTCGGGATTGCCGCTACACGTCCAGCCAGAAGTGGAGCAGGTTCTCGGTGGCGTTTCCGTAGCCGCGGGTCTGCCTGATGCCACGCACCTCCGGGCGGTACGCCGTCCAGCCCGCGCCGGCGCCGGCCTGGGACGGGACGTAGAACATGTTCGTGGCGTTGATCCGCTGGATCTCGTGGATGTGCTCGCGCCGCTGCTCTTCGTCGATCTCGCTCGCCTGCATCGTGGTGAGTTCCTTGATCCGCTCGATCGCCTCACCTGAGTACCGGCTGTGGTTTGCCGGGTCGTCGCCGAACATGCGGGGGAAATAGCCACCCACCTCCGGGAACGGGGTCTCGTAGCCGAAGGCCACGCCCGTGAAGTCTCCCCGGAACGTGTTCGTGATGTAGCGCGAAGCGTAGTCCTCGGTCTCGGTCTGCGGCGCGAGTCCGATCGCCATCAGGAAGTTGCCCATGATCTCCGCGACGTTGTTGAACGTGGAGCCGTAGACGTTGGAGGGCCAGCGATACGTGAAGGAGTGCCCTTCCCAGCCACCGGCCGCAATCATCTTGCTGGCCTCTTCCGGGTTGTACTCAAACCACTTCGCGCTCTCGCCCTGCTCGGCCGATTGCGGGTCGAGCCACCAGCGGTCGCCGAACCCGGCCGGGACCAGGTTGTTCCAGTTCTCGGCGACATCCAGACCGGCGTCTTTCAGGGTCTGCGTGTTGTAGGACGAGACCATGATCCCCGCGCGGTCCACGGCCAGCGAGGTGGCCTGGCGGAATCGCTCGTCGCGCCACGGCGCGTCCGGCTCCACATCCTCCGGCGAGAAGTAGAAGAACGACAGCAGGGCGGACTGCAGGCCGCGCCACTGCACGTCGGGCTGCTCCGCACGAAGGTCCAGGACGTCGTCGGCGTTGATGCCCTCCACCCGCGTGTTGCCGGCCTGGAACTGCGACAGCCGGTTCGCGTACTCCGGAATGATCGACAGGTCGACGCCGTCCAGGAAGGGCTGGCCTTCCTCGAAGTACTCCGGGTTCGCGGAGAAGGCGAACGCCTGGGACGGCTGGTAGCTGTCCAGGATCCAGGCACCTGACCCGATCATCTCGGTGCGGGGGTCAAACCCGCCGTCGTACTCGGTGGGGAGCACGTATAGGCGGTTGGTATCGGCCAGGTCGTCCAGGAAGGACGCGCTGGGAGCGGCCAGATCGAACGTGACCGTCTGGGCGTCCACCGCCTCGACGTTCACCCAGCCCGCGGACTCCACCAGGGAGAGCCCGGGCGAGTCGGGCGCGCTCAGGACACCGAAGGAGAATGCGACATCCTCCGCCGTCACCTCGCGGCCGTCCACCGGCGCCTTGTTGTGGAACTTGACGCCGGGCTTCAGCCGGATGGTCCAGTGCTGGCCGTCGTCGGTCTCGGCGCTCTCCGCCAGCTCCGGCGTGGGTAGGGCGGTCCACGGGTTGATGTCCGGGTCGTTGCCGACCTTGTAGAGCCGGCTGTACACGTAGTTGCCGACGCCCTTGGTGAGGAACGAGAGGTTGCCGAAGGGGTCGATCGTCGGCGGGTCGTTCGCGACCGTGACGCTCAGACGTCCGCCGCGCTTCACCTGCCCGAACGGATCTTCCGGGGTGGCGGTGCCGGTGCCTGTGCCCTCCGCCGTGGCGGTCGAGGTAGGCGATCCGCCGGCAACTTGAGTGGCCTCCGGCTCGTCGTCGTCGCCGCATCCGATGAGGGCGGCCCCGGCGAGTCCGGCCCCAGCCATCGCGCCGCCCCGGATCAGGCGCCGCCTCGTCATGCGCCCGGTGGTAGCGCGCTGCCAGTAGTTGCTCATGACTACTCCTTCTCCGCTGAGGCTCACCCCTCGATGCGGCCCTCAGCCTGTGCGCTTGGCACGGTCGCGGATGGGTGCATCGGGCAGGGACTGCCCGGGGCGAGAGCACCTGCCGAGGCCGCGCGGCGCGTTGCCCGCTTTCGGTACGTACTGTCCGTACGTAATCCGTACGTAGTGGATCGGGCGCCGGATTCACCCGCTTCATTAAACTCATAATTCTGGTTGCGGCGGCTGGACCGGGTGTCGCAGAACCATCGCCCTCCACCTCGATGCGCGACCGGCGCATGGTTGCCCGATCGGCTAGGCTAGGGGTGAGGCGTCGAGGCGAGACCCAGGTTGCAGCGGGCGGACGGCGCCGGGGAGCGGACCATGACCGAAGAAGAGATGCCCGAGCGCGCGCCCGCCGAGGCGCCCCGCATCCAGTTCTCAGACGAGGCCGTCGACAAGCTGTCCGACATCATCGGTAGCCACGCCAACCCGGTGGCTGGCCTCCGCCTGCAGGTCGCCGGGCGCCAGGGAGGCGAGTTTCAGCACATGCTGAGCCTGGTGGAGGACGGCGCACAGGTCGAAGGTGACATCGAGGTCGAGACGGACGGCATCCGCGTTTACGTGGAGCCGCGTAGCGTCACACACCTGGACGGCGTCGAAGTGGACTACGCCGAGGACGCTCCGGGCCAGGGCCGGCTGGTGTTCCACAACCCCAATCCCCTGTGGCGCGACGAGCGTGAGCAGACCGTCCAGCGCCTCTTCGACGAGCAGATCAACCCGCAGATCGCGGCGCACGGCGGGGTCGTCAACCTGCAGGCCGTCGAGGGCGACACCGCCTACATCGAGTTCGGTGGCGGCTGCGTCGGTTGCGGGATGCTCAATGTGACCCTGAAGCAGGGGGTCGAGGTCGCCATCTTCGACGCGGAGCCCAGCATCACGCGGGTCGTCGACAGCACCGACCACGCTTCCGGGTCGAACCCCTACTACAAGCCGTCGAAGAAGTAGCGCGGCCCGTGCGCACCGTCCTGGTCTCTACCTACGAGATGGGTCACCAACCGCTGGCGCTCGCCTCGGCCGCCGCGGCGCTGCGCGCCGCCGGTCACGAGGTGGGCACGCTCGACCTCTCGGTCGAGGCGCCGGAGGTGGAGCGATTCGAGGGCGCCGGGCTCGTCGCCATCTCGATTCCGATGCACACCGCGGCGCGTCTCGGCATCGAGCTGGCCCGGCGGTTGCGGAGGCTGCGCCCGAAGCTCCATATCGCCTTCTACGGGCTCTACGCGACCCCGCTGCACGACCGTCTGACCCGCGATGGCCTGGCGGACTCCGTCGTCGGTGGTGAGTACGAGCCCGGACTGGTCGCTCTGGCCGACCAGCTGGCCGGACGCCGTCCGGCGGGGGCGCCGCTGGAGGGCGTGGGCGCGGTGGCCGCCTTCGCGCGCCAGCAGCACCCTGTCCCCGACCGCTCGGGCCTCCCGCCGCTGGAGGCGTACGCCCGCCTGCGCGTGGGCGACGAGGAGCGCCTGGCCGGCTACACGGAGGCGACCCGCGGGTGCGCCCACCTCTGCACGCACTGCCCGATCACACCCGTGTACGGTGGCCGGCTCCGCCTGGTGCGACCGGAGGCAGTGCTCGCGGACATCGAGCAGCAGGTCGCGGCGGGCGCGCGGCACATCACGTTCGGCGACCCGGACTTCCTGAACGCCCGCCCGCACTCGATGGCGATCGCCCAGGAGGTCCACCGCCGGCATCCGGACCTGACCTTCGACGCGACCATCAAGGTGGAGCACCTGCTGGAGCACGCGGACGTGCTCCCCGCGCTGAGCGCGGCCGGCTGCCTCTTCATCACCTCGGCGTTCGAGTCGACCAGCGACGCGATCCTGCGCGCGCTGCAGAAGGGCCACACCCGAGACGACATGGAGCGCGCGCTGGGTCTGGCGCAGGCAGCCGGCCTCGTCCTACGCCCCACGTGGGTCGCGCACACGCCGTGGGCCACCGGCGACGACTTCCTCGAACTGCTCGCCTTCATCGAGGGCCACGGACTCGTCGAGGTGGTGCAACCCGTGCAGTACGCGCTGCGCCTGCTGCTGCCGCCCGGCTCCCCGCTCATCGAGCGGCTGCGCGTCGAACAGAGCCTCGGACCCTTCGAGGAGGAGGGGCTGACGTGGCAGTGGTCGAGCGCCGACCCCCGCCTCGACCGCCTGCAGGCGGAACTGGCCGGCATCGTGGAGGCGGCCTCTTGCGCGGGGTGCGACCCAGAGCCGGCGGTGGAGACGTTCCGTCGCGTCAAGGCGGCGACGTACCGTCACCTGCTCGATGACCACGGGCCCGTCGAGGTGGCGCCGCAACCTCGACGAGTGGTGCCGGGGCTCACCGAGTCGTGGTTCTGCTGAGCGGAACCCACCGAGGAGCAGTTGGCTCCTCTCGACCTGGCGCTGAGCATCTGAGGTGTCACTCACGGCCTGCTTCGATTGAGAGGTGTGGCCGCGAGGTCGACGATCTAGTCGAGGGGGTTCACCGATGCTGCCTCGACACTTCTTCGCGCTGCGCACCGCGATCTTCGGGATGTTGACCTTCCACCTGGCGCAGGTCGCGATCCTCGCCTTCATCTACGCAGTCACGCTCATGACTACCGGCCAGCCGGCGGCCATCTTCTTCGTCACCGGGATGGTCGCGATGGTGCTGGTGGTCGCCGCGGGCGAGGAGACGGCCCGAGGGCTGAGCAGCGCGCTGTAGCGGACTGCCGGCTCGGCTACTCGATGTCGAAGCGCAGGCGCCCGTGCGCCTCGCGCAGTGCGGCCTCCACCGCCTCCGGTGTCTCGCCGCGCGCAAAGATGAAGCCCAGGTACTCGCTCCCTTCCGGCAGCGGCACGACACGACTGCCGGGGTGGATCGAGATCGTGACGGACTCGATGAGCGATACCGCTTCGGCCTCCGCCTGCCCCTGCACCGCGCGGAGCGTGCCCGCCGAGGGGATCGGGATCATCATCACGCCGGCCGCCCGCGCGTCACGCTCGTACGAGTCGACCTCCGCACCGATCGCGTGACGCAGCAGCAGCTCCTCGAGCGACATCCCGGTGCCGAAGCTCAGCGTGCGCGCGCACAGCCCGCCGATGGAACGCGCCGCGATGTCGATGGCGTACGCGCCCGCGTCGTTCAGCCGCAGCTCGGCATGCACGGGGCCGTCCACCAACCCTAGCGCCCGGCACGCCGCTTCGGCCGTCTCCACCACGCGCTGTTGCTCGGCCGCCGGCAGCCGCGTGGGCGTCACGTAGATCGTCTCCTCGAAGTACGGGCCCTCCAGCGGGTCGGGCTTGTCGAACAGCGCCAGCACGCGCAGCCGGCCGTCATCAAGCAGGCCTTCCAGCGACACCTCGATGCCAGGAACGTAGCCCTCGATGAGCACCCGGTCGGCGAGCGGTGCACCGCACTCCTCCAGCGCCTCGGGCGAGGTGAGGATGCGCCCGGCCCGCTCGATGGCGGCGATGAGCTGCTCCGGGGTGTCGGCGCGGATCACGCCTCGGCTGGCGGAGAGCGCGAGCGGTTTCACCACCACCGGGTACTCGAGGCGCGCGGCCTGCGGCCGCGGGTCGTCGAGCAGCGCGTGGACCTCGAAGGTGGGGGAGGGGAGACCTGCCGCGGCGAGCCGCTCCCGCAGCAGCGCCTTGTTGCGCGTGGCCTCCACGGCGGACACGGAGTTGTACGGCAGTTCCAGCCGTCGCGCGGCGCGGGCGGCCAGCAGCGCGCCGCCATCATCGACGGCGACGATCGTGTCGAGGGGATGCAGCACCGCGAACGCCTCGATCTGGTTCGCGCCGTGATCCGGGTGTTCGAAGTCGAGCGCCACGATCCTGCCGGTCGCCGGGTCGTTGAAGGGGTTCTGCCGGTCGGTGCCGACGACCACCTCGACGCCCAGCCGCTGCGCGGCGTCCATGAAGTCCGGCGCGCGGTAGGAGGCGCTGGGGATCAGAAGCATGACGCGCGGCTGGCGGTCCTCGATGGTCATCGGGTGCTCCTCCGCGCTCCCGCGGATCGACGGTTGGAGATCGAAGACGGCCGGCCCGATGGGCCGGCCGTCTTCCTGTGTCAGCCTCGCGAGGCGCGAGCGGGTGCGCGGCCTAGTGGCCGCCACAGGCGCAGCCACTGCCGCCGCCCGCGGCCTGCGCGTTCGGCGCCTCGATGGCGAAGCCCTGCTGCATCACGTCCTCGATGTAGTCGATCGACGCGCCCTCAAGCAGTGGAGCGGACTGCTCGTCGACGAGGAACTTCAGGGCGCCGACCTCGATCACATTGTCGGCCGCGTCCGCCGTGTCCAGACCCATGCCGAACTGAGGCCCGCTACAGCCGCAGCCGCCCTGCGCCATGAAGACGCGGATCGCCTGGCCCTCGGTAACCTCGGCACGTTCGCCGATCAGGCTGGACAGGCGCTGCTGCGCGACATCGGTCACGGTCAGGTTCATGGTTCCACCTTCGTGCTGATCGTCCTGCGGAGCGCCGTCCCACGAGGGGAAAGCGCAGTTGAGACTTCCCTTATCATGCCTGCCCGCGTCCCCGCCTTGCAAGTGGGGGCCAGACATCGCGCGGTCGCCCTGCTCAAGGGCGGGCCGCCTCCCGGATCACCTCGAGCAGGTCGTCCCCGAAGCGCTGCACGCGGGCCTCGCCCAGCCCCCACACCTGCAACAGCCCCGCGGTGTCGCGAGGCCGCCGCGTGGCCAGTTCGCGTAGCGTGCGGTCGGAGAACAGGGTGAACGCCGGTACACCCTCCTCGCGCGCGTGACGCTGCCGCCAGGCCCGCAGCGTCTCGAACAGCGGGTCGTCCGGCGACACCTCCGGGCCCCCGCCCGCGGAGCGCTCGCCGCCGAGCATCGAGGGCCTGCCCCCGCGGATCTCGGCGCGCCAGCCGGCATCGTCCCGCCGCCGGCGCTTGCGCGCCGGCTCGACGGTGGGTGGGGCGGCGTCCGGATGCGCCGCTTCCCACTCCTCGATGGTGCGCAGCAGCCGGTCGCCGAACCACTCCACCCGTGTCCGGCCGATGCCCCAGACGCTGGTGAGGTCCTCGCGGGTGCGCGGGCGCCGCGCGGCCAGCTCTCGCGCCGTCCGTAGCTCCAGCACGCGCGAGGGCTGGCGCTTCGACTGGCGCGCGATGTCGTCGCGAATCGCGAGGATGGCGTCGTACAGGTCGTCGGCGAACTCTGCCGCCTGCTCCTCGGGGGGGCGCAGGCAGTTGTCGCATCGCCCGCAGCGCTCGGGCGCCTGCTCACCGAAATAGCGGAGGATCACGGCACGACGGCAACCGGTTGTCTCGGCGTACTCCGTCATCTCGCGCAGCCGCTCCTCTGCGTGCTGCCGGTGCCGCTCGATGCTCGACGTGTCGATCGGTGCGTCGGGGTCCATCGAGGTCAGGCGCAACGCCACCGGCTCGAGCAGGCCGGAGTCGCGCAGCGCGGCGACCGTGATCGCGAAGCGCTCCGGGTCGTCCTCAGATGTGCCGCGCGGCAGGTAGCCGTCGTTGTGGTGCGCGGTCTGCACCCAGCGCTGCCAGGTCTGCCGGACGGCGGCGGCGTCCGGGTGCGACTCGCCGATCAGCCGGCGCTGGAACGTACGGTCCCGGCGGTCGTAGAGGAGCGTGCATTCGGCCGGATCGCCGTCGCGTCCGGCGCGGCCGGCCTCCTGGTAGTACGCCTCCAGGCGTCCCGGCATGTTCACGTGCACCACGAACCGCACGTCCGGCTTGTCGATGCCCATGCCGAAGGCGTTCGTGGCGACGATCACGGGGATCTCGCCCAGCGTGAACCGCCGCTGCACGCGCGACCGAGTCTGCTTCTCCATGCCTGCGTGATAGTGCGCCGCGCCGAGCGACCGCAGTTCGGTCGCGATCTTCTCCGTCAGCCGCCGGCTGCGCGCGTAGATCACGCCCGCCTCGCCCCGGTGCGCACGCACGTACGAGGCGAGCCACGCGATGCGCTCGTCCTCGTCCGCCACGCGCTCCACCGCGTAGGCCAGGTTCGGCCGGTCGACCGTCGTCACCACCTCGGTGGCGCGCCCCAGCAGCCCGAGGCGCTGTGCGATGTCGCGCCGCACCTGCGGGTTCGCCGTCGCCGTCAGCGCCAGCGTGCGCGGGCTGCCCAGCCGCTCGCGGATCGCGCCGAGTTGCAGGTAGTCCGGACGGAAGTTGTGACCCCACTCTGAGATGCAGTGCGCCTCATCGATGGCGAAGAGGTTGACGCCGGCCCGCGCCAGTCCCGCCGTGAAGGCGTGGTTTGCGAAGCGCTCGGGCGCCACGTAGAGCAGGGGCGCGCGGCCCTCGATGAAGTCGAGGTAGCGTCGGTTCTGCTCGTCCCGCCCGAGGTTCGAGTTGATGAACGTGGCCGGTACGCCCGCCGCCTGGAGCGACTCGACCTGGTCCTGCATCAGCGCGATCAGCGGCGAGACGACCACCGCCCGCCTCACCTCCAACGCCGGCAGCACGTAGCACAGGCTCTTGCCGCTGCCGGTGGGCATCACGGCCAGCACGTCCCCGCGGCCCAGCCCCTCGAGCACCCGCGCTTGGCCGTCGCGGAAGTCCGGGTACCCGAACGTCTCCTGGAGGCGGTGCCGGTAGCCGTCTAGCTCCACCGGGAGTGGCGAGGTGGGGCCCGCCTCTACGGCGCGCGTTGCGTCGGTTGCCGGCGCGCGCGGTGTGGTGATGCGGGGAGCTGCGACCGCCACACGCGCCTCGCGCTCAACACGGGGCGCCATCGACGTCGCGGGCTCGCCCTCGAACGGCGGTGGACCGTCCGCGCGCTCCCCGCACGCGGGGCAGAACGGCGCGCCGGGGGGAAGCGGGGAGGTACAGCGGAGGCATGCCGCCTCCTGGCCGCCCGATGCCGAATGTCCGTTCATCGCCCGCCCCGTTTCCATCGGATGCTAGCGGGATAGTAGCGCAGATGTTCGGCAGCGGCAGGCAGCGCGCGCATCGGGCCGTTGATCACGCCCGCCCGAGCCCGGATCATGCGAGACGAGGGCGCCGAGGCGGTGCGACGCCCGGTGACCGCCGGCGCGACGCTGTCGCGTCTCGGACCACGACCGGACGGAGCCCGCCATGTCTCACAGCGCCGCCCTCAGCCGCGCCCGCATCCGCCCGGTCGCCCTGCTGTCCGCCTCCCTGCTACTCCTCGCGCTTGCCGCCTGCGGCGATGACAACGACGCGTCGACGCCCACGGCCACCTCGACGGCCCCAGCCGCGAGTCCGGTCGACTCGCTGCGCGACGTGGACTTCGAGGACGCAGCGCTACAGGGACCGCTGGTCGACCAGGCCGGGGGCGGGGAGGTGCACAACGAGCGCGTCCTGTTCGCCGACCTGACCGGGGACGGCAAGGAGGAGGCCGTCGTCATCGTCGAGTCGGGGGGCACGCAGGGCGCCGTCGGCGCCGCCGTGTATCGCCTCGCGGACGGCCAGCCGGTGATGGTGCACTTCGTGCAGGCGGGCGGCCACGTCGAGGTGCGCCAGGGCAGCCTGCTGGTGACGCAGGAAGGCGTCTACGACGATGACGACGCGGAGTGTTGCCCCTCGGAGCTGCGCGAGACCGTCTACCAGTGGGACGGCAGCCAGTTCGAGGTGCTCACGGAGCAGGTCATCCCGAACCCATCGGGATAGCCCCACCCGACGCCCGCGGCACAGCGGCGCGGGTCGGAGTTATCCACAGCCCGTCCCCAGCTGGGGATAAGCGACATAACAGAAACATAACACTCTCTTACATGCCCCATCGCGGGCGGCGTTATGCGTCGCGTTCGCTTCCGGGCGCCGCTTTCGATGCTTCGATCGCCGCCGCGAGCGACTCCAGCACCTGAGCGCAGTACGCCGGTTCAGCAAGGCCCGCGAACGTTAGGACGCGCCGTAGCGATAGCGTGCCCCACGCGGTCTCTCGCACCTCGTGCAGCCGGTGCTCGAGCGTCCGCGCCAGGGACGCCAGCTGCCGCCGGTCCTGCTCCAGGCGTGCGACGAGCGCCCCGATACTGGGTGCCGCGTACATCACCGCCGCGACGCTCGAGGGGTGCCGGTCCAGCCGGCCCGCCGGCAACGCCACCCCGGCCGCCACGGCCCCCAGCGTCGCCGACGCCAGCTCGAGACCAACGGCCAGCGCGGCCGCCCGGCTGCGCGGTGAATGCCGGTCCGCGTCCACCTCGTCCGCCCCGCCCTCGCCCAGCCGGCGCAGCGCAGCGCCGAGCCGCCGGTGCAACTCTCCGGACGCTTCCTCCAGCTGTTCGAGCGTGAGGGTATCGAGGGCAGTGAGCTGCGGGTCGTCGGGCGACGGTGGTGCCGGCACCGGGCCTCCTGTGGTCGGCGGGCGATGTGCGCCTGGGGCGCGGACGTTACGCTAGCAGGGTGAGCGAGATCGGATGGGGGCGCCACCTGCTGGTGTTCGCGGCGCTGGTCGTGAACCTGTGGGTGGGCGGCGACCTGGTGGAGGCCTGGCTCGGGCACGGCGCGCGCGTGGCCTTCGAGTTGCTGCTGATCCTCGGCTACATGACCCTGATCATCGGGATGACCGCGCCGCTGCCGTGGAAGCGCCCCCGGGACGGACCGGACGACCGTCGGTCTTGACCCCCCGATCGCGGCGTCCATAGCATCGGTTGGCGCCGCCACCTCGGACCGTTCGAGGGCGATTAGCTCAGTTGGCCAGAGCGTTCGGTTTACACCCGGAAGGTCGGAGGTTCGAGCCCTCCATCGCCCACCACCCTTGTGCCTACCCGCCGGCGCCCTCGGTCGCCGGGGCATCCAACCCGCGGAGAGTGCGGGGCGCTCCCATCGAGCGCATCGGTCACCGCGGCCGGCACGGCGGCCGCGGAGCCGGGTCACCTCGGGCTACTCGTGCTCGCCGCCGAAGCAGGCCTCGAGCGAGTCGATGCCCTTGCCGTCGCAGTTCGCTTGCGATCCACCCTCGCGGACCGGGGGGAGCAGGCCGTGGATGAAGACCTCGTAGGTCTCTCCGCCCTCTTCGAAGCTGACAAAGGCGCCATGCGGCTGCTCTTCATTGCCGGGGTTCGGCTTGTTCGGCACGAAGCCGGTCGAAGTCTCGGTCCCGACGGAGCCTGCACCGACTGGCTTGTTCGCGATGAAGCAGTCAAACGCCATAGCCTGACCAGCGAAGCTGAGTGCCATCAAGCCACCGAGCACCGCACCAGCTACGTATCGACGCAACGTTGAAGTCCTTTCGAGCGACCTGGACCTTGAGATGTTGAGATAAGGCCGCGGCGCCCGTGCCCGCGCCGGTGGACGTGCACAGACTAGGGATGGCGACCGGCGGAGACGAGTGGGACGCGGCCCTCCCCGCTGACGACTCCGTCAGACTCATGTTGCGTGACCAGACCTTCAGCCGGCTGTCGGTCATCGGCGGGCGCGTGTGTGTAGGTTGCCTGTGCGAGGACTGGACCCCTTGCGCCGCCTCGGTGGCCGGCCGGCTGCCAACGAGCACGCCGAGGCATCCCCGCCGCCGCTTGAGGGGGCTGGCGGGACGGCTCGCGAGACGCGGGACACGCAAAGGCCCCGACCGTACGGTCGGGGCCTCGCTGCGTCTGGACCGCTTCGGGTGCTAGTCGTCGACGCGGTCGAGCGCGACGCAGACCGGTGTGACGCTCTCGGGTCCGGTGGGGCCCTGGCCGCTCAGCGCGTGGACCGCTCGCAAGCTAGTGATGTCGGTCAACAACTCGACCTCGCCGACGTTCTCCGTGAGTTCGTCCAGGTTGTCCGGGAGGTCAGAGATAACGCCGGACTCGGGGCCACCCGCCGTGCCGAACCGCACGGACCACTGCTCGAAGTCCTGGTCCTGCGGGGGGTCGTCACCGCTGTGGTCGTCGAAGGAGCGCAGGGTGACCGAGTAGGTCCCCGCCGGGATGTTGAGGCCCGTCTCCTCGATGAACTGCGTGGACGACATGATCAACTGTTCACCGCCGAAGAAGACCACGATCCGGTTCGGTGCGGGCGCACAAGCGTCGACCGGGGTGGGTGCTTCCTCGCGCACCTTGAAGTTGTCTGTCTTGCACGAGCTCGGGCTGAACGCATTCGTCTGGCAGAGCCAGGCCTTGTACTCGCCACCGTTGTTCGAGGTGTCGTCGTAGCCCTGCGAGCCGTCGCTCTCCTTCATGACGAGGTCCCACAACCGGTCGCAGTCGAGGACGCCGCCAGAAACAGTCGCGTTGGCGCTGGTTGACTCACCCAACACGGTGCCGTTCGGCTCGGTGACACGGACCCAGTAGTTGCCGTCGGGGAGGCCCCTCGGGCTGCCACCCTGCGGGCCGCCGTTGAGGAAGACGTCCAGCTTCGAGGTGTAGCCGACGTTCTCGTTGACGGTGGTACAGGCATCCGTGGTCGTGTAGATCGCGCCGTGGAACGGTGCTGCCTCGGCGGCACGGGGCGCGGCCCACGCCACCAACCCCATCGCGAGGATGACAAGCGAAACCACCCAGCGTGCTGCTGGGAGTCCAATGATGGCTGACACGAGGACCCCACCTTTCATAATGTGGCAGCCAACTTATGGGGACAGTATGGGGCCTGAAGCCCACGAAAGTATATGGATTTTACAGGTTTGGGGGGCGGCGGGGAGCCGATCTTCCGTGGCTCGGGTCTAGCGCGCGTAGGGCCTGACCAGCGCGACATAAACGTCAAGCGCGCGGATCAACGCCTCGTACGCCGCGTCCTCGTCCAGATCGATATCCTGCGGGCGCCGCTCGAGGGTGTGCGCGACCGATGCGAGTCCCGACCACGGTGAGGTCCCGCGCCGGTAGCCTTCTCGCACGACGCGTGCCTCGTTCGCGGCCCGCCACGCATCCTGGGCTTGTTCGTACCGAAGCCGCGCCTGCGCAGCGTCCAACGTTGCGCGCCGGTCTGGTGCCCCCGCCGTCTACGCGGCGCGGTCCTGGGTGTCGTCCTCAGCGGCCGGCAGCCCGCCGATGCGCTCCATGCGCCGTTCCATCCGCCGGTCGTGCCGGCGCCCCGGCAGCCACGCTGTCGGCCAGCGCCGCCGCCCCGTGATGCCCCTCGCGTGCCAGCGCCACGCGAGGTGACGGCCGGCCAGCAGCAGTATCGCGAGGATGAGGGTGGCAGGGACCAGTAGCCAGAGATACTCCAGGCACGCCCCCTCTCACTCCACTCACTGCGTCGCCGCGGCCTCTTGTTACGCGTCGGGGGCCCCGGCTCATCGCCGGCCGACGGCGCCACCACCATCGACGGGTAGCGAGACGCCGGTGATGAAGCCGGCCTCGTCGCTGTGGAGGAAGAGTGAGGCGTAGGCCACGTCCCATCCGCTGCCCATCTTCCGCCCCAGCGGGACCTGCCGGTCGCGCGCGGCCACCAGCTCGGCTCGGTCGGCGCCCGCGCTCACGCGGGCCTCGATCGCCATCGGCGTGTTCATCAGCCCGGGCAGGATGGCGTTGACGCGGATACCATGCTCCGCGTTGAAGCCGGCGAGGTTCTCCGTCAGCCCGATCACGGCGACTTTCGTCGTCTTGTACCCCACCAGCGGGTAGGCCGAGCGGGCGGCCATGGACGAGATGTTCACGATCGAACCGGAGCGCTGCTCACGCATCACGGGCAGCGCGTGCTTGCAGGCCAGCCACATGCCGCGGAGGTTCACGGCGAAGATCTGGTCGAACGCTTCGACGGTGAGGTCGGTGGCCGGCGCGTCGCCCAGCGCGACACTGGCGCCAACGTTGTTCTGCAGCAGGTCCAGGCGCCCGTACTGGTCCACACACGCGCGGACCGCGGCCTGCACCTGCGCCTCGTCCGTGACGTCCGCCTGGAACGCCGAGGCGGCGCCGCCCGCTTCCAGGATGCTCGCCGCCGTGTCTTCGGCGGCCTCGCGGGAGCGGTCCACCACCAGCACGCGGGCGCCCTCGCGCGCCAGCAGTTCCGCCGTCGCGCGTCCGTTGCCGATGGTCTCGCCCGGCGTCTGCCCGCCCCCGAAGACGGCCGCGACCTTGCCCTCGACCCTGCCCTCGCCTGCCACGGCCCGTCCTCTCTGGTTGCGCCGCGCGCACTCCGGCGGTCAGGCCGGCGTTGCGACGCCTTCCCACGACTGCTTCACGGGGATCGCGGCCCAGACCTCGCGCTCCTCGCGCCGGTAGTCGTACTCCGCGTGGCTCGGCAGGTCGAGCACCATCGTTGCGCGCGTCTGCTCGTCGTAGGGCGGCCAGGTCGGGATCAACGGATTGTCGGGACTGCCCGTGTGCGCGAAGGCAGCCCAGGTGTGTGCCATCAGGGCGGACATCTCCGTCTTGTCGGCCCTCGAGCCGAGGGTCTGGCGGTCGAGTTCCCCGAAGATCAACGGTACGTCCGAGCCGTGCGCGGCCGCTGGCACGGGGAAGTAGTCGCTGTCCCACTCCAGCCGGTAGAAGTACACCGGCGCATCCGAGGCGGCCGCCTGTCGGCCCGCCAGCTGGAGCGCGGAGAGCCGCCGGTCCTCGCTGGCGATCGCCAGGATCAGTTCGAACGACGACGCCTCCGGCCGCCCTCGGCGGTACGTGTCCACCACGGTCTCCGCACGGTTACCGAGGTCGGCGCGCAACTGCTCGACGACCGCGCTGTCCGGCAGGCCGTTCAGCCCGGCATTGCGCGGGTCGCGGGCGACGTAGGTGATCGCCTCGTCCTTGGCGCAGCCGATGATCAGCGGGATGCCGCGCGCGGTCGTCGCCGCCTCCGGGTCGAAGGGGTGGACGGGGATGTGCACGCCGTCCATCACGGGACGCAGCCGCAAGATGTTGTTCGGCGCGCGCCGGCCCAGCCGCTGTTGCACCTCGGGGCCCGGGACGTTGTTGATCTCCTCCAGCAACCGTCCGACGGGCACCGCCTGCAACTCGTCAGCGTTGCGGAGCCCGAGGTGGTCGAGCAGCCGCTCGGCGAACGGACCGGCGTACTCGGCGTCCATCATGCGCACGCCGGCGCCGCTCTGGATGCTGGCCTTGTGGAACAGCCCGTGCCCTGCGGGCATCGCGAGCATGGCGGACACCTTCTGTCCGCCGCCCGAGCAACCGAAGATCGTCACATTGCCGGGGTCGCCGCCAAACGCCTCGATGTTGTCGCGCACCCATTCAAGCGCCAGCACCAGGTCCAGCATCCCCGCCGTCCCGGCGCCCGCGAACCGCGGGTCCACGGCGCCCAGGTGCAGGTAGCCGAAGACGTTGAGGCGGTGCGTGACGGAGACGACGACCACGTCGCCGGTGGCCGCCAGCGCGGCGCCGCCGGGGGCCGGCAGGCTGCCGGACTTGCCGTAGAACCCGGCGCCGTGGAACCAGACCATCACGGGCCGCTTCGAGGCCGCGTCCGGGTCTGGCGTCCATACGTTCAGGGTCAGGCAGTCTTCGCTCTCGAAGATGGTGTCGGTAACGGCCCGCCGCGCCTGGACCGCTGTCTCCTCGTCCACGTTCTGGTCCAGCTGCGGGCAGGCTGGGCGGTACGCCAGTGCGTCCCGCACGCCGCTCCACGGCTCGGCGGACAGCGGCGGCAGGAACCGTCGCGTTCCGCCGGTCGACTGGCCGTACGGAATACCGAGGAAGGCGAGGACCCCACTGGCGGCTGCGCCGCGCACCTTGCCCGCCGTCGTCTCGATGATCGGTTCCGGCATCGCTCGCTCCTCGATGGTCGCTGACCTGCACGCGCTTCGTACCACGGAGCCGCGCGCGATGCACATCAGTAGAGTGCTCGACGGGCGTGCTCAGCCGGCGTGGGCGGTGGGTGGCGTCGTGGCGGTCGAGGCGGCGCAACCCAACCCCGCGAAGTCCGGGGAAGCACCACGCCAGATGGGCCCTCGCTCTACCGGTAGCAGCCGCTACGAGAACGCCGTGCGCCAGGCGTCCGCCGTCGCACCGTCGTGCGTCCTGCTGAAGCCGCAGGTCCAGGCGATCGGGTCGTCCAGCGGCTCGCCGCCCCATCGAGGTTCGCCGGAGACCAGCAGCCGCGAGTCGATCGCGTAGCCGGCGTTCTCCAGGAGCGTGACCTGGCCGGGCGCCATCATCAGCACCGTCACCTCAGCCCCCTCGCCGCCGTGGAACCACTCGCGGACCTCAAAG
>WHSU01000046.1 GCA_009379925.1 Dehalococcoidia bacterium | reverse complement strand
TCGGGAGCGTGCGGGCCGCCTGCCGGGTGATGGGCATCCATCCCTCCACGTTCTACCGCTGGTGGGGCCTGGCGCTGCGCTTCGGGCCGGAGATGCTGCGGCCGCGCGAGTACCGCGCATGGCGAACGCGACGCCGCCCTTCGTCGAGCAACGGGGTGGTCGCCTTCGCACTGGGGCATCCGGGCTTCGGCCCGGCCCGCATCGCCGCCGAACTCGCCCGGCCGAAGTGGGGCGGCATCCAACTCTCGACCAACGGGGTCTGGCGCGTGCTGCGCCGCCACGGTCTGAACACCCGCGCCAAGCGCCTGGCGCTGATCGCCGACTACGCCGCGCCGCAGGAGCCACCCCGGCCCGGCGCCACCGGCAGAGCGCCACCTGGACGTGGAAGAGCCCGGTGAAACTGGTGCATCTGGACTGCTCCCATGTCGGCCGACTCTCCGGAACGACGGGCACCGTCTAGCAGTACACGGCGATCGATGTTGGCTCCGCCTATGTCTGGGCGGAGCTGCACGTCACGCCGCGCAACCGCTCGGGGCGCTGGATCGTTTTCCCGCTCAGGTAAGCTGCCGCAGGACTGAAACACGGCCAGCGGCCCGGTCTCGGTCGCCCCCAGCCTGCTCGGCCGGCTGGTTGGAGGCTGCCGATGCGAGTGCGGACATCAGGGGTCGTTCGTGCTTGGGAACCGACCTGGTGCGATGCAGACCGCGCGGATATTCTCCGTCGCGTTCGTTGCGGCGGTGGCCTTGGTCAGTTGGATGACGGCCGCCTTCGCAACCGGGTACATCCAGTTGCCCGGATCGCCCGCAACCCCTCCGCCGAGGAGATGTTGATTACCGTTCCCCACCGGCGTGATCATCTGGGGAACAACCGCGCGGATGCAGAAAAGGCGGGGGCTAGGTTGGAGCCCATCCCGTTGCGCCAGTCGTCGTCCGTGAGTTCGGGCAGGATCTTCCCTGTCGGCTGCCGCCCGCTCCTGCATTATTGACCAGGATGTCAACTGCCCCGAATTTCGCTCACGGCGGGCCTCGACCATGTTTTGGACCATCACGGAATTGGTCACATCGCAGCCCGAGATGCCGAGGAACTGCCGTCCTCTGTCACGGACCTCCACACCGACATCATCGATCGCCTGGGCGCGACTTCCCATACCAACTATGTTCGCCCCGGCTCGAGCCAAATGCAGCGCTATCACTTTGCCGAGATTGATGCCCGCACCAGTAACGATCGCGCAGGTTCCCGTCAAATCGAACTGTTCCAGGACGCTCAAGGACGCACCCCTCGGACTCGCCCGTGGCTACGTCGGGGTGCCCGTTCGCTGAGGTCGGCGACCATCCCGCCGTGGACTAGCGTGGTACCCTGTTTTGCTTCCGGCGAGAACCTCACCCTTGCCGAGGAGCTCGGGAGCCCCGCCTGGCGAATCATGGGCATCCATCTGTACGGCTGTCCCCCGCATGTCTCGAGAACTGACAGATACATCATGCGAAAGCGCTGCGATGGTGCGCACGCTAGGGAGCGTGTGCAAGCCTCTCAGGGAGTTGCCATCCACACGAGCGAACGATCTCGCGGATGCGCATTCCTTCAGAACGCAGGCAAACACAAGGGCCGAATTCATCGGCCCTTGTGCCCCAGAGGGAACTGGCAGTGTTGTTGCTCGCCACACTGCATGGGAGCGTCACGGATAATATGGACGCGGACGGGACAGGTCAATCAACTGCGTGGTACAGCATGCGCCAAGCAGCCAGAGACGCTGGCGAGGCAACACCACGTTGCGGGAGGGACGGCCTCGGTATCCCACGATCTTCGAGGACCAAAAGGACATACGGTTCGTCCTGCCCACGCCCCTCGACGGCGTCATGATCGGTCAACGATGAGATACAAGGGGACACGCCAATGTCCTGGGTGTTCCTCCAGCCAGCCGAGGCCTCCGAAAAAGCCTGTGGTTCGGCACACGAATGAGGCCTGGTCAGCCGCCGGGACGTTCTGCTTCGGACCGCCACGCGGGCGCCGCCCGCAGCCGATCCCATGACGGGAAGGGGCCCCTACTGCCCTCCACCCGCCGCGAACGTCGCCGGCTCACCCAGGCGGTTGTCGGGCACTCGGACAGCGAACTCTGCGCCAGCTGCTACCAACAGCGCCGCTGGGGCACCGCAGGTGCGCTGCTCGAGCGCCCGTACGTACGCGAGCCATACGGTCCGGCGGATGAGGCGCCCAGGCGAGGCACCGGCGGACTCCCGGGAGCCGCACCGCTACTGGGCTGGGCTGGCCTCGCCAGCCCGCACGCATTAGTCGGCGGTGGGCGCGCGGCAGCCGGCCCCGTGGCTGCTACCGCCACGATGATCGTTGGGCCCGTCGTACTCAACTCACCCTCGTCGTCCTTCGCTTCCCACGGCGACCGGCACCGAGGGTGAAGCCCTCGTAGCCGTCCGCTGCCACCTCATCGCACTTCTCGCGGTAGTTCCCGACGCCGCCGGGGTAAGGCATGAACACGCGTGGCTTCCCCGGGATGTTTGCCCCCAGATACCACGAGTTGGCCAGGGGAAACAGCGTCATCTCGGCCGCCTCGTTGACGTGGTCCACCCAGGCGGCTTCCGCCTCGCGCTCCGCCTCGGCGACCTCGGCGTCGTGCTCGCGCAGATGCTCTATGAAATCGCAGATCCACTCGACGTGTTGCTCAATGGACACCGGCATGTTGCTCAGCACGGAGGGGCTGCCGGGGCCGGTGATCATGAACATATTCGGGAAGCCGGCAGCCGCGAGCCCCAGGTACGTCTTCGGTCCCTCTGCCCATTTGTCCTTCAGCGCCTCCCCGTCCCGGCCACGAATGTCGATCTTGAAGAACGTCCCTGTCATCGCGTCGAAGCCCGTCGCAAAAACGATGATGTCGAGCTCGTACTCGCCGTCCTCGGTCCGGATCCCCTTTGACGTGATCTCGACGATCGGGTTGTGGCGGATGTCGACCAGCGTGACGTTGTCGCGGTTGTAAGTCTCGAAGTAGTTCGTGTCGATCAGCGCGCGCTTCGACCCGAACGGGTGGTCCGTGGGTAGCAACTTTTCGGCGACCTCCGGATCCTTGACGGTCTCGCGGATCTTCGAGCGGATGAACTCGGCGGCGGTGTCATTCGCCCGGCGGTCGACCTGGATGTCGCCGAACGTCCCGAAGAAGAACCGGAAGCCACCCTCGGCCCAGCCGCGCTCGTACACGGCCTGCCGCTCCTCCGCGGTGACCGTCAGCGCCGACACCTCGACGGGGTCGGCCGGGATCCCACCGACCGAGTAGCGGGCCTTGTGCCAGATCTCGTCGTAGTTCGCCTTAACCTCTTCAAGGAACTTCTGGTCCACGGTCTCGTGACGCGCCGGAATCGTGAACTGCGGCGTGCGCTGAAAGACCGTGAGGTGGCCGGCCCGCTCGGCGATCACCGGGATCGACTGGACGCCGCTGGAGCCGGTGCCGATGATGCCCACGCGCTTGTTGTTGAAGTCGACGGGCTCATGTGGCCACGCGCCCGTGTGGTACCACTCGCCCTCGAACGAGTCGAGTCCCTTGATATCGGGGACGTTGCTCGCGGAGATGCAGCCGATGGCGGTGATCAGGAACTGCGCCGACACTCGGTCACCCTGATCCGTCTCGATCTCCCAGCGGTTGTCCGCCTCCCGGAAGAGCGCACTGGTCACACGCGTGCTGAACTGGATGTCACGACGGAGGTCGAAGCGGTCCGCGACGTGGTTGAGGTACGAGAGGATCTCGGGCTGCTCAGGGTACTTACCGCTCCAGTTCCATTCCTGCAGCAGCTCGTCGGAGAACGAGAAGCAGTAGATGTAACTCTCAGAGTCACATCGAGCGCCGGGGTAGCGGTTCCAGTACCACGTCCCGCCCACACCGTCGCCCGTCTCGTACACGCGCACCGACATACTGAGCTCGTCCCGCAGCCGGTGGAGCATGTACAGCCCCGAGAAGCCGGCCCCGATGACTACGGCGTCCAGCTCATCCACCTTCGCGGCGCCCGCCGCCTTCGCGTCTGTCTGCTGATTCGACATTAATCCTCACCTCTTGCTCGCGCGCGTGTTCGGTTAGGTACGTGATGGCCTCCAGCGTCGTCAGGCTGCAGCCGCTCGCGCCCGTTGCGCGAGGCACGCCTTGATCGCCTTGATTGCCTGCTGGAACCCCTTCTCGCTGCCCGGCAGCATCAGCAGCGTGAAGAAGCCGTGCATCTGCCCCGCGTGCCGTTCGAGGTCGACCGACACGCCGGCTTGCTCGAGCCGTGCCGCGAACGCCTCTCCCTCGTCTCGGAGCACATCGTGCTCGGCCGTCATCACGACTGCCGGCGGCAAGCCGGACAGGTCCTTCGCCTGTAGCGGAGCGGCGTCCGCCTCCGTCCGCCGGGCGGTGTCCGGCACGTAGTGGTCCCAGAACCACACCATCGAGTCCCTCGACAGCAACAGCTGGTTCTCCGGATCCACGTAGGAGGGCCGGTCGAGGTCCGCGTCCGTGACGGGGTAGACCAGCACCTGCAGCGCGATCTCCGGCCCTCCCCGGTCGCGGGCGCGCAGCGCCATCACAGCGGCCAGGTTCCCGCCGGCGCTGTCGCCGGCCACGATGATCGGCACGTCCTGGCCCGCGATGTCACCCAGGTGCTCCCCGACCCACTGGAGCGCCGCCCACGAGTCGTCGACGGCAGTGGGGTAGCGATACTCGGGCGCGAGCCGGTACTCGACAAGCACGACCACGCACGACGTGCGCTCGGCGAGCTTCCGTCCGAGCGTGTCGGACTCGTTGATGGAACCGATGACCCAGCCGCCGCCGTGGTAGTAGACGATCACGCCACGAGGGGGCTCGATGGGGACCAGGACCCGCACCGGCACGTCGCCGTCTGCCACGGGGACCGTGTGCTCGTCGACGCGCGCCATCTCCGGCCCGGGCCCCGCGAGGTCGACGAGCGCCGCGCCAAGTGCGCGTGCCTCCTCGGGCGTGCTCTCGTGCAGGGGTTTCCCGCCCGCTTCAGCCATTTGCTGGATGAACTTGGCTGTCGCCCTGTCCAATGCCACTCGTATCCCCCCTTCAGTCCTACTTCCATCGCAGCAGGCTATGAGTAATGTCATCGTCCGAATGAAGCCACGCCGCTTTCTCCAGCGGGACGACGTCGCCGGGGTGGCACCCGTCATGCGGTGTGGAGGCCGCCTAGACGGGCTCGTACCGCAAGAGCGTGACCTCCGCTCCCTCGACGTCGTCGTAGACTGGCCGCACGCGCATGCCGATGCGGATCGCCTCCGGCTCAATGTTGACGAGCGTGGTGGTGAGCTTCGGCCCCTCGTCCAGCTCGACGACCGCGATCTTCTGCGGGAGTTCGTCCAGGAATTGGGGCGCCGTGGGGGCGCGGGCGACCGTGAACGTGTAGACCGTGCCCTCGCCCGAGATGTCACGCCACTCGAGCGTCGGGGAGAGGCAACCAGGACAGTGCGAGCGCGGGTAGTAGACCCACCGCTCGCAGCCCGCGCAGTGCTGGATGCGAACGCGGTGTTCCCGCAGCGCGTCCCAGAACGGCCGGGTGACCGGGGTCGGCACCGGTAGCGGCTTCTCCGTCGTCATCTAGGCCCCCTGGAAGATGAGAGCGACCTGCTCGCTCATGATGCCGCCGTTGCCGGAGACGAACGCGGTGTCGCAGCGCGCCATCTGGTTACCGGCGGCGCGCCCCATGACCTGGCGTGCCCCCTCGGTCACGTGGGACATGCCGCCGGCGAGCCCGGGCTGCCCGAAGCTGAGCTGCCCCCCATGTGTGTTACAGGGGAAGTCCCCGCGGTACGTCAGGTCGTGCGTCCTCACGAAGCGCTGACCCTCGCCGCGCGGGCAGAACCCCGCATCCTCGATCGTCATGAGCACCGTGATCGTGTAGCAGTCGTACACCGAGATCATGTCGACGTCGGAGCGGGCGACCCCGGCCATCGCGAACGCCTGATCGGAGGCGGCGGCGATCGGCGTCTGCATCAAGTCCTCGGCGTATGTCGGGGTCTTGAAGACGAGCCGCTCGCCGAACCCGGTGACGTACACCGGCCGGTGCGGCGTGCGAGCTGCGCGCTCCCGGCTCGTCACGACCACGGCCGCTCCGCCCGAGCACGGCATCACGATCTCGAGCAGGTGCAGTGGGTCGGCGATCATGCGGCTGGCGAGGACGTCGTCCACGGTGATCGGCTGGCCGTAGAAGATCGCCTCCGGGTTCGCGCAGGCGCTCGTCCGCTGGTCGACGGCGATCTTCGCCAGCGCCTCCGGGTCGTAGCCGTACTCGTGGCCATAGCGCTGCGCGATCATCGCGTAGCCGCAGTTTTGCGCCAGGTTGCCGTACGGGATGTCGAACTCTGCCTGCGGCGAGCCGTACGCGCCGCTCGAGGCGCCGAACGCCCCGCGCGGCGTCGGCGCCCACCCGTCGGGCGGCGTCGGGACGGGCCATGAGGGCGCGACACAGAGCACGACGTCGGAGAGGCCGAGCTCGACTGCGTTCGCGGCACGCCACACCATGCCCGCGGCGGTGGCGCCGCCCAGGTCAACGTACTCCGCGAAGTTGACCTGCGCGCCGAGGTACTCGGCGACGGTCGACGGGACAAACGACGGCGCCTCGCGGATCGAGGACGTGACGATGCCGTCCACTTCGTGCGCGTCGATGCCCGCGTCCGCCAGCGCCATCCGCGAGAGATCCGCCCACTGGTCGAGCGTGGACCGCCCAGGCTCTTCTGGCTTGCGCACCGGTTTCAGTTCGGCGATCCCCACGACCGCCGCGTCGCCTCGCAATCCCATCGGTCCTCCCACTCCAGCAGCTGCCATGGTGGACGCTCGGTCCACGTGTCAGCGGACCGGCGTCCGTTCAGACGCCGCCGCGCATCCTCGGGTCCAGCGTGTCGCGCATAGCGTCTCCGAAGAGGTTGACGGCCAGCACGGTGATGGTTATCGCGAGGCCGGGGAAGATGGCGATCCACGGCGCCTGCTCGAGGTAGGCGCGCCCGGCGCGACTGAGCATGTTTCCCCACGACGGGTCGGGGGGTGGCGTGCCCAAGCCCAGGAAGCTCAGCGAGGCTTCGATGATGATCGCGTTGCCGAGCCAGATGGACGCCAGCACGAACACGGGCGCCAGCGTGTTCGGCAGCACGTGCCTGGCCATGATGCGGAGTGTCGTGCACCCCGTCGCCCTCGCCGCTTCCACGTACTGCTGCTCGCGGATCGAAAGCACGATGCTGCGCACGACGCGCGCGTTGATCGGGATGATCGCGATCGCGATCGGGACGATGCTCTTCAACGTACCGGCGCCAAGGATGGACGCGACCGCGATCGCGAGGATCAGCGCAGGGATAGCGATCAGGGAGTCCATGACCCGCTGGATGATCATGTCCGTCCAGTTGCCCACGAAGCCACTGATCAGCCCGATCAAGCCGCCCAAGCCGACGGCCACTCCCACCGTTGTGAAGCCCACCAGCAGCGAGACGCGAGACCCGTGGATCACGCGGCTCATCACGTCCCTCCCGATCTCGTCCGTGCCGAACGGGTGGGCGAGTGATGGCCCCTGCAGGCGCTCGAGGGGCGCCGGGATCAGCGGATCATAGGGGACGATGACGTCCGCGAAGACGGCAACCAACACGACCAGGATGAGCACGACGACGCACGCGAAACCCATCGGTTGCGTCTTTGCGAAGCGTCCGATGGGGCGCAGGCTGACCGCCGAGATGCCGCGGCCGCGCAAGCCGGCGGCAGTGCGCTGCGTGGTGCCTACCATCCGGACATCGACCGGTGCAGGGCGGCTATGGGCGTCCCGTTCATGAGTAGCGGATCCTTGGGTCGATCCACGCGTAGCTCAGGTCGATGATCATGTTCATGACCACTACGAGGACCGCGAAGATGAGCACGATCGACTGCACGAGCGGATAGTCGCGGAAGGTGATGGCGTCTAGCGTGAGCCGCCCGAGGCCGGGGAGCCCAAAGATCGTCTCGATGATCACCGTGCCGCTCAGCATCGCAAGTACCTGGCCGCCGATCACGGTGATCACCGGCAGCAGCGCGACCCGCAGCACGTGCTTGATCCAGATGTGGGTCGGCCTCAGACCCTTCGCGCGCGCGGTCCGGACGTAGTCCTCGCGCATGATCTCCAGCACCGAGGAGCGGGTCATGCGGATGATGACCGCCATCAGGCTGTACCCGACGAGAGCGGCGGGCAGCGCGAGCTGGGCCAGTGTATCTAGAGGGTCGGTGAAGAAGAGCCGCCGCCCCGTGGGCGGTACCCACTGAAACCAGATCGCGATGAACGTGATGGCCATCGTGCCCGTCCAGAAGGGCGGCGCCGACAAGCCCAGGATGCTGAACGCGCGCAGGGCGTTGTCCCATGGGCTGTTCCGGAAAATCGCTGAGACCAGCCCCAGCGGGATTCCCACCGACACGCTGATCACGATCGCGACGACGGCGAGTTGTAGCGTCACCGGAACCGTGCGCTTTAGGGACTCGATGATCGGCTCGCCCGTGTAGGTTGAGGTCCCCAAGTCACCGGTGACGAATCCCCCGAGCCAGGCTACGTACTGCACCGGGTACGGACGTTCCAGACCTAGTTCGCTCCGCAGCTCCTCGCGCTGCTCCTCCGTCACTGCACCGGTGTCGGCGAGCATCGCGGTTACCACGTCGCCCGGTAGCAGGCGCATCAGCAGGAACACAATGATCGACGTCAGGATGAGCGTGGGGATGGCGGCCATGAGCCGCTTCGCCGTGTACTCCGCCATGGCGCCTCCTCGCGACGGACGGGCGACGCGTCTCCTAGCTGAGCCAGAACTGCGTGAGCGCCGATGCCCCGTACCCGACGCTGCCGCGGTAGACGAGCGGCGGCTGCCACCCGTGGACCCGCGGGCTGATGAGCGCGTGGCCGTTGGCGTATGGGGAGGGCAGACGGTAGACCATCTCCTGGTCGATGGCGTGCACTTGCCTGACCATCTCCTGCCGCTCCTCCAGCTCCGCGGTCTGGCGGATGCGCACGGTCAATTCATCGATTTCCGGGTCGTTGATGAAGTAATAGTTCGCGGGCGAGGTGCTGTGCATGTTCTGATACATGAACTCGTCGGTCGTCGAGCTCGTGCCAATCTGGAAACCCCACGCCATCTCGGCGCCCCAGTTCCTACCTGTGTAGGTCTCGAACCAGCCGGCGTACTCCATCGGGCTCAGCTGGATGTTGATGCCCAGGTTGGTCAGCATGTCCGCCTGGAAGAGCTGGATCTCCGATTCCATCAACTCCGTGTACGCGAAGAAGTTCATCCGCGCGTCAAAGCCATCGCCCTGGCCGGCCGCGTCCAGGAGCTTCTTCGCCTCGGTGGGCTCGAAGCGCGCCCACGGCAACTGCTCCTCCGTCCACACCTCGTCCTGAGCGAACGCCCAGGGGACACCCCACCCCCAGATGCCGTGCCCGGAGTAGAGGCTGTCGATCAGCGTCCGGCGGTCGAACGCCAGCGACATTGCACGCCGCACTCGCTCGTCGTCGAACGGCGCCGAGCGCATGTCCATAGCCGGCAGGAACACGGAGTGGCCGGGGATACCCTCCTCGTGGACCGCGTCCGGGTTGGTCTCCAACACCTCTTGCACCGCGTCCCAGGACGCCAGCCCCAGGTAATCCGTCTCACCGGCACGGAAGTTCGCCACGCGGGTGGCCGCGTCCGGGATGAACTTGAACTCGTACCCGTCCATGTACGGCAGGTCGGGCATGAAGTAGTCGGGGTTTCGGGTCGCCACCAGGCGGTCACCGCGTTGGAACGACTCGAAGATGAACCCTCCGCTGCCGATCACCGGCGCCTCGTCCAGCCCGTTTGGCCGGTCGAGTACCTCGCGGGCGAAGATGTGCCGTACGGCGTTGGACACCGTCTCCATGAACAGCGCGAACGGCTCGGTCATGCGTACGACGACGGTGCTGTCGTCGGGCGTCGTTATCTCCTCGACGGGGCTGAACGCGCCCTGGTGGGCGCCCTCCGAACGGTAGTGGTCCAAGGCGACTTTCACGTCCTCGGCGTCCACGCGCCGGCCGCTTACGGGGTCCAGGTTGTGCCAGTGGGCGTCCGGTCGCACGTGGAAGACGTATTCCTGGAGGTCGGGGTTCTCCCACTCCGTGGCGATATCCGGCATGATCGTAAAGTCGCCCCGGTGCTCGGCCTCAGACGGCCACACGGTCCGCACCAGCCGGCTGTAGATAGCCGCTACCGGGGAGTGGAGGCCGAACGACAGCACCCCGCTGATGTCCAAGTGCGGCGGCTCACCTGACTGGGCGTAGCGGAACGTCCCCCCTCGGACCGGTTCCCCGCTAGTCTCCGGCGCCGCTCCCGGCGACCCGCCTCCCGACGCGGGCGTCTGACCGCCGCCCCCGCCTGCCGGCTGCGTCTCCCCTGGTTCCTCCTCGGACTCGCCGCAGCCGACGAGCGCGATCCCACCCAGGCCGACGCCTGCCGCGCCGGCGCTCCGCAGCAGGCTGCGACGGGACATGCGCTGCCGCATCGATGACCAGCGGTTCGATCGAGGCAAGGTCGACATCGTTCCCTCCGTCGCCTCGAACCGGCCACCTCACTTGCACCCAAGTGGTCCTGGCGGGCCCAGACCTGGCCACGAGCGTAATCGCAGCACTGGGGCCCACCAATCAAGGGCGTGATGGGTCCGACGGCTGAGCGCGAGGCGGAGCGGGTCGTGTGCCCGTCGGGCGGGATCTCGTTGCGTGCTTGCAGTCGCCTCTTTACGCTCGTGGTCACTCATCTCGAGAAGTGAGGCGCGACATGGGCGGGATCTGCGACGACCTGCGGGTGATCGAACTGAGCAGCGGGGCCGCGGGCGGGCTGGCGACGATGGTGCTCGCCGACTTCGGCGCCGACGTGATCAAGGTCGAGCCGCCCGATGGCGACCCCGCCCGCGACGAGCCGGCCGCGCCGATGTGGCTGCGCGGCAAGCGCAGCGTGGTCCTCGACCTGGGCGAGCGGGCCGGCCGCGAGCGGCTCCGCGCCCTGACGCGCGGCGCCGACGTCGTCGTCGCCTCGTACGTGCCCGGGGACGCGGAGGAGGTGGGCGCGGACTATGACACGCTCCGGGCGGAGAACGCGGGGCTGATCTATTGCTCGATCACGGCGTGGGGGCCCCGCGGACGCTACGCGCGGTACCCGACCGACGAGCGTGTGGTGGCGGCGAAGTCCGGGCGCATGCAGGCGTTCAGCGGTATCAGCCAACGCGAGGGGCCTTCGTTCACCGCAGTCCGCACAGGGACCCACGCGGCGGCGCAGTCCGCGGTGTTTGGAATCCTTGCGGCGGCCTTCGCACGGGAGCAGACCGGCGAGGGCCAACTCGTGGAGACGAGCCTGCTCCAGGCGACCTTCCCCTACGACCTCAACACACTGCTCCGCACGCAGCTGCAGCGCCGGTTCCCGGAGTTGCTCGCGAACGACCCGTACGCCGCGCTCACCCTCCAGTCCATGCCCACGCTGGGCTACCAGCCATTGAGGGGGTCCGATGGCCGCTGGATCCAGATGGCAAATCTGCTGGAGCACCTGTTCCTCGCCTCGCTCGAGGCGCTCGAACTGACGGCGGAGGTGCTCGGCAACCCACGCTACAGCGGCGTGCCCCGCCTCGCCGACCGCGAGGCGATGGAGGAAGTGCGCAACATGATGCTAGAACGCGCCCGGCAACTGCCGACCGATGAGCTGATGCGCCGCTTCCGCGAGAACCCCAACGTCGCGGCTGACCTCGTGGGCACCGCGCAGGCCGCCCTCGAGCACGCCGACCTGCTCGCGAACGAGGAGGTGGTCGATGTCGACCACCCGAGGCTCGGTAGCATACGGCAGTTGGGGCTGCTCGCGAGGCTCACCGAGACGCCGGGGCAGGTCGGCACGCGGGCGCCGGAGGTGGGCGCCGACACGGACGCCGTCCTCGCCGAGCCGGCACGCACCCCGTCGGTCCCGCCCACCGCCAACGGCCGGCGGCCGCGACACCCGCTCGAGGGCATCACCGTGCTCGAGTTCGCCACGATCATCGCCACCCCGCTCGCCGGGTCGGTGCTGGCCGACGTCGGCGCACGCGTGATCAAGGTCGAGCCGGTGCGTGGTGGCGATCCGATGCGCGGCATGGGTGTGGGCCTCGGCGCGCACTTCGTCGCCGCGAAGACGACCGCCGGCAAGGAAAGCATCTGCCTCAACCTCAAGTCGGAGCAGGGGATGGCAGTCGTGCGCGACCTCGTGGCGCGCGCAGACGTCATACTGCACAACTATCGGCCCGGTGTGCCGGAGCGGCTCGGCATCGGGTACGAGCAGGCGCGCGAGGTACGGCCAGACATCATCTGGGTGAGCGCGAACGGCTACGGCCCGGCCGGCCCCGGCGCGCGGCGGCCCTCGGCCCACCCGGTGCCCGGCGCCGTCAATGGCGGCGCGCTGCTTCAGTCCGGCGCCGCCTGGCCGCCGCCCGTCGACTCCATCGACGACCTGCGGGAGGCGTCGCGCCGGTTCTTTCGCGCCAACGAGGCGAACCCGGATCCGAACACGGCAATGGCCATCGCCTCAGCGACGCTGCTCGGGCTCCAGGCCCGCCGTCGCACCAGCAAGGGGCAGCGGATCTTCGTCAGCATGCTCGGCGCGAACGCCTACGCGAACTTCGACGACTTCCTGTCCTACGAAGGGAAGCGACCGCGCTCCGAACTCGACCCGGAACTGCGCGGCACTGAGCCAACATACCGGCTCTACCGAGCCGCGGACGGCTGGGTCTTTCTGGACGCGCGGGGCGACGACGACTGGCGACGGTTCTGTGCGCTGGTCGAACGACCGGGGCTCGCGTCGGACGTACGGTTCGCCACGGCCGCCGAGCGGCAAGCAAACGGGGCTGCCCTCGGTGAGGCCCTCGACGCTCTGTTTGGCACGCGGCCCGCGCTCGAGTGGGAGCATCTGCTCGTGCGTGCCGGCGTGGCGTGCGTCGAGGCCTCTTCATCGCCCGCCGGAGCGTTCTTCGTGGACGACGAGCACATGGCCGCGAACGGCTTCGCACCGCTGGCCGACCACGCGCTTTGGGGCGAGTACCAGCGGTGGGGTGCGACCGTGAAGTTCTCCGGGACCCCCGAGCGTTGTGGCCCGGGGGTGCTAGCCGGTCAGAACACGGATGCGTTGCTTAGGGAGCTCGGCCGCTCCGAAGCGGAGGTCGCCGCGCTACGGCGGGACGGCATCGTGGACTCGGCGACCCCGATGGACCTCGGGCTAGTGCAACCACAGGAGGCAGGCATCACGCGCTGAGCGCGGAGGCGGCATCAGCGGTCCGGCGAGACCGGGGCGCTCATCCCCCCAAGGAGGCCGGCGGCGTCAGGCGCAAGGCTGCGAGCAGTCCCATCACGTCGTCCTCGACGGCGTGGATGAAGTGGAACCCCGACTCGCGGGCCACCATCCGGTCGATCAGCGAGTCGCCGATGTGCAGGTAGTGGCCCGCGGCGAATGCCTGGCGAACCGACCCGAGGTTCTGCTTGAGGACCACGAAGTCCATCTCCAGCTCATGCGCCGCCCAGAGGTCGCGCTGGAAGCCGATGGGGCGGTCCGAGCAACTCCCCACGACAAACCCAAGGTCGGTCGCCCGCCGCACAACATCGAGCGGGATCACGCCCGGCGGCTGGCCGACCTCCAGCGTGCCGTCAATGTCGAACGAGATGAGCCGGGCGTCGGAAGGTCGTGCCACGGCCGACGGCTCCGGCGGGTCTGTGAAGGCGTGGAGCTCTCCCGGCATGTTGCTCACACCCCTTCCTGAATCGAGGTCGCCCTGGCCGGCAGCGCCTCCCGCCTCAGCGCTGCCGCGCCAATCCACTGTTTGCGTCCCTTCGCGGCGCTATGGTACATGACGGGCCAGCAATTACCTCGGGAGGGAGGTGAGATGGCGCGCGGACAAAGCGCTCTCCGGGGGAAGTACGCGATCGTCGGCGTCGGGGAGACGGACTACTCTCGCAACTCGGGCCGCACCACGCGGGCGATGGCGGCCGAGGCGATCAACAACGCCCTGGATGACTCCGGGATCGACATCGCGAACACCAGTTTCGGCATCACCTCATACAGTGGAAACGACGCGACCGGGTCCGCCGCCGTCATGTCCGACCTTGGCATCCGCCTCGACTACGAAGTCGACACCATGGGTGGCGGCAGCTCGACGGAGACGCTGATCGGCCTCTCGATGGGCGTCATCGAGGCTGGGCTCTGCGACGCGATGGTCATCCACCGCACGATGAACGGTTACACCGGTCGGCGCATAGGCGGCACGCCGATCGGTGCGAGCGGTCCGCCACCGTTCGCGACGAACCACGGCGACCACAACCTCCACAGCGGCATCTACGGCGTCGGGAGCGCGTTGCAGTCCTTCTCGCTGGCCTTCGTGCGCCACATGTACGAGTTCGGCACCACGCCCGAGCAACTTGCGCACGTCAAAATGGTGCACAGCAAGCACGCGTCGAACAACCCGAAGGCCTACTACAAGGAGCGCGTGACCGTCGAGGATGTGCTCAACAGCCGATACGTGGTCGAGCCGTTCCACCTACTCGACTGCTGTGTGGAGACCGACAACGCGACCGCGATCATCGTCACCTCGATAGAGCGCGCGCGTGACCTCCGGCAACCAGTCACCGCGATACTCGGCACCGGCGGACGCGCACATAAGGCGGCCGTGGACTACGCGTGGGGCCACGCGCCGATTACGCACCAGGGCGGGATCCACACCAGGGACATCGTGTTCTCGAACGCCGGCGTGGGCCACGAGGACATCGACGTCACCGGTGCGTACGACGCGTTCACGTTCACCACGCTGATGCAGCTGGAAGCGTACGGCTTCTGCGAGATCGGCGAGGGCGGCGACTACGTGTCCAGCGGAGCTATCGAGCTGGGTGGCAGGCGGCCCAACAATACCAGTGGTGGGCACCTCTGCGAGGCCTACACCCACGGGATGAACATGGTGATCGAGAACGTCCGCCAGTTGCGCGGCACAGTGGACGACTACTGCTCCGATTGGAAGGCCGGCGTCCATATCTACGACTACAGCGAGCGTCGCTGCCGCCAGGTCCGGGACGCCCAGGTCACGATGAACCTCGGTTGGGCGCAGCCCGCGACCAGTTCCGCGCTGATCATGACCAACCAGCTGTAGGGGCGAGGCGCCGGAGATGCACGGGAGGCACAGTGGCTGAGTATCTGGGTGCGCAGGTCATTGTCCCGCCGAACGATCCGGCGCATCGCGAGTACCTTGAGGAGGCGGCGCACGGACGGCTCTCCGTACAGCGCTGCGGCAACTGCCGGCATCTGCGATACCCGGTGCGCACCGCCTGCCCAGAGTGCCGATCCTTCGAGTACGAATGGCAGCCGCTAACTGGCAAGGGCACCGTCTACTCGTACTACGTCGTCCCCCACCCCATTAACCCGGCCTTCCGCGAGGTCGTCCCGTACGTCGTCGCGCTCATCGAACTGGACGAGGCACGCGACACGCCGCAGCCTGGCCGGGCGTTGCGCGTGGTCGCGAACATCGTCCGCGAGGACGGGCAGTCTGAGAACGCCGACCGCGTCGCCATCGGCCAACGTGTCGACGTCACCTTCGTCCACCTCGGCGACGGCTGGGCGCTGCCGCAGTTCCGGCTCTCTGACGAGTCGCCCGAGCATGAGACGTGGCAGATCCCGACCAGAGGGCCAGCGCCGGCGTAGCCTAGTCCGTCGTGCGCTGCCGTGGATGGGCTCGTGGCGGTCGAGGGCCTACTCGAAGACGCCCTCGCCGCACATCAGCGCGGGGCAGCCCCTGCCGCAGTTCGCGCACACGGTGCCGCCGGCACGTCCGCGAGCTGTGGCCGACGCACGCACGCACAGGCGATCTTCGGGTTTCGAGGTCTTATACAATCGCCGCCGCCTGCACTCCTCCCTCGGCTACGCCACGCGGCTGGAGTACGAGACGCAAACGGCCGGGGAGCCAGCCGCTCAGGGCGGCCTGACCAACGTGTCGGTTAAACGGCATCAAGGCCGCCTCCGAGGTTGCTGCCCGCCTGCTCGCACCGATGAAGAGCACAGGATGGCCGAAGCGGCGGAACGGGCGCTCGCTGGTAAGGCGTGGCTGCCGGAGTCGCTCCGTTCGGCCCGGCCGGAGCCGAGGAGGTGATGTCCGAGGCAGCGTGATGAGAAATCCTGCCTCGTTGCTGTCTCCGATACGCTGCAAACGACGCGTCGACCAATGTGAAGTCAAGTAGGACTCCAACCATGAGCGACCCCTTAATCCCTCAGGTCGGCGCCATCCTCAGCGCCGACATCGCCGTCCCCGAACATCAGCGAGAGGTGCGCTTCTACTCACGTGTGCTCACCACCGGTGCTAACCCGCTCTGGCGCGAGGACCTGATGAACAACCTGGGAGTGCCGATCATCGGGCTGGGGGCGCGCAGCGCGGAGTACGCCCGCCTCCCCCTTCAATGGATGCCACACATTCAGGTCGCCGATGTGGCGGCCAGCGTGCAACGCGCCCTCGATCTGGGCGGCAGTGTGCTGATGCACCCCAAAGACGACGACGGCGAGAGCCAGTGGGCGGTCCTACACGATCCGAACGCGGCGGCTTTCGGCATCATCCCTGTTGTTTCTGCAGACACGATCCCGGCCGGCGAGGGCGCTGCATCGCACGACGTGACGACGCCCGTAGGGCGCATCTCCTGGCTCGACCTGACGATCGCTGACGCCTCTGCAACCCGAGACTTCTATCGCCAGGTGGTCGAGTGGTCGGTGCAGGACGTCGACATGGAGGACAGGGGCGAGCCCTATTTCGACTACAACATGCTTGGCGAGGATGGGACTCCGCAGGCGGGCATTTGTAGTGCGCGGGGCGCGAACGCGGGGCTCCCGCGTGTCTGGATGATCTACCTGCCCGTGGGTGACCTCGCCGAAAGCCTCCGTCGCGTAGGGGAGGAAGGGGGTTCGGTCGTCAAGGCCATGCAAGGCGAGGATGGCGAGGACGTGTACGCGGCAGTTCGGGATGCCGTGGGAGCGTACCTGGCGCTGGTACAGCGGTAGGCCAGCCAGACATCAGCCGGTGACCACGGCGGGCGCCGCAGCGGCCTCGGGTACGTCAACAGCGGACCCGGGAGATCGGCTAGCCGAGGCGATATCCCGCCGGGCGAAGCCCGCGCCCAGCGTGCGTGAGCCGTCCACGTCAAACACTGGGCTCTTGCTCGACTTGGTTCGGGACTCACCAATCCCAAGTCTCGCGGGGGCGTTCCGCCGACAGCCCAAAGCGAATCCGGAGGCAATTACGGAGCCAGTTCCGGGCGTTCTGGCTCTCCGATGGCAGCGAAGACTGTCACGCGAAGTAGAGTCCCCGGACGGGAGCCCGCACCCTCGGGTCAGCGGTTCGGCGCCAGGCGCGAGGAGATGCGGCAGCGCGCCTACGCCCGGGTGAGGTTGCGTCAGGTCAGTGTCTCCACTGCCGGCAGCTCCCCGCCATCGCGACCCGGATGTGGCCAGAGCCAGACGAGTTCAGGCCAAGCTTCCGCGACTGGGACGGCGATCCGTTCGCGCTCACCCCGCAGGGTGGCTCTAACCACTACAGCCAGCACCGCTGCCGCGGCAAGTGGATCACGGCCGCGCTCGTGCAGGTCGCGCCGCGCTTTCTCTCGTCGTCCCTCCGCTACGACGTCCCCACCGAGGACCTGCAGATGGACGGGTCGTGCATGCCCACGCTCCCCACCAACCGCCAAGTCATCAGCCACGTTCGGCCGTAGTCTCTGCCGCTCTGCCGCCTCCCGGGGTGAGGCGCGCGGCGCCGACTCAGGCCGTCGCGCCACCGTCCACGGCAATCGTCTGGCCGGTAATGAAGGACGCCGCGTCGCTTGCGAGGAAGAGGGCGGTCTGCGCGATGTCGTCGGCGGTGCCGATCCGACCGACGGGCGTGCGCTGGCTGATGGCCGTACGCGCCTCCTCGGACGAGAGAATGTAGTCCTGGATCATCTCGGTGTCGATGACGCCGGGCGCGATCGTGTTGGCGCGGATGCCGCGCGAGCCGTAGGTGGCGGCGATCGACCGGGTGAGCGAGACGATGCCGCCCTTGCTCGCGGTGTACGCGTGGGCGTTGCGGGCGCCCCGCAACGCGGCGATCGAGGCGGTGTTGATCACCACGCCGCCACCACCCTCGATGAGCAGCGGGATGCCATATTTGCAGCAGAGAAAGATGCCCGTGAGGTTGATATCGATGATCCGTCGCCAGTCGTCTTCGCTGCAGGAGAGGATGTCCTCCATCCCAACACCCATGCGCTGGGTGGCTGAGTAGCCGATTCCGGCGTTGTTGTAGAGGATGTCGATCCCGCCGAATTCGTTCTTGGCAGTCTGCATGAGACACTGGACATCCTCTCCGTTCGACACATCGGCCACGCAGCCCGTGACCTCGCCGCCTGCCTCGCGGATCATCTCCACGGCCTCCCCGACAGTCTTCTCGTCCAGGTCATTGATGACGACGCGTGCGCCGGCCTCCGCAAACAGCCGCGCAGCCGAAAGCCCCTGGCCCCGGCCCGACCCCGTGATGACAGCGACTCGTCCCGCAAGAAGATCAGACATGACACTCCAGTCCTTGTGCGGGCGGCATCATAACGCCTGGATCAACAGCGCCTGACTCAACAGTGCGCGGGACCCAACCGGGGGTCGCTCGCCGGACGGGGGCCCCGTCCGTGATGCGACGCGAGTGCCCATGGCAAGGGTGCTACGATCCCGCCGCGTGCCGCGCGGGATCGCGAGCGTGCCGGTGGCAGGGCGCAGCGCGAGACGGGACGAGGGGAACAAGATGGCGGGCAGACTCGACGGCAAGGTCGCGGTGGTGACGGGCGGCGGCAGCGGCATCGGCCGCGCCTGCGCCGCCGCATTTGCCAGCGAGGGCGCCGACGTAGCGATCGGTGACATCCAGGCGGAGCGTGCGAAGGAGACGATCGCGCTCGTGGGGCAGGCCGGGCGGCGAGCGATCTTCGTCGAGACCGACACGCGCCGCCAGGACCAGTGCGAGGCGCTGGTCTACACGGCGGCGTCCGAGTTCGGCCACGTCCACGTACGCGTCGCGGCGGCGGGGGTCACGAGCGAGAACTACGTCAGCGGTCAGCGCCCACAGCCCACGGGCGAGCGGCGCGCCGCGGACGCTGGCCACGTTTTGAACATGCCGGTCGAGGCGTGGGAGAAGGACGTCAACCTCATGGGGCGTGATGCAGACCGATCGCGCGCTAGCCCAGCAGATGATCTCCCAGGACTCCGGCGGCTCGATCGTGAACATCGCCTTGAGCGCGGCGAAGATCCCGCTGGCCGGGGCGGGCCCGTACTGCGTCTCCAAGGCGGCCATGTGGATGCTCACGCGCGTCATGACCGTCGAGCTGGCGACCCGCGGCGTCCGCGTGAACGCGGTCGGCCCTCGGCTGCACCGACACGCCGATGACCGAGGGC
>WHSU01000004.1 GCA_009379925.1 Dehalococcoidia bacterium | reverse complement strand
TTCACCGTCTTCTTCGCTACCATCCAGATCGCCGAGGTCGACCTCCGGGAGCGCCGATGACCCACCCAACAGGTGTCACGCATGTCTCCGAACACCTGTCACCCATCTCTCCCGTCTGAACACCCGTACAGGGGGAGGGGGGCCGGGGGTGAGGGCCGAACCCGCAACACGTAGTACCGCCCACCGTCCGAAATCACCACAAACACCAACAACAGCCACAGCAAATAGACATGGTTCTGGTACGCCGTCACCGCCACATAGCCCGCAGGCGCCAACAGCACCGCCGCCGCCCACCTCGACCGCCACCCCAGCAGCACCAGCAACCCCAGTGGCACCCACAGCGCCACCAGGAACGGTTCCCGGCCCAGCCCCAGCAGCATCGCCCCCTTCGTCACCGCCACCGCGCCCACAGCAATGCGAAACACCGCCAGGAAGCGCGCGTTCGCCGCAGCCTCCCCCAGCCGCCCCCTACTCCGCATCGCCGCCCGCGTCCTCCTCGATGCCCGCCAGCGTCGAGAACATGTGCCACGCGAACGGGAACGCATCCTGCCCCTCAGACCGAGCGCGCAGCCCCAGCAACGGAAGCGTCACCTGCACAAACAGGAACAACCCGACAAACACCCCCACCAGGCGGCGCTTCCACCTCGGCACAGCCGCACCCTCAACCGCAAGGCCCCTATTCATACCGAAAGCATCGGCCCAACCCCGAAGAACCCCCAGTAGGCAGCCCCCCACTCCCCCTCCGACTCCCCTCTCCCCCAGCGGGGAGAGGGGCCCGGGGTGAGGGCTCCGCGAGGGCGGACACCCATACGAACTAGCAACCCCAGACCCTACACTTCCGCCGTGGTACACCTCCAACACCCCACCGACCCCGAAAAAATTCCCAGCGTCCCCCTCAAACCCCCCGCCGATCTCCAACCAACCTGGACCCCCGCCGACATCCTCCTCGGCCTCGGCCTCCTCGCCACCCTCATGCTCCTCCAGCTCACCCTGCACGCTGCCGGCGTCCGCCCCGGCCGCCTCCTCGGCCTCTCCGCCGAGGCCTTCCGCTTCTTCCCCACCGTCCTCACCGCCTACGTCGTCCTGCTCCTCGCCTGGCGTCGAGGCATGACCCTGCGCCACCTCGGCTTCGTGCGCCCGCGGTCCTGGCGTCCCGCGCTGTACGCGTGGGCCGGCGCCGTGATGGCCGGTCCCGTGTGGGCCGCCGCCATGCTGCTGTTGGGCCTCGACCCGCACGGGCCGTACGGAGGCGTCATCCGCGCCGCGCTCCCGCTGGAGGTGCTCACGCGCGCGCCCGTGTTGCTGTGGGCCTTCACCATCGTCGTGCTCGCGCCCGTCGTGGAGGAGGTGATCTTCCGCGCCCTGCTCTACCGCGGCGTGCGCGCGCGCTGGCCACTCCTCCCCGCACTGCTGCTCACAGGCCTCGTCTTCGCCGCCTTCCACTTCGATGCGGCTCGCTTCGTACCGCTACTGTTGGTTGGTGCACTCCTTGCGTGGGCATACGACCGAAGCGGCTCGCTGTGGGCCTCGATCGTCCCGCACGCCGGCCTCAACGCCATGACGCTGGCCGTGCTGGTCTTCGGGCGAGGATAGGCCCCTTGCGTGCGCGCTGAGATGCCCTAACGATGGCGGTGATGGACTTCGCGTAGACCCGCGCGCGGAGGCACACTTGGCCCTGTTCGACCGCAGATTCTCCGGGCGAGAGCGCGACTACCGATGGCTCGCGAAACTCGCCCTCTTGCCCGTGCTGCCGCTGCTGCTGGCCATTCCCCAGCTCTCGGCGCCCATATTCTTCGACGACGCCGTCTACGCCATGGTCAGCCAGGGCATGCTCGACGGCCTCGTCCCCTACCGCGACCTCTTCGACCACAAGCCACCGTTGATCTACGGGTGGTACGCCGGCGTCATCACCCTCTTCGGTGACAGCCAGGAGGCGTTGCGCCTCTCGGTCTTCGCCAGCCTCGGGGTCACCTCCGTGCTCGTATACTTCTGCGGCCGCGAGTTCCTGGGCCGGCGCCAGGCGTACACTGCCGGGCTGGTCTTCGCGCTCTCGACGGGTCTGGCGACCATCAACCCCAACGCCAGCACGGTGCAGCTCATGCTCCTGCCGCTGATGGCGAGCTTCTATTTCACCCTCCGTTGGCGCCGCGACCCGCGCGCCGTCTATCTCGTCGCCGCCGGGATCACCTCCGGCCTCGCCCTGATGGTCAAGCCGGTCGCGCTCCCCAACGTCTTCATGCTGGCCACCATCATCGCGCTCACCACCCGGAGCCCCCGCCACCTGCTGGCCTTCGGCCTTCCGATGGTCTCCGTAGCCGCGCTCGTGCTGCTCCCCTTCGCCCTCCTCGGCGCCCTCCCCGAGGCGCTGGACGCCATCGTCCTCTTCAACCGCGAGTACGTGGCCGGCGCCGTCGGACGCCGAGGCCTCACCGGAGCGGCCTCGCTCATGGGCTCATGGGTGCTCCTGCTCGGCCCGCTTTCGTTGCTGCTGGCGGGTTCGGCGTGGTCGCTCGCGCGCAGCACCGTCGAGCAGAAGCGGCTGGTGGGCGGTTGGGCCGCGGCCTCGCTGGTGGGGGTGTTCTCTGCGGGGTCGTTCAACAGCTACTACCTCGTCCAGTTCTTGCCCGCCGCCGGATTCCTGATCGCGCTCTTCCTCGGCTGGCTGCGCGAGCCGCAGAGCGAAGGCCGCCGCCGCGCGGTGCTCTCCTTCACCTCCGTCGGCGGCATGCTGCTGCTCATCCCCGTCCTGGTCGTGTACGCCAACTACCCGACGTGGACCACGCACCGCTACGAGGCGATGGGCGAGATCAGCCGCATCCTGGACGAAACCGCCAGCCCCGGCGACACGCTCTGGGTGCCCGACTACACGCCGCAGGTCTATTTCCTCTCCGGCTTGACCCCCGCGACGCGCTACTTCTACGAGATGCCGTTCATCACGCGTCCGGAGACGCTGGACGAGACCCTGCTCGCCCTCGCCATCGAGCCGGCTTCCTTCATCGTCCAGCACAACCTGGCGGCCTCGAACCCTCGACTGAAACGGCTGCTCACCCGTAGCTACGAATTGCTCTACGCCACCCCGGACGTGCAGGTCTTCGGCCTGCGGTCGTCGTGTGCTTCTCCGGGAGACCCCCGATGTGACCTCAACGCCCGCTCGCTAGAGTCGGGGTCGGGGATGGCTGCCACCGACCTCGAGGTGATGCAATGACGAGTTCCGTCGAGCAGGGCACGAGCGGCGTGCGCGACGCGGACACGGGCCGTGAACTGGCGCACCGGTTGGAGTGGGCCACGAACCCGTGGACCCGTTTCCGCGGGCTCATGATGCGCGCTCGCCTGGATGATGGCGGAGGCATGGTGATCCGCCCGTGCGGTTCCATCCACATGATGTTCATGCGCTTCCCCATCGACGCCGTCTTCTTCGACGCCGACGGCACGGTCACGAAAGTGGCGCGCCGTGTGCGCCCATGGATCGGCTTCTCGATGGGCGGCCGCGGCGCGAAGTGCGTGATCGAGTTGCCCTCCGGCGCGGCCGACGGTGTGGAGCGGGGTCACCGCCTGGAGTTCACCCCGTGAGCACCGAGCCTCCGGCCGGCCTCGCCGCTGGGGAGGACGAGCCGTCCGCCCCACCGCTTGCCGCCGTCGCCTTCGCGACGGGTGCTTGCGCGACGCTGGTCGGCGTCCTGGTGGGCGGTGCGCTCGGCTGGGTCGCCGCTCAGGGCGACGGCGACCGAGACGTCTCCGAGTCCGTGATGCTGGGGGCGATGTTCATCGGGCTGTTGTTTGCGCCCGCGACCATGGCGCCCGTGCGGCTGGCGCGCGTGTGGCCCCACGACTGGTCGGGGAGCCCCGCGGGCATCCTGGGCCGTGGCACCGCTGGTTCAGCGCTGGCCGGTGTGGTGTGGGGTGGCGTAGGCAGCCTGCTGGTCTTCGCGCTCGGTAGCCTGGCGAACCTGCCAGGCGTGGAGTTCGTATTCACAAACATCCTGTTGCTTGGGGCCGGGTTCGGACTGGTCGCAGGCACGCTCCTCGGCGGCCTGGTGACGGGGGTCCGCTTGCTGCGACACCGCGGCGACCGTGAGCCCTCGGGTGCGGCAAGAGCGACGGACTGACACCCGGCGACCGAGTGTAGGGCCTGAGGCGGCAGCGTCCAGTCGGCGGGCGTCCCTATCACGAAACGGCTAGCCTCCGCACCCGACCGCTCGAGGGGACGCGAAGCGGCCCCGGCGGACACCGGGGCCGTTGCCTCGTCCGGACAGCGGTGCGAGAGAGGTAGCACCGGGCCCGAGCCCTGCAGGTTAGTCACCACCGGCCGCGTCGGCCGGCGCTTCACGCTGGACCCCTCTACCCCGGCACCCGAGCCGTGGAGCAGGGCGACTCGTGGGCGACCACGGACAGGGTGCTGAGGCCCGCCTAGCAGACGCGTAAAGAGCGCGTAGGAGTTCGCGGGCCGACCGATGCGCGCGCTACCCCTGAGACGTTGCCCGGCCGGCAGTCCCATCGACAGTGACCCCACGCGCGACGCGGTCCAGGAAGGCGGCGATCTGCGCCGTGTGCTCGCGCTTGTGGCCGTAGTACTGGTACACGACCAGGTCGTCCAGCGAGTATTCCATGCCGTACCACGGCAGCGTGCCCGGCTCGGACCAGCGTCCCCTTGGGACCTCGCGCGCCAGGTCCATCGAGTGCTCGTGTGCTTCCGTGTACTCCCGGATCACCTCGGCAGGGGGGAGTGCCAGCCGCCGCGCCACCTCGTCGTCGTTGAAACTGCCACCGGCGCGGAAGGCGTCCAGGTACGGCGTCGGGCCGCCGCCGGCGCACTCGATGAGCACGTCCACGAAGGCCAGCTCGAACGAAGCGAGATGCGCGATCACGCCTTTCGAGGGCCACACGCCACAGACATCCGGCTCGTCCCAGAGGTGCTCCGGGACCGCCTCAACCGTGCCCAGCACCGTCAGATGCCCGTACTTCAAGACTTCCAGAGCATTCATCGTGCGCCTCCTCCGCCCGAGCGATGATAATGGGCGCCCAGTGACCTCGCGTGTCTGAAGGGTGGAGTGCGATGGCGAGTCGGACCAGCCAACGGGCGGCAGGCGCCGCCATCGACGGAGCTCACGACCCGCTGGCGGCGGCACAGCACCTGCGCCCCCGCATCCAGGAAATGGCGCCGGTCATCGAGGCGGAGCGGCGGCTCCCGTCCGAACTCGTGGAGGAGATGCGCGCCGCCGGCCTCTTCCACATGTTCCTGCCGCGTGACCTCGGCGGGTCGGAGACCGACCCTATCCTCGCGAACCGCGTGGTAGAGGAAGTCTCGGCGGCGGACGGGTCCGCCGGGTGGTGCGTGATGCTGGCGGGGCAGTCCGGACTGTTCTCGGGCTATCTCCAGCCCGAGTACGCGCGGGAGGTCTGGGGCAACGGGCAGATCGCGGCAGGGACCGCGCGGCCCATCGGGCGGGCGGTCGTCGTGGGCGAGCCGGAGGCGGGCTACACCGTGTCCGGCCGCTGGCCGTTCGCGAGCGGGAGCAGCCACGCGGACTGGTTTGCTGCCGAGTGCATGGTCTACGACGGCGACGAGATACGCCGCGACGCCGCCGGCAACGAGGTCTCGCGCGTCACCTTCGTACCCCGTGACCAGGTGACCGTCCACGACACCTGGGACAGCCTGGGCCTGCGTGGCTCGGCCAGCAACGACTTCAGCGTCGACGGCGCCTTCGTCCCGGCCGGCCGGGGCTTCCAGGTCATCGTCGACCAGCCGGTCCACCCGTGGGCAGTGTTTCGCGCGCTACCGCTGGTCTTCATGACCCACGGCAGCCAGGCGCTCGGCGTCGCGCGCGCGGCGCTCGAGGCAGCCATCGAGGTCGCCACGACTAAACGAGGCTGGGGCGGGGTGCCCCTGTCGGAGGTGCCCCGCATCCAGTTGGTGATCGCCGAGGCCACGGTGACGTTGCAGGCGGCGCGCAGCTACTTCTACGGGACGGGCACCGAGTTGTGGCGGGCGGTCCAGGCGGGCGAGGACGACGACGCCACGGCGCGGCTACGGGCGCGCACCCGCCTCGCGACCAGCCACGCGGCGCAGTCCAGCATTCGGGCGGTGGACATGGTGCATGGCGCCCTGGCGACGAGCGCGATCTTCAAGAAGAGCCCGTTGGAGCGGCAGTTCCGAGACATCCATACGGCCGGCGCCCACGTCATGATCGGGCCGATGACGTACGAAGCGGCGGGTCGCGTGGAACTCGGCCTCGCACCGGACTTCCCCTTCTTCTAGCGAGCACCGTCGATGTGGACCTGCGCCGGGTCCGGCGCACCGGGCCACGCGCGAATGGCTGGTGCCACGACGCGGAGCACCGCACGTACCGCCCGCCAAAGGAGAGGGATCGGCCGGAATAGGACCTCTAGTGTCTGGACCAGGACGGATGCGAGGCCTGGCGCTCGGTATGGCGCGCGGTGGCGGTCGGTCCTCCGCGTCAGGCCTTGCGCGGGATAATCGAGATCGCACCGTTGCGCTCGAGGACGGCGTAGTCGATCTCGTCCATGCGGCTGAGCCCCTGGCTGGAGCGGGCGGCGGTGAGTACGTCCTCCTCGTCGATGCGGGCGCGGTCCATACGGTCTCGCAGCAATTCGCCATGGTCCACGATCAACAGCGGTACGCCATCCACGGTCCGCGCGAACCAGGGCGAGCGATCCTTGAACCACGAGAAAGCGATATCGATGCCGATCAGGACGACGGTGAGTAGCAGGGCGGTCGTGACCGAGAAGTCATCGCCCAGCAGCCCCTGCTGGACGGCTTCCGCGATGATCAGCAACAGCACGAAGTCGAACGTCGTGATCTGGGCGAGCGCCCGAGGGCCGGAGATCCTGAAGATCAGCAGCAGGAACAGGTAGATCGCAGCGCCGCGCAGCAGCACGTCCATGGGCCGCCTCCTCAGGGATAGACGAATTGGTTGAGGCTGAAGCCGGGGCCGTGGCCGGTCCCGATCTCACCCGTGCGCCCGCCTATCCGCGTCGGGAGCAGCACGAACCGGACGCCTACCTCGGTTGCCTCGGGGGCGGCCGCGAAGGTGTAGGTCAGTCGGTCACCTGAAACCTCGACGCTCTCGGGCTCCGGGATGACCTGGCTGACACGCATGCCGTCGAGGTAGCCGGCGGTCAGCCAGAGCGTGGCGCGCCCCTCCGACAGCGCGTCGCCGGACAGCCGTACGTGCAACTCCGTCTCGGACTGGAAGCGGACGAAGCGCTCGTAGTCGACGGCCAGCCGGCCGTCAGTGCCCGCGCCGGCCTCGGAGAGCGGGCCGACGCCGAAGAGTCCAAGGGCCGCCCCGAGGACGATGAGCAGCATCACCGCCCACCCCACTCGCTGCACGAGCCACTCCCGACGCTGGAAGTCGGGGTACTCCTCGAGTTGCAGGTCGTCGTGGCGTTGCACAACGCGCCCTCGTCCCCACAGCGGGTCCCCAAGGAGCACGCGCGGTTCGGGCACGCCGACGTTAGAGGAGCCTGCGGGCGTTCTACGGCGCGTCGACGCGCGCACGGGCGCTCTGGCAGCCGATTGCAACCGGACGCGCCGCCCTCGTTATGAGAACGATCACGCTCGTGGGATCATCGAGGCGTCTGGTGGACGTTCCCCAGGGGGCGGGCGCCGGACGGGCTACTCGTCGGCGCCGTCGTCCTCGGTGCCCGGTCCGTCCTCCGAGTCCGGGGCGGCGTCGTCTGCGCCGTTGGACTCGATGGAGGCCTCGGGCGCCGGGGGCTCGCCGTCCGGATCGCCGTTCAGGTCGTCGCCCGGCCCGTCCGTCGCGGCCATCGCCTCGAGCTGGGCCGGATCGATGGTGGCCAGGGCCGCGACGCGGTCCTCGGGGCCCACGTTCATCACCTGGACACCCTGCGTGGACCGGCCCTGCTTGGAGACGGTGTCCGCCCGTGTGCGCATGACGATGCCCTCCGATGAGATGAGGATCAGCTCGTGGTCCTCGCGGATGGCGCGCGCGATGGCGAGGGGGCCGGTGCGGTCGCTGACCCGGAACGTGATCATCCCGCCGCCGCCACGCCCCTTGGTCGGGTATTCGCTGAGGTCGGTGCGCTTGCCCTGGCCGCGTTCAGAGACCACCAGCAGGTCGTCGCCGTCCGCATCGATCGCGAGCGCGATCACGCGCGCGTCGTCGCGCAGCCGGATGCCGCGGACACCACCCGAGGTGCGGGACGCGACGCGCAGCGAGCCGACATTGAAGCGCATGGCCTGCCCGTCGGAGGTGACGACGATCGCGTCGTCCCGGTCGCTGGCGGCCCGTGCGGAGATCAGGTAGTCACCGGGCTTCAGGTTCATGGCGATCAGGCCATTGCGGCGGACGGACTCGAACTGGACGAGCGGCGTGCGCTTCACCTCGCCTCGGTCGGTGGCGAGCAGCATCGAGTCGCGGGAGAAGTCGTTCACGGTGACCACGGCGGTGACACGGTCGTCCGGGGACATCTCGACCAGGTTGACCACGGGGATACCGCGCGCCTGGCGAGAGCCCTCCGGCACCTCGTAGCCGGCCAGCTGGTAGACCTTGCCCAGGCGCGTGAAGAGCAGCAGCGCGTCGTGCGTGTCGCAGACGATGAGGTGGCGTACGCCGTCCTCGTCGCGCGTGCCCATGCCGGTGATGCCTCGGCCGCCGCGCCGCTGGAGGCGATAGGTCTCCAGCGGGACGCGCTTCATGTAGCCACGGTCGGAGATGGTGACCACGATCTGCTGGTGGGCCACCAGGTCTTCCTCTGAGATGTCTTCCACAGTCTGGTGGTAGACCTGCGTGCGGCGGGCGTCGCCGTACTTCTCCTTCAGGTCGATGCAGTCCTCTTTGATCAGGCCGTCGATCTTCTCTGGGTGCTCCAGCAGGTCCACCAGGTAGTCGATGAGCTGCATCAGCTCGCCGTGCTCCTGGCGGATGCGCTGGCTTTCGAGCTGGGCGAGGCGGCGGAGCTGCATGTCAAGCACGGCCTGCGCCTGCCGGTCGGAGAGGTCGAACGGCTGCCCCATCAGCGCCGTCTTGGCGGCGTCCGCGGACTCCGCCGCGCGGATCGTCCGGATCACCTCGTCCAGCAGGTCCAGCGCCTTGAGCAGGCCTTCCAGGATGTGGGCCCGCTCGCGCGCCTTTTCGAGGTCGAACTCGCTGCGCCGCCGGATCACCTCCCGGCGATGGTTGACGAAGGCGACCAGCGCCTCCTTCAGGGACAGCGTTTTCGGCTGACCGCCATCGAGCGCCAGCGTGTTCACCGCGAACGTGGAGCGCAACGCGGTGTGCTTGTACAGCTGCGCGCGCACCGCGTTGAACGTGGCGTTGCGCGCCAGCTCGATCACAATGCGCATGCCATGGCGGTCGGACTCATCGCGCAGGTCGGAAATGCCCTCGATGCGCTTGCCGCGCACGAGGTCGGCGATGCGCTCGATCAGCGTCGACTTGTTCACCTGGTAGGGGATCTCGGTGACGATGATCTGGTGCCGGCCGGCCTTCGACTCCTCCAGCGACATCGTGGCCTGCATCGTGATCCGGCCGCGCCCGGTGGCGTAGGCCTGGCGGATCTCCGGGCGGTTGAAGATCGAGGCGCCCGTGGGGAAGTCGGGCCCCTTCACGTGCTCCATCAGGTCGTCCACCGTGCAGGCGGGGTTGTCGATCACCACCGCGATCGCGTCGCAGATCTCGTTGAGGTTGTGCGGCGGGATGTTCGTCGCCATGCCCACCGCGATGCCCGCCGAGCCGTTGAGCAGCAGGTTCGGCAGCCGCGCCGGGAGCACTTCCGGCTGGGTGAGCGTGCCATCGAAGTTGGGGTAGAAGTCGACCGTGTTCCGGTCGATGTCCACGAGCAGTTCGGCGGCGATGGGGGCCAGGCGCGCCTCGGTGTACCGCATCTGAGCCGGCGGGTCGCCGTCGACCGAGCCGAAGTTGCCCTGGCCGGCGACCAGGGGGTAGCGCATGGTGAAGTCCTGGGCCATGCGCACCAGAGCGTCGTAGATCGCGCTGTCCCCGTGCGGGTGATACTTGCCCATCACATCGCCGACGGCGCGCGCGCACTTCTTGAAGGCAGAGTTCGGGCCGACGCCCAGTTCCTGCATCCCGAAGAGGATGCGGCGCTGCACCGGCTTCAGGCCGTCTCGCACGTCCGGCAGCGCCCGCGAGACGATCACCGTCATCGCGTAGTCGAGGTACGACTGCCGCATCTCTTCTTCGATGCGGAGGCCGGTGATCCCCTGCGGAGGCGTGTCCTGAACCATGCGTTCCCTAGTCCGTCTTCCCCTGCATCGCCATGTTGAGCCCCGCTGCGTCACGGTGCCGCGCCAGGATCGATGGACCGCGGCCGGCGATCGCTCGACTGGGGATGTCAAGCCGGGGCTGTGGGTATGCTCCTATTCTACCAGTGGGCCCGCCCTGGGACGAGGCTGCCGAGGTCCCGTGGACAGGTCGCGCCCCGAGGTCACGATGCCCGTGCCGCGCTCCGAGTACGCCGGCTACGCCGCCCACTACGACCGCCAGACCAAAGGCGTGCCCGGGGCATCGAGTTCTACCGCACGCTGGCGCTGGAGGCCGGCGGGCTCGTCGTGGAGCTTGGTGTCGGAACCGGGCGGATCGCCATCCCCTCGGCGCTCGCGGGCGCGCGGGTGCTCGGTATCGACTTCTCCAGCGAGATGCTGACGTTCGGCCGCCGCAATGCCGCCGAAGCGGGTGCGACGTCACTGCAGCTCGTGCGCGGCGATATGCGGCGCTTCGCGCTGCGTCAGCCCGCCGCGCTGGTGACGGTCCCGTTCCGCACCTTCCTGCACAACCTGACCATCGAGGACCAGTTGGCTACACTCGCCTCGGTGCACGCGGCCCTGCGGCCGGGTGGGCACCTCGCACTCAACATCTTCAACCCGGACATCACCAAGATCGTGGACGCGATCCGTGCTGGGAGCGCGTGGAAGACCGACCCCCTCGGGTTCGACCAGCGCCTCGAGTACGAGGCCGACGGCGCAAGGTATCGAGGACCACGCTCCTCTTCCGTGAGCGCGCGGGCGGCCAGGCGCGCGTCTCGCTTACGCTGCGGTACGTCTACCGCTACGAGATGGAGCACCTGCTGGCTCGCGCAGGCTTCGAGGTGGAGGCGCTCTACGGCGACCACTTCGGCGCGCCGTTCGAGGAGGCATCCCCGGAGATGGTGTGGGTGGCGCGGCGCGCGGGGTGAGGGTAGCGGTGGGTGTCGAAGACCGGCGCTCCACGGGCGCCTCGGCGTGCCGTGCGCGCGGCGATGGTGGCGTCCGGCATCGGCCGGTATCCGACACCGCTTCGTGAGACGTTGTTGATGGAATGATGATGTTCATTAGGCCAGAGGCCTGATATGGGTTGACATCCTATGTCGCCCGCGTATGCTCTTGTTGTCACAATCACGAAACAAACGTGAATGTGATTGGCGTCGCTTTGGGGCGCACTGCTTAGTCCTCCCGCGGGGGGACCGGGGGAACCAACTTCTGGGGTGAACCCTCTTCGGAGGGCGGGTCAAGCCTGATTCGACCCGAACCCGTCAGCTAACCCCGGATGCAGTCGGATCAGGCCCAACCGGCGGGATGCCGGACGACCCGATTCGAGGAGACGGTGAGATGCTCACCAGCCAGCCCCCCAAGAAGTGCCCGCGCTGTCGCGGCCTCATGATCATCGAGGACGACTGGTACGGGAAGTTCGGCACGTGCATGGCCTGCGGCTACGTGCACGAGAACGAGCGCTGCGACCCGCAGGACCTGGAGGAAGAGGAGCGCCTGGCGGCCGGCAAGCAGCGCCGTCGCCAGCCCTCGCACGGCAAGTTGCGCCTGTAGCCTCCGCACCCTCGGGCCACTCGTAGTAGCCCGCGCTCGCCGGCGGACGGCGGCAGTAGCCGCCGCCCGCCGCTGACGCACCCCTCGACTCGCCTCCGTCCGCCCACTCGCTAGTCAACGCACCGGGCGCGCCCGTATGCTCCCCGACACGTGCCGTGTTTGTGCTGGGAGAGGGAGATCGACATGCCCTACGTCCGGGTCTCGTACATGACGCCGAAAGACGGCCAGGAGGAGCGAGTCGACAAGATCCTCGATGATCTCTCCACGTACTATCTGACCTGCGAAGGCTACGTCGAGGGCTACCGCCTCCGCCCCCACGTCCACGACGCCGTCCGCCGGACGGGCCGCGTGGGCGTCTGGGCGAGCGAGGACGCCGCGGAGGCCGCCGCCCAGGGGCAGCACGCGCTGGCGCTACGCTCGGAACTCCTGATCTCGGTCGATGAGGACACCCACGAGGAACTCACCTTCGAAGGGACTCACGAGCGCAGGTAGGGGCTCGGCCGCGCCCATGCGCGAAGCCGGTCACGCCGCCGGCTGCGCGACGCCTTCCAGCAGCGGCCGCCGTGACAGGGGCGCGATCGGGCTCGACACGTCCACGCCGGTCAACGTCCCCAGCATCAGCACGAAGTCTCGGATGAGGCCCGGCGGGAACCCCTCCATGCGGTGGCGCATCTGGTAGAGCGCCGCGAACGGCCCCTGCCGGTCGTCCGCGCCCAGGCTCGTGAGCGTGTCGAAGGTGTCCGCGAGCCGGACAATCGAGGCGTGCGGCGACAACGCCTGCGCCGGCCCTTCGTCCTGGTGGTGGTTGTGGACGATGTCCAGCACAATCGGGTCGGCGACACCGGCGCGCTGTAGTGTGGCGAGGCCGCGCTTGGGATGGCGCGCCAGGTAGTCCCGCTCCATGTCCGTCAACGTCCCCTCCGGCCGCCACAGCAGCGCCGGCGCGACGCCCGCCAGGCCCGCGTCGTGGACGAGCGCGCCGAGGCCGATCGAGACCACCTCTTCGAGCGCGAACTGGTCCGTGCGTGACGCCAGCGCGACCGCGTAGGCGGACACGTTGGTGGCGTGCGTGAACAGGCGGCCGTCGTCCCCGGCGAAGCGCACCACGCCCGGCACCAGCGCCACGTCCGCCGCGATCCGTCGCGTGGCGACATCCGAGAGCAACCGCACCTGCTCGAAGGCCTCCGCCTCGTCCAGGCGGTGCAGCGTGGCCTGGAGCACCGCCCGCGTCGCCTCGCGGAGGACGGTGCTCTGTTGTTGCGGGGTGGCGGCCTCGCGGAGCAGTACGTCCAGGTGGCGCGTCATGTAGGAACGCAGCAGGTCGCCCTGCCGCGCGTCGACATAGAGCACGGCGACGTTGCGGCGGCGCAACTTCTCCAGCGACTCGGCGCCCACCGGCTGGCGGCCGGAGCGATAGAGCACGTGGCGGTCGCCGACCAGGAGGTACAGGTGGACGCCCGTGACGGTATCCGCCGCGATCAACTCGCGGGGGATGGCCAGATACGCCGATGTCGTCGTCGCGCCCTCGGTCGCCACGTCCGTGCACCAACCTCCCGTACGGCGTCCGTGCCGTGTCCTGATCATCGACATGCGGGCGGCCCCCGACAGGGAGGACTCGGTGCGGGCACCCCTCGTCAGCCCTCAGTCAGGCGCAGAAGGTGGCTTCGGGCGCCGATCGAGGGGTTTCGAGGGGTGAAGTCAGGGAGTTCCCCGATACGGAGGACACCGGGTGCGCCCATAGGATGCTGCCATCGACGGGGGGCAGGGTGGTGGAGTACCGCATGACGACGAAGGAAATCCCCGATCTCCAACTGGTGACCGACCAGGTCCGGAGTTGTGTCCATCACTGGGTCCTGGGTGACCCGGCCGGCGGCGCGATCCTGGGTGAGTGCAAGCGGTGCGGCGCCACGCGCGTCTACTCCGCGAACCCCGAGGGCACCGAACGCTTCGATGACTACCGCGAGTTGACGGCGGGCGGCAGCTACTACGCCGCGCGCCAGAGCGCCTGAGCGCGGCGGCCCCAGATTGGCCGAGTGAAACAGAGCACGTACGCTGTGCCCGCGGTGGGCATCAGGAGGCACCATGACCATCGACCGCTCCCGTGACTACGTCCCCGTGACCCGTGGCCGCCCGGCGCGGGCCGGCGGGCACCGCATCCGCCTGGTGGTGGCGGATGACCACGCCCTCCTGCGCCAGGCGCTGCGCATGCTGCTGGAGGCTCAGGAGGGTCTGGAGGTGGTTGGCGAGGCGACCAACGGTCGCGACGCCGTGGAGACCGCCGAGCGCTGGCAGCCGGACGTCGTGCTCATGGACATGGTGATGCCCGGCCTCAACGGCATCGACGCCACGCGCCAGATCCTCAAGCGGTCGCCCGCCACGCGCGTGCTGATCCTGACCGCCTACCTGGAAGACGAGCGCCTGTTGCAGGCGCTGCGCGCCGGCGCCTCCGGCTACGTGGTGAAGAACTCGGACATGGAGGAGCTGCTGCTCGCCATCCAGTCCGTGCACCGCGGCAACACCTACTTCTCCACCTCGGTCTCGGACGAGATCTCGGTGAATGAGGTGATGATGCAGGCGAAGCAGGACGAGGGCCGCACGGGCTACGACCTGCTGACCAACCGTGAGCGCGAGGTGCTCCAGCTGATCGCGGAGGGCCTGTCCAACCAGGCGATTGCGGACGAACTCGTGATCAGCGTCAAGACCGTCGAGGCGCACCGTGCGCACATCATGACGAAGCTGCACGCCAAGAACCGCACGGACCTGATCCGTTACGCGCTCAAGCGTGGCCTGGTCGGCCTCGAGAGCCCCGATATGGACGAGGCCGCCGAGGTCGACGAGCCGATGACCGCCGCAGGCTAGCGGCGGGTATCCCGGCGACTGGACGGGTGGGGTGGGGGGCGCGAAGCGACGTGACGCTGCCGAGTAGCCCGCAACCCACGGACCTCCCGTCCATCAGCCCCCCCGCCGAACCCCTGCTCATCCTCGTGGCCGAGGACGAGGAGAGCGTCCGCACGATGGTCGGCCTGGTGCTCGACAGCCGCGGCTACCGCTCGCTGCTCTGCGAGGACGGCCGCGCCGCGCTTGACCAGCTGGAGGCGGGCGCCGCCGTCGATGCCGTGCTGATGGACATCCGCATGCCGCGCCTCGGTGGCCTCGAGCTGGTGCAGGCGATCCGCGCGCGCCCGGAGTGGGAGCAACTGCCGGTCGTGGCGATGTCCGCCTACAACGACGAACTGCAAGCGCGCGCGGTGCTGGCGGCCGGCGCGGACGCCTTCCTGGCGAAGCCCTTCACGGTGCAGGACCTCTCGGCCACGCTCGACTCGCTGCTCGCCGGCGAGTAGCCGCGCCGTCTCGCTCGCTCTCGTCTGCTCGCCAGTCCTCTATTTCGCTCCAACCTCCGGGAGTGCCCCGCGTCCCTAGCGGGGGTTCCCTGATACGGGTCTGGGCCTATCCGCCGAACAATGGCCTCCGCAACCGAAACGGCGTGCCCGGAGGCCCGCGATGATCCGCGTCACTCGACTCGACGACAGCGAGCTCTACATCAACGCCGAGTTCATTCAGAGCGTGGAGAGCACGCCGGACACCCACATCGTGCTCGTCAACGGGCACGCATGGGTGGTCCGGGAGCCGGACCACGAGGTGGTCCGCCGCGTGATCGAGTACCGGCGGTCCGTCTACGGCACCCCCGGCGGCGCGCGCCCGAACCTGCGCGCGATCGAGGGCTAGAGGGAGCAGCCGTGGGCCTCGCAACCATCATCGGGATCGTCGTCGCGGCGGTCGGCATCCTCGGCGGCTTCATCATCGAGGGCGGGGCGATTGCCTCGCTGATGAACATTCCCGGCTTCATGATCGTCGTGGTCGGCACCCTGGGCGCGACCATCACCTCATTCTCCATGAGCACGATCATGACCGTCCCCGGCTCGTTCATGCGCGCCCTGAAGGGCGCCGGCGGCGACGAGCCCGTGGAGATGGCCGACCGGCTGGTCGGCATGGCCGACAAGGCGCGCCGCGAGGGCCTGCTGTCCCTGGAGGACGACGCCCGCGCCGTCGAGAGCGAGTTCGCCCGCAAGGGCCTGATGCTCATGATCGACGGCACCGACCCGGACGCCCTCAAGTCGATCATGGAGATCGAGATGGACGGCATCGCCGCACGCGATGCCGAACGGGCCGAGGTCTTCAAGATGGCCAGCGGCTTCTCGCCCACCCTGGGCGTGCTCGGCGCGGTCATGGGCCTCATCACAGTGCTCGGCGGTCTCGGTGGCGACGTCGCCGACCTGGGCCACGGCATAGCGGTCGCCTTCGTGGCGACGTTTTACGGCGTGGGCTTCGCCAACGTCGTGCTGCTGCCCATCGCGGTGAAGTTGAAGGCGATCTCGGCGGAGGAGCAGCTGGTCCGGGACATGATCCTGGAGGGCATCCTCTCCATCCAGGCCGGCGACAACCCGCGCATCGTGCGGGAGAAGCTCATGGGCTTCATCCCGCCGGCGGACCGCCCGGCCGATGAGGAAGAAGAGCCGGCCGTCGAGCAGGTGGCCGCATGAGCCGCCGTTCCCGAGGCCACGACGAGGGCGGACACGAGGCCGACGAGCGCTGGGTCATCTCCTACGCGGACCTCGTCACGCTGCTCTTCGGCTTCTTCATCATTCTGTACGCCACGGCAGACGCGAACGAGGTGAAGTTCGAGGCGCTCGCCCGCGGTCTGTCGGAGGCGTTCAACGTCCCGGTCCGCGAAGGCGTGAGCGGCGACTCCATCTTCGAAGACGGCTCCGGGGTTGTGCCGGCCGGGCAGTACACGAATGCCCTGGTCGAGCGGGACCTGGATGCCATCCGCCAGCTGGTCGAGCAGCGCTCGATCGACCTTGGGATCGCGGGCGACATCGCGATCACGCGCGAGGAGGACGGCATCGTCCTGCGCCTCGCGGAGAACCTGATCTTCCCGTCCGCCAGCGCGGACATCCGCCCGGAAGCGCTGCCGGTGCTCAGCCTGGTCGCCGAGGCCGTCCTCGACCTGCCGAACGAGATCCGTGTGGAGGGCCACACAGACAACGTGCCGGTGACGACCGACACCTACCCGTCGAACTGGGAGCTATCCGCGGCGCGGGCCACGGCGGTCCTCCGTCATCTGGTGGATGCCGGAGGCCTGGATCCGGAGCGCGTGTTCGCCGCCGGATACGGCGAGTACCGGCCGGTCGCGGAGAACCTGACGCCGGAAGGGCGCGCCGTCAACCGGCGCGCCGACATCGTGATCCTCTACCCCGTCGCGCGCATCGGCGGCGGGACTGCGGGACTGGAGTAGGCAATGGCGATGCTGAAGAAGCCATGGGTGCTGGGCGTGATCGGGGCGCTGGCGGGCGTGGGCGTGGCCTTCGCCGTCCTCACTTTCGTGCTCGGCGGCGGCGACGACGGCGAGGCGGCCACGCCGCCCGTCGACCCGACGCCCGTGGCGACCGAGGGCAAGCTGGGCCCGCACATGGTGCTGGCTGACCGCGTCTTCAACCTGATCAGCCCGCCAGCCGCGCCGGTCTACCTCAAGCTCCAGACCGTCGTGGAGTTCCAGACCACGGACGAGCGCTGGGCGCACGTCTTGCATGGCTGCGCGCGCGCCTTCGAGGTCGCGCCGGCGCCCATGGTCTCGCTGGTGCCCGTCGCCCCGGTCGCGTCCGTCGCTCCGGCGTCGGGCGGCGCCGAGGGCAGGGGGAACGCCTGTCAGACAGAGGAACTGGCGCTGCTCGCCGAGTTCGACGCCCAGGTCGGGACGGGCCGCCAGCTCGTGGAGGACGCCGTCACCAGCATCGTGACCGGCAAGACGCCCGAGGAGGTCGCGACCGCGGAGGGCAAGGAGGCGCTGAAGGCCGAAATCCAGGCGGCGGTCCAGGAGCGCCTGCCCGGGATGGTCGTCACGCGCGTCCTGTTCACGAACTTCATCACCCAGTAGGCCACCCGGTCTAGCGGCGACGCGAGCGAAGGGCAGACGAGATGGCTGAGAACCGAGCGCTCTCCCAGTGGGAGATCGATGCGCTGCTCAACCAGATCCCCAGCACAAACGCCTTCGGCAAAGACGAGTTCGCCACGGCGGCGCCTGCCGCGCGCGGCGGACGCGCGTCCGCGAACGCCATCAAGACGTACGACTTCCGGCGGCCGGACAAGTTCTCCAAGGAGCAGTGGACCACGCTGCACTCGATGCACGAGACGTTCGCGCGGCTCGTCGGCTCCTCGTTCTCCTCGCGGCTGCGGACGCTGGTGACGATCCGCCTCTCGAGCATCGACCAGGGGCTGTACGAGGAGTGGCAGGCGCAGGTGCCGGCACAGACGGCCTGTTACGTGCTCTCGATGAAGCCGCTCAGCGGCAACCTGGTGGTGGAGTTCAACCACGACGTGGCCAGCGAGGTGATCGACCGCCTGCTCGGCGGCACCGGCGTGTTGATCGACCGCGGGCGAGACATGTCGGAGGTCGAACTCGGGCTGCTCCGCTCCTTCGCCACGAGCATCAAGCAGGCGCTGGAGGAGATGTGGTCGGCCAGCGTGCGGGTCTCGCCCGAGCTGCAAGACCTGGGCATGGACGCCAACCTCATCCAGGTCGCTGGCCCGACGGACGTCGTGCTCACCGCCTTCTTCGAGGTGAACGTCGGCAACCACCTGGGCGCCATGTCCCTGTGCATTCCCTACACGGTGATCGAGCCGATCGCGTCGCAACTCTCGGCCCAAATCTGGTTCCAGTCCGGGCGTCGCGCGGCGGCCACCGACGAGGAGCGGCGCCTGATGCAGTCGCTCATCGGCCGCAGCGCCCTCGATGTCGGTGTCGAACTGGGAGGGGTCGACCTGCCGGTGAACACGATCGCCGAGATGCGGGAGGGCGACACGCTCGTCCTCGACACCCGTCTCGGCCGCTCGCTCGACATCCGCATCGGCGACCGCGCCCGGTTCCGAGGCGTCCCGGGCATGCTCGGCACGCGCCTGGCCGTACAGGTCACAGAGGTCGTCGAGCCGGACGTGCTCCCGGAGACCGCGCCCATCTCGATGCTCGACCGCGCCCAGCCCGCCCCTGTCGCCGTGCCGGAGATGGCGCCGGCGGCCGTGGGCCCGGGGCCTATCGAAGACCAGCCGCCGGCCCAGGCCGAGTAGCCGAGCGACAGCAGGAGGACCACCGTGGCTGACGACCAGGACCAGCGGCCGCCGGAAGACGAGACCCCGGACGGCGCCGTGCCCGACGAGACACCGAGCGGCCACGAGCCGGTCTCGCAGGACGACATCGACCGGTTGTTCGAGGAGCAGGGCGCCCAGCAGGCGGCCGCCTCACAGGTGGCGCCCGAGGTGGCGGGGATGCTCGGCGGCGCGGTTGCCCTGTTCGAGCCCCTCGCGCGGCAGGGCGCCGAGGTACTCGGCGTCGGCATCGAGACCGTTGCCGGCAAGCGCGCGACGGCGGACGGGCTATCGGCGGCGCTCTCCGGCGTCGAGGAGCTCGCGGCCACATTCGCCGGCATCGACCACATCGGCCTGGACCTCAAGCTCCAGCTCAACGAGGTGGAATCGCAGCCCGTCGCGGCCCTCGTGCCGCTGTCTGGCCTGGCGGCGCTGTTGTCGCTCGAGCTGGACGCCGAGCAGCTGCAGGACCCGTCCTTCGCGGCGGGCCAGCTGCAGATGGTCGGGACGGTCGCGCGCGAACTGCTGGACCTGGTCAGTCTCACCCTCTTCACGGACAGCCTGTCGCAGGCCGAGCTGACGCTGGCCGACGTGCGCCTCGGCGCGGCCGAAGCGACGGCGGCGCTGGTCGCGGAAGGGACCGGAGACGGCCGCCTCGTCACCCTGGCGTTCTCGCTGAACACCGGCGCCGAGGCGACCCCCGTCACGCTGGTGCTCCCGGCCGCGCTCCTCTTGCGGCTGGCCGAACTGCTGGGCGACGAGCCCGACGCGCTGGACTCGACCACACACGCCGCCCCGGCCGCCGGGGCGCCGGAAGCGTGGCACCAGAACGGCGCGCACGAGCAGGCCTTCGCGGCCGGTGTCCCGTTCGCCGACATCGAGGATGGGGCGCTCGGCTTCGGGCTGACCTCGGCCCCCGACGACCTCGACAGCAAGGTCTCGCCGATTCGCCCCGGGGCGACCTTCGGCTCACGGAAGGGCGACGACGTGGATGTCCACCCGGTGCGGTTCCCCTCGTTTGGGGAGCAGGCGTCGCGCGGCCCCTCGCCGCAATCGCTCGACCTGATCATGGACGTGCAGATGCGCGTCTCCGTGGAACTCGGCCGCAGCAGCATGAGCGTGGAGGACGTGCTGGCGCTGGGGCCCGGCTCCGTCGTCGAGCTGAACAAGCTCGCCGGTGAGCCCGTGGACATCCTCGTCAACGACCGCCTGATCGCCCGAGGCGAGGTCGTGGTTGTCGATGAGAACTTCGGCGTCCGCGTCACCGAGATCATCTCCCCGCGCCGCCGCGCCCAGGCGATGGGCCGCTAGCGTGAGGGCCTCGCACCGCATAGCCGGCCGGATGCGCCTTCGTGGGGTCTCCCCATCCTCCGAGGCGCGCACCGGCAACTGGCTCGACCGCACCCTCGCGAACGGGCTTTCGAGGCGCCTCGTGATCGCCGCACTAGCCGCGGTCGCCGCGTTGCTGGTCGGAGCTCCCGTCGCGGCGCAGGAGCCGGCCGTTACGCCGACTGCTGTCGGAGCGCTCGAGGGCGTCGGCGGCGGCGTCGCCGGGTACGGCGCGGGCGACTGGTTCGGCCTCGGCCTCCGGCTCGCCGCTGTGCTCGCGGTGATCTGGGTGGCCGTACTCGGTATGCGCTGGTACGTGCGCCGCATGAGCGGTGAGGGTGGCGGCTCGACCCGCCACCTGCAGATCCTCGAGACGCGCGCGCTCGGTCCCAACCGCGCGCTGCACCTGGTGCGCCTGGGTGACCGTGCCGTGCTCATCGGTGTCACGCCCGAGCGCATCAACCAGCTCATGGAGATCGACGACGGCGAGGAGGTCGCGCGGCTGGCCTTTGTCCCCGCGCCGCCCGAGGCGCGTTCGTTGCGCTCGATGGCAGGCGGTCTGGGTGGCGCCCTGTTCGGCGCCCGCGCTGGGCGGCAGACCGCGCAGCCCTCGGTGTCCGCGCCCGCGATGGCGCGCGCCGCGGCGCCTGAGCCGGCGGCCGACCGAGCGCGGCGCTGGATCGATCAGCTCTCGGGGCAGCCGGCGACGCGCCGCACCCCCGGGCTGACGATGGCCTCGGACGCCGCACCCGACTTCGAGCCGCCGAGCGCGCGTGCAATGCGCGCGCGGGCCGGCTACGGCCAGACCAACGTGGCGGAGAGTGCCTTCGACCGGCAAGGTCAAATCGAAGAGATCCAGCGCACCATCGCGCAGCTGCGCGCGCAGGGGCAGAGGTAGCCGCGCATGCCTCGATGGACCCGCGTCCGAGGCCGACGGTTGACCGGGCGGCGGCTGCTGCCGGTGCTGCTCGGCCTCGCAGTACTCGCGCTCGCCTCCACGGGCTGCGTCGCGCCGGACGGCACCGCGACGGTGCCGAACGTGGGCATCGGTCCGGACGCGGCGGGGGAGCCGGGTGGCGCGGCCACGGGCGTGCAGTTGTTGCTGCTGCTCACCGTGCTGTCCCTGGCGCCGGCGCTGCTGATCATGGTGACCAGCTTCACCCGCATCATCATCGTGCTCTCGCTCGTGCGGAACGCGATGGGCGTGCCGCAGCTACCGCCGAACCAGGTGCTGCTGGGCATCGCCTTCCTGCTCACCGTCTTCGTGATGGCGCCCGTGTGGCAGACCGTGAACACCGAGGCGCTACAGCCCTACCTGGCCGGCGAGCTGCCACAGGACGAGGCGATCCGGCGCGCCGAGGCGCCCGTCCGTCAGTTCATGCTCGCGCAGACGCGCGAGTCCGACCTCGAGTTGTTCGTGAGCCTGTCGCAGGACACGCGCCCCGAGAACATCGAGGACGTGCCTACCTACGTCGTGATCCCGGGCTTCATCGTGAGCGAGCTGAAGACGGCGTTCCTCATGGGGTTCATCATCTTCGTCCCGTTCCTGGTCATCGACATCGTCGTCTCATCGGCGCTGCTGTCGATGGGCATGATGATGCTGCCGCCCGTCGTCGTGTCCTTGCCGTTCAAGATCCTGCTCTTCGTCCTGGTGGACGGATGGAGCCTGATCATCGGCTCGCTCGTTACAAGTTTCGTCGTCTGACGTACCCGGCTGGACAGGGAGAGATCCGCATGACCGACGCCGCCGTGATCACCCTCGCGAAGGACGCGCTGATGACAGCCTTCATGGTGTCCGCGCCGATCCTCCTCGTCAGCCTCACCATCGGCCTCTGCGTCTCCGTGTTCCAGGCGATGACGCAGATCAACGAGGTCACGCTGACGTTCGTCCCGAAGATCCTCGGCGTCTTCGCGGTAGCCGCGGTCCTGGGCCCGTGGATGGTCGGGACGATGGTCTCGTACACGCATCGGCTGTTCACGGCGCTGCCGCTGGTGGCGCACTAGGCGCCCCTCGCGGCTCGGGGTGAGCGGATCGCCGGCCCTCGGGGGCCGGTGGGGAACAGAAGAAGGGTCCGAGTTGCTGTCTGAGGTATTCGGCATCTCGCCGGAGTGGTCGGCGAACTTCCTGCTGGTGCTGGCGCGCATCACCGCGGCGATCGCGCCGATGCCGCTGTTCGGCACGCAGGGGGTGCCGGCGCAGACAAAGGTTGGACTCGCCGTCCTGCTGGCGCTGATCGTGCTGCCGCTGCAGGGCGCCCCGCTCTCCGAGCCGCCCGTCAACATCTTCGCCTTCGCCGCCGTCCTCGGCTCCGAAGTGCTCGTGGGCCTCTCCATCGGGATCGCCGTCGCCATGGTGTTCCACGCGCTGGAGATGGGCGCCACGCTCATCGGCGTGCAGATGGGCTTCGGGGTGGGCGCCGTGTTCGACCCGCTGTCCGGCGCGCACGTGGGGACGCTGGACCAGTTCTACCGCGTGGTGGTGACGCTCGTCTTCTTCGCCGTGAATGGTCACTACCTGGTGATCCAGGGGCTGTTGCACACCTTCGAGGTGGTGCCGCCGGGCAGCGCGGACCTGACGCTGATCGCTGGCGAGCGCGTGGTGCCGTTCTTCGCGGCGCTCTTCGTGACCGCTGTCCGCATCGCGCTGCCCGTGATGGGCGCGCTGATGCTCACCGAACTGGCGATGGTGCTGGTGGGCCGCACCGTGCCGCAGATGAACGTCCTGGTCGAGAGCTTCCCCGCGAAGATTGGCGTCGGGCTACTGGTGATGGCGGCCTCGATGCCGCTGATGGTCGCGTTCATCGGCGCCGTCTTCGGGCGCGCGCTGATCGACGTCAACAGATTCCTGGTGCCCTAGATGGCCGCCGAACGCACCGAGCAGCCCACGAGGAAACGTGTCGACGACGCGCGCAAGCGTGGTCAGGTCGCGCGCAGCCGCGAAGTGGACAGCGCCATCGTGCTGCTCGCGGGGTTCGGTGTGTGCGGTGCGGCGATGTGGGAGGGCATGGAGGCCCTGCTCGTCGACAGCTTCAGCGTGCTCGATGACGACCCCCTGACCATGGACCTCACCTCGGCCGTCGGGGTCGAGTTGATCGGACGCGCGTTGCTGTTGCTCGCCCCGCTGCTCGCGGCGGTGGCCGGCCTCTCGTTGCTCGGAGGGGTGGGGCAGACCGGTGGCCCGCTGTTCTCCACCGAGGCGATCAAGCCGCAACTGAAGCGCGTCAACCCGCTGACCGGGGCGAAACGGCTGTTCGCCAGTAAGCAGTCCTACGTCCAACTGGCGAAGTCACTGCTCAAGATCCTCCTCCTCGGTGGCGTCGCCGCGCTCGCGCTCTGGCGGCGCTGGGACGAACTGGCGGCGCTCGGCGTCGGCTACTCGCTGCACGGCTCGCTGGGCCTGCTGGTGGATATCGCCTTCGAGGTGGTGCTGCAGGTGACGCTGCTGATGGTCGCGCTGGCGGTCGCGGACTACCTCTTTCAGCGTTTTGACCACACCACGCAACTGCGCATGACCAAGCAAGAGGTCAAGGAAGAGATGCGCAACACCGACGGCGACCCGCAGTCCGCGCACAGATGGCGCGCATGCGCCGCTCGCTGCTCGCGCGCGCCGTGCAGGCGGTGCCCGAAGCCGACGTGTTGCTGATGAACCCGACGCACTACGCCGTCGCCCTCAAGTACGACCCGACCAGCAATGCCGCCCCCGTGGTGATCGCGAAGGGGCAGGACCTCATCGCCCTCCGGATGCGCGAGGTCGCCGAGGAGCACCGCGTCCCCGTCATCACCAACCCGCCGCTGACGCGCGCCATCCACCGGGCGGTGGCCGTGGGTCGCGAGATCACACCCGAACTCTACGAGGCGGTCGCGGAGGTCCTGGCCTTCGTCTACCGCCTGCGCACCAACCGCGTGACGGGCCGGGCCTAGCCCGGCCGGAAGGACTGACGGATGGCGACACAGGTACGGACCGCTCCGGCGGGCAGGGCAGAGGGGCTTCTGAGCGCGATCACGCGCCAGTCGGACGTGGCCGTGGCGCTCGCCGTCGTCTCAATCGTCGCGATGATGGTCATCCCGCTGCCGACCGCGCTCCTGACCATGCTGATCACGGCCAACCTCGCCATCGCCATCATGATCCTGCTGGTCGCGATGTATACGCGCGAGGTCCTCGAGTTTTCGATCTTCCCCTCGCTGCTGCTGTTGGTGACGTTGTTCCGTCTGGCCATCAACATCGCCTCCACCCGGCTGATCCTGCTGCACGGGGACGCCGGTTCGGTCATCGAGGCGTTCGGCAACTTCGTGGTCGGCGGCTCGGTGGTCGTCGGCATCGTCGTGTTCCTCATCCTGCTGGTGATCCAGTTCGTCGTGATCACGAACGGATCCGGGCGTGTGGCCGAGGTGGCCGCGCGCTTCACCCTGGACGCCATGCCCGGCAAGCAGATGTCCATCGACGCTGACCTGAACGCCGGGCTGATCAACGAGCAGGAGGCGCGCCAGCGCCGGCAGCAGATCGCGCAGGAGGCGGACTTCTACGGCGCCATGGACGGCGCCTCGAAGTTCGTGAAGGGCGATGCGATCGCGGGCCTGATCATCGTCGCCATCAACCTGATCGGCGGCATCGCCATCGGCGTGCTGCAACACGGACTATCGCCGGGCGACTCTGTCTCCACCTACTCGCTGCTGACCGTTGGTGACGGCCTGGTGTCGCAGATCCCGGCTGCTGATCTCGACGGCCACGGGCCTGGTGGTGACGCGCGCCCAGTCTGACTCGCACCTGGGCTCCGACATCGGACGGCAGCTGCTGTCGAACGCACGCGCGCTGTTCATCGTGGCCGGCGTACTGGCTGCATTCGGCTTTGTACCGGGACTTCCCCTATCCCCGTTCCTCGCGCTCGCGGCAATCATGGGCGTCACGGGCTACCTCGTGCGCGAGCGCCAGCGCGCCACCGCCGTGGAGATGGCGGTGGCCATGGAGAGCGAGCAGGACGAGGCCTCGCAGAGCGTCGACTCGGTGATCTCGATGCTCCAGGTGGACCCGCTGGAGGTCGAGGTGGGCTACGGCCTGATCCCGCTGGTCGACGAAGAGCACGGAGGCAACCTGCTGAACCGGATCACCATCATGCGCCGCCAGATCGCCATGGAGCTGGGAATCGTGGTCCCGATGATCCGCATTCGCGACAACCTCCAGCTCGCCGCCAACCACTACGTGGTCAAGCTGCGCGGCATCGAGATCGGACGCGGCGAACTGGTGGCGAACGAGTTCCTGGCGATGAACTCCGGTCTGGCCTCCGAGGAACTCGAGGGCACCGAGACGGTGGAGCCGGCCTTCGGTCTGCCCGCGCGCTGGATCGCCGCCGGCCAGAAGCAGCGAGCCGAGCTGCTGGGCTACACCGTGGTCGATCCACCGTCCGTGTTGATCACGCACCTGGGCGAGCTGACCCGACGCCACGCGCCGGAGCTGCTCTCCAGGCAGGACGTGCAGACGCTGCTCAACAACCTGAAGCAGGACTACCCGGCAGTCGTCGAGGAGCTGGTACCCGGCGTGCTCACCGTCGGTGAGGTGCAGGGCGTCCTCCAGATGCTGCTCGCCGAAGGCGTCTCCATTCGCGACCTCGTCGGCATCGCCGAGACCCTGGCCGACCACGGCCGCCAGACGAAGGACATCGACGCGCTCACGGAGGCCGTGCGCGGTGCGCTCGCCCGCCAGCTCTCGATGTCGCACCGCGCACCGGACGGGCGCCTGCACGCGATCACGCTGCACCCGCGGCTGGAGCAAATGCTGGCGGCCGCGCTCCAGCAGACCGACCACGGCGTCGCGCTTGTCGTCGACCCAGACCTGTTGCAGACGCTGACTTCGCGCATCGCCTCCAGGCTGGAGCGCGCAGCGGCGGCCGGGCACCAGCCGGTGCTGCTGACTTCATCTCGTATCCGCCGGCCGCTGCGCCGCCTGACGGAGCGCGCGCTGCCCACGCTGCCGCTGCTCGCCTACAGCGAGGTCGCCGCCGAGGTGGACGTGGAGGCCGTCGGCATGGTGGAGGTGGAGGCACATGCAGCCGCCTAAGCGCTTCCAGGCGCCCACCATCGAGGAGGCATACGGCCTGGTCCGTGAGGAGCTGGGAGACGAGGCCATCATCATGGCCACGCGCTCCGCGACCGCGCCCAGCTTCATGGGTGCCGCGCCGCGCGAGTTCGTCGAGGTCACCGCGTGCCTCCCGGATGGTGTCTCGCCGCCGGAGCGCCGCCCAATGGTGGATGCGGTCCCCAGTGCGCCGGTCGCGCCGATCGCGCCAGAGTTGCGGCGTCCGTTTGCCCCCGAGCCTGAGCCAGCACCAGCCCGCATCCAGCCCGGCGCAGCCTACGAGGACTTCCCGCGCGCCCTGCCCTTCACCAACGACGTGGCCGTGAGCGGCCGCGCCAACCCGGCGCTGATCCGGCGCCTCCAGGGCCGCATCGAGTCGACGCTCCGACAGGCGCGCGATGCGGAAGTCCCGGCGCCGGAGGCCCTCGATGTCCGCGAACTCGACGACGGACCAGCGGCCGCGTGGGAGCCAGCCGCGGCCACCGCTCACGAATCGCCGGCCACAACCGCGGTGGCCGAGCAGTTGTCCGAGATGCGGCGGATGCTCGAAGAGCTGAACTTGGCGCGCGTCAACGACCGCCTCGGAGACCGTTCGCCCGCGCTGCGGGCCGCGCGTCGCCGCCTGTTCGAGCAGGGGCTGGGCGCCTCCGTACTACTCCCCCTCCTTGACGAGGTGGCCGACTCCATCTCGGCCTCGGCGGACACCTCCGGCGTGCTACAGACGTTGGAACGCAAGCTGGCCACCCGGCTACCCGCGCCGGTCCGCCTGGGCTTCAGCCGGCGCCCCGCCGCGGTATTCCTCGTGGGCCCCGCCGGCGCCGGCAAGACGACGATGGCGATCCGCCTGGCGCTCGAAGTGGAGCGCACCTATCGGTTGCGCGTCGCCATCGCGGGCACCGATGTGCACCGCGTCGGCGGCACGCAGCAACTGGCCGCCATCGGCGCGGCCACCAGCATCCCCGTGCGACTGTGCTACACGCCGGGGGAACTGCAGGCGCTGCTCTCCGAGGGCAGCACGGACGTCGTGATCGTTGATACCCCGGGGCACAGCGGCACGCGGCGCGACCGAATGACCGAACTAGCCGCGTTCACACAGGTCGCGCACAACCGGACGGTGCTGCTCACGCTGCCGGCCACGATGAAGGGCCAGGACCTCGCGGCGTTGGCCGGCGCGTACCGCCGGTTGGGACCTGCCGGCCTGGTGGTCACGCGCTGCGACGAAACGGGCACGTTCGGACCGATCTTCAGCGCCGCTTGCGATTCCGGACTGGGCGTGGCGTTCACCGTCCACAGCGAGTCGGTCTCGGACACGCCCCGCGTGGGCGACAACCGCGCGTTCGCGCGTGCCGTCGTAGGCGGCGCCTGGCCTGAGGCCTCCGCGCTCCCTCGAGGCCGCGAGGCCGGCCGGGTGGAGGCCTAGCGCATGGCGGAGATGCTGCGCGAGGGGCAGACCGTCAGCGTGCTGCCGAAGGGAGACGGCCTCTCGGCCTCGTACGTCTCGTTCGTGCGCTCGGTGTCTGCCGACGCGCTCCGCATCTCCGTCCCCGCACGCGACGGCGCCACGCTCGCACTCGAGCCGGGCCGCACGGTGTCCCTCTTTGCCGAGCAGGGCGCGCAGGTCTACCGCATGGAGGGCCGCGTCCGCGTCGTGGAGGCGGAGGGTGACGCGGTCGTCCTCGACCCGCCGAGCCGCGTGGAGCGCATCGAGCGCCGCGAGTTCTACCGCCTGGAACAGACGCTGGAGCCTCGGTACACGGCCGTCGTAGACGAGGCCGGGGACGAGGTGCGGCGGCTGGAGGGGGCAGCGCTACTGGACCTCAGCGGCGGTGGGCTGCAACTGCGCACGCGAGATGTCGTGGAACCGGGCGCAAACCTACGGATCATCCTCCCGCTGGACGATAATCAGGAGATCGACGTTTGTGCGCGCGTGCTGTCCACCGTCGCGCCGGATGCCGGACGCACCTTCTTTCGCGTCCACGGTCAATTTATCGACATTCCGCGGGCACATCAGGAGCGGATCGTCCGGTTCGTGTTCAGGAAGCAGGTCGAACAGCGCCAGCGGAGGGCGGGCTGATGCTGATGATGCGCATCGGCCTGCTGGCCGCCAGTGTGGCGTTTGCCTTCACCACCTGGGCGTCCTGGGACGCCGGCTTCCCTCCGGAGCTCGCGCTTCTGCGCGGCGGCCTCGCCTTCATGGCGGCCAGTTTCGTCGCCTACCTGGGCGAACTCGTGATTGCGACGGCGCCCCCCGCGCCTCCACGCACCGCCGTCGAGGTCCCCGCCAATACGGCGTCTCCCCCCAACCCCAGTCAGGACGAAGCCGCGCGCGACGGAGCGGACGCATCGGTCGATGCGCCCGCGGCCAGCGGCTGGAACGAACGTCAAGCGGCTTAGCGTGAAGGTGCGGCAGCGTGGCTGAAAAGAAGAAGCGCTCTCCCCAGGCGACCCCAACCGGTCGGTCGGCGACCCCGGCGCAACCGAAAGCGCCCGCGCGCGCCGTGTCCGAGGCGCCATCGAAGGCCGTGTCGAAGGCGGCGGCCAAGCAGGACGAGCGCGACGCGCAGCAGGTGGCGAACGCGGAGATGTGGGCGCGCTACATGCAGAGCCGCGACCCGGCCGTACGCGAACAACTCATCATGCAGTACGCGCCGCTGGTGAAGTACGTGATGGGCCGCCTGGCCATCAGCCTGCCGGCGATCCTCGACTACGAGGACATCCTCTCCTTCGGGACCATCGGCCTGATCGAGGCCGTGGAGCGCTTCGACCCGGACAAGGGTGTGAAGTTCGAGACGTATGGTATCTCCCGCATCCGCGGCGCCATCATCGACGCCCTCCGCTCGCTGGATCGGCTGCCCCGCTCCGTGCGGCAGAAGGCGAAGGAGGCCGAGCACGCCATCGTCCAGCTCACCCACGACCTGGGCCGTGAGCCGACCGACGAGGAGGTCGCGGATACCCTGGGGCTCAGCCTGGAGTCGTACCGCAAGCACCTGATCGACGCCTCCTGGATCACCGTCTCGCTCGACTCAAACGGCGGTGGCGGCGAGGAGGAGGACGACGGGGGTGGTGCGATGGGAGTCCCGGATCCGGACGGCGAGGATGTGAGCACCGGCATCGAGCACCAGGAGCTCATTGGGGAGTTGGCCGTCGCGATTAGGGATTTGCCTGAGCGCGAACAACTGGTGCTCTCGCTCTACTACAAGGACGAACTGACGATGCGCGAGGTCAGCAAGGTGCTGGGCATCTCTGAATCCCGCGTATGCCAGTTGCACGCGCGGGCGCTGACCCGGCTGCGCGTCGGCATCACGACCCTGCAGGAGGGCCAGGCCGCATGAGTGTCTCGCCGACGGTGCTCCTCGTCCGTATCGCCATCGGTATGCCGGTGCTGCTGCTCGCCATCGGCGTGCTCTATCACGCCTGGGTGATCCGGCAACAGCAGGCGGTCGGGTCGCTGGAGGACCACGTGCGGGCCTCCGCGACCAGCTCCAGCGACGAACTGGTCGGCGAGTTGCACCGCGCGGTCCGCGACATGCAGGGCCAGCTGGGCCGCCAGCGTGAGTCGCTGGGCAGCCTGCTGAGCGAGGGCGCACAGCGCCCGCGTCGCGAGCCCGTGCCCGCCGCCGCACCGGCAGCAGCGCCCGCGATGCCCGCCCACCTCGAAGCCATGATCGCGGCCACTGAAGCCGCCGCCCCCATGACGGCCCCGGTTGACATGCGCGCCTCCGTGCGCCAGCTCGTCGCGGAGGGCCTGTCCGACCGCGCGATCGCCCGACGCCTACGCGTGGGCCTGGAGGAGGTGCGCCTGGCGCGCGCCAGGGTGGGGAGTCCCTCGTGAGCGAACCACAGCCGGCGGAGCAACCCGCTCCGCACGCCGCACGCCCGCGCATGCGTGCGGCCGTCATCGCCGCCCTCGCCTCGCTGGCGTTCGTGGTCGCGCTGGGGTCACCCGGCACGGCCCGCGCCAACGGTGTGCCGACGCTCGTGGACCTCGCCTACATCGACCTGTCGAACTGGGGCCCGGAGGGCGCCACCGGCGTCGCCGAACTGATCTTCGCCGAAGGCGTCGTGCGCGTGGACGCCGAGGGTCTGCCGGCGCTGGAGACCGACCGCTACCAGGGCTGGCTGGTGAACTCGGAAGTCGGCGACGCGATCTCCGCCGGGCGCTTCAACGCCAATGCGGAGGGCGTGGTGGACTTCCAGGGTTCGCTGCCGCCGATTGCGGACTTCGGCTTCGACCTCTTCATCATCACGGTGGAAGCGGAGCCGGACGAGGCGCCTCAGCCCTCCGGGAACCGCTCGATCGGCGGCTACTTCGAGCTGATCGGCGAGCCCGGCGTGGACGGCAACCAGAGCCCCGTGAGCCAGCCCGCCCAGTTGCCCGACACCGGAGAAGCGCCCCTGGCGCGGCAGGACCTGCTGCGGGCCGGCGCTCTGCTGGCGGTCATGGCGCTCTCCGTCTTCGTCGCCGTACGCCTGGGAAGGCGGACGGCATGATCCGAGGGCTCTACACCGCCGCGTCCGGGATGATCACCGGCCTGCGTATGCAGGACACGGTGTCCGAAAACCTCGCGAACGTCACCACCACGGGCTACAAGGGTGAGCGCGCTGCCACCTCGGAGTTTGCGGGCGTCCTCGCGCGGCGCACCGGCCCCGCGAGCGGGCTCCCCGTTCCCGTGCCGTTCACTCACACCGCCCTGGGTCGCGTCGGCACCGGCTCCTACGTCGATGTCCGCCGCACGGTGTTCGGCGAAGGCGTCGAGCGCGAGACCGGGCAGCCGCTGGACTTCATGGTCCGCGGTTCGGGCTTCCTCGTGACACAGACGCCGGACGGCATCCGATACACGCGCGACGGCCGCCTCTCCCGTGACGCCAACAACACACTGGTGCAGGCCGATGGCGACCCGGTGCTCGACGTGAACGGTCAGACGGTGACGCTGGCCAACGACCGCGTACGCCTCGCGACGAACGGCGACCTCTTCCGGCAGGTAGAGGTCGATGTCGCGCTGCCGGACGGTACGACCGCCCGCGAGGTGCGCGACGAGTTCGTCACCACCATCCAGGTGGTGGACCTGCAGCCGGAAGACCTGGTGCGTGCCGGCGACTCCGACTTCGTGCTCGTGCCCGGCGCTTTGGCCGTGCCGGCCGCCATGGGCGAGACCACCGTGCTAGTCCAGGGCTCCCTGGAGGAGTCCAACGTGGAGGTGGCACAGGTCGCCGCGCAGCTGATGAGCATGGCGCGGACCTACGGTACCGCCCAACACGTCTTCGGGACGATCGACCGGACCCTCGAGACCGCCGTCCGCGACGTCGGCCGGGTCGGCTAGGGCAGCGGGAGGGGCCGGGATGAGCTTTTCACTCGACTCTGCGCTCAGCGGGATGCAGACGCACCAGCGCAACATCGACCTGGTCGCGAACAACCTCGCGAACGTCAACACCACGGGCTACAAGCGCGCGATGGTGCACTTCCAGGACATCATGGACGCCGCCGAGGTTCTGGCGGCGCTCAACGGGCAACTGCCCCCGGACGGCGAGGTCGCACGCTCGAGCGGTGTCGAGACCGCCAGCATCACCCGCGACTTTGCCCAGGGCGCCCTGCGCCCCACCGACCGGCTGCTCGACTTCGCCATCAGCGGCGACGGTTTCTTCCGCGTGACCACCGAGGACGGCGCCCCCGCCTACACCCGCGACGGCACCTTCTACCTGGATAGCGCCGGACAGCTGACCACCGCGAACGGCGACCTGGTCGACGCCGACCTGGAGCTGCCGGTGCTCTACCACGGGCTCAGCGTGGAGGCGGACGGCCGTGTGACGGTGGTCCGGCCGTTCACGGACGCCGAGATGGCTGCGCTGCCGCCGGACGCGCCTCGCGATGGCGTGCGTGAGGAAGCCGGGCGCATCGGACTGACGCGCTTCGTGAACCCGGCCGGCCTGGAGGCGATCGGCAACAACCTGTACCGCGAGACCCCGGCCTCGCAGCCTCCCATCGACGGCTTTCCCGGCGAGGACGGCATGGGCCGCGTCCTCAGCGGATGGACGGAGGCCTCCAACGTGGAGGTCTCGTCCGAGATGATTTCGCTGGTGCTCGCCTCGCGTGCCTACCAGCTCAACCTGACGGCCTACCGGACGATCGAGGAGATGCTCTCCTCGGCGAACGACCTGGCATGAGGCCAGTCGAGCCGAGAGTGGGCGAGAGGACCGACCCGTGCTTCAACCCATTCGACCGCAGGATGCGACGGGGGTGTACCAGCGGCAGGTGCTTCATGCCGCGCAGACCGAGGCGAGCCAGCGCAGGGACGCGCCGGGCGCCGCTCGGGCCGCCCGGCGGTCCGACCAGGTCAGCCTCTCCACCGAGGCACGCGACCTCCAGCGCCTGATGCGCCAGGTCGCCGAGCTGCCGGAGGGCGGCGAGGAGCGCATCGCGTTCCTGCGCCAGCAGGTGGAGAGCGGCGACTATCGTGTGGATGCCGCCGAACTGGCGCAGCGCATGGCGGCCGAGGGCCTCCTGTGATGGTCGGCCAGGAGCGCGCCAGTTCCCTGATCGATGGCGGGGAGGCCCTGCTCGCCGCGCTCATCGCGCAGGACGAGCTGTACACCTCCATGCTCGGTATCTGCCGCCGCGAGGAGGATGCCATCGTCTCAGCAGACGTGGCGACACTCACGGCGCTCACCGAGGAGAAAGAACAGCTCATCGAGCACCTCAACGCGCTCGAGACGGAGCGCATGACGGCCCTCGTGGCGATCGCGGCGGCGACCGATGATCTCGATGCGGGCACCGCCACACTCACCCAGCTGGAGGCAGTGCTGCCACCGTCCCGGCCCGGCGTCTGACCGCACACGGCCGGGAGTTGCGACGGCACGCGACGGCGGTGGACGAGGCGAACCGACAGAACGCGGCACTGCTGCGGAACAGTCGAGAGTTGGTCGACCGCTGGATCCAGTACCTGCGCACGCTACTCACGGGCTCCCTCTACAACGCCGGCGGCGCAGGCCGCGAGGTGGTAGGCGGCCGCACGCTGGACCGCTCGGCATAGCGGTCTGACAGGACGGGCGACGTGGCGATCTCAGTCGGCCTGAACACCGCGATGCGTGCCCTGCTCGTCCAGCAGGGAGCGCTCGACCGTGTCGCCCACAACATCGCGAACGTCAACACGCCCGGCTACTCCCGGCAGCGTGTCCATCTGGGCGCCGTCCCGCCGCCGGCTCACATGCAGCCGGGCCAGGGCGTGGAGATCTTGAGCGTCGAGCGGGTGCGCGACCTCTTCGTAGACTTCCAGATCCGTGCGGAGAACCGTTCCGCCGGCGAATACACGGCGCGTACGCGCATGCTGGAGATGGCCGAGCTGTCGCTGGGTGAGCCCGGCGAGGGCGGGATGCGCGCCATCCTCGTCGGCTTCTTCAATGCCTGGCGTGACCTCTCCAACGCGCCCGAGCAGAGCGCGATGCGCTCCGCGGTGGTGCAGGCCGGCGCCACGCTGGCGACGGCCGCGAACCGGCTCGACCAGTCGTTCGCGCGACTGCGCGACGAGGCAAATGCGCGCATTGGGCAGATCGTCATGGAGGTCAACGGGCTCGCGCAGGAGATCGCCGATCTGAACCAGAAGATCGTCGCCGTCCGCGCCACGGGCGACCCCGCCAGCGACCTGACCGACCAGCGCGACCTCGCCCTAGACCGCCTCTCCCACCTGGTGGACGTGAACTACGTCGAACAGGAGAACGGGCGCATCGATGTCCTCACCGGCGGCCGTTCGCTGGTGGGCGGCAACGACATCTACCCGCTGGAGGTCGTCCCGGACCCCGGCAATGGCGACTACTGGAGCGTCCAGTGGGCCACAGACGGCGAGCCGTACCGTGGCCACGGCGGCGAACTCAAGGGCTACCTGGACATGCGCGACGTGGACCTACCCGCGCAGGTCGCGGACCTGGACACGCTGGTCTCGCAGATCATTGCCGATGTGAACGCGGTCCACGCCGCCGGCTTCGCGCTGGACGGCGTGACGACCGGCACCGACTTCTTCGCCGGCACCGACGCCGGCGACATCGAGGTGAACGCGGCGCTGTTCGCGGACCTCAACCTCGTGGCCGCCTCGACGTTGGCCGGGGCGCCGGGCGACGGCAGCAATGCTCTGGCGCTGGCGGACTTGCAGTCCGCGGACAACCTCACGGCTGGGAGCGAGACGTACGACGAGTTCTACGGGGGCTTCGTCACGCGCCTCGGTGTGGCGGTCAAGGACGCCCAGGGCCTGGCCCGCGCGCAGAGCCTCTCCATCGAGCACCTGGAACAGCTCCGGCAGAGCGTCTCCGGGGTCAACCTGGACGAGGAGATGGTGAACCTCATCCAGTACCAGCGCGCGTTCGAAGCCTCGTCCCGGGTGATGCAGACGATCGACGAGATGCTCGACCAACTGATTAACAGGACGATCTGATGCGAGTAAGCAGCCGCAGCGCCGCCGACCGCCTCTTGCAGGAACTTCTGACCAGCCAGCGTCGTCTGGCCGAGGTGCAGGAGCGTGTCGCCACCGGGCGCAACATCAACAAGCCGTCGGACGACCCGTTCGGCACCGCGCAGGCCATGGCGTCGCGGAACCGCCTCGAGTTGGGCGCGCAGCACCAGCGCAACATCTTCATCGCTAGCTCTGACCTGAACGCCACCGAGGGCGCGCTCGCCAGCCTGATCCCGCTACTCCATCGCGCGGAGGAACTGGCGATCACGGCCGCCAACACCACCATCGACGCGAATACGCGCGGGCAGATCGCATCCGAGGTCGACCGGCTACTCGCGGAGGCCGTCACCATCGGCAACACCTCGCACGCGGGGCGGTACATCTTCGCAGGCCACCAGACGGACGCGCCGCCGCTCGTGCCGGACCTGCCGGACCAACCGACGGTGGTGAACTACGTCGGCGACACGGGCGCCATCGAGCGGGAAATCGGCGAGGGCGAGCGGATGGCGGTGAACGTCACCGGCGACCAGCTCTTCCCCGCGCTCACGCAGGTGCTCATCAACTTCCGCGACCACCTCCTGACGAACGACATCGCGGCCCTCAAGGGTGACGCGAACCTGGCGAACGACCAGCTCGACAAGGTGCTGGAACTGCGCGGTGACGTTGGCGCGCGCGTCCGCCGGCTGGAACTGACGGAGACACGGCTGCAGGACACGGAGGTCACCCTCCGGCAGCACGTGGCGGAAATCGAAGAGGCGGACATGGCGGAGGCGCTGGTGGAGCTACAGATGCGGGAGACCGCGTTACAGGCTGCCCTCGGCGCCACGGGCCGTTCGCTCAACATGAGCCTCATGGACTTCCTGCGATAGCCGGGAGAAGGAGACAGATATGCGAGTCCAGACCACCTTCCCCGGCGCGCCCGGGGAGATCGAAGTCGCGGAGGACCAGGTCTTCGCCATGGAGCCCGCCCTGGGCGGCTTCGAGACGCTGCGGCGCTACGTGCGCATTCCGGAGGACGACACGCCGCTCGAGTGGCTGCAGTCCATCGATGACCCGCAAGTCGTCTTCGCGATGATCGAGCCGTTCCAGGTGCTGCCCGGGTACGCGTTCGAGTTGTCGGACGACGATGCGGCCGCGCTGGGCATGCTCAGCGCCGATGAGGCGATGGTGCGCTGCCTGGTGACGCTGCGGGAAGCACCCGAGGAGATCTCGGTGAACCTGCTGGCGCCGATCGTCCTGTCGCGCCGGTCGCATCTCGGGCGGCAGCTCGTCCTGCAGGACTCGGGGATGCCGCTGCGGTTTCCGCTGTTTGAGTCGCTGGAGCGTCAGCGGCAGGTTGCGTAGGCACGGCGCCGGCCGGATCCCCGCCACCTGCGGCGGAGGCGGGGGACGGTCGATGCTCAAGGGACTCATGACCACGAAGCCTCGCGAGGCGCCACACCGGCGCCACGCGACGAGCCGCAGGCAAGGAGGCCCGCCGTGCTCATTCTCACCCGCAAGGTAGAACAAGGGATCGTCATCGACGGCGACATCGTCGTCCGCGTGCTGGCGGTCGACGGTGAACGCGTGAAGCTGGGCATCGAGGCGCCGAAGACCGTACCGGTGCTCCGCGAAGAGCTGTTGCAGGAGGTGGCCGGCCAGAACCGCGAGGCCGTAGAACTGGCGCGCCACGCCAGCGTAGTGGACTCGATCCGGCGCATCGGCAGGGATCCCGTGCGCGATTGAGGGGCCGCGGCGGCCCTCTCGGAACCTGCAGAAATCTGGGCAAGATCATAGTCTGTTCATAGTTGGATGGCGGGCGGCCAACGGGCTGGGGCCAGTATGGACAGCAGGAAGGGGCCGCGCCCAGCCAACGTTGTTCGACAATAAACGTAAGTGGTGGGAGCGGTTGCGAACTTCGGAGGCATGACCCCCTCGGGGGCCATACGGCCCGGCCCCGACCATCCTCTTTCAGCCCCGGCGCTCACAACGATGCCCTCTAAGATCCTGGTTGCGGACGACGAGCAGAACATCATCAAGCTGCTGCGTCTGTATCTGCGCAACGAGGGCTACGACGTCTCCGTCGCCTACGACGGACGCGAGGCGCTCGAGCGCTTCCGCGCCGAAGGCCCGGACCTGGTGCTGCTCGACCTGATGATGCCCGAGCTGGGTGGCTTCGAGGTCTGCACCGAGATCCGCCGCAACTCGGATGTCCCCGTGATCATGCTGACCGCCCGCTCAGACGATGTGGACAAGATCGTCGGCCTCGAGATGGGCGCGGACGACTACATCACCAAGCCCTTCAACCCTCGGGAGGTCGTCGCGCGCGTCAAGGCGGCGCTGCGGCGCCGCGACTGGGACCGCACCGCGGCCTCGGACGACGGTCAGCGTGCGGCGGTGACCGTGGAGGATGTGCGCCTCGACCCCGCGAGCCGCGACGTGATCGTGGCCGGCGAGCGCGTCCGGCTGCGCCAGCGCGAGTTCGACCTGCTGGAGGCGTTCCTGCGCCACCCGAACGTCGTCCTGGACCGCGAACGACTCCTGGGCATGGTGTGGGGCGAGGACTTCTACGGCGATGTCCGCACCATCGATGTCCACGTCGCGTGGCTGCGCGACAAGCTGAAGGGCGGACGCCCGAAGATCGAGACGGTCTGGGGCGTCGGCTACAAGCTGGTCCCCGACCCCGATGCACCGTAGCCTCCGCGGCCGGCTGCTCGCCGCGTTCGCGATCGTGATCGCGCTCAGCCTGTTCCTGTCCGCATCCGGGTTCGTGCTGCTGCTGCGCGAGCAGCAGGTGGACTCCGCCGAGCAGCGCATCGGCCTGCTGGTGGCGCCGCTGACGCAGCGCGCGGGCAACATGGAACTGAACGGCTGGCCGCGCGAGCTGATGCGCGAGGACCTGGAGCAGGTCGCCGGCTACTACGACATCCGCATCCTGCTGCTGGACAACGTCCAGCGCGTGGTCATCGATACCGACGTGGCGAATAGCATGCTCGGCGAGCGGTTGGATCTGCCGGCCGCCACGCCCACGCCGGAGCCCCAGGAGGACGGCCGCCCGGCCGGGAGCATGTCGTCCTTCCACACCGTGCGCACCAACGCCGGCGGCGAGGACCTCTATCTGTTCACCACGGCCGCCGAGCGTGTGATCCCCACCTGGCCGCCGTGGACGCCGCAGATGCAGCTGGTGATCGCCGTGCCCGCCGGCGATGTGACGTCCGCGTGGGCCGCCCTGCTGCCCCGACTCAGCGTCGCCGGCCTCTCGGCCGCGGTCGTCGCGGTCGTCGCCGCCACGCTGCTCGCCTCACGTATCACGAAGCCGATCGCGCAGATGACGCGAGCCTCCGAGGCCATGGCGCGGGGCGACCTCCAGCAGCGCATCGACGATGCGGGGTCGGACGAGGTGGGAGCGCTGGCCAGCGCGTTCAACCAGATGTCCGCGCAGGTCGCCCGCAGCAACCGCGCGATGCGCGACCTGCTGGCGAACGTGTCGCACGAATTGAAGACCCCGCTGACCTCGATCCAGGGGTTCTCGCAGGCGATGGTGGACGGCATGGCGGACGACCGCGAGCAATCGAGGGAGATGGCCGCGGTGATCCACGACGAGGCGGAACGCATCCGCGCGCTGGTGGACGACCTGCTCTACCTCTCCGAGATCGAGTCCGGCACGCTGCAGTTGAACCTCGATGCCGTCGATGTGGACGCGGTCGTCTCGGACACCGCCCGGCGTTTCCGCTACCTCGCCGAGCAACAGGACATCGAGATCCGGCTGGCGCCGGCCGCCGGAGAGATCCGGGCGGATGGCCGGCGCCTGGAGCAGGTGCTCGCCAACCTCGTGGACAACGCCATCCGGTACGCGCCCGCCGGCACGGAGGTGCTGCTGCGCACGTACCTCATCGGCGACGACGCGGCGATCGAGGTACACAACGGCGGCGGCGCCATCGCGCCGGACCACCTGCCGCACGTCTTCGACCGCTTCTACCAGGTGGACCCGTCGCGCAGCGACGACCGGCACAGTGGCCTGGGGCTCGCGATCGTCCATGAGCTGGTGCAGGCACACGAGGGCCAGGCGGTCGTGGAGTCCAGCACCGACTCCGGCACGGTCTTCACCGTGCGCTTGCCGGTGGCCGGTCCCGCCTCGGACCGCCCGCGGCGACGCTTGCGCGCGCGCGAGCAAGCCCCACGCGAGCCCGGGCAGGCGAGCCGTTCGCCCGGCCGCTACTCGGCCTGACCCCAGCGCCGGATCCAGTACTCGTACGCATCCTGCAGTGCGATCCACGACGCCTCGATGATGTCGGTAGATGCGCCCACGGTCCGCCAGAGATGCAGGCCGTCCGAGGACTCGATGAGCACGCGCACGGCCGCGTCGGCGCCGCCCGCCGAGTTGATGATGCGCACCTTGTAGTCAATAAGGTGCACCGCGGCGACCCCGGGGAAGACGGTCTCGAGCGCGCCGTGGACCGCGCTCACCAGCGCCGACACGGGGCCGTTGCCGTCCGCCGCGATCTGGCTGACCTGATCGCCCACGCGGACCTTCACCATGGCCTGTGACAGGAGTTCGTTCTCAGCGTCGTCTGGGCCGCGCCGGCGCGTGTGGCGGCGGCGCTGCACGATCAGGAAGTCCTCCACGTCGAAGGGCGGGCGGTACTGCTCGACCTCGCGGCGCACGAGGAGTTCGAACGAGGCCTCGGCGGACTCGTACTGGAAGCCCTGGGCCTCCTGCGCCTTCACGCGCTCCAGGACGCGCACCGTCTGCTCGTCCGTCAACTCCAGCTCCACGCCCTGCTCGCGGAGCTTCTGCACGATGTTGCGGCGGCCCGCCAGCTCCGAGACAAGCACCCGCTCGATGTTCCCCACTGCCAGCGGGTCGACGTGCGTGTAGGAGCCGGGTGACTTCGTGATCGCCGCCACGTGTAGCCCCGCCTTGTGCGCGAATGCGCCCGTGCCCACGTACGGCTGCTGCGAATTCGGTTGCAGGTTCGCCAGCTCCGAGGCGAAGTGCGCGGTCTCCGTCAGGCGGCGCAGTTGGTCGTCCGTGACGACATCGAGGCCCAGCTTCAGTTTTAGATTCGCGATCACGGAGAGGATGTTGGCGTTGCCGGTCCGTTCGCCCCAGCCGTTGAGGCAGGCCTGCACCTGCGTCGCGCCCGCCTGTACCGCCAGCAGCGTGTTCGCCACCGCCATGTCCGCGTCGTTGTGCACGTGGATCCCCACACGGCAACTGACGACCTCGCGGGCGGCCTTCACGCCGGCGACCACGTGCTCGGGCAGCGAGCCGCCGTTGGTGTCGCAGAGCGCGACGGTGCCGCCGCCGGCCTGGTCAGCGGCGCGCAGCGTGGCGAGGGCATAGTCCGGGTCGTCGGCGAAGCCGTCGAAGAAGTGTTCGGCGTCGAAGACCACATCGCGGCCCTCAGCGCGCAGGTGCGCCACCGAGTCGCGGATCATGGCCAGGTTCTCCTCCTCGGTCGTCTGGAGCACCTCGCGCACCTGCTCGGAGGAGGACTTGCCGACGAGCGTGACCACGGGCGTGCCGGCCTTGAGCACGGCCTGGATCGCCGGGTCACTCTTCGCGTCGCCCCCCGCGCGCCGTGTCGACCCGAAGGCCACGAGGCGCGCGTGCTTCAGGGGGAGTTGTCGCGCGCGCTCGAAGAACTCGGCGTCCTTCGGATTGGAGCCCGGATAGCCGCCCTCGATGTAGTGCACGCCGAGGTCGTCCAGCTTCTGGAGGATCAGCAACTTGTCTTCCAGCGAGAGGCTCAGCCCCTCCATCCCGAGGCCGTCGCGTAGCGTCGTGTCATACAGCTCGACCGGCTGGTCCGGCGCCCAGCCGGTCCCGGGTGTCATGCCGTCGGTCGTATCCCGCGTCGGTACCTGTGTCATCGTGGCCCGCTTTCGAGCGCCGGCGCCCCGCCGGCGAGGAGTCCTGCGTTAGGGGCCGCGCTCGAGGGATACGAGGCGCGGCCAGCCATCCGGAGGCGCCGGCTGGGTCATCGGACCGCGGGTGTGGGGTTCCGCGCGATGGCGAGTGGCGCCGCCGGGCTACCGGGGCGCGATCATCGTCGCTGCCGGCCTCGTGGGCCGGACAGCGCGCACCGCCTCTGTTGCGTCTCGCATCGTTCGCACAGTGTCTCTAGTGTAGGCTGGCCGTCCGCCCGCCAGCAATCGAGGGTTTCCCCGTATCCGGACCGTGCCGTGACCGACGACCCCACACCGCGCCCGAGTGCCCGCCTGCTGGTCATCGACGACGTCGAGGGCCGGCTGCTGCTGTTCCACGCCCTCGCCCCGCCCGACCGCGCCGGCGCCGACCGCGTGCCGATCTGGTTCACACCCGGCGGTGGCCTCGACCCCGGTGAGAGCTTCGAGGAAGCCGCGTGCCGCGAGCTGTGGGAGGAGACCGGGCTGCGGGTGCCGTCGGTCGGCCCCTGTGTGTGGACACGCGACCACGTGTGGCGCGGCGACGGCGGAGTACGCTACCGGTCGCTGGAGCGCTACTACCTCGTGCACGCACCTCGATTCCACGTGCGACCCGGCGCGATCCAGCCGCTCGAGGCCGAGTTCATGGTCGGAGACGACTGGTGGCACTGGTGGACCGTCGACGAGCTATGCGACGCGGTCCTTAGCGAGGTGTTCGTGCCTCGGCGCATCCACGAACTTCTGCCACCCCTCCTCGCGGGGGAGTTGCCCTCGGTGCCGGTGGACACCGGCGTGTGATCTGGACGATTGAACGTTTAATCGTATAGCCCCGAGCCTCGCGACCTCATGCGGGTAACGTTCGATCGTCAGGACGAGGGCCGGCGGGCCGCCACTACCGAGTGGGCCAGGCGGGTAGGCCCCCGTCCCTAACCTCCGATGCGCTCGAGGACCGCGTCCGCCATCTCGCGCGTCGACAGCGCGCGCTCGTCGCCGGAGGCGAGGTCGGCCGTGCGCAGACCGTCCTCGATGGTGCGTGCGACCGCGCGTTCGAGGGCCTGCGCCTCCTCCTCGAGGCCACAGGAGTGGCGGAGTAGCAGCGCGGCGCTGAGGACCATCGCCAGCGGGTTCGCGATGCCCTTGCCGGCGATGTCCGGGGCGGAGCCGTGGATCGGCTCGTACATCCCGAGGCTCGTGCCATCCTCGCGCGGCTCGGTCAGGGACGCCGAGGGCAGCATCCCCAGCGAGCCCGTGAGCATCGAGGCTTCGTCCGTGAGGATGTCGCCGAAGAGGTTGCCCGCGATGATGACATCGAAGTCACGCGGGCGGCGGATCAGGTGCATGGTCGCCGCGTCCACGATCAAGTGCTCCAGCTCGACGTCCGGGTACTCCCGCGCGACCTCGGTCACCACCTCGCGCCAGAGCTGCGAGACCTGGAGCACGTTCGCCTTGTCCACGCTCGTGAGCTTGCCGCGGCGCTGTCGCGCGGCGCGGAAGCCGAGGTGGGCGACGCGGGCGACCTCGTCCTCGTTGTAGTACATGGTGTTGACGGCCTCGCGGCGGCCGTCCACCATGCGGCGCTCGCGCGGTTCGCCGAAGTAGATGCCGCTGGTCAGCTCGCGGATCACCAGGATGTCCACGCCCTCGATCACCTCCGGCTTGAGCGTCGAGGCGTGCGTGAGGGCGGGTTCGGTGCGCACGGGCCGCAGGTTGGCCCACAGGTTCAGGTCGCGGCGCAGTTGGAGCAGGCCCTGTTCGGGCCGCACCGGCGCGCTCGGGTCGTTGTCGTACTTCGGCAGGCCGACGGCGCCCCAGAGCACGGCATCCGAGCGCTTGGCCTCCTCCAGGGTCTCGGGCCGGATCGGCACCCCGTATGCATCGATGGCGGCGCCACCGACATGGTCCTCCGAGAAGCGGAAGACGTGCTCGAAGCGCTGCCCGATGGCCTCGAGCGCGCGCACGCCTTCGGCGGTGACTTCGGGGCCGATGCCGTCTCCCGGCAGCACGAGGATGTCGAACGTCGCCATGGGGTGGGTGCCCTTCGGGTCAGGAGTGCTCGGGGTCGCGGCGAGTGTAGCGCGGCCCTCGGTTGGGGTCAGGCCGCGTCTCCAGCAGGCCGACGCCTGCCAACTACCCGGATCGCGCCGCGCGCGCTTCGCTCAGGCGCTGCGCCACATCGTCCCAGTCCACGGGCGAGTCGAGGGCTTCGTAGGGCGCGGATAGGAACGCGCCCGCGTCGGCCCAGCGCCGCAGACTGGCCATGGCCGTGCGGTGGGGCTCGGTGGGCATCCACGCGCGCATCGAGTCCTCGTCGTACCAGGTACTCAGCGTGAGGAACTCCCCGCGCCAGGGCCGCGCGTAAATCGAGACGCGCAGCAGGCCGGGTGCGTCGCGCATCGAGGCGAGGATACGGGACGAGGTCAGGGCTAGCGGCAGCGAGTGCCGCCAGGACCGAGGCCGGATCGCGGTGGGGACGTGGTACAGCGGGATGTCGTCCACGGGGACGCGCAGGTCGAGCGTACGGTGGAGGGCGGGCATGCTCCGGCTCCTTCCCGGGGCGCCCATCCTACGCCGGGGGGCCAATCCTCGCCCGGCGAGTCGCTGCGGCCGCTCGCGCTGCGAACTGGCGGCGGCCATCGCGCTCGTCCTGACCCTCGTTGAAGAGGTGCCCGAACTGCACGAGGAAGATCGGGACGGCGTCCACGTAGAAGCGCATGCGCCGCCAGAAGTGCGAGTCCACCTCGCCGCCGTAGTGCGCCATGACCTGCTCGGTGAACCGCGAGCCGTGTGCGAGCAACAGGCCGCCCAAGTCGAGCGCCGGGTCGGCGATCAGCGCGTCGCCGAAGTCGATCACGCCGGACAGCGAGCCGTCCTCGGCCAGCCGGATGTGTTCCGGTGCGATGTCGCCGTGGACCAGCGTGCGAGGCGCGCCGCGCATCCCGCTTTCCGCCAGGAAGCGCCCTTCGAGGGCGTCGAGCCACTTCTGTGTCCCCGGCCCGAGGCGTGGTGCACTCTCCGCGAAGAGCGGTGCGTAGCGCTCTGCCCAGAGGTCGATCTCTTTGACGCCGGTCTCGCGTACATCGTCGAGCGGGACCGCGTGGAGGCGCGTGAGGAAGTCGCCGAGCTGGCCGGCGAGCCGTTCCCTGCGTGTCCCACGCCCGAGGCGTGAGCGAGTGGCCGGTCCGCCCTCGATCAGCCGGTGTGCGGTGGCGATCAGGTCACCGCTGGCGTCGGAGATGGCCCGGGCTTCCCGAGGCGTCGGCAGCCCCTCCGACTCGAGGAGGGGGAGCAGGTGGACCTCGCGCTCGAGGTCGCCGGTCACGGCTCGGAACGACTCGCCGCGCCGCATCCGGAGCGCCCAGTCGCCGCCAGGGTCCGGTACGCGGTATGCGACGGTGCCCCACCCCTCTCCGAGTGGCGACGCGCGTCCGAGGTCGGCATGGGGCAGTGCCGCGCGAAGCCGCGGGAGCAGCTCCGGTCGGATCATTGGGCCGCCCTGGATGCCGCGACGGCGCTGGCGGCCAGGGCGCGGCGGCCGTACGTGGCGGCCTCCGGGCGGCCCCGTGTCATGCCGAGCCAGACCGCTCGAAGAGGCTCCAGGGCGGCATAGAGCCGCGCCCGTTCCGCGAAGTGCGCGTCAACGTCGCCGCCGTAGTGCCTCAGGACCTGATCCGCGAACGGCGCGCCGTATTGCCGAACGAGGCGTCCGAACTCGAGGGCCGGGTCGGCGACCTGCGGGCCCGACGGGTCGATGACCGCCACCAGGGCACCCCCGTCATCGACCAGTAGGTGCGCCGGATGGAGGTCGCCATGCACCGGCACCGCCGGCGGAGCACCGCGCGACGCCGTCTCGAGGCGTGCGCCCACCGCCTCGACCCATGCCCGGGCCGCCGGGCCGAGAGCCGGCGCGTACTTGCTCACCAGCGGGCCGTAGTGGTCCGCCCACGGCGAGTAGGTGTGAGGCTCGCAGGCGGTGATACGACCAGGCGGGACACAGTGCAGGCGCGTGACGAAGTCCGCCGTGTCCCTCGCGAGCCGGTCTCGTCGCCGTCCTCGGTTCCGCGATCGGGCCGCCGGCGCGCCGTCGACGTAGCGGTACAGGCCCGCGACCGTTTGGCCACCGGCACCGAGCAGGTTCCGGGCATCCCGCGGGACGGCCAACCCCTCCGCCTCGAGCGCGCGGCACCAGCACGTCTGGCGCTCGATCTCCGGAACGGCCGCGGCGTTTCTCGGCAGGCGCACGGCCCAATCGCCGCCTGGGTCTGGCAGCCGCCACGCCGTGACGTTCCACCCCTCGCCGATGGGTGTGCACGCTTCGATGTCCGCGTGCGGCAGAGCGTCGCGCAGGATTGGGAGCAGCGTCGAGGGCAGTGCGTCCGTCATCGACGGAAACGGTAGCAGGCGCGCGGAGGGGAACGCGAAGCCGCCGCTCCTTCGAGCGACGGCCTCGTTGACGGACCGAGGCGGCGGCTAGCCGGTCTTCAGGGTATCCGCGAAGGCGCGCTCGGTCGTCGGTTTGAGGGCCGGGCGCGTCGTCTCGAACTTCGCGATGGAGTCGTCGTGCTGGAGCGTCAGTCCGATGTCGTCCAGGCCGTTGAGGAGGCGGTGCTTGATGAACGGGTCCACATCGAAATGCCGCACCCAGCCGGCGCCGGCGGTCACGGTCTGCGTCTCGAGGTCGACGGTGATCTGGGCGCTCGGCAGCTCCTCGGCGCGGGACATCAGGTAGTCCACATCCTCCTGGGGGAGCTGGATGGTCAGCAGGCCCACCTTGCTGCAGTTGTTGCGGAAGATGTCCGCGAAGGACGGCGCGATCATCGCCTGCACGCCCATGTCCTCGAGCGCCCACACCGCGTGCTCGCGGCTGGAGCCGCAGCCGAAGTTCTGCTGGGCCAGCAGGATCGGCGCGTCTTTGAACTCGGGGCGGTTCGTGATGAAGTCGGGGTCCTTCCGCCAGTCGAAGAACGCGAATTCGCCGTACCCCGTGCGCTCGATGCGCTTGAGGAACTGCTTCGGGATGATCTGGTCCGTGTCCACGTCGGCGCGGTTCAAGGGGAGCGCGTTGCCCTGGACGGTGTGTACGGGGTTCATTCAGGACGCCTTTCGTGACGCGCGCTCGTCGAGCCAGCGCCTGAGGGACTGCTGACTTTCGCCCGATGTCCAGCCGAGTAGCAACTGTGCGACCTCGATGTCTTCGTCGAGGTCCGGCCAGTGAATGCCCACACCGCCACCAATCATCTGGTGGTTGGAGCGTTCGTCAGCGGTGGCGTTGCTGAGTCGCGGGAACCAGACGATCGGCACTGTGAGCGTCCGGCCATCGATCAACTCGACGGTGAGCGCGTCGTCATTGACACGAACAGTCGTCGCTTCCGCGCCACGCACCGCATCAACCGGTGAAGTAGGCATCCCACTGCTCCTGAATTAGCACTTCGTGTTCGACGACCAGCCCCTCGATCCGCCTGAGTTCGTGCTCACGGAAGTACCGGCTATGGTCGTACTTTACCGGACCCAACCAGAACTTCGCCTCGGCGGCGTCCCGCCAGACATGCACGTGCGGCCGCTCTCCGCGGTCCTTCGCGTAGAAGCCGAACCGATACGGCCCGATGCACAGGACACTCGGCGACACGCGCCCGCTACTTCCACTCCCTGATGTCCACGAAGTGCCCCTCGATGGCGGCGGCTGCCGCCATCTGAGGGCTCACGAGGTGGGTGCGGCCGCCTGCGCCCTGCCGGCCCTCGAAGTTGCGGTTGCTGGTGCTGGCACAGCGCTCGCCGGGCAGCAGAATGTCCGGGTTCATCCCCAGGCACATCGAGCAGCCGGCCTCGCGCCACTCGAAGCCGGCGTCCTTGAAGATCGCGTCAAGGCCCTCTTCCTCCGCCTGTTGCTTCACGAGCCCGGAGCCTGGCACCACCATCGCGTGGACCGAGCCTGCCACCTTGCGTCCGTCCACGATCTTCGCGGCCGCGCGCAGGTCCTCGATCCGCCCGTTGGTGCATGAGCCAAGGAAGACGCGGTCCACCTCGATCTCCTGGATCGGCGTACCGGCCCGCAGTCCCATGTACTTCAGCGAGCGCTCGGCGGTCTCGCGCGCGCTCGATGTCGGCGCGTCCTCCGGCCGCGGCACGCGGTCCGTGACGCCCACGCTCTGCGCAGGCGTCGTGCCCCACGTGACGTGCGGCTCGATGTCCTCCCCGCGCAGCTCGATGACGGTGTCAAAGGACGCACCCTCGTCCGTCGCCAGGTTGCGCCATACCTCGACCGCTCGGTCCCATTCGTCGCCCTGCGGCGCGAACTCGCGGCCCTTGAGGTACTCGAACGTCGTGTCGTCCGGCGCCACCAGGCCGGCGCGCGCGCCACCCTCGATGGTCATGTTGCAGATGGTCATCCGCCCCTCCATGGAGAGGCTGCGGATGACGTCGCCGCGGTACTCGATGACGTGGCCGACACCGCCGTCCACGCCGATACGCCGGATGATCGCCAGCACGACGTCCTTCGCGGTGACGCCGTCGTGCAACTGCCCCGAGACATCGACGGCCATCGTCTTCGGGCGGCCCTGCGGCAGTGTCTGCGTCGCCAGCACGTGCTCCACTTCCGACGTGCCGATGCCGAAGGCGAGCGCCCCGAAGGCGCCGTGCGTCGAGGTGTGCGAGTCGCCGCAGACGATGGTCATACCCGGCTGCGTGAGGCCGTGCTCCGGGCTGATGATGTGCACGATGCCCTGGCGGATGTCGAAGATGTCCCACAGCGGGATGCCGAACTCCTTCGCGTTCTGCCGCAGCACCTCGATCTGCTGCGCGGAGAGCGGGTCCGGGTTCGGCAGCGTGCGGTCCGTCGTCGGCACGTTGTGGTCGACCGTCGCGAGCGTCAGCTCGGGCCGGCGGACCGTGCGGCCGTTCAGGCGCAGGCTCTCGAAGGCCTGCGCGGACGTGACCTCGTGCACCAGGTGCAGGTCGATGTAGAGGAGGTCGGGGACCCCCTCCTCCGCCCGCACCACGTGCTCGTCCCAGATCTTCTCGATGACCGTCTTCGGCGTGCTCAAGGCGCGTCTCTTCCTTCGTGTCGTCGTCGCGTCCGCCCCGGGGGCGAGGCGCATACTACCCCGCCGGCGCGGTGATCGGGACGGCGTTCGGCGCCTCTGGCGCGGCCTGGATGCTGCGGTTCAGCGCGTGCAGGTAGGCGCGCGCGCTGGCCACGAGGATGTCCGTGTCCGCCGCACGGCCCTGGAACGTCTGCCCGTGGGCCTCGATGCGGATCGTCACCTCGCCCTGCGCGTCGATGCCCTCTGTGACGGCTTTGACGCTGAACTCGGTCAGCTCGTTCTCCACCTGGGTGACCCGGTTGATGGCCCGGTAGATGGCGTCCACGGGGCCGGTGCCGATCGCCGCGTCCTCGTACAGGTCGTCGTCCGGGCCCGTCAGCCGCACCGTGGCGGTCGGCGAGCCATGGTTGCTGCTGGAGACCTGCACCAGGTCCAGCGTCCACGCCTCGTCCACCTGGATCTGTGTCTGCTCAGACAGGATCGCCATCAGATCGCGGTCGTCTACCTCGTCCTTGGCGTCGGCGACGTCCTTGAAGGCGTTGTAGACGCGCTCGAACTCGGCGTCGTCCGGGGATGCGCCCAGCTCGCCCAGCCGCGCGCGCAACCCGTGGCGGCCGGACACCTTCGTCAGCACGATGTTGCTGCCCGAGGGGATACCGATGGTCGCCGGGTCCATGATCTCATACGTCTCGCGCATCTTCAGGACGCCGTCCTGGTGGATGCCCGAGGAGTGACGGAAGGCGTTCTTCCCGATGATGGCCTTGTGCGGCTGCACGGCCATCCCGGACAGCCGCTCCACCAGCCGGCTGGCCGGGTACAGCTCGCGCGTGTTGGCGTCGGTGTGCACGTGCATGAAGTCCGGCCGCGTCCGGATCGCCATGATCACCTCCTCCAGGGAGGCGTTACCGGCGCGCTCGCCGATGCCGTTGATCGTGCCCTCCACCTGCCGGGCGCCGCCCAGGATGCCCGCCAGCGAGTTCGCCGTGGCCATGCCCAGGTCGTTCTGGCAGTGCACCGAGATGCGCGCCTTGTGGATGTCCGGCACGCGCTCCGTGATCGAGCGGATCAGCGCCTCGAACTCCTCGGGGATGGCATAGCCCACCGTGTCCGGGATGTTGATGGTCGTGGCGCCCTCTTCGATCGCCGCCTGCACGATCTGGAAGACGAACTCCGGGTCGGAGCGCGTGGCGTCCATCGGCGAGAACTCGACGTCCGAGGTGTATCCGGCGGCGCGGGAGACGGCGGCGCGCGCCATCTCAATGACATCTTCCTTGTTCTTGCGTAGCTGCTGCGCCAGGTGGATGTCACTGCTGGAGATGAAGATGTGGATGCGCGGCGTCTCCGCGCCCCGCACGGCCTCCCAGGCGTGATCGACATCGTCGAAGTGTGCGCGTGCCAGGCCGGCGATCACCGGCCCCTTCACCTCGCGCGCGATGGCCGCCACGGCCTCGCGGTCGCCCGGGGAGGAGGCGGGGAAGCCCGCCTCGATGATGTCCACGTTCAGCTTCGCCAGCTGGCGGGCGATCTGCAGCTTGTCATCGATGGTGAAGCCGATGCCCGCCGACTGCTCGCCGTCGCGCAGCGTCGTGTCGAAGATGTAGACCTTGTCGTCGCTCATCGTAATGTCCCTCGTCGGTGCTTCCGGTCGGTTTTCGTTCGTTCGATGCGGCCCTCCCATCCGCCCGTCAGGCGGCGGAGGGCCGGGGAAGCACGAGGCTGCCAAGGGGCGCGGCAAGCGCAGACAGTGAGAGAGGCCGCGTGGCGGCCCCTCGAAGCGCCCGAGCGGGCGCGGTGCGGCGCGTGGCACGCACCGGTATACCGGCGGATGCGCCGGCGTGCGGGCGGTCAGCGTGCGGACGCCGCTTGGACATCGCTACTTCGACTTTCCCTCGTTCAGCCACGCCATCATCGAGCGCATCTCCTTGCCGACGTGCTCGATCGGGTGGTCGGCGTTGATGCGCCGCAGCGCGCGGAAGTGTGGCTGGCCCACCTGGTTCTCGGCGATCCACTCGCGGGCGAAGCGGCCGTCCTGGATCTCACGCAGGACCTCGCCCATACGCTCCTTCACACCACTGTCGATGACGCGCGGGCCGCGGGTGTAGTCACCGTACTCGGCGGTGTCGCTGATGGAGTAGCGCATGTTGGCCATGCCGCCCTCGTACATCATGTCGACGATCAGCTTCAGCTCGTGGAAGGTCTCGAAGTACGCGGACTCCGGCTGGTAGCCGGCCTCCACCAGCGTCTCGAAGGCGGCCTTCACCAGCGACGTGACGCCGCCGCAGAGGATCGTCTGCTCGCCGAAGAGGTCCGTCTCCGTCTCCTCGAGGAACGTCGTCTCGAGGATTCCGGCGCGGGCGGCGCCGATGCCCTTGCCGTACGCCAGCGCGGTGGCCAGCGCGCTCTCGCTCGCGTCCTGGTGGATCGCGACGAGCGCCGGTACCCCGAAGCCCTCCTGGTAGACCCGCCGCACGAGGTGGCCGGGGCCCTTGGGCGCGATCATCGAGACGTCCACGCCCTCCGGCGCCTTAATCTGGCCGAAGTGCACGTTGAAACCGTGCGCAAACATCAGCGTCTTGCCGCCGTCCTCCAGGTGCGGGGCGACGTGGTCTTCGTAGACCTGCTTCTGCACCTGGTCGGGCACGAGGATCATGATGATGTCGGAGTCGCGGGCGACGTCGTCTACGGTGCCGACCTTCACGCCGGCGGCCTCGACCTTCGCCCACGAGGAAGAGCCGGGGTAGAGCCCGACCGCGACGTCGACGCCGGAGTCATGCAGGTTCAGCGCGTGGGCGTGTCCCTGGGATCCAAACCCGATCACCCCGACCTTCTTGCCGTTCAGCAGCTCGAGTTCGGCGTCCCGGTCGTAGTAAACCTTTGCCACGGTCGTCTGTTCTCCTCGCCCTAGCCCTCTCCCCCAACCCCCTCTCCCGATTCCCGGGAGAGGGGGCGAGGAGAACCTTGTCCTTGCCCCCTCCGGCCTTCTTACTCCCCTCGCCCCGGAATGGGGAGAGGGGTCGGGGGAGAGGGTCTACTTGCTCACGTAGGGCAGCGCGTCCTCCTCGGGACGGCGGCCTGCTTGCTCGTGGAAGCGTTCCGCCGGCGCGGCCTCGCGCTCGTGCACGGCGGTCGCCCTCGCCCCACGCGTCACCGCGATGCGGCCCGTGCGCACCATCTCCCGGATGCCGTACGGCCGCAGGTTCTCGATGAACGCGTCCAGGGTCTCCGTGGCGGCCGTGATCTGCAGCATCAGGCTGGTCGGCGACACATCGACTGCCTGTGCGCGGAAGATGTCGACCAGGTCGAGGATCTCGCGGCGCTGTTCCGGGCTGCAGCGCACCTTGATCAGCGCCAGCTCCCGGATGACCGCCTCTTCCTTCGTCAGGTCGGAGACCTTCACGACATCGATCAGCTTGTAGAGCTGCTTCTCCACTTGCTCCACGATGCCGTCCGCGCCGTCCAGGACGATCGTCATGCGCGAGATGCCGCGCTGCTCGGTCGTCCCGACGGCCAGTGAGTCGATGTTGAAGCCGCGACGGCGGAACAGCGAGGCGACGCGGTTGAGGACGCCCGGGCGGTCCTCAACCAGTGCGACGACGGTGTGCTTCATCGCGCGGCTCCCGTCCGCGTGGGCACTGCCTTCGGAGGCCGCCCGAGCAGCGCGTCGACCTCGTCCGGGCTCTCCACCGTCTCGCTCAGCGAGGCGCCGGCGGGCACCATGGGCCACACGTTGCCCTCGGCTTCCACGCGGAAGTCGATGAGCACCGGGCCGTCGTGCGCGTGCGCCTCCGCGATCGCGTCGTCCACCTGGGACTGGTCGGTGACCAGGATGCCCTTGATGCCGTAGGCCTCCGCCAGCTTGACGAAGTCGGGCTGGGACATCGCGACGGAGACGTAGTTGTCCTGGTAGATGAGTTCCTGCCACTGGCGGACCATGCCCAGGTAGCCATTGTTCATGATGGCCATCTTCACCGGGAGCCGCTCGTCGACCATGGTCGCGATCTCCTGGAAGGTCATCTGAAAGCCGCCGTCGCCGCAAATGGTCCACACCGTGCGGTCGGGGCAGGCGACCTGCGCGCCCATGGCGGCCGGCACCTCGAACCCCATGGTGCCGAGGCCACCCGAAGTGATCAGCTGGTGCGGCCGTGAGATGTTCATGAACTGGGCGGCCCACATCTGGTGCTGGCCGACCCCCGTGGTGATCACCGCCTCCGGCCCCGCTGCCTCCGCGATGCGGGTGCAGACATACTGCGTGGTCAGCGCAGTGCCGTCCGGCACGGACATCGAGGACTTGTGGTCCACGCGGAGCCGGTCGATCCAGCGCAACCACTCCACGTGGCTGTTGGACTGAACCGCCTCCGTCAGCTGCGGCAGCACTTCCTTCACGTCGCCCACGATGGGCACCGTGGCCATGATGTTCTTGTTGTGTTCGGCGGGGTCGATGTCAATGTGGACGATCTTCGCGGTGGGGTTCATGTCCTCAAAGCGGCCGAGCGCCCTGTCGTCCATGCGCATGCCCAGGGCGATGATCACGTCGGCGTTCGAAGCGGCGTGGTTGGCCCAGTAGGAACCGTGCATCCCCATCATGCCGTATGCCAGCACGTGACCCGGGTCGATGGAGCCCAGGCCCAGCAGCGTATTCAGGATGGGCGTGCCGGTCTTCTCGGCGAAGCTCCGCAGTTCCTCGGCGGCGCCGCCCAGGATGATGCCGTGGCCCGCGAAGATGATCGAGCGCTCCGCGGCGTCGATCATGGCGGCGGCGCGCTTCACCTGTGCGGGATTGCCGCGGCTCACCGGGCGGTAGCCGCGGATGGTCACCTCGGACGGCCACTCGAACTCGGCCTCCTCGATGAACACGTCCTTCGGGATGTCGATGTGCACGGGGCCCTTGCGCCCGGTGGTGGCGATGTGCGCGGCCTCCGCGAAGGTGTACGCCAGGTCCTCCGGGCGCATCACCAGGTAGTTGTGCTTCACGATCGGCATCGTGATGCCTGTGATGTCCGCTTCCTGGAAGCCATCCCGGCCCAGCAGGTTACGGGCGACGTTGCCGGTGATGAACAGCGTGGGGACGCTGTCCATCATGGCGTTCGTGATCGCGGTCACCAGGTTGGTCGCGCCCGGTCCGGAGGTGGCCAGCGCCACGCCCAGCTTGCCGGTCGCGCGTGCGTAGCCGTCCGCCGCATGCCCACCACCCTGCTCGTGGCGCACCAGGATGTGCCGCACCTCGGGGTGGCTCGGCCAGCGGTCGTAGAGCGGGAGCACGACGCCCCCGGGGTAGCCGAAGACCACGTCCACACCGAGCCGCTTCAGGCTCTCCAGGACGATATCGGCGCCACTCATCTTGGTCATAGGTAGTACCCGAATCCTGCTCGTCTGGGGTGGCCCCATCATCGGGGCGTTCGCTGTTCAGGTCTAGAAACACGGAGAGCCCGACACGCGGGCTGGGGCGGCGACGGCTGCGCGAAGGCAGGCGCCGCCTAAGTAAGTACGAGTACGAGGACGAGCCCGCCGAGGGTGGCGGACGGCAAGGGGGCGGCGGCTGAGGTAGTAGCGCCGTGCATCGTGCCGTCAGTATCGGCGCGTGTGAGCGACATCGTCAACTGGGGCGTTCCCTACGGCGCCGGGGCCGCCGCGGCATCGACGTCGGCCGCGGCCGACCGCAGGTAGTTGATGAGGTGCCACCGCTGGTCCGCGGTCAGTTCGTCCTCGTACCCGAGCATCGCGGTGTTGGTGACGCCCAGCGAGATGATGTTGAATAGCGCCTCGTCGCTGTGCAGCGGGACATGGACCGTGAGGTCTGCCGGCGGAGGCTCCAGGCCCGCACCACCCGGCCCGTCGCCATGAAGCGCCTCGCCGTGACAGGGCGCGCAGTTCGCCGTGTAGATCTCCTGGCCCATCGCCACCGACTCCGCGCTCGGCGGGATCGGGTTGCGTCCCCCCGCCAGCGCTGTCGAGTCCGTGGGCAGCCGTCCGAGCAGGACGAACGCGAGCGACAGCGCAGCCACGCCGGCCGTGGTCACCGCCGCTTGCGGAAGACGGCGGTCCCGCTTCGCGGTCCACCCGATCGCCAGGAAGGCGACACCGATCACGGCGCTCCCGAGGACGGCCAGCTGCCACGCCACACGCTCCGAGATCTCGATGCGGGACCCGACCTCCGCAGTCGCGCCGAGTTCGAAGCGGAACGCCGACCGCGCGTCGAAGGCGTCCGGGCGCTCCACCAGCACCTCGGTCTGCCACACGCCGGCGACGCTGGCCGTCACGGCCTCTGCCACGTACCGGCCATCCTCGCCGCCGGTCGCGGTGAAGCTATCCGCGCCGAACTCGCCGTCGAGGTAGGTGAGGCGCAGGACGACGCGTTCCGCGTCCTCCACCGGCTCGCCGCGCCGGTCGCGCACCTCGATGATTGCGCGGTTGGCGCCGACCGTGCCGGGTTGGAGCCGCAGCTCGACCTGCGTGGCGCCGTCCTCGCCCTCGAAGCGCAGGCCCGCGCGCGCGTCCTCGCGCTCGGCGGTCTGACGGGCGGGTTCCATGCTCGTCATCAGTCCGACGGCGAGCAGCACGAGGACGGCGAGCACCACCTCGACGCGTACGATGCGCCGCAGCAGCCCGGCGGCGCGGGGTGCGCTCGGGAGGGCGGGGCGGATGCGCAGCAGGTTCACCGCGCCGAGCGCGAGTAGCCCCGCGAAGAGCACGATCTTGGCGATCAACGCCCAGCCATAGGGGCTGGCGAGCCCGCGGAACACGGTCACCTGCACCCACGTCGAGTACAGCCCCGTCACCACGAGCACGGTCGTACTCATCACCGCCAGCAGCGAAAAGCGCGGCACGGCCGCCGCGAGCAGCCGCCGCTCCTCGGCGTCCGGGAGCGTGCGCCGGAGCACCACGAGCGCGCCGAGCAGTCCGAAGAGCCCGCCCACCCACGCGGCGGCGGCCAGCAGGTGGAGCAGGTCCGCGCCGATGGCCGGCCGGGACGCCTCGGGTGTCGCGGCGGCGTGGCTCGCGAAGGAGAAGGTGCCCAGCGCGCCGAGGGCAAGCGCCAACGATACGTGGCGGCCGTTGCGCGCCAGCCAGCCGCTGCGCACGCGCGTCGACACGAGGAGGCCGCCGACGGCGGCGCCGGCGAGCAGCACGCGCCACGCCCAGGCCTGGCCCCAGCGGGTGTCGCGCGCCACCCTCAGCATCGGCTCACCGAACACATCGAGGGTCGCCCCGGTCGCGATCGAGGTCTGCACCCAGATCTGCGCAGCCGACAGCACGAGCAGCGCCGTGAGCGCGATCACCGTCGCGCGCCGTACCCACGCCTCGAGCGGTGCGAGCGCGGAGGCGGACGTGCGGCTGATCGCCGCCGCCGGGCGCAGCACCACGAGCGCGAACATCGGGATGCCGGCCGCCGCGATAGCAGCGGCCAACACGAGCCAGCGCACCACCGGGTCGGCGGGCGACTGAAGGACGGGCGGGTCCGCGATGTCGGGCGTCGTGGCCGTTGGCTCCACTCGGTAAAAGAAGACGAACGAGCCCTGCAACGAGTGGCCGTCCACCGTCGACAGGTTGCGCCACGCCACGGTGTAGGTGTCCGGCTCCAGCGCCGGCAGGGAGACGGTCATGCGCGTTGGGTCGGCCGGGTCGACGACGCTGTCGCCGAGGTCGATGCGGTCACCGGTGGAGTTCAGCACGTCCACCCGGCTGAAGTCGGACGCCAGCGGTTCGCTGAAGGTGATCTCGACCTGTCTCGGTGACAGCTGGAGCACCGAGTTTGCCGTCGGCGTCGAACCGACTACATTCGCGTGCGCGGAGACCGGCCCGGCGCTCGAGATAAGCGCGCCGAGCAACGCGGCAGCGACGAGGAGGAGCCGGACGGTGGCGTGGCGCATAGGCGATGCGGTGGGCGCGGGGCGGACACCGCCCTCGCGCCCATCCCTCCAGCTAGCTCTTGCGGCGCGCGGCCATGGCCACGCCGACGCCGCCGACGACCACACCCAGCGCGCCGACCGCCAGCGCCGCGGTCGCCACGGTCTGGGCGCTCGAGGCCTGGTCCTCCGCATCGAAGGCCGCGTCCTGTGCACCCTGCACCACGCCCTGTAGCTCGGAGACCGCCGCCACCTCCCGAGGGAAGTGCAGCACCTGGGCGGAGCCCACGTCGCTGAACGTGCCCTCGCCCGACTCGAAGACTTCGTCGATCTCCTGGCCGCCGAGGCTCCCGAAGAAGCGGAAGCTGTATGTGCCCGTGGCGGTGGGGATCAGGTCGGCGGTGTAGTGCCCCGCGTCCCCGAACGCCGGCGACAACGGGTAGGTAGCCGCCGTCCCGGAGTCTGCGTGGGTCACCTCCACCTGGAGGCTCTCCTCCAGGCCCTCCACCGGCGTCGTCGCGTCCCCTTCTCCCTGGGTGATGCGGACGCTGACGGCGTTCGGCTCGCTCTCCAACGCCGGTTCGACCTCGAACCCGACGACAAAGGTGTGCCCGGCGACCTCGCGGCGCTCGTGGGCCTCCGCGACTGTGGCGATGGCGAAGGTCGCGAGGGCCACCGCGCCGAGTACCCCGGCGCGCCACAGCCATCGCATGTGATGTTGCATGAGAACTCCCTCTGCTGATCCGTCCTTGCTGAGACGGTCAGCCTCGAGGGGGTGGGGCGACGATGCGCGCCGCCACGCCATGCGGGGAACGCTCGACGGCCGGTGGCTCCGACCACTGCACGGCCGGCGCGGCCGGCAGCCAGCCCTCGATGGGTACGTGGGTGGAGGAGGCGACCGAGCCATCGTCGGCGAAGGTGAATGCCAGGCCGTCGCCGTCCTCGGAGGGCGCAGCGTGGTGGTCGTGGGCAGAGTCCGAGGGGTGATCGTGCGGCAGGAGGGCGCCCGCCAGCGTGGCGTGGCCGTGGCTGGGCTGCCAGCCGGCGAGCTGCGGCGCGCTCACGGACGCCGCCAGCAGCATCAGCATCGAGCCGAGCGCCGCGGCCGCCAGGCCGCGATGCCAGCCCGCATTGAGGTCCATGCCCATAACCCGAGCCATGAATCGATTGAATCACCGGGCGCCCGCGCGCGCACGCCCCCGCTAGTGATGCGCGGCCTGTAGCGGGCGCGCCGGGCTCGTGCTTCGCTCCCCCCGCGGCGCCGTGGTCAGGTCCACGCGCCGCAGCAACTGCGCGTTGAGGGCTACCACGATCGTCGAGGCGCTCATCAGCAGCGCGCCGACCGACGGCGGCAGGACCAGGCCCCAGGGCGCCAGCACCCCGGCGGCCAGCGGGATCGCGAGCGCGTTGTAGCCCACCGCCCAGGCGAGGTTCTGGAGCATCTTGCGGTACGCGGCCTGCGACAGCCGGACCGTGTTGATCACGGCACGCGGGTCGTCGGAGGCGAGCACGACGCCCGCCGACTCGATCGCCACGTCCGTCCCCGCTCCGATCGCGATGCCGACATCCGCTAGCGCGAGCGCCGGCGCATCGTTCACCCCGTCGCCCACCATCGCGACGGTCAGGCCGTCGGCCTGGAGCGCCGCTACCGCGGAGGCCTTCTGGTCCGGCAGGACCTCCGCGAAGACCTCGTCGATGCCGAGTTCGGCGGCGACGGCGTCCGCGACCTCGCGGGCGTCCCCGGTGATCATCCCTACGCGTACACCCAGGTCGTGAAGGGCGTCGACGGCCTCACGGGACTCCGGCCGCACCTCGTCTTCGAGCGCCAGCGCGCCCGCGACCTGGCCGTCGAGCAGCGTGTAGAGCACGGTGGCCCCGCGCGCCTTCCATCGCTCGATCTCCGCCCGCAGCGGATCCGGCGCCCCCAGGCCGCGCTCGCGGAGCATCCCCGGGCCGCCGACCGCGACCTCGGAACCTTCGACGCGGGCGGTGACGCCTCGGCCGGGGTCGGCGCGGAAGTCCGATGCCCCCGGCAGCGCGCCGAGCGGACTCGCCGCCTGGACGATCGCGCGGGCCAGCGGGTGCTCCGAGTCCGCTTCGGCGGCCGCGGCGAGCCGCAGCAAGCGGTCGCCGTTGCCATCGACGGCGGCGCCGTCGGTGACCACGTGCTCGCCGCGCGTGAGCGTGCCCGTCTTGTCGAATAGGACGACCTGTACCGTCCGCATCCGCTCGAGTGCCAGGCGGTCCTTCACGAGGATGCCGTGCCGTGCCGCGAGCCCGGTCCCGATCGCGATCACCAGCGGGATGGCGAGGCCCAGCGCGTGCGGGCAGGAGATCACGAGCACCGTCACGGTCTGCATCGTCCCGCGACCGATGTCGCCCGCGATCGCCCACGCGACCCAGGTGACGACGGCCGCGCCGATGGCGACGTAGAACAGCAGCGCGGCGGCCCGGTCGGCCAGCGCCTGCGCGTGGGAGCGCGACGTCTGCGCCTGCTCGACGAGCCGCTGAATGCCGGCGAGCGCCGTCTCCTCGCCCACCGCATCCACGCGCACGCGCACGGCGGCGCCGGCCGCCACCGCGCCCGCGACCACGCGGTCGCCGCGGTCTTTGGAGACCGGGCGCGACTCGCCGGTCAGCATCGACTCGTCGAACTCCGCTCGCCCCTCGATGATCTCGCCGTCCGCGGGGACGCGCGCGCCCGGGCGCACGAGGACGGTGTCGCCCCGGCGCAGGTCGGCGATGGGGACGGACTCGGTGCCGCCATCGACGACGCGTTCGGCCTCATCCGGCAGCAGGGCGGCAAGGGCCTGCAGCGCGCCTCGGGCCTGGCCCAGCGCGCGCATCTCCTGCCAGTGGCCGAGCAACATCACGTCGACCAGCGCGGCCAGCTCCCACCAGAACTCCATCTCGAAGAGCCCAAAGGTCGCGGCGGCGCTGGCGAGGAAGGCGACCGCAATCGCGAGGGAGATGAGCAGCATCATCCCCGGCTGCCAGCGCCGCGCCTCGTCCGCGGCGCCTTGCAGGAAGACCCGCCCGCCATACAGGAAGACCGCCGTCCCCAAGAGCGGCGCGACCCACCCATCGCCCGGGAAAGCCGGGAGGGAGTAGTTCAGCCAACCCTGGATGGAGTCGGAGAACAGAAACACCGGCAGCGACAGCAGCAGGGACACCCAGAACAGGCGGCGGTACTGCTCGACATGTCCGCCGTGTTCCTGATGCCCGCCGCCGGGCGCCATGTGGCCCTCGTGGCCCTCACCGTGCGAGGGCTCCATGTGACCGGCGTGCGCGCTCGGTTCGTGGCCGCCATTCCGCGCGGCATCCGGGTGCTGTTCGGCGTGGCCAGTGTGTTGGTCCATCACGCACATCCATCTCTCTTCAGGCGTTTCGTAGGATCGTAGCACAGACCCATACCCCCTGGGAGGGGGTACGCCAAGAGTCAAACAGTCTCGCCCGACGAACCCGGTCGGACACTCTGAGGCTAGGGCCAGGGCGGAAGCGTCAGGGCGCGGTCCACACGTCGGTGCCGGGGTGCGCGCCCGACCACGCGAACCAGTACGCGGTGCGCGACGGGAGCGACTCGCGGACGCGGCTGTTGCGCGAGTTCACTAGCGAACGCTCGTCCATGAACCAGCGCAGCCCCTCCGCGTCCACCAGCTCCAGCGCGTCTCGCGTCCCACCGATGCCCGTGAAGCGCACGTCGTCGGCGCGGTACACCGTGACGCCGGTGCCGGGGCCGAGCGATACGAGGACAATCGACTGTCCTCCCAGCGTGTCCGCCACGATTCCCGCGCTCTCCACCGCCGCGACCGGGTAGGCGCGCACCTCGCCGCCGATGGTCAGCCCGAGGACCGGCGTCTTCGCCCCGAGCCGCGGGTCGACCGGAGGCGTGGGGTACTGGGGGGACGCGCCGGCCTGCTCGGCGCCGGTGGCGACGCCTGCGTCGTAGTCCCGGACGAAGCCAGTATCGAGCGAGAGCACGCCGCTGTTGGGGTGGCGCTGGCCCCATTCGCCCCAGGAGGTGCGCAGCACCGGGAGTGGCTGCAGGGAGACGCCGGTCGTCGCCAGCGGCCCGGCCACCGCGAGCCCTGATACCGGGTCCCACAGGCTGTGCGTCTCCTGGTCGTAGAGCAGCCGCCTCGAGTGGTAGACCAGGCCGGAGTTGCCGAGCGTGTAGCGCTGCCCATCGCTGGCGAAGGCGGCGTAGGCAGCCACGCCGCCGCAGGGCGTGCAGTGCACCAGCGTGAGCGCGACGCCCCCCACCTCGTCGCGCACGACGCCATGCCAGGCGACCACGCGCTCCGGATAGGCGCGCACCTCGTCCCCCAGGAAGACACCGAAGACCACGTCGCTCACCGCCAGGTACTGCTGCTCGGCACGCAACAGCACCGGCGGACGGTCGAGCGGCGGGTAGCCGTCCACCTCGACGCGGTCCCAGATCAGTGCCGAGGCCCCGATGCCCCCGGCAGCCAGTTGCCCATCGTTCAGCAGGGATGCGAAGTCCGGGTCAATCAGGCCAAGCAGCCGGCCCTTCCACGTCGCGTAGCCCGGCGGCAGCGCCGGTTGCTCGTCCGCCAGCCACGCGTACCAGGCTTCGGGTGAGGGGTGGCGGACGCCGGTCAGGCGCTCGAGGGCGGCCGTGACGAAGCGCGCCCAGCCCGCATCGAGCCAGAGCATGTCCACCAGTGGCGCGACGAAACGCTCGTCGCCGGAGAAGGCCATCGTCTCCAGCGCCGCCACCGCCTCCTCGCCCGGCGGCAGGCATAGCGAGGCCAGCGCGGGGTCGTCGTACCAGCAGACGGCCTCGCGTAGCAGGCGCTCGATGTCCGCCTCGCCCAGCGTGGGCGGCGGCGTGCCCGACCCGCCCGTCTCCGGCGTCGCCAGCACGGGGAACTGCGTCGGGACGGCGCTCGGCGGCGGGTCGACGGGGTCTGAACAGGCGGCCAGCAGCGAGAGCGCCGCGGTCAGGACGAGCAGCGGGAGGGCGCGATCCGGCAGCCGCGCGCCTCTACGCATCCTCAGCGCTCGGGGAATGCGCGCGCGTGCCGGCGCCGGGCCAGGCTTGCCGCCGGCTTCAGCAGTGGCATGGCGAGCGGCGTGAACGACCCCACGATGTCCCGGTAGCCTGCCTCGCCCCGGAGCAGGCGGCAGCCCTGCTTCCAGGCGAAGCCCCAGTGCTGGAGCCCCCACACGAACGGCCCCGGCGCGACGTGGAAGATCTCCATCAGCGCCCGCGATGCCTCCAGCTCCGGCAGCAGCTCGTGTTGCACCGCCTCGTGGTAGCCGGACAGGGTGCTCGCCTCGCCATCGAGGTAGCGCCGCACCTCGGGCGCCACGGCGCGGCCGGAGACGATTGCCGCGTGGATGCCCTCGCCGGACAGCGGGTCGACCAGGCCCGCGGCGTCGCCGACCACCGCGGAGCCGCCGGCGGCGGTCAGCGCGCCCGGCCGCTGCATCGGTAGGTGGTGTCCACGCAGGTCGCGCAGGTCGCTGGGGTCGATGTCGTAGAGGCGGCAGATGCGATGGAGCGCGGGGCGCAGGCGTTTCGCCATGGCCGGCTTCCACCCGCCGACGCCCACGTTGACGTGGTCGCCCTTCGGGAAGACCCAGCCGTAGCCGCCCGGAAGGTGACCGAAGTTCAACACCACGCGGTGCTGAAACGCCTCCGGCACGCCGTTCGGACACGGCAGATTCCCCTCCAGCGCCAGCGCGCTCTCCGGCGCGTGTTCGTAGCCGAGGGCGGTGGCGACCACGCCGTTCGCGCCGTCCGCGCCGATCACAACGCGCGCGACGTGGGCGTCGCCGCTGCCTGTGCGCACCTCGTAGCAGCCGTCCGGGCGTCGGTGGACGCGCCGCACCGCCTGGCCGTCACGGAAGTCGACGCCCGCCTCCTGCGCCCGCTCGACGAGGAACTGGTCCAGGTGGCGTCGCTGGGTCATGTACGTGATCGGCCGGCCGGCGTCGCGCGTCACCTCGCGGCCCCCGCGCACTCGCAGCCGCGCGCCTGTGACGACGTCCTCGACGACCGGATCGAGGGAGAAGGGGAGGAGCGCGGCTGTGCGGATGGTGATGCCGCCGCCGCACGGCTTGTCGCGCGGGAAGCGCGCGCGGTCGAGCAGGAGCACGCGTGCGCCACCCTGTGCGATTTCTCGCGCGGCGGTGCTGCCCGCCGGCCCGGCCCCCACCACGATCACGTCGGCCTGCTGCATGACCTCGATGCTAGGGTCCTTCCGGCTAGCGGTCAGCGCGCTCCGATGCGGGCGGCGTCAGACGCCGCGCAGCGCGAGCTGGAACGCAAGCACGAAGCCGACCTGGATGACGATGGCGGCGATGAACAGGACATAACCGGCAACGCGGTCCCATGCGTGCAGCGCCAGCCCTACCAGCAGGTTGATCCCCAGCACCAGCGTCGCCGTGCGCGGCAGCTCGAGGATCGCCTCGCGTTCCACGATGTCGGGCACAGGGAGGGCCTGCCAGGCCGGGAAGTGCAGTTCGAAGGTGGCCGGGAGGCCCGGGTATCGGAACGCGACGACGCCCCACATCATCGCGCCGGCGCCCAGCGCGATCACGGCAAGCGAGCGGCCCACGGGGTCGTGCCAGAACGCCTGCGCCGCCGCGCCCGTGCGCTCGACGTGATGGGTGACCTCGGCGGTGGGGCCGAGGTCCTGGCGCACCTGGATCTCGTGGGCGAAGGCGGCGGGATCCGGCACGGAGATGGCGTAGTTCCGCTCCGTGGTCATCACGTACAGCACTTGCTCGGGGTCCTGGTGCGTCGAATAGAAGAGGACGTCGCCGATCCGCTGAATCGAGGCGCGCCCGATGTGGTAGCCAAGCCACGTGACGCCCTCCACGCGCGGCACGCCGATGGCAGTGCCGGGGACGAGGCGCTCGATGGCGCCCAGCGGGATGACCTGCTTCGTCGTGCCCCAGTTGATCACGAGGCCGTTACGGTCCAGGGCGTAGGAGAGCGTGGCGAGGGCGTACGTCCAGTACGCGAAGAGCAGCGCCAGGCCGCCGGCGGCGATGGCGCCGACGAACGCCAGCAGTCCGGCGATGCCCAGCGAGGCGCCCAGCCCGAAGTTCAACAGCAGGATCGTGACGGCGAGCGCCCAGAACGTGATTGCGGCGCCTACCAGGAGGCCCAGCGCCCGTGGCGGCTGGTAATACACGCGCAGGCTCCCCTCGTGCGCCCATCGACGCTGGTGCGCGCCTCCGGGGAGCGGGAGGCGGATGCCAGGCGGGTGACGCTACGGCTGCGCGGCTACGGTAGCGCCCTGGTAGACCGGGGTCAGCCACTCGCGGTACTGCGGGAGCCGTCCCGTGATTGCCTGGAAGTACGTGCGCTGCAGTTGCACGCTGACCGGTCCCGGCCGCCCGTCGCCGACCGGCACGCGGTCCACCTCCACGACGGGGGTGAGGTGCGCCGCGGTGCCCGTCATGAAGACCTCGTCCGCGATGTATAGCTCGGAGCGGTCGATCGTGCGCCGCTCGACCGGCAGCCCCAGCTCCTGTTGCGCGATCTCGAGGGCCGTGTCCAGCGTGATGCCCTCCAGGATGTTGTCCTGTGGCGGCGGCGAGATCAGCGTGCCACGCCTGAGGATCACGATGTTCTCGCCGGAGCCTTCGGAGACATGTCCGTCTTCGTTCAGCATGATCGCCTCGTCGAAGCCGTTCTGCTGCGCCTCGGTCTTCGCCATGGCGTTGTTGACGTACAGCCCGTTCACCTTCGCCCGCGCGGGGATCGCGGTGTCGGAGACGCGGCGCCACGAGGACGTCATGCACCGCGCGCCGGCCTCGATGTCCAGGTACGCGCCGAAGGGGGTGACGAACAGGAGGAAGTCGTCATCCAGGTCGTGCAGGCGCACACCGACGAGCTCGGAGGACTTGTAGACCATGGGACGAACGTAGACATCCTCCTGGTAGCCGCTCATCTCGGCCACCCGGTTCACCATCTCCACCATCTCGTCCTCGGTGTAGTGGACGGCCATGCGCATGATCTTGGCGCTCTGGCGGATGCGCTGGACGTGCTCGCGCACCTTGAAGAGGTAGAGTTGCCCCTCGTCGGCGTTCCAGTTGCCGCGCACACCCTCGAACACAGCGGTCCCGTAGTTGAAGGCGTGGGTCATGACGCCGATCTTCGCCTGCTCCAGAGGGACAAACTGGCCTTCGAAGAACGCGGTCGGGGTCGGCATGCGGATGGCTCCTGTTGTCGGGCCGGGCGCCCGCTGTGGATGTCGGCCGAAGCCGGCCAATGTTCCGGCCCAGGGGTGGCGCGATCATAGGCACCGGAATTCCGAGGCGGCAAGCCGTGACGCGGAACCCGAAGGGACGATGTGCCCACCGCGCGCGCCCGGCGCGACCCGGGCGACGGGACGTCAGGCGGCGCCGATGCCCTTCTCCAGCCAGCCGCGGACCGTGTCCGCGGTCTCGTCATCGGACAGCGGTCCGGCCTCCCAGCCGTCGTATTCGCCGCCGAGCGACGCCGCTACGCTCTTCACGACCCGGCTGTTGCGCTCGACATCGTCTTCGGACGGCGGGAGCGCCGTGTATGCGAGCACGCGCCACTGGGTACGACCGCCAGCCGAGGGCTCCACGTCTGCCGACAGGTCCTGCGCGCGAAGGCGCTCCGCCGCCGCCTCGGAGACCGCCCGGTCGCCGAAGTAGGACCAGTATCCGACCAGCGGCACGTCGCTGCTGAAGTACGCGGAGCGACCTCGGCTCTGCTTCTTCTTGAACGGCCACGCCATCGGGCTGCCTCCACTGCCTTCATCGTCCTCGGGAGTGAAGTATCGTCACCATCGCGAACGATCTGATGGGGTGAGGGGACGACGAATGCCGAAGCTGAGCGAAACCTTCACGGTGGGCAACCTGGAGGTCGCCGCGCTGTCGGACGGGGCCCCCGAGCGCGCCCTGGGCGGCTTCTTCAACGGGGTCGAGCCGGCCGACTGGACGCAGGCGCTGGGGATCACCGATCCCGAGCAGCCGATGCCGTTCAACTTCGGCACGTTCCTCGTGCGGGGCGGGCGGCGCACCGTGCTCATCGACTCTGGCTACGGCCCGGTCGCGGGGACGATGGGGATCACGGGCGGCGGTGAGCTGCTCCAGCGCATCGAGGAGCTGGGGGTCGGCCGCGACGAGATCGACATCGTCGTCCACACGCACCTCCATCCGGACCACTGCGGATGGAACATCCCCGAAGAGGGCGCCGAACTGACCTTCCCGAAGGCGATCTTCTTTGTCTCCCGCGTCGAACTGGACCACTGGGAGCAGGCGCACCTCGATGACGACGAGCGGGTGCAGGTCTCGCGCCGCGCCATGGCCCCGCTCAAGGCAGCGGGCCGCGTGGCCACCTTCGATGGCGAACTGGAGGTGACGACGGGGCTGACGACGGTCCCAACACCCGGCCACACGCCGGGGCACACCTCGTTGCTGCTCGCCTCGCAGGGCGAACACCTGTTGATCACCGGCGACGCCGCCCACCACCCGGTGCACCTGGAGCACCACGACTGGATCCCCGGCGTCGACCTGGACCCCCGCGAGTCCGAGACCTCCCGTCATCGCCTCGCCGCGCTTGCCGTCGAGAAGGACGCGGTGATCACCGGCGGGCACTTCCCGATCCTCACGCTCGGCAAGCTGCGACAGGTGGAGAGCGGCTACCAGTGGGTGCCCGCGTAGCCGCCTGCGTCTGGCACGCGCCCCACGGGATTCCAGTTAGGCACCCGCCTCTCCTGAGTTAGGCATCGCGCGCCCACGAACGAGCCTCGACGGCCTCGTACGTTCAGTGCGCCGGCATCCGCCGGTGCGGGAGACGGGCATCGAGGGAGAGTCGCGATGGTGCTGGGTGTGCGAACTCGGAAGACGGCAACGATCGAGGTCGCGCGCTGGCGGCACGATAGCGACGCCGTCCGGCAGCTGATCACGGAGTACTTCGCCTGGATCGGCGCCGAGGCCGACGTCGATGCCGCCGAGGCGATGGACGCGGCCGCGGAGCTGGCCGGACTCGACCGCTACTATGCCCCTCCGGACGGTCAGTTCTTCGTCGCCCGCAAGCACGGTGCCGTGGTCGGCACCGCCGGCATCCACCGGCTGACGGAGCCGGGCGTCTACGAATTGAAGCGGCTGTACGTGCGCGCCGCCGCCCGCGGGGAGCGGCTGGGCGAGCGGCTGGTGACGGCCGCGATGCGGGCATCTCGCGATTTCGGCGCCCACACGATGCGACTCGAGACGGCGCCCTGGTTGATGCCGGCGGCCCAGACGCTCTACCGGCGGCTCGGCTTCGCCGAAGTCCCCACCTACAGCCTCGATGCGGACGGTGTCATCGGGATGCAGCGCTCGTTGCTCGACCTGCCGCTACGCGCGTAGGCCGACGCGACGGGCGTTACTCGACCATCCGTCGCAGGATCTCGCGCAGGCGAGGCGTCTTCTCCAGGGCCTCCCGCATCGCCTCCACGTTCTCCTCGCTCAGCATCAGCGGGCTGCGCTGGAACGCTCCGCGGTGACTGAATGAGCAGAACCGTAGCGTCCACGAGCCCGCCGCCTCGCCGTCCGTGTACTCCAGCAGCTGGATCGCCGGCACATGGTGCTCACCCGCGAACCGGGCTTCCTCGGTGATCGAACCGCTCCCCCAGTGCATCTTGAACGGCCGCGGGACCTTGGCGGGCTCAGGCATGACTCTCCTCCGGCAGGGTTGCAGGTCGTCCGTGCGTTCCGATGGATCGAGTGCCCAACCGACCGCCGTTGGGTTTGCGGACAAGCGTCCGCGCATCAATCATGCGCTGGCCTCCATTCTCCGGGAACGCCGCAACGGACGGGGATGCCACTCGATGGGACTTTCGCTGCTGTTGGCCGTGGTCGGGCTGGTCCTGGTCACAGCCGGCGCGTGGCTCGCCGTCCGCTCCGCGGCGAACTTCGCGGAGCGACTCGGCTGGAGCGAGGCCTTCGTCGGCGCGACCATCGTCGCGTTCGGGACATCCGCGCCGGAGTTGGTCGTGAGCCTGATCGCCGCAACCCAGGGCTCCGAGGGTGTAGCGCTCGGTAACGTCGTCGGTTCGAACATTGCCAACGTCTTCCTCGTGCTCGGCCTGGCCGCGCTGATCATGCCGATTACCGTGGACCGCGGCATCTTCCGCCGCGATGTCCCGGTGCTCTACGTGGCGACGGGCGCGCTGGTGGTCATGGCCGTCGGCGGCCTCATCGGCCGCATCGAGGGGGCAGTGCTGTTCGGCGGGCTGATCGCGTTCCTAGTGATCGCCTACCGCGCGCAGGAGATCCCGGGCCAGCAGTCGCCCGAGGAGGCCCTGGAATTGGAGCACCTGGAGGACGAGCTGATACCGGGGCTGCCGACGTGGCTGGAGGCGGTGCTGACGGGCGTCGGCGTCGCGATCCTGGCCGGCGGGGCGCAGCTGTTCGTGACCGGGGCCACAGACATCGCTGAACGCGCCGGAGTCAGCGAGTTCGCCATCGGCGCGACGTTGGTGGCCACGGGCACAAGCCTGCCGGAAGTGGCCACCAGCGCGGTCGCCGCCTACCGAGGTTTGAGCGACATGGCCGTCGCCAACGTCGTGGGTTCGAACATCTTCAACCTGCTGGGGGTCATCGGGGTCGCGTCGCTTGCCGCACCCATCCCCGTGGACCAGCCGTTGTTCCAGTTCGAGTTTCCGATGGTCGTGTTCGCCGCCCTGCTGCTCATCCCGCTGACGCGGCTCCGGACACCGTTCCACCTGGGCCGGTTCGAGGGCAGCCTGCTGTTTGTCGGCTACTTCATGTTCACGGGCCTGACGCTCGCGCGGGGCTAACGCCGGACTCAGTCTTCCGCCTCGCCCCCGCCGGCCATCTCGGTCAGGCTCTCGAAGAAGCTCTTCTTCTTGCTCTTCTTCGGCGTCGAGTCGCGGCCTTCTCGGTAGCCACGCCGGCGGTTGTCGTCGTCGTCACGGTCGCGATACTCACGACGGTCGCGCGAGACGGGCGCGAAGTCGTCTTCGGCATCGGACAGCTCGATCTGGATGATCTTGTCCAGTTCGCCGCGGTCCAGCCAGACGCCCTTGCAGTCCGCGCAGAAGTCGATCTTGACGCCGGCGCGGTCGCGCTCGCGCAGCACAGCGCCGCAGTTCGGGCAGTCCATCGGGGCTCTCCTCATTCAACAGGCCTGTGTGGGGTGCGGTGACCTCAGCGTACCAAACGGCACCCGACCGCCGCCTCCGTCCGCTACGCTGCCTCGATGCCTGAACCGCGCCTTCGCATCCGCCCGGCCACGCCCGAGGACGCCTCCACCGTCGTGGGTTTCGTACGCGGACTCGCCGAGTTCGAGCGCGAGCCCGCCTCGAGCGTGCGCCTCACCGAGGCGGACCTGCTGCGTGATGGCTTCGGCGAGCATCCGCGCTTCGAGGTGCTGATCGCCGAGGTGGATGGAGCGCCGGCGGGCTTCGCGCTGTTCTTCCCGAACTACTCGACGTGGGAGGGGCGCGCCGGGCTGTACATCGAAGACCTCTTCGTCGACGAGCGCGCGCGTGGGACCGGCGCCGGCCGGGCGTTGGTCGTCGAGGTGGCACGGCTGGCCGTCAAGCGTGGCTTCGCGAGGGTGGACCTGTCCGTGTTGGACTGGAACCCCGCCCGCGAGTTCTACGACCGCCTCGGCTTCCGCCACCAGTCCGAGTGGCTCGCGTACCGCCTGGACGGCGACCCCCTGCTCGCGCTGGCCGCTGGAAGCGAGGAAGCGCCGTCCGAGGGCTAACCGATCGGCCGGTCGCCCTCGATCCGCTCGAAGATCGAGGCCGCGTGCTCCAGCGTCTCCAGTTCGTCGGCGGAGAGCGCACGTAGCTCGCGCGCGAGGCGCTCGACGCGCTGGGCACGGCCGCGCTGCATGAGGCGCCGGCCCTCTGGCGTCGCTTCCAGGCGCACCAGGCGGCGGTCGGACGCGTCGCCCGCGCGGGAGACGAGCCCGGCCGCCTCGAGCGCCGCGACGATGCGCGTCATGGTCGGAGGCGTCACGGCCTCCGCCGACGCCAGTTCACCCAGCGTGCGAGGACCGCCGAAGACGAGCACGGAGAGCGCCGAGAGCCTCGATGGGGTCACGCCCAGCGCCTCGTCCGCGCGCCGCAGGCGCCGCACGAGGTGGATCGCGATCGAGTTGAAGCGATTGGCGACCGCTTCCGTGCGGGCGTCGTTTGCGGGCGTCCCGCTTCGAGGCGGCCTCGGTGCTGGTGTTGACATTCGTCCCCATTTCGTTAGCATGGCTAACGACCTGTCACTAACAAGCTAGCAGGCCTCAGGCGGGGAGGGAACCAGCGATGACACAGGCACCTTCAGTTCAGCTCTCGGAACTCATGCAGGTCGCCATGCGCGTGGGTGACATCGACCGCGCGACCGCGTTCTACCGCGACGTCCTCGGCGCAAAGCACCTCTTCCAGGCCGGAAACCTGTCGTTCTTCGACCTCAATGGCGTGCGTCTGCTGCTCGACATCCCGGAGGACGCGGCCTACGACCACCCGGGTTCCATCCTCTACTTCCGCGTCCCCAACGTGCGCGAGGCGTACGACGCACTCAAGGCGCGCGACGTCCAGTTCGTCGCGGAGCCGCACATCGTGCACAAGGACGAGCGGCACGAGCTGTGGATGGCGTTCTTCGAGGACGGCGAGGGGAACACGCTGGCGGTGGCCGCCGAGGTACCGCTCGCCGCGTAGCGAGCACGGTCGAGGCCGTCAGGCCGGGCGGAACACCAGTTGGAACTCAAGCGTGCCCCGGTCGTCGACCGATAGGACCAGCTGTGCGCGGGGCGGCTCCATGTCATAGTCCGCGAACATCAACTCGGTGGACCCGACGACCACGACCGCCCCGTCCGTCATGTGGCCCTGGAGGGGCAGTTCGATGCGCCGGGTCACGCCGTGCAGTGTCAGGTCGCCCACGGCCGTCACCGCGATCTGCTCACCGTCCGCCGGTACGGCATCGAGTGCGACCGGTTGCGCGAGGACGAACGTCGCCTGCGGGAACTGGTCCGTCTCCAGCGCCTGCTCCCGTAGCGCTCGGTCGCGCCGCGACTCGTCGCTCGTCAGCGTGGTGAGGTCGGCCGTCACCTCGACGGCCATGATCGCGTTGCCGTCAAACTCCAGCCGCCCCGCGACGTCCGAGGTGCGGCCGACCGCCGTGGTCGCGCCCACGCGCGCCAGTTCCTCCTGCACGCGGTAGCCGACGAACGAGCCCTCGGGGTCCACGGCCCACGCGCCCCTCACGTCACCGTCCGCGCGGCCGCTCGAGGGCGCCGCCAACTCCTCGGTCGTGCCGGCCGCCGTCGAGGTAGCGCCGGCGACGGAGGACACGGCGTCCTCCAGGCTGACGGGAGGCGGGGAATCGTCGCGGATGAACAGCCACCACGCCGCGAAGAGCGCAAGCACCAACATGAGGGCGGCGGAACCGCCCGCCACGGCCGTCCGGCGTGTCATGGGGACTCCTCGAGGACGCTGATGCAGGGCGGAGAGATTCAGGACGGAGACAGCACTCTTCGGAAGGACGGATGCGCGTACAGATGAGAGAAGGCGCGACGCGGAGGAGTGTACGGTGCGTTCCACCGTGAGGGGATGAAACGCGTGTGAACGGACTGCTACGGCTCCGTCAGGCGGGTGTGCTGGCCCCGTTGCGCGCGAGCGTCCGGCGACGCACAGTCGCTCGATGAGCGAGCCACTCGTCTCACCGGTTCGCGCGCCCGGCCTCGCGGTGGGCGCGCTGCTCATCGCCCTCATCGCCACCGCGCCACTCTCCGTCGACATGTTCCTGCCGTCGCTGCCCGCCATGACCGAGGAGTTCGACGCGACCGAGGCGACGATGCAGCTGGGTGTGACGCTGTTTCTGGTCGCGTTCGCCGGTTCGCAGCTGTTCTACGGGCGCGCCTCGGACCGCTGGGGGCGACGGCCGATCATGTTCGTCGGGCTCACGATCTTCGTTGCGGGCGGGCTGTTGTGCCTGACGGCGTCCGGCGCCGGGCAATTGATCGCCGGGCGCGTGCTGCAGGGTCTCGGCGGTGGAGTCGGACCGGCGCTGGCGAACGCGATTGTCCTGGACCTGTACGGGCGCGCCCGCGCCGCGAAGATGATCGGCTACATGTCGATCGCGCTACCGCTGGCGCCCGCGATTGCCCCGATCATTGGAGGGTTCCTGGAGGAAGCGTTCGGCTGGCAGTCCGTCTTCGTCACGCTCAGCGCCATCGGCGTGCTCCTCGCGGCCGCCTACGCGGTCATGATCCCGGAGACGCGGCCGCCGAGGGATGGCGCGGGAAACAGTCTGCTGACGGACTACCGGACGCTGTTCTCCAGCCCGACCTTCATCGGCTACGCGCTGGTCATGGGCCTGATGTTCGGCGGTCAGCTGCTGTTCATCTCCACGTCCTCGTTCGTGCTGATCGACCGCCTGGGCCTGTCACCGACTGTCTTCGGACTCTCGTTCGCCTTCGTCGCGCTCGGGCTGATGGTGGGCGCCACTATCTCCAGCCGCCTCGTCGACCGCATGCCGCCGAGGCGCGTCGTGGTACTGGGTACGTGTACCTCCTTCGTGTCCGCCGGCTTGATGGCCGCACTGGCGTGGGCCGGCGTCGCGCACCCGTTGTCGGTGTTGCTCCCGATGTTCGCGGTCGCCCTCGGGCTGGGGATGACACGGCCGCCGGCGATGGCCGGCGCGCTGATCCCGTTCCCGCAGTTCGCCGGGCTGGCGTCCTCGATGCTGGTGTTCACCCAGATGACGCTGTCGTCCGGCTACAACATCGCCTACAGCCAGTTCGTCGAGCCGGGAGTGGTCGCGCTCGCGACAGGGATCTTCGTGTCGGTCGGTGCGGCCCTCGTCGCGGTGCTCGTGCTGCGTCCCGGCACCCGCGGCGAGACGCCGAGCGCCGCGGGCGAAGTCGCGAGGTCGGTGTAGCCGCCGCTACGCGTCGGTCCGCTCCACCACCATGGCGATGCCCTGGCCGCCGCCGATGCACAGCGTCGCCAGCCCCGTGCTCGCCTCGCGCTGCTTCATGGCGTGCAACAGCGTGACGAGGATGCGCGTGCCGGATGCGCCGAGCGGGTGCCCGAGGGCGATCGCGCCTCCGTTGACGTTGACCCGGTCCGGATCCCAGCCCAGCCCCCGCCCCACGGCCACGGACTGCGCCGCATAGGCCTCGTTCGCCTCGATGAGGTCGATGTCTGCCAGCCCCATGCCGGCCCGGGCTAGCGCCTTGCGGACGGCCGGCACCGGCCCGACTCCCATCACGCGAGGCGCCACGCCCGCGGACGCCGAGGCGCGCACGACCGCCAGCGGCTCGACCCCGGCCGCCCGCGCCGCGTGGCGGGACATCACAACCACGGCGGCCGCGCCGTCGTTCAGCCCGGATGCAGTGCCCGCGGTGACCGTCCCGTCGGCCTCGAAGGCGGTGGGTAGCTGTTGGAGGCGCTCGAGCGTGACCTCCGGGCGCGGGTGCTCGTCCCGCTCGATGCTCGTGCCCTCCCCGACAGGGACCGGGACGACCTCGCGCGCGAAGCGCCCCTCGGACCATGCCCGCGCCGCCTTCTCCTGGCTCTCGAGGGCGAACCGGTCCTGGTCGTCACGCGTGACGCCGTACTCGCGAGCGACGGCCTCGGCGGTGTTGCCCATGTGGCAGTCGGCCATGGCGCACCACAGCCCGTCCACAAGGGCGCTATCCAGCAACTGGCCGTGCCCTGCGCGGTAGCCGAAGCGCGCGCGGGGCACGAGGTATGGTGCGGCCGACATGTTCTCGGCGCCCGCGGCCACCACCACATCCGCGTCTCCCACGCGGATCGCCTGCGCCGCCAGGCTCACCGCCTTCAGGCCGGAGCCGCAGACCTTGTTGATCGCCGTAGCGGGGACCGACACCGGGAGGCCCGCTGTCAGCGCGGCCTGGCGCGCGGCGTTCATCCCGAGGCCGGCCGAGAGCACGTTGCCCATCAGCACTTCGTCTACCTGTGCGGGGTCGATGCCCGCTCGCGCGACCGCCTCGGCGATCGCGATGGCGCCCAGGCGGGGCGCCGCGACGGAGGACAGACCGCCGCCGAACCGCCCGATGGGGGTGCGGGCGGCGCTGACAATCACGGCATCACGGTCGTCCACGGCAGGCCCTTCACGAAGCCTCGAGCCACAACCCCCGGGGCACTAGCGGCCGATGGTGAGTTCGCTCACGCAACGGACTCTATTGGCTTGAGTTTCATCATGCAACTGAATACGCTCGCGGCATGAAACGGACCAGCTTCGAAGACATGAACTGCAGCGTCGCCCACTGTCTGGAGGCCATCGGCGAGTGGTGGACGCCGCTCATCATCCGCGACCTGCTGATGGGGGTCTCTCGCTTCGACGAGCTGCACTCGCGCCTCGGCATCTCGCGGAACGTGCTCACGGAGCGCCTGAACCGGCTCGTCGATCTGGGCGTCGTCGAGAAGGTGGCGTACCAGCAACGCCCCGAGCGGTACGACTACCGCCTGACGGAGAAGGGCGGGGACCTCTGGCACGTGATCACCGCGATGCGCGAATGGGGCGACCGCTGGGAGGCGCCCGCCGGGCCGCCGCTGCACCTGCTGCACCGGGGGTGCGGGGAGCAGGTATCGCTCGGCCTCACCTGCCCCGAGTGTGGTGACATCGAGGAGCGACGAGAGCTACGACTGGTAGAGGGGCCAGGAGGCGGCGGCGCGGTCTTGCCAGTTAGGATCGTGCGTTCCGACTGAGGTCAGCGGCCGGCGGCCGCCCCCACGTGCTCGACGACGGCGTCCGCGAGCGCGGCGATGCCTCGGCGCGCGACCGTGATGCGCTTCGCCGCGTAGCGCGGCGCGCCGAACTGGTTCGAGACCTTGTGCGCGAGCTGGGTGCTGCCCCAGATCACGATCACATCGGCGCTCTCCGCCCACGAGTCCGCCCGCTTCGCCGCGATCGCCGTCGTGCCCTCCACCAGCTGCAGGGCGACCTCGGAGCCCTCGAGGAGCCGCTGCAGCTCCGCATGCGCATTCGGCGAACCGCCGACCACGAGCAACGAGATGCGACCTGCCCGCTTGAGCGCCCTGGCCATCGAGGCGACGGCGGCGCCGTTCGCGCTGCCGTGGCAGACCTGGCAGGCCGGCCTGTCGACGAGCGCGCGCGGTCGAGGGTCGTGCGCGGTCGCCGCCTCGCAGCGGGCATCGCCGCAGGTGCGCACGAGCCGCTCGTCGAGGACGCGTGCGACCTCGTCCCGCTTCTCGATGGCGATATTGCGCTTGCGCGGGTTCGTGAGGCCTGCCGCCTCGATGATGGCGCGTGCCAGGTGGCGCGACTCCGGCGAGGTGTGCCCCAGCCCCGCGAGCAGCGCGTCGATGGACACCACCTCGTCAGGCATGCATCGATGATACGGCTGCCGCCCGGCCCTCACCCCCGGCCCCTCTCCCACGCTGCGGGCGAGGGGAGTCAGAAGGGACGGGGAGCCTGCTCCTCCCCTCCGTTCGTGGTGAGCCCCCTCCGTTCGTGGTGAGCCTCCCTCCGTTCGTGGTGAGCCCGTCGAACCACCGCCCGCCCTTACGAGGCGCCCCGATCCTCGGGTGGTGGGACGAAGGGGAGCGCCACCACGCTCGCCGGCTCCGCCACGCCGTCCGTGTCTACCTCAACGCGCGCGCCCAGCGGGACCGCCGGCGGGAGGTACGCCGCCGCGATGCCGACGCCGAGGCGCGCCGAGAACACCGCCGCCACGCAGCCGCCGAGGGCTTCGCCACCCTCGGAGACCGGGCGGGTTACGCGCGAGCCGCGCTTCGCCAGCCGCCGCCCCTCCATGTGCAGCCCCACGAGGCGGCGCTCGGGGCCGTGGCCGGCTTCGCGGAAGTGCTCGGCCTCGGCGCGCAGCGCCTGGGAGCCGGTGAACGTGCGCGGCCGCCCCTCGAGGTCATCGAGGTGCACCAGCGCGTCGAGGCCCGCGGCGGGCGGCGTGACGGGCGGTGGGGTGTCGTGGGGCGCCTCGAGGATGCCCGCCTCCAGGCGCAGCGCGTCGTGGGCGGCCAGGCCGGCCTCCACGATGCCGTTGGCGACGGCGCTCTCCCAGAAGTGCTCGCCCACCTCGCCCGACAGCACGAACCAATAGCCGTCCTCCCCCACCTGCGAGGTGCGCGCGACCAGCGCTCGGAAGCCGCCGAGCAGCATCTCGTGCGCCTCGCCGGGCGGGACCGCGCCGGGGATCGTCTGCCCCACGACGGCCTCCAGCCGCTCCGCCGCGCGCGGCCCCTGCACCGAGAGCAGCACGCTCTCCGTCAGCCGGTCCCGCACGATCACATCGTCCGCCTCGGAGCCGCTCGTCCTGAGTCCGCTTGCCCCGCCGCTCGTCCTGAGCCCGTCGAAGGACCGCCCGGAGGGCGGCGGCTCCGCCTCCGGGTCCCGCGCCACCGCCTCGACGGCCTCGCGCAGCGCCACCTGCGCCCGTGGCCCCGTCACCACCAGCCAGCGCCCCGGGTCGAGGTGGCACAGCGTCGCGATGTCGGACACGGTGCCGTCCGCGCGGCAAGCCACCGCGCGCGCCACCCCTCGAGGCGGCACGCGCGCCGGGTCCGTCGCGAAGACGCGCCCCAGTGCCGCCTCGGCGCCCTCGCCCGTCACATAGAACCGCCCCAGGTGCGACCGGTCGAAGATGACGGCATCCTCACGCGCCGCCCGCTGCTCGTCGTACGTCCCCCCGTACCACAGCGGCAACGTCCAGCCGTGGACGGGGGCGGGGTGCCACCCTCGAGAGACATGCAGCCGCGCCAGCGGCAGCACGTTGGTCCGCTCCGGCGCGCGCAGGACGGGAAGCGGGTCGAGGTAGGGGCGGTTGGGGTCAGGGGTCGTCATTGACGTTTCTGCCTCTTGGATTGGCCTATTCCTCATCACGAAGAACCGATTCGAGCGCTGACTTCTGCATAGCAGTTAGGTCGTCGCGGTTCTGACCGACGATGCGCTGCGCCCGTATAAGGATTGCCCCCTCATCGAGGCCCCATCGGCGGAGCCACTCTCTGGGCACACGCAGGCGCACGCCGTCTATGGTCCACACTTGCCCTCCGACTGAACCGAGGAACGAAACAAGACCGTCGTCTGTTTCGATATACGTCTCTATGCAGTCTCGGACAGTGGCAGCATCGTGCTCCAGCCACTTGTCTAGCACGTAGGCCAATCTCGGTATTCCCTCTATCGTTCCAGTAGTGAAGCGTTCAAGAAGCGAAGCCGATAGGTCAATCCAAGCTCGCTGCATGAGAGACGGGACAGCGAACCCCTTCTCCTCGAGGAGTCGTAGAAAGTAGGCCTTCAGAAAAATCGAGCCGCCCGGCCTCAGAACGAGTTCTATAGCAGCCCCCCGCCTCGCGGGTTTCGATGACCTCAATGATCTCACAGGCTAGATGTGCGGCAGCCATGGGTGGTTCTGTCGCAAATGCGCGGTCATGATCGGGATCATCGAGGTCGTCGCCAACGACGCCGAGTGCGGACAGCAACGGTTCCCACATGTCGGACGCGCGGGCGGCCCTTGCTCGCAATTCGTCGATTAGGCGCTCGACTTTGGTGGGCACGTTGATCGAGGCCTGTGATTCGCGGCTATACCGCCGGAGAGTCTCGATCAGTTCCTGCTCGCTCTGAGTTAGCAGGTCTAGAATCTCGGCACGAGGGATGGATCCGCCGATCTCGGTCGTGAAATACGCGTCGAAGTATTCGTCGTGAGTTGCACGCCGTTGCAGGCGGGCAGTGTCGGCAGCTACGACTGCCGCCGGCCGCCCCAACACTCGAGAGACTTCAGGAAAGACGACAGACAGGATTCGTTCTACTGGCCATCGATCAAACTGGTTCACGCAGTCTAGCAGGTCAACGATCGACTGTCTCCGTTCGTCGTCGGAGGTGAATCTACCCAGGTCCGATACCCCCAACAGTGATGGGCGATTTCCCCACAACTTCGAGTGAAGGTCCGGGACGAAGACCCGCAGAGTATCAAGTGCCCAATAGTCCACGGCTGACACTTCGTCGTGTTTAGGGAGATACGCTGCAACGAGCGAGTTTACTAGCCGCCTCACATCCCGAGGAACCACCAAGAAGTGGTCGATCGCTGGCCTGACCTCGTGCCAGCGATTCTGCTCCCAGAGCTCGTCAGGCACCTTAGGGAGCAACGAGTTCAGTTCGAGCGTGAGCCAGTTGCGCAGCGCGGAGGATGTGACCCGAGGCATTTCCACCCGGAGTTGGATCACCTTCTGTAAGTACGAATCACCGTCAGTCGCTGACAACTTGGAGAAGGCAGATGCCACATGCGCTCTCGAGTAGCACATCAGGTACGTTGTGTTCGGAAAGTCGGCAGAAGACTTAACAACGGACAGGAGATCGGATATCTCGTCGTCGCGCAGGCGATCGATGTCTTCTATAACGACGAGGATCCTGTTTCGCGACCTGCGAAGGAGAGCGTCGATGTCTGCGCGCTCGCCGAAGGAACCACCTCTCGTTGGATCAGCGAGACTCGCGGCAAGTCCGAAGATCGCCGACGCCAACTTCGCAGTGTCGAGCGGTAGGGCAGATGAGCCTCCAGAGAGGCGACGGCCCACTCGACCAACCCATCTGCCGATCGCCCTTCGCCGGCTGAGAGGAAGCTGAGACGCAAACTCGGTGAGAAACTGCCGACGTAGATCGCTCGCGCCGGTGAACCACCAAGGATTGAACTGGATGATCGTTGGTGAATCGGCTCCACGCGTCCTAATGGATTCGAGCGCGAAGCCGACCACAGTGGACTTTCCGGAACCCCACTCGCCCTCGAGGCCGACCACGAGACCGCTAGATGAATCGACGGTGAGAAGTAGGTCCACAAGTTGGTCGGCAAACGGTTTGGTCCCCAGCCGGTCAATGGTCGCAGGCGTGTCCGGGACTACTGTGCCGGACCCCCAGGCGTCGTCTCGCAGATCCGCGACGATCCTGTTGTCTGGCCTAGTTGACCGCCAGACGATCACACCTGCCGCTATGAAGGTGGCAGGTATTGCTGTCCAGTCGATTAGTCTAGGTACGCGGTGCAGCAAGGGCACCGCAATTGAGGCTAGGTCGGAGCCACTCGGAACCGACACTCCGGCAGCCTTGGCGACGAATAGAGCGATCCCCAAGAGAAGGAATGCGATGCTGCTCGAGCGCATCAAATCTAGGCTCCTGCCTGGGCACCGATCACCCCGTCGCCCCGTCCCCCACTCCCACCCAACGACGATACCCCTGCTCCGTCCGCTCGAGGCGTCCCACGCCGGGGTAGTCGCCGTGGCAGAAGATGACCAGGGCTTGCTCCTCGATGCAGCGGTCGACGAGCTGGCGTTTGGTCTCCATGGAGACGAGAGGGAGGATGTCGAGGCCGGAGACCCAGGCCGTGCGCTCCAGCTGGGCGCGGTGCTGGACGAGGTCGCCGAGGTAGACGCCCCACTCCTGGCCGGAGCGGATGACGACGGTGCTGTGGCCCTCGGTGTGGCCGGGGGCGGGGACGAAATGCAGCTCGTCCGTGATCGCGTGCTCGCCGTCCGCCAGCTCCAGCCGGTCCGCGATGGGCGCGACGTTGCGCTCGAGGTAGGTGGCGCGGGTGCGCTCGTTGGGGTGGGTGGCGTCGTGCCACTCCTGCGCGTTGATGACGTACGTGGCGTTAGGGAAGGTGGGGTGCAGCGTCCCGTCCCCGCCCTCCGAGGTGTTCCACCCGCAGTGGTCGGCGTGCAGGTGCGTGTTCACCACCACGTCGATGTCCTCGGGCGCCACGTCCAGCGCGGCCAGCGAGGTGAGCAGGGTGCCCTCCTCGGCGGGCGTGGCATTGTCGCGGTCGCCGGGCTTGCCGCCGACGCCGGTCTCGACGAGCACGGTCTTGCCTCGGGAGCGCAGCAGGATGCAGTTGAGGCCGAGCGGGATGCGGTAGCGCTCGTCGAGCGGCGGCGCGACGCGCTCCCACATCACGCGCGGCACGACGCCGAAGATCGCGCCGGCGTCGTACCAGTAGGTGCCGTCGTTGACCACGGTGAAGTCGACGCGGCCGACCTGGTAGCGGGCGCCGGAGGGGATGGGCATCGCGCGGGCCTCCTCGATGGCTGTGCGTGGCGAAGGGCCGTCGCCACCCGCCGAGGATAACCGGGCGCGTGCCCTACGGCGCGAACCGCGGCCTCAGGCGATGGCCTCGACGATCGCCGCACCGAGTTCGGCCGGCTTCGTGAACTGCGGCCAGTGACCGGTCGGCAGGTCGACGATGGTCGCGTCGCGGATGCTCGCAAGCTCCGCGAAGTACGGATGGCCCTTCGCCAGCATCTCGCGCACTAGCTCCGACGGGAACTGGCAGGTGATCACCGTGACCGGCACGTCGTAGCGGCGCGGGTCGCGCAGCACCTGCGAGTCGCTCGCCACGGCCGCCGGCTCGGGGATAGCGATCGCCCGGAACCGCTCGCGCAGCCCGTCGTCGAGGTCGACGAGGTCCGCCTCCCCGAACACCGACCAGTCGGGCAGCGGGATCTCTCCGTCGACGACGGGTAGTCCGTCGTTGATCGCGTCCCCATCGCCGAGCGGCCCCGCGTCGACGTACACGACGCGCGCGACCCGGTCCGGCCGCGCGTCGACTGAGGCGTGCGCGATTGCCCCGCCGCCGCTGTGGCCGACCAGCACCACCGGCGCATCCGAAGCATCGATGACCTCGACGACTGCGGCGACGTGGTCGGCGAGGCCGATGCCCGACCGGTCGTCATCCACCGAGGCGAGCCCGGGCAGCGTCATCGCGCGCGCACGGTGCCCCACCGCCTCGAGTGCGGGGACGATGCCGTCCCACAAGCCGGCGTTCAACCAGAATCCGGGGATCAGGATGACATCCATGACTCGACATTCCCCTTCGCTGCGGGCCTCGCTGCGCGATCCACGCTAGGGCACCTGAGAGCATCGTGGTCAGGAAGAGCACGAGTGCCGCTACTCGTCGTAGGCCCACGAGGTGATGCGCTCCGGTATCAGGCGCAGCAACACCGTGCGCTCCGCCGCCGAGGGGTCGCGATATGTCTCGGCGAACGCGCGCCCGCGCTCCTCGCCGTAGTAGGCGAGCGCCATCGCGAGCACCGCTTCGTAGAGCGACCGGTCCGACTCCTCGACGCGGCCCTGCAGGATGGCGGCGGCGTAGGGCGGCTCCCGATGGTCGACACAGAGCGAGGCGTACGGGTTCGCCTGCAGGTGTTGCCACTTCATCGAGCGGCGGCGGGTGAAGATGAAGGCCGCTCCGGGCGCACCGGCGGGACCTTCGCCCGCCTCGGTGGCCGGCGCCCACAGGTACCAGACCGGCGCGGAGTGCGGCCGGCCCTGCGCGTCGACGGTGGAGATGACCGCGACGCGAGGTTCTGCGAGCAAGGCGTGGAGCGCCTCGGGTGACATGGGCACGGGGGAGCCTCTCTGAATGCGGTGGCGGGGTCGAACGCCGCCATGCGTTAGAGTGTGCCGCGCCGCACGCGGTCGATGCCAGCGGATGCCAGCGGCTGCGACGCGGTGTCGGCGAGTCAGGGCGGGAGGGGACGACGTGGGACACCCGGACATGCTGGTTTACGGTGAGACTCTACAGCACGAGTTCCCGCTCATCCTGGCGGTCGGTCGCGAGCCAAACGACGATACCCCGATGGTTCACGAGATCGGACGCTACGACTTCGATGAGTTCCCAAAGAGCGGACTTTGGAACACCTCCTATGGGCTGCTCGCATGGACATTCGACATGCCGACGCACCAATTCAAATCGGTCTGCCGCGAGGCTGACGCATCACCCCTCGCGTACGCTGACTGTTCACCGGCACCGATCCTCAATGTCGTGCGCGACAAGGGCGTTGTGCGCCAGGCGGTTCCAGAGTCCGAGGTTCGCGCTCACGTCCGCCGTGTCTTCTCATATGAAGAGACGACACCACGGCTCGGGCTGGTCATTCTCTCGGGAGTTTCCGGACCGGAGTGGACGTTGCCCAGGGAGCTGATTCGAGCCGAATGCCTCGCTCGGGGCATCCCGGTACTTGAAGTGCCCTTCTTCTACCCAACCAACACGGCCAAGATCCGCGCAGCGGTCTCTGACGATGACCGAAGGCTGATCGGCCGCCTGTTAGATGGATTCGGAGCCGTCCAGCGCGCGGCCTCTGCGCACGACGCGACGGTGGCGCCGCTTCCGAGCCCGGGCAGTCGCGGGAACGGCAGCCGCTGTTCTTGATAGCGGGTCTAACCTCGATCACATGCCTACCATGATTTTCGTCAACCTGCCGGTCAAGGACCTCGCGCGCAGCACCGAGTTCTACAAGGGGCTCGGATTCGACCAGAACATGCAGTTCAGCGACGAGAACGCCTCGTCCATCGTCATCAGCGACACGATCCACGTGATGCTGCTGCGCGAGGACTACTTCGCCACGTTCACCTCGAACCCCATCGCGGCCCCGTCCACCGGGACGCAGGCGATCTACGCGCTGTCTCGCGACAGCCGGGAGGACGTCGACGCCCTGCTGGGCAAGGTGCAGGCGGCCGGTGGCCAGGAGCCGCGCGAGGCGAGCGAAATGGACGGCATGTACGGCCGTACCTTCCAGGACCCGGACGGGCACCTCTGGGAGGCGATGTGGATGGACCCGGACGCCCTCCAGTAGGCGGGTCCGCCCCCGGGCAGTCCCACGTCCGGCCTCGATTGCTGCAATACACGCGCAATGCCGGGGCCGGCGCTGTTATGCGCGGGTTGCGCGGCCCTGTCTAGCCTCCGACGCAGGACGAATGGAGGCCAGTATGGCGAGGGTCGAGAAGGACATTGTGGTGAACGTGCCGTTGAGCACGGCCTACAACCAGTGGACACAGTTCGAGGAGTTCCCGCAGTTCATGGAGGGCGTCCACGAGGTGCGCCAGCTCGATGAAAAGCGGTTGCAGTGGCGCGCTGAGATCGCCGGCAAGGATCAGCAGTGGGAAGCGGTCATCCGCGAGCAGGTCCCGGACCAGAGGATCATCTGGAACAGCACCACCGGCGCTGAGAACGCCGGAATGGTCACCTTCGATCCGGTCGACCCGCAGCAGACGCGTGTCCACCTGGAGATGAGCTACGACCCGGAGGGCGCCATCGAGAGCGCGGGTGATGCGCTCGGATTTGTCACCCGCCGCGTGGAAGCCGACCTGCAACGCTTCAAGGACTTCATCGAGGAGCGCGGGGTCGCTACCGGCGCGTGGCGCGGGGAAATCGAGAACCCGGACGCACCGGGCGGTCACACACAGGGCGCCGGTCACATCGAGGGGCGTGGCGAAGACGGCTGACGCGGACGGACGCTCTCCGGCCAGGCGGCGGTGGCCGGCCGTCAGCGGGCGCGGCTACCGCCATCGATGGGATAGGCCGCGCCGTTGATGAACGCCGCGTCGTCGCTACAGAGGAACGCGACGAGCGCCGCCACCTCGTCTGGCGTCCCGTAGCGGCCGAGCGGGTTCTGCCGCTCGATGTTCTGGCGCACAGCCTCTGGGTGGTCGGCGTTGTGGCCGCGCTCCAGTTCGAGCGCCATCGGCGTGTCGATGAGCGTGGGACAGACGGCGTTCACCCGGATGCCGGCGGCGCCGAGCGTGAGCGCCGCGGATTTGGTCATGCCCACCACCGCGTGCTTGCTCGCGCCGTAGGCGAAGAGGGTCGGTGTGCCCTGCAACCCGGCCACCGAGGCGGTGTTGACGATCGCGCCGCCGCCGCGCTCCCGCATCACCGGCGCGACCTCGCGCAAGCCGAGCCACACGCCCTTCACGTTGACCTGGAGCACGCGGTCGAAGGCGTCCTCCGGGTAGTCGAAGAGGTTGGCGACCGGCCCCAGGATGCCCGCATTGTTGAAGAAGCAGTCGATGCGGCCGAACCGCGACACGGTTTCGCGCACGTAGCCGCGCACCTCGTCGGCCTTCGTCACGTCTGCCCGGACGACGTGCGACTCGCCGCCGGCGTGGTCCACCGCGGCCACGGTCTCCTCGATGGTCGTGCCGGGGAGGTCCACGAGCACGACCTTCGCCCCCTCCGAGGCGAACCGGCGCGCCGCCGCCCGGCCGATGCCGCCGGCCGCCCCCGTGATCACCGCGACCTTGCCCTCGAACCGACCGGTCATGTCGCCCCCACCCGTTGATCTCCTGAGCCGGGCCGCAGTCTAGCGCGCCGGACGCCGAGTGCGTGGAAGGGCCGGCTACGCTGCGCGCGACACCTGCTCGCCAAGCGCGATGCGGTGGCCATCCGGATCTTCGAGGACGAAGTCGCGCATGCCCCACGGCTGAGTCTGGAGCGCGACAGCGATGGTCGCGCCGGCCTCGACGCAGCGCGCGTGGAGGGTGTCGACACCCTCGACCGTGAGGTAGCACCCACCGGGTGGAGGCGAGTCGGTGCGGAGTAGCGCGATCTCCGCGTCCTCCTTGCCCACGACGGCCAGACCGAACTCCGGCGCGTCCACGCGCACGTCAAAGCCCAGGACGCGCCGGTAGAACTCCACCGAACGCGCCACATCCGACACCGGCAGGTTGGGACGTGCCGCCAGGTAGCGTGTGTCGGTCATCGGCCGTCCTCCTCGGCGACGGCGCCCATCGAGGCGACGAGCACCTCCCTGATGTCGGGCGGGAGCGGCGTCGGGTGGCCCTCGACGTCGAGCCACACCTGCGCCGAGCTGCCTTCGGCGACCGGCGAGCCGTCGTCACGCCTCAGCAGTTCGTACGCGAGCGCGAAACTACGCTCGCCAACGCGTCCCGTCCACGCTCGCACGGTCACGGTCTCTCGATGTCGCAACGGGGCCAGGTAGCGGCATCGGACCTCGGCGATCGTGAAGGAGCGGTCGGCGGCGCCGGGCGGCCTGGGGCGCCGTACCACGCCCAGGCGCGCGAGGTGCTCCAGCCGCCCCTGCTCGAAGAACTCCAGGTAGCGCGCATTGTTCACGATGCCGTCTGCATCCAGGTCGGTGGAACGCACCCACAGGTCCCACTCGGTGACATCAGTCATGGCCGCTCCCCTGCTACCGCTACTGCCGCCCGGCGACCAGGTCCCGCGTGATCTCCTCTACGCTCTGCACGCCGCAGAGCGCCATCGCGAGGTCGAACTCGGCGCTCAGCAACTCGAGGACGTGGCGGACGCCCGCCTCGCCGGCCACCGCGAGTCCCCACAGCACCGGGCGGCCGACCAGCACGGCGTCCGCACCGAGCGCGAGCGCCTTCAGGATGTCCGTGCCGCGTCGCACCCCGCCGTCGACGAGCACGGCCGCCTGTCCGTCCACCGCCGCGGCCACCTCGGACAGCGCGTCGAGCGAGGCGACCGCGCCGTCCAGCTGCCGGCCGCCGTGGTTGGAGACGATGACGCCCGCCGCGCCATGCTCGACGGCAAGCGTGGCGTCATCGCCCCGCACGACGCCCTTCAGCAGCACCGGGAGCCGCGTCACCGAGAGCAGCCAGTCGACGTCGTCCCAGGTCAGCGACGGGTCGATCAGAGCGGCGAAGTACTGGAACAGCCCGGACGCCGCGCCCTCTGCCTGCACCTTCGCCAGGGCGCCCGAGAGGCTCTCGGGCGCCAACCCCTCGGGCAACTCAAAGCGGTTGCGCGCGTCGCGGTCGCGATAGCCGAGCACCGGTGCGTCCACGGTGAGCACCAGCGCCTCGTAGCCGGCGGCCTCGGCGCGTTGCACCAGGTCGCGCGTCACCTCGCGGTCCCGGAACACATAGAGCTGGAACCACCGCGGGCCGCCGCCGCCCGCCTCCGCGACCGCCTCGATGCTGCACGTGGAGAGGGTGCTGAGCGTCTGCGTGATGCCCGCCGCCGCGGCCGCCCGCGCCACCGCCAGCTCCCCATCCGGGTGCGCGAGGCGCCCGAAGGCCGCCGGCGCAATCAGCAGGGGCACCGGATGCCGCCGCCCGAGCAGTTCCACCGATGTGTCGCGCACCTCGACGCCGCGCAGCACGTGGTAGCGCAGGGCGACGCGCTCGAAGGCGGCACGGTTGGCGCGCAGGGTGACCTCGTCATGCGCGCCGGACGCGTAGTAGTCGCGCGCCATCGGCGGGAGCACCTTGTGGGCAGCGGTCTCGTAGTCGAGGACGTTGAGGAGGTCGCGCCCTGGTGGCGTGGGCTCGGGCATCGTGGGTTCCGGCATGAGGGGCAGTATGCCGCCTCGGCGGCCCCGCGCCAGCCCGCACACCGGGTCGGGCGCGGGGCATCGAGGGTCGATGTGGGCTACGTGTCTCTCTAGTACGCACCCAGTTCGTGCAGCCGCCCGTCCGTGATGCCGAAGTAGTGCGCGATTTCGTGCCGCACCGTGCGCCGCACCAGCGCCTCCAGGTGCGCCTCGTCGCGCGCCATGCGCTCCAGCGGGCTCTGGAAGATCGCGATGCGGTCCGGCAGCGCGAGGTGATACCCGTGTCCGCGTGCGGTCAGCGGGACGCCTCGGTAGACACCCAGCAACGTGCGGCTGCGCGGGGTGCCGGTGCGTCGATGGTCGTCCGGCTCCGCCACGTCCTCGACCGCGAACTCGACGTTGTCGATGCGCTCGAGGATGGACTCCGGCAACTCGGCGACGGCGCGACGCACCAGGTCTTCGAAGGCGTCTCTGGTGATCGGTTGCATTGCCTTGAGGATAACGTTGCGCGCCCGCGGGGCGCTTCCTACGCCCTGTTGCGGTAGTTGAGGTAGACCACGCCATTGCCGAACCGGCGCTCGTCCACCAGTTCGAGGTCGAGTCGGACATCATCGGGCAGGGACGCCAGGCCACCCCCGACGAGCACCGGGGAGACGAACAGTTGCCACTCGTCGATCAGGCCGGCTCGGATCGCTCCCGCGGCCAGGGTCGGGCCGGCCACGCCGATGTCTCGTTCCGCGGTCGCCTTCAACCGCCGGACTTCGTCGAGGTCGAACTGGCGCTCGATGCGCGTCCTTGCCGTGGATGGGGCTTTGAGGGTGCTCGAGTAGACGACCTTGTCCGCCGCCTGCCAGATCTTCGCGTATTCGCGCATCGACGGCGGTTGGCCGTCCGCGTCCAGGGTCTCCCAGACGGCCATCACCTCGTACATCCGACGGCCCAGGAGGTACGTCCCCATCGAGCGCCCGAGGTCATTGACGAAGGTGTGGACGGCCTCGTCCGGTTCCGCCCAGCCGAAGTTGCCGTCCCGGTCCGCCATGTAGCCATCGAGGGATGTGAGCGCCGAATAGATCAGCCTGGCCATGCGAGTCTCCTTGCGGTCCGCGGATTTCGCGTATCAGTACGGGCAGTAGCGTCAGTACTGCGCTTCGATGGCATTGCCCCACTGGAAGGGGCGCGTGAGCACGTATCCGAGGTCCCGCTCGGTTGCGAAGTGCTTGACGGCGGCGCGCAGCGGCTCCGTCAGGTCGGTGTGGTAGCCGATGTCCTGCGCGTACATCCTCGGGTTGAGGTACACGTCGAAGTAAACGATGCGCCCCACCGCGGGCGGCATCGCCGCGGCGGTCGCCGAGGTGTCCCGCGCGACGTTCCTCAGCAGGTCGTCCATCGTGCGCACGGGCCAGAGCCGGTGTGGGGCGACATAGGCGTCGCGCGCGGGCACGTGGACCAGCATCGTCCCGTCGGCCTCGCTCGGCTCGAACGACGGCGCGCCGAGGCGCGAGGCCGCCCACGCGTACGCGCATGCCTCCGTCAGCACGTCCTGCACGCGCTGGTCCTGCTCGCTCCAACCGTCGCACGCCTCCGCGCCGTGGGCGGCCACCAGGCGCGCCCCCAGCGTCTCGGCGTCGCCGCCCTCGTCGACGGCATCGAGCGCGCGGCCGAGCCAGTAGAGGGGCGGGTTGTGCTCGGGCCCCTTCGTCCTGGTGATGGCGAGCCAGCACGGATCGCCCCACGGGATCGGCTCGATCCGCGGGAAGAAACGCTCGAGCCAGGCGGCGATCTCCATGCAGGACATCCTACGGCGCACCTCGCAGGGCGCGACCCACCGCGGCGGTCACTCCTCCGATGTGAGCGAGGGGAGCCGGATGATCCCGGCGTGCCCGGCGCCGCTGATCACGGCCGCAACCGCCGCACCCGCGACCGAGGCGACGTCGAGGCGCTCCGGCGCGATCAGCACCGCGACCAGCCCACCGGCGGCCGCGGCCGTCGCGTTCAGTTCGGCCTGCAGGACGCGCGGCACCTCGCTGGCCAGCACGTCGCGCAGGATGCCGCTGCCGGTCGCGGTGACGATCGCGAGCACAACCCCGGCCGCCCACTCGAGGCCCGCCTCGCGCGCGAGCAGCGCGCCGGTGACGGCGAAGGCGCCCGTGCCGACCGCGTCGGCGGTACGCATGATCGGCCCGGGCGCGGTCCAGCCGAGCCAGCTCGCGACGATGCCGAGCGCAGACGTGCCCACCGCGTACAGGAGGTAGTCCGTGGCCAGGAGCGTGCGCGGGATGTCGCCCAGGATCACATCGCGCGCCACGCCGCCGCCGATGGCCGTTACGAGGCCGAGCGTGAGCAGCCCGATGATGTCGAGGCGCGCTCGGATGCCGACCGCGACACCGGAGATGGCGAACGCGATGATCCCCAGCCGGTCCGCCACCGAGACGATGTCCTGAAGCTCCACCGCCGGATAGTAGGTGGGGCCGTCCTTGCGCGCCGCTGTCCGCTCCCAGGCGGTCCCTACTCGGGGGTTGCGCAGACGGCGCCGTCGGACAGGCCCGTGGAGCCGATGCCGAGCGCGTGGTTGAAGCGCCCTCGATAGTTCTCCCACGCGATCATCGCGGTCAGCTCCACCAGTTGGACCTCGTCGAACTCGGTGCGTAGCCGGTCGAAGAGGCCGTCGCTGACTTGCACGCGGCGCTCGGTCATCGCCTCGGCGTACTCAAGGGCAAGGCGCTGGCGCTCTGTGTAGGCGTCGCTGGTGCGGTACTCGGTCAGCTCAAGCAATTGTCGTTCTGTGAGCCCTCGACGCGTCGCAAGGTGGGACCCGATGTCCATGCAGAAGGCGCAGCCAACCATCGTCGACACCTTGAGCGACGCCAGCTCCTTCAGTTCGAGCTCCAGCTCGCGTGATGCACGCAGCCCGTCCTCGAAGCCCAGGTAGGCGTCCAGCAGCGCCGGTTGCCGCGCGGACACGGCGATGGGATCGAGGATGGCGCCGAAGCGGCCCTCCATCCGGTCGTAAACCTCGAGCAGTTGTGGCGAGGCCTCCGCCCGGCTGATCCCCGCGATCCGGCTCATGCTCTGGCTCCTCTCGATGCCGACGTCATTGCCCACCGCCCTGCGCTGCGCGACGATGGCCGAGAGGAACATATCGTGGAGATCGGATGTCCGCAATGCGTATGAGTGAGGGCGTCGAGTGGGCGATCCACTGCTGCTCGTTTCTGGCATCCCTTCCCGAGGGCGAGACGCTGACCGGTGCGTCGCTCGCCGAGTTCTTCGACGTGCCGCGTGCCTATCTGTTGAAGCACCTCCAGGCACTCGGGCGAGCGGGCATCCTCGAATCGACCTCCGGCCCGCGGGGCGGCTACCGGCTCGGCAGGCGTCCCGCTGACATCTCGCTGCTGGACATCGTCGAGGTCATCGAGGGCGGTCAGCCCGCCTTCCGCTGCTCGGAGATTCGCGGCCGTGGGCCCTCCGCGGTCGATGCCTCCGAGTACTCGCTCGTCTGCGGTATCGCGGCCGCGATGTGGCAGGCCGAGGAAGCGTGGCGCGCGGCGCTCGCTGCGACGACGCTCGCGGACATCGGCCGCATGGGGAGCCGCGAGGTGCCACGTCGCCAGCGAGAGCTGGCGCGCGAGTGGATGGAGCACACGATCGCCGCGCGTCGCCGGTGACCCGCGGTCGGAGCGCGATACCGTGCACGCGCGGGTTGTGCTTCCTTGGATTGCCCTGTCTGCGCGGCCTTGTCCGTCGCGATTCGACTCAGCCGTGTCCAGAGTGGAGGTGATCCTTGGCTGGTATGTCCCGAGAGCGGATCTACGAGTACATCCAGGGCGGTCCTCGCTGGGGCCGGCTGGCGACCGACGGGCGGGACGGGTTCCCGCACGTCGTCCCGCTGAGCTACTACGTCCTCGGAGAGGACCTCATCATCTCGGCTCGCGGACAGCGGCTCGCCAACATCCGCCGCGACCCGAAGGTCTGCTTCACCATCGACAGCGGCACGGACATGAGCAACCTGGCCGGCGCCGTCCTCCAGGGCAGCGCGCAGGTCGTAGAGGATGAGGCAGAGCGGCTGGAACTCTCGCGCGAAGGCATGCGCCGCCGCGGCACCGCCGAAGACCAACTCCCGACCGAACTGCGCCCCGGCCAGTACTACATCAAGCTGCGGCCGGAGAAGACCGCCAGCTGGGACTACGCCACCCGCTAGGGCTGTACGGCCGACCGGCTGGGGCCGGCAGCCGCTCGCCGCTGCCGAGGGGCGCCGGTAGGCTGGCACGGTGACGGACGCGGGCGACCTCCTACGCGCAGCCATCCTCGGGGTCGTCCAGGCCGTCACCGAGTTTCTCCCCATCTCCTCGTCCGGCCACCTGGTCCTCGTCCCGGAACTGATCGGCGACGACGTGTCGTCGCTCACCTTCGATGTCGGCGTGCATGTGGGCACGATGGTGGCTGTGCTCGCCTACTTCTGGCGCGACTGGGTCGCCATCGCGCGCTCCGGCGTCGCCGACATCGGCCGGCACGGCACGCGCATCGAGGCGTGGGCCCCGCACTCGAAGCTCGGGCTGTGGATCGTCGTCGGGACGATCCCCGGAGCCATCGCCGGCGTCCTGTTCGAGGACCTGATCGAGGAGTACGTGCGCGAGCCGTGGGTTGTCGCGGTGATGCTGATCGTGTTCGCGGTCGTCCTCGGCTACGCGGACTCGCGAGGGCCTCGGATGCACGGCATCTTCGCGATGCGGGCGGGGCCGGCGTTGCTGATCGGTCTTGCGCAGGCGGTGGCGCTGGTGCCCGGTGTCTCGAGGTCGGGCATCACGATGTCGGCGGCGCGCCTGCTCGGCTTCGAACGCCCGGCGGCGGCGCGGTTCTCGTTCCTGCTCTCCGCGCCCATCATCTTCGGGGCGGGCCTCGTGCAGTTCGCCGGGGCCATGGCGGACGGCGAGGAGCTGCGGTGGGCCCCGCTGCTCACGGGCGCGCTAGTCTCGGCGGTCGTCGGAGCAATCGTGATCCGCTTCTTCCTCGCATTCCTGCAGAGCCACACGTTGCAGGGATTCGTCTGGTATAGAATCGCGCTCGGCTCGGTCATCCTGGTAGCCGTCGCGGCAGGGGCGCTTTAGCGGCGCGATGGCCTCGAGGCGGCAGGGCCTTGAGCGCGCCGGCCGGCCCGGCGCAGCCCTGACGCACGAAGGGGGAGACCCAGTGCTTGAGACGCTCGAACTCGACGGCAAGGCGATCGTCGTCACGGGCGGCGGCCGTGGCCTGGGCCGCGCGATGGCGCTCGCGCTCGCCGAGGCGGGGGCGCGTGTCTGCGTCGCCGCCCGCACGCAGGAGCAACTGGACGAGACCGTCGCACTGATCCGCGAGGCCGGCGGCACGGCGACCTCAGTTCGGACCGACGTCACCGACTCGAAGCAGGTCGACGCCCTCGTCGAGGCCTGCGTGCGAGAGTACGGCCAGCTCGACGGCATGTTCGCGAACGCGGGCGGAGGCGCCGGCGTGGACGCCGAGTTCTGGGAGTACCCCGACGAGGCCTTCGAGGACGTGCTGGCCGTCAACCTGAAGTCGGCCTTCTACTCCGGGCGCGCGGCGGCGAAGCAGATGGTCGCGCATGGCAACGGTGGGGTGATCGTCAACACCTCCTCGGGTACGGCCATGCGAGGTAATCGCGGCTTCGCCTACCCGACGGCGAAGGGCGGCGTGCTCTCGCTGACGAAGTCCGAGGCGACCATGCTCTATGGCCATGGCATCCGCGCCAACGTGATCGTGCCGGGCTTCGTCTCGCAGCGCCCCCCGAAGGACGAGGCGGAGGCCGCCTTCCGACAGCAACGCGGGTCGTTCGTGCCGGTGCGACGGCTGGGCGAGTGGTGGGAGCTGGGGCCGCTCGCGGTCTTCCTGGCCTCCGAGGCCTCGCGCTACGTCACCGGCCAGGAGTTCATCATCGACGGTGGCGGCCTGGCTGGAGGCGTCGGGCCGACCGGCTTCGCGCCGCAGCACGAGTGGTAGGGGACGCGGCATGACCCAGACGCACCCGAAGGCAGCGCACTTCGACCTCACCGGCAAGAAGGCCATGGTCGTCGGCGTCGAGAACCCGGCAGCAGCCGCAATCGCGCGCGCCTACGCCGAGGCCGGCGCGGACGTCGCCGTCTGCTCACTGACCGCCGATGAGAGCGTGATGGCGGCCCGACGCGTGAAGAAGGACATCGAGGCGCTTGGGCGCTGGTCCAGCGCCTACGTCATGGATGTCACGTTGGGCAAGAACGTGCAGGTGACGACGCGGCAGATCGCGAAGGAGATGGGCGGCCTCCACATCGTGGCCAGCGCGCCCGACCTCTTCATCGCGAAGCCGATCGAGAAGATCTCCGACACCGAGCTAGCCCGCACCATCCAGGTCAACTTCAGCGCGCAGTACTTTGTCGTGCGCCATGCGGTCTCGGAGCTGCGCCGCAACGAGGACGGGGGGCGCATCGTGCTGGTGACGCACGTGCTCGGCGAGCGAGGTGTGCCGAACACCTCGGCATACGCGGCGGCGCACGGCGCGGTGTACAACCTGGTGCGCGCCGTCTCGCAGGAAGTGGCCGCCGAGGGCATCGTGATCAACGGGATATCGCTCGGGTGGATGGACTGGCACCAGGACCGGCTCGACGCTGATGACGAGCAGTCGCAACGCGCGCTGCGCTTCCCGATCATGAAGCGCGCCGGCACCGCGGACGAGGTCGGCCCGCTCGCGGTCTACCTTTCAAGCAGCGGCGCCGGCTACGTCACCGGCCAGGTCTTCCCGGTGGACGGCGGGCTGCTGCAGCACCTGTAGACGAATGTTGATCGGGGCAGAGGCGCGAGGCCTTGCGCCCTTTCGGAAGCGGCAGGAGGGGCTCCCACAATGACCAATGAGCAGCGGTACGAGACGTTGATCGTCGAGAAGGAGCGCGGGCGGGCGCGCATCACGCTGAACCGGCCGGAGAAGCTGAACGCGCTCTCCCGGCGCCTCCAGCAAGAGCTGCGCGCGGCGCTGTTCGACGCGGATCAGGACACGCGCGTGCACTCGGTGATCCTCCGCGGCGCCGGGCGCTCGTTCTGCGCCGGCTACGACCTCACGCCAGAGAGACGCCGCGAGGGCGAGACCGACACGCGCGATGACTACCCGGAGGTCTACCGCACCGGCCAGGCCTTCGACGACGACGTCTGGCGTATGGAGGATGCCCAGCGCGACCGCATGACCGTCTTCGACATGCACAAGCCGGTCATCGGACAGGTGCATGGCTACTGCGTGGCCGGCGGCACGGACCTCGTGCTGTTGTGCGACATCATCGTTGCTGCCGAGGACGCGCAGATCGGCTTCCCGCCGGTACGCGCGATGGGTGGCCCGCCCGCGCACATGTGGACGTACCACGTAGGCCCGCAGTGGGCGAAGTACATGCTGCTCACCGGCGAGTTCGTCTCGGGCCGTGACGCGGAGCGCATCGGTCTGGTCTGGAAGGCGGTGCCCGGCGACCAGCTCGGCGAGACCGTCGAGGAGCTGGCGGACCGAATGGCGATGGTCCACCCGGACCTGCTGGCCGGGAACAAGCGCTCGGTCAACCTCGCGCTCGAGCTGCAGGGCGCGCGTACGATGCAGCGGCTGGCCGCGGAGATGGACGCGCGGATGCACGCCTCGCCGGCCATGGAGGACTGGCGCAGCCGCAATCGCGAGCGGGGCCTGAAGGAAGCGCTGGCCTGGCGCGATGGCCGCTTCGCCAACCCGGAGCAGCGCCGCGCGTGGCAGCAGGAACACTGGCCCGAGGGGCCGCGCGAGCCGTCGACGACATAAGCATCGAGATCGGAATGGCCGGGCGCCCACAGTGGCTGGCCCCGGGCGCAGGAGGGGACTATGAGCATCCTCGACCAGTTCGACCTGAGCGGACAGGCCGCCATCATCACCGGCGCGGGTAGCGGCCTCGGCCGCGAGATGGCGCTGGCGCTCGCCGATGCCGGCTGCGACATCGTGGGCGTCGGACGCCGTCGCGAGCCGATCGATGAGACGGGGGAGATGGTCACGGCGAAGGGCCGCCGCTACTTCGGGCGGCCGGGCACCGACGTGACGGACTCCAGCCAGGTGAACGCGATGGTGGAGGACGCGATCCGCGAGATGGGCCGCATCAACATCCTCGTCAACAACGCCGGCCTTGGCGGGTCGGGCCGCGGCAAGACGCTGCCCGAGCTGACAGACGAGGACTGGCAGAGCGGCATCGCGAGCAACCTGGACTCCGCCTTCTACTGCTCGCGCGCCATCGTCTCGCACATGCTCGACAACGGCGGTGGCCGCATCATCAACATCACCTCCGGCTGGGGCTTCCGAGGCGGCCGCAACAATTTCATGTACTCGGTAGCCAAGGGCGGCGTGATCCAGCTCACGAAGGGGCTGGCGATGACCTACGCGCGGGACAACATCCGCGCCAACTGCATCGCGCCCGGCCTCTTCCCGAAGACCGACGACGAGGCCGTCATCCGCCAGATCGGTGAGAAGCAGCCGGCCGGCCGGCCTGGGCGGCTCCAGGAGATCGGCCCGCTGGCGGTCTACCTCTGCTCGGAGGCCTCCGACTACATGTCCGGCGAGACGGTGCTCATCGATGGCGGAGCCATCGCGGCGGGCGTCACGCCCGCGGGCGTCGTCCCGCTCGTCGAGGCCTGACCCGAGCCCCCACCGCCAACCCCTCTTCCGCGCGGCGGCAGAGGGGAGTGAGAAGAGAGACGCATGACCAACGGCGAACGACCACCGTTTTTTGACCTCTCGGGCAAGCACGCGCTGGTGACGGGCGCCACGGGCCCGCTCCAGCGCGCGGTGGCCGTCGCGCTCGCGGAGGCGGGCGCGAACGTCTCCCTGACCACGCTCCACGATGCGCAGGACGAAGAGGTGCAGGCCAACTCGATCCTGAACGAGTGCTGGTCGACCGGCCGTCAGGGCCAGGCGAAGCGCCTCGACCTGACCGACCCCGCCGCCGTCGACTCTGCCGTCGAAGCGCTCGAGGGGGAGGTGGGGCCGATCGACATCCTGGTGAACGCCGCCCACGCGGCGACGATCAAGCCGGTGGCCGAGGCATCCCTCGACGACTGGTCCAGCGACATGGCGGACAACGCGACGAGCGTGTTCGTCGCGACCAACGCGGTCGGCAAGCGCATGCTCCAGCGCGGCAAGGGCCGCGTGATCACGCTCGTCTCCATCCTCGAGGACCGGGGCGTGCCGAACTGCGCGATTTATGGGGCGTCGCAGGGCGCAGTGCTGGGGTTCACCCGCTCGCTCGGCATCGAATGGGTGCGGCAGGGCGTGACCGTGAACGCGATCGGCATTGGGTTCTATGATGATGTACCGGGGCCGCAGCAGGACGAGGCGACCCGGGCGGTGCTGGAGCGGTACATCCCGCTGCGCCGGCTGGGTACGCCGCAGGACCTGCAGGGGACCGTGGTGTACCTGGCCTCGGACGAGTCGGCGTTTGTCGACGCCGAGGTGTTGACGGTGGACGGAGCGATCGCGATCCACGCATAGGCGCGATGGTCACCTGGGGGCGACAGTGTGAGCATGGAGCGCGGTGAGGCGACGACCGGCGGCCCAGCCCCGCTGGGCCATCCCGGCCTCAGCTGGACGGGCGACGGTTCGCTGCGCCCCCGGCCCGTCGGGGCGGCCGGGGAGCATCGCTCGGGCGGTGTGCTCCACCGCACATACCGCCCTGAGCAGGACGGCGCGCTCCCGGATGCGCGGCTCGCGACCTTCAACCGCCGCGCGGGCGGTTTCGCCATCGACCTGGGCGTCCAGGTCATGTGCGGGCAGCTCATCGCCTTCGTCCTGACGCTGCAGTCCGGCGGCGATACCGATGCGGTCGTCGGCCAGGTGGTGTTCGCCATCCAGCTGTTCGGCTTCGGGTACGACTGGGTCTTTAGCGCGCTCGGTTGGTCGCCCGGCAAGCGGGTGGTGGGACTGCGCATCGTGACCGCGGACGGCCAGGCGCCCGGCGCCAGTCGCGGGTTTGCGAGGGCGATCGGCGCGCTCGTGAGCGAACTCGCGTTCCTCATCGGCTACTTCTGGGCGGCCTGGGACGGCCGCCGGCAGACCTGGCACGACAAGATCGCGGGCACCTACGTCGTGTATCACCGTGAGGCGGAGGCAACTGCCGGGGGACCACACTCCCGCGACCGCTGAGCGACGCGTACCGTCGTGGGCGCCGTGCCCACGGCGCGCTCCTCGCGCTACAGGTCGGCGGCCAGCGTCGACCAGCCGAAGTCCGAGGCGCCGCCGGGCTCGCCTGTCTCCGGGTGGTAGTACTCCCGGAACCTGTGCCGGCCGACCAACTCGAGGGTGGCCGATCGGATGCGCTCGGCAGCGTCGTGGTAGCCGTGTCGCCGCAGGCCCTGCGCCAGGAACCAGTTCGTGTTCACCCATGTCGAGCCGCGCCAGATGCGCTTCCGGCCGCCCAGGATGCTGTCGCCTCGATACTCCGGTTGGTCGAGGGCGACCGAGGGCACGGGGTAAGTCGTCCAGAAGCGCTTGGAGTTGAGCAGGTGCCGTTCGACCAGCCCTCGGGCGATGCCGGTGGGCAACCGGGAGAGCAGCAGCGGCATGAGCGAGATCACCGTGTTCACCCGGCTCGGGCGCTCCTCGCGGCCGGCCAGGTTCCAGAACGTACCGGCGTCCGCGTCGTAGCAGCGGTCGAGGAGCGCGCGCATCGAGGTGGCCGAGCGCTCGCGCGCCCAGTGTGCGCCCGCCTCGTTGCGCGTGCGCAAGAGCAGCCGCTCCAGCGCTTCCAGCCCGTCGATGTAGATGACGTTGACCAACACGTCCTCCACCGCGAAGCCACCCCCGGCAAAGATGCGAGGCAGGTCGTAGCGCATCACCTTGTTGCGCAGTGTGGCGCCCCGCATCGCGAGCCCCAGGCGCCTCGAGCCCGGGTTGCGGAGACCGAGCGCGGGGTCGTAGGCGGGGCTGAAGTCCAGGCCGGACTCGGACGGCGCGATGATCGAGATGAGGCCGTCGCCGTCGGGGTCGCGCTCACGCGCGAGCCAGCGGTAGTACGCCAGCAGCCGCTGGCCCGTCTCCCACGCAAAGGCGTCGTCGCCGGATGCCTCGACGACCCGCTCGACGGCCTGTGCGATGACCGGCGGCTGCATCATCTCGGTGGTGTAGGGCTTACCGAGGGTGGTGCGGAGTCCCGGTGCGACGAGCCAGTCGCGCGACTCCAGGTAATGCCACCAGCGGCGCATCGCGCGCTGGCGGTCCCAGAAGATGACGTGGGGGATCGAGCCGTCCGGCCGCTGCCACGCCAACAGGGCACGTAACTCATCGCGCGCCCGCTCCGCGTCGACGCGCGACCACACGATGGCGTGGAAGCAGGAGTCCCAGAACGACTGGAACGGATACGCGGAGGGCGACGGCACCGAGAAACGGTACTCGCGGTCGCCGACTCTCCCAGTGCGCGTGTTCTCCTTCAGGAGTGCGCGAGCGCTAGCGTCGAGGTGTGCCTGCTCAGCGCTGACCTTGCCGCGCGACACCGTCAGAGGGTGCGGCGGTAGAGCAACTCGTTGCCGGCGCCCGCCGCGCTGAATCCGGCCGCCTCCACCGCCTCGCGGGCAGCGTCGGTGCCCGGCGCGATCACGGCTTCGATGCCGGCGTAGCCCTGGCCGCGGGCGAAGGCGACGGCCTCCGCCGCCAGCGCATCGAGCCCGCGGCCCGCGAAACGCCGCAGCCGTGCCTGGCCGTCCTCGCCGTGGTCGACGGCGGCGCAGCCCACGACGCGTCCATCCGTGGTGGTCGCCACCCAGGCCGCACGGCCGCGCTCGCGATAGAAACCGAAGTGCACCAGGTCCTGGTCGCGCTCCTCGTCGGGCGGCGGGAAGCCCGCCGCGAGCAGCGCCTCCGTGACCACGCGCCGCACGCCGGTGGCATCGTCCTCGGTCGCCTCGCGGACGGCGAGGGGTGTGCCGCCCGGCTCCTCCATCGGCGCGGTCATCGGGGCTGCTCCCACGGCAGGGTGCGGGGTTGCAGCACCTGGCGGACTTGCCCGTCCGCGACCAGCGCCACGAGGTCCAGCGCGCCATAGGTGGCCGGGTTCATGCCTCGCAGCCCCGCCGTCACCAGCTCGTCGCCGATGTGGCGCAGGGCGCCCATCACCACGAGCACGGAGAGTTCACAGTCACCGGCGCGGCGTTGCTCCACGGCGCGTTGCACCGACCGCCGGAACGCCCGGCGGCTCGCCGTGCCGTCCTGCGGGTCCAGCTCGGGCGGGGCCCCCACGACCAGCACGCCTCGAGGCGCCCCGGCCGGGAGCCGCGAGACGAGCCAGTAGTCGTGGACCCTGACGTCTGTCAGCTCCTCCGTGTTGAGGAGCGCGGCGCGGTCCCGCACACGCGACACGATGATGTCGACCTCGGCGGACTCCTCCGGCAGCCGGTGCAGGGCGCGGGCGTCGAGGTGGTAGGCGCCCTGCACACCTTCCGAGATCGTGGTCCACTGGCTCGCCAGTGTCCCGCTGACCGAGACGTACGCCCCGTCCGCATTGATCTTCGCGAGTTTGAGGGTGACCGGCAGGCGCACCTCGCGGCGCTCGCCGGGCTGCAGTCCGCGCAGCCCACGGCCGAGGCTGATGCGGAAATCCGAGCGCGCGGGCTCATCGGTGGGGAGTTGCGCCTGCGGCGGCACCCAGACGACGTAGCCGCCCTCGTCCCAGGCGTCGAGGTCATCGGTGAGCAGTTCGCCGAGTTCGGCCGCGCCCGGCAGCGCCTCGACGTCTCCGGTTACCTCCGCGGGCGGCTCGTCCCAGAGCAGCCCCACGCTCACGCCGATACGGCGCTCGCGTTGCGCGAGGACGGCGTCGAAGGGCGCCGGGTCCCCCTCGGAGAAGCGGAAGGTGCGGAAGAAGCGCTCGCCCATCCACGCGGCCAGCATCTCCAGCGCGGCGCGCTGTGGGGTCAGATGAGGCTGCGTGAGGCGATCGTCGGTGCCGGTCGTCATACGTCGAGCGTAGGGCAGACGCGAGGTGGACGCGTCGCGCGCCTGGCGCGGCTAGCCCTGCGCCTCGGCTTCCTCGCGCTGCCGCGTCTCGCGGCGGTTGAGGATGGGGATGAGGCCGTTGGTCAGAAGCTGGAGGACGATCACGAGGTTGAGTGCGAGGAAGCTCACGACGCCGACCCACTTCAGCGCCGTCGCCAGGGCGGTGCCGTCGTTGTCCGACTGCTGGAGGGCGAGCACTCCGACGACGGAGATCACGAGCACGAGCACGACCGCCATCACCATGTCCCAGTTGCGGATGAACCGGCTCAAGGCGCCGATGATGCCCGCGCCGACGGCGAGGTTGACGATGACCGTGGGGAGCAGCGGTGTGCCGTGGTGATCCCACAGCTCGTACGAGGAGAGGAAGAGCACCGCGATCAGCACCGGCGCCACCGTCGCGATCAGGATGCCCGGCAGGTCTTGCCGCTTGAACCGCATTCCGCCGTCCCTTCCCCGGGCGCCTACGCATCGACCGGCTCGCCGCGCGACATTCTACCGGGCGACCGTCGTTGGCTCGACCCGGCCGCGGAGCACCGTCAGATGTTCGAGCGAGACTGTCCGCCGTCCACGTTTAGCGTCGCGCCGAGCACCCAGGACGCCCGAGGCGAGGCGAGGAACGCGACGGCCGCCGCTACTTCCTCGGGCCGGCCGAAGCGGCCGCCGGGGATCTGCTGCCCGATGAAGCGCGCCATCCCCTCCGGATCCTCCTCCAGGCGGCGACCCCACGAGCCGCCCTCGAAGGCGATCGAGCCCGGTGCGATGTTGTTTACGCGGATCCCCTCGGCGGCCCACGCGAGGGCATAGGCCTTCGACATCGCGATCTGCGCGGCCTTCGTGGCGTTGTACTGAGGTGGCCCGCCCGCCTCGCGGCCGTAGATCGAGGAGACGTTGACCACCGCACCGCCGCCATCCGCCCGTAGTAGGTGCGGCTTCGCGAGTTCCATGAGCCGCAGCGCCGCCAGCACGTTCAGTTCGAAGGAGCGCGACCAGTTCTCCTCCAGCGTGCCATCGCGCACGGTCGCGCCGGCGTTGTTCACGAGGACATCGAGCGCGCCGTACGCCTCGACGGCCGCACCCACCAGGCGCTCGGCGTCTTCCGCGCGCGTGACATCGGCGGCGAGCGCGCGCACCTCGGCGCCGGGGTGCGCCGCCGCGATCTCGGCGCGTGTCACCTCGAGTTGCTCCGCGCCGCGTGCGCAGAGCATGAGGCGCGCCCCTTCCGCGGCGAACGCCTCCGCGACTGCCCTCCCGATGCCCCGGCTGGCGCCGGTCACGACGACCGAGCCGCCGGTCAGTCCCAGGTCCATGTGTCCCCCTCGATCCAGCGGATGGCTCAGTAGTCTGGCGGCACCCGGTACCAGTAGTCGTATGCCGTCGTGAACCCCAGGCGACGGTACACGGCGAGCGCAGGATCGTTCGAGGCCAACACCGACAGCCATCCGGTCGTGGCGCCGGAGTCACGGCCGATCGCCAGCAGCGCCCGGCACAACACGGTCGCGAGGCCCCGGCCGCGATACTCAGGCGGCGTGTAGATGTCGAACAGCCCGGCGTACTGGCCCTCGAGCGTCACCAGGCCGCAGGACGCTACCGTGTCGCCCTCCATCAGCGAGAGGCAGTGTGAAGGCAGTACGGACGAGGTCATGCGTCGAATGTGGGCGACCACATCGTGCTCCGGCCAGCCCCGAAGTCGGCCCACCATCGCTACCCACGGCTCGACCTCCGTCGTCTCGAAGCGCATCCCGGCCGGCGCGGCGATCGCGGTCCCGAGGCCCTTGAGCGGCGCTGCCTGTACGAGCGACGGCTCGAAGATGCGATAGCCGCGTGCCTCCAGTTCGGCGTCGAGGCCGGGCGCCGCCGCCGGCTGCGACGTCAGCCGGAAGATCGGTACCAGTCCGCGGTTCCGGTACACGTGCTGGCAGGTATCGACTTTCTCCGCCAGCGGCAGCGTCGAGGTGAACGTCGTGTTGACGGAGGCGGCTCGTTTGATGTGCTCGCGCGAGAGCCGCAGCAACCAGCCGTCGTAGAACAGCTGCTCCGGCGGCGCCGTCGCGTTGAGGAGCACTTCCTCGAGGCGATGATGGTCGACGGTCGGTGGTCCCATAGGGCGGCAGTGTAAGGCGGCGCATCGATCACGGTGCGGACGGCAGTCTACACTCTCCTCGCGGCCCTGCCCGGGGGCGCGCCGCAGGGAGGCCGCGAGTGTCGCTCGTCTCGGTGACTATCGAGGACCACGTCGCGACGGTCGTGATCGACCCGCGCGAAGGGCGCTACGACCGCGCCTTCATGCAGGCGCTGGGCGACGCCGCCGAGCAGGTGGGTGGCGCACCCGACGACGTGCGCGCCGTGGTCCTCCACGCGGCTGGTGGCGCGTTCGGCGCGGGATGGACGGCCGAGGCTCTGGCCGGCCACGACGGCATCGACGGCCTGTCCCCGCTCGGCGGCGCCTTCGATGCGCTGGCGGCGGCGCCGCAGCCGGTGGTCGCCGCCGTGCGCGGCGCGGCGCACTCCGCCGGCCTCGAACTCGCGCTCGCCTGCGACATCCGCATCGCCGCGGAGGACGCGACGTTCGCGATGCCGGAGACGGAGGCGGGGCTGGTGCCTCGAGGGGGCGGCACGCAGCGGCTGCCTCGCGCCGTCGGGCGCGCCCATGCGCTCCGGCTGCTGCTACTCGGCGAGACCGTGGACGCGGCGGAGGCGCGACGCATCGGCCTGGTCTCGGTGGTTGTACCCTCCACGGAGGTCGTAGAGGCGGCCACACGCGTCGCTCGGACGGTCGCGTCGCGCGGGCCGATCGCGACGCGGCTGGCGAAGGAAGCGGTGCACCGAGGGGCGGAGATGCCGCTCCAGGACGCGCTGCGGTACGAATTGGACCTCACCGTGCTGCTCCAGACGACGGAAGACCGCGCGGAGGGTGTGCAGGCCTTCATCGAGAAGCGCCCGCCGCGTTTTATCGGACGGTGAGCGGCAGGCGCTCCCGGCACCGGACGGGGCGGGGCGCCTTCGGTACACTGCCGGGACAGGAGGGGACATGAACGTCATCTTGAATACGGACGAGGCGCTCGGGGTGCTGACCCTCGTCACCTCGCAGGTGCTCGACCACGTCGAGCTGTCGGACGAGACGCGTCGCAAGGTCCGGGACTGGCGACGTGCGCGTGAGCAGGGCACGGCGGGCCTGGATGAGTTCACCGAGGAGCTGAACGAGGCGCTGGGCAACTTCATCGACGAACGCACCACCCGCATGCTGCGCAAGCGCGGCAAGTTGAAGGTCTCGGCACGGACGGAGTTCGGCGGATGAAGGTCGAGTTCTCGGTCGAAGAAGTCCAGAAGATGTTCGACACGGTTGTGGACCAGCTGGTTGAGCTGGAGATGGACAAGACGGACCGCGCCACGCTGCGCCGCTGGCGGACCGACCGCATGAAGGCCGGCTCGCCCATGATGCAGCTGCTGGCGGAGAAGGTGAACGCTGAGCTGCAGCGGACCCACGACCGCAGCGAGGTCAGCGCCATCAAGAAGCCCGACTGGGCCCGCTAGACGGCAGGTTGGGCGGCGCCCGTGCCCCCGTTCGTCCACTACGAGCGCGAAGGTGACGTCGCCTGGGTCACCCTCGATCGCCCGGAGGCGCTCAACGCCATCCACATGGCGATGCGCGACGAGCTGTGGGGCGTGCTCCAGGCGCTGCGCCTGGACCCCACCGTACGCGTGGCGGTGCTGCACGGCGCCGGCGACCGTGCGTTCTCGGCGGGCGCGGACATCACCGAGTTCGGCACCGCTCCCTCGTACCTGGAGGCGCGCGATGCGCGCCTTCAACGCGACCTCTGGGGCGCGATGTCGCAGCTCGAGATCCCGTTGATCGCCGCGATCCAGGGCTTCGCCTACGGCGCCGGGTGCGAGCTGTCGATGTACTGCGACCTGCGCGTCGCCTCGGAAGACGCGCGCTTCGCCCTGCCGGAGGTCACCCTGGGCTACATCCCCTCAGCCGGGGGGACGCAGACCGTGCCGCGCCACATCGGCCGCAGCGACGCCCTGCTGCTCGCCACGACCGGCGAACCGATGGCCGCACGGGACGCGCTGGAGCAGGGGCTGGTGCATGCGGTCGTCCGGCGAGATGATCTGCTCCCGACCGCACGAGCCTGGGCGGAACGCCTCGCCATGCTGGAGCCGCGCGCCCTGCGCGCCGTGAAGCGGGCGGTGGTCCAGGGCATCGACCTGCCGTTGCGGGACGGGCTGGCGCTGGAGCGCCGCCTGGCGGCGCTGCTGGAAGCGGGGGACTGATGGCTGCTCGATTGGACTCCTTGCGCGGGTTCCGTCTGCCGCCCTGGCTGGGCCCCACCGCGCTCATCGTGGTCTCCGCTGCCGGCATCTTCGCGGCGCTCTGGGGCGGCCTGTTCGCCGACCCTGGCATCACCGTCCGCTACTTCGATGCCGGCGCGGTCAATACCTTCGCCATCCGGCAGGTGAACGCGTTCCCGGAGGTCGACCTGTACGTCGTCGGCCTGGACAACGGCAAGATCCGCGCCATCGACATGCGCGTGGAGGCCAGCGGCTGCGTCGCGTCGTGGCTGCCCGAGGACTGGCGTGGCCGCGCGGCGAACCCGGGGCGGCTGCCGGGCGTCTACGAGGACCCATGCAGTGGCGCCATCTGGAGCATGGAGGGCAACGCCATCTCCGGCTCGGAGCTCCCCCTGCGCACGCCACACATCGAGCCTCGGCAGGGCACCGATGGCAAGCAGCACATCTTCGTGGAACTGATCAACCAGCCGAAGGCCGGCTGACGCTCAGCCGCTTGCCTCGGGGATCGACTGCCCGAGCTGAGACTTGACCGCTTCCGCGCGGTACCGAGGCACAAGGATTCGGCTCTGCGCGCCGTCGCGTATGACGTGGACCCGCTGGCGTCCGAAGGCGGCTAGCCACCCGGTGCGGAAGGTCTCAACGGGGCCCGATGACCCGCGGTAACGAAATCCCGCCCTCTCGATCGCTGCTCGGACCACCGCGTCCGACGGCCCCGCGACCTCAATCACCTCATCAGTTTCGAAGTAGGCAGTGACCAGCAACACCCCTGCCACTATCACCGCCGTATCTACCCCGGGTTCCCAGCTGCTCCCTACGACACGCAGAAGCACGAGAAGCGCGGCGAACGCACCCAGCATCTGAAGGCAGGTGGTAATCGCGATGCGAGCGTAGGAGCGAGGCCGCGGGATAGCACCTCGGCGCAACAAGGTTGACAGCCAACGTTGGTGACTCATGGTCGCCTCTGTAGGACTCGAAGCAAGCATCTCACTGGTGGCTCGTACGTCGACGGACGTTGGAGCGGCACGGAGCCTGGTTCAATCGGCCACCCCCGTTGTCGCTTCCTGGAGTTGCGCACCGAGCAATTCGCGGGCGCTCTGGACGTATGCCTGGTCGACGCCAGCAATGGCGGTGTCGACTGCGAGGACATTGACGACACGCCCCTCGATGAGGCTGATCCACACCATCTCGCGGTTCGGCGGCGAACCACACGCGAGTGCGATGACGACGAGGTCGTCCGCGCCCAGGGTCATGGTGAGGTCGTCCAGTCGTGACACGGGTGTGTTGTAGCCGCAAACGACCCCGTCAGCTCCGAGGCCCGGTTCTTCCCGGACCAGCCGCTGGAAGGTTTCCGCGCCTGCCGGTGTCCGGAACTGGAACACAGTGGTGTTGACCAGCCATGTTTGCCTGCCGAACAGGTCGAACGGCTCCCCTGCCCACGAGGCCAGGGCACGAGCGTGCCCATCGAGGAGGGCGTCAACCGGAGGCAACTCATTCTCGGACACGACCGCAATACCGTCGTGCGCGCCAGGCAGGTCGTGCGGCTCGAGCAGGAGCCGCGCGACGTCCGACGGCGAGGTTTCTGTTGCGGATGCGGTGGGCGCCGACACCGCATCACGAATGCCAGCCTCCAGGAAAGCAACGTATTCTGGAAAGACTTTGAGCATCACGGGTGGGGCAACGGAATCGTGCCAGAGATGCGTGATCTCGACCGTCGCGACGAGCCGGCCGATCCGTACGGCACCAAACTCGATACTGCCTGGCCAACCACTTGGGAACGTGTACACGATGCGACTTCCGGCGTGTTGATCGCCCGCTTCGGGTAGCACGAGATCCCGACGTGCCACGCTGATGCTGGGTGAGACATGACTCACATAATCATCAAGTAACGTGCCGTCCCGGAATGAGGCAAACGCGGCCATCGCCGAGTCCTCGTCCCTGAACAGCCGGACATCGGTCGCCACCTTTCCGAACCCGTCATCCAGCTCGATGTCGTGGGGAGCCAGATACGTGCGCGCGTAGGCCCCGTCAGCCCTTCGCGCGGATACTGCAGGAAGGCACGGTTTCCCTCGGGGGGGACCGCTGCGTCCATGAGCCGACGGCCGTCGAGCACGAGCGGGTAGGAGTCGATTGGGAGCGTGAGCGCTGGCAGGTCGGCGGGTGCAAGCTCTCGAAGTGGGGTCCGAGACTCCGCATCATTGCGGCAGCCCATCACCGTGACGAGCAGAGCCACGCCGAGATACGCGGCGACTCGCAGGGCGCAGTCGATCAGCCGTGGTACCGCAGATGTCCCGTATTTGAAGAACAACAGGTCTCCTGGCCATTTCGACGAGTCCAGTTGCTCTCTACCACAATCGCACCAGCGGACGCACGCTCGCCATAACGTACCGCGCTCCCGGTATGTCAAGTTGTCTGGCGCCCACCGGGTCGATTCACTATCATCGAGCGCGCCGGCTTCGGCAGGTGTGAGCGCGCTTGGAGCGCGATCGCCCTCGCCGTGGGTGGATATCGATGTCCGGGGCGGCGGCCGCCACGAGTGCGCGGTCGCGGGACCGGGACACGTCGAGACTGAGGACGCGCATCGGATGAGCCGAGCGCGAGCCGGCCGTCGTCGCGTCGATAGCCGCGGGGCTGCAGGGTGGTTGCTTTGCCGTTGCAGCGGGACGCGGTATGACTGCACCGGTCGCGGCCCGTCGACCGGCGCGCTCAGCCGGTCATCGGGCAGTATGGGAGGGGCGCCACGTCCGGCCGCAACGCCGGCGTGCGGGCAGCATGCGCGCGGCCGGCGGACGGCCACAGACGGCAGGGGGAATCCATGAACACGGCTGAGTTCCTGACCATCAGCTCCGCGATCGTGCCCGACCGCATCGCCGTCGCCGGCGACGACGAGCGCGTGACGTACCAGGACCTCGCGTCGCGCGTGAACCGGCTGGCGCAGGCCTTACAAGCGCTGGGCACCGGCAAGGGCGCCAACGTGGGCGTCATGTCCGTCAACTCGCCTGCCTTCGTCGAGATCTACTATGCCGCCGCTGCCGTGGGCGCGACGTTCGTCCCGCTGAACTTCCGCGCGAAGACGGAAGAGCTGACGTACATGATCAGCTCCGCGGACGTGAACATCCTGTTCATCTCCGAGCGCTACTGGCCCATCCTCGAGGAGATCCGTGGCGATGTCCCGCAGGTCGAGCACGTCTTCACGCTGGACTTCGAGGCGCCCGGCTACCAGACCTACGACCAGCTCCGCGAAAGCGGCGAGGACATCCCCGTCTTCGCCGACATCGAGGACGACGACCCCACTCTGATCATCTACACCTCCGGCACCACCTCGCTGCCGAAGGGGGTCGTGCTCTCCTACAAGGCGCTGACGGCGCTGGTGGTGAACACGCAGGGCCCGGCGGACCCAACGGCCGATCAGGAGGTGATCCTGGTCTCGGTCCCGTTCTTCCACATCGCCGGGGCGACCACGATGTTGAGCGCGATCTTCTCCGGACGACGCCTCGTGATCCTGCCGGCCTTCGAGCCGCAGGCGTGGCTCGCCGCCATCGAGCGCGAGAAGGTGACCCACGCCTTCGTGGTCCCCACCATGCTCAAGCGGACGATGGAGGTGGACGACTTCGATCGTTTCGACCTCTCCACGCTGCGCCTGATCACCTACGGCGCCGCGCCGATGCCGTACGACGTGGTGCGGCAGGCGGTCGATGTGTTCCCGCCGCGGGGCATCGACCTGATGAACGCCTACGGCCAGACCGAGGCCACCGGCTCCATGACCTTCCTGGGCCCGGACGACCACCGCCTGGACGGCACGCCCGAGGAGAACGAGGCGAAGCTGCGGCGTCTGCGCTCGGTCGGCCGCACGATGCCGGACGTGGACGTCGCCATCCTCGCGCCGGACGGGCGACGCCTGGCAGTGGACGAAGAGGGCGAGATCTGCATCCGCGGTGACCGCGTGATGCGTGGCTACCACAAGCGCGACGAGGACACCGGCAGCGCGCTGGTCGACGGCTGGCTGCACACGGGCGACGTGGGCAAGCTGGACGCGGACGGCTACCTCTTCATCACCGGCCGCATCAAGGACATGATCATCCGCGGCGGCGAGAACCTAGCGCCGGCCGAGATCGAGCAGGTCCTGGAGGACCACCCGAGCATCGCGGAAGCCGCCGTGATCGGTGTCCCGGACAACGACTGGGGCGAGATCGTGAAGGCGGTCGTGGTCCAGGACGGTGCGGAGCGGCCGAGCGAAGAGGACCTGACGGCGTACGTGAAGTCCCGCCTGGCCTCCTACAAGGCGCCCGCCCTCTACGAGTGGGTGGACGAACTGCCTCGCAACCAGCTGGGCAAGATCCTGAAGACGGAGTTGCGCGAGCGGTACGGCGTCGCCGCAGGATAGCGGTTGGCCGCCGGCCACACGCGAACGACGCCCGGGAAGCGAGCGGGACATGACGGCTGAGACCCCGGACCAGCAACGGCCGGTACGGCTGATAGGCGCCTGGTTTGCGCCCGCCGTAGGCGCGTCGGTCCTCGGTTTCTACGGGTCGTTCCAACTGCAGGAGGAGACCGGCGAGCTGATCCGGCACTCGTTTTTCAACGATGTCGCCCCACCCGCGGCCCCGTACCTCTTCCTCGCGGCGCTCACCGGCCTGCTGGTCTTCGGCTTCCTCCGCCACGCGACGCTGTGGATGGTCGGGCAGCCCACGGCGCAGAGCGTGCTGCGGGAGATCCCGCACCGCATGCGCAACGCGGTGCGCCTGGGCCTCGCGCAGGACAAGGTCAGGCGCGACCGCTACGCGGGCATCATGCACTGGTGCATCTTCTCCTCGATCATCGTGCTCACGTTCGTCACGGCCCAGGTCGCGGTCCACGACGACTTCGGCATCGAGTTCCTCAAGGGCGACTACCTCAACTTCTTCACCTTCTACGGCGACCTCTTCGGCCTCGTCGGCCTCGTGGGCGTCGGCATGGCGCTGGCGCGACGCTACTTCTCGGACTTCCACCGCATCCGGTGGGATGAGCGCTTCGAGGATCACCTGATCATCCTCGGCCTCGGCCTGGTGCTGCTCACCGGTTTCATCGTCGAAGCGCTGCGGATCGCGGCTGAACCCAGCGTATTCGCGGACGACGCCGGCATGCTCACGCTGACGGAAGACGCCGCGCCTTTCGCCTTCATCTCCTACCCGATCGCGCGCTTCATCGAGCTGTTCGAAATGCCGGGCAGCCAGGTGGAGGGCGCGCACTTCGTCAGCTGGTGGTCCCACGTCACGCTGTCCTTCAGCTGGCTGGGGCTGATCGTCTTCACGCGGCTGGACCACATCTTCTTCGCGCCGATCAACGCGTTCCTCCTGCGCACGGACTCGCCGGGCCGCCTGTCCCGCATCCCCAACCTGGAGGAGCGGGAGATCTTCGGCGTGGGCTACATCCAGGACTTCAGCTGGAAGCAGCTCTTCGAACTCGATGCCTGCGTGCGCTGCGGGCGTTGCACCGAGGTGTGCCCGGCGAACCTCGCCGGCCAGCCGCTGTCGCCGATGCACCTGATCCAGGACCTGAAGGCGCACCTGGCGGATGTGGGGCCGGCGGTCCAGCGCGTCGGACACGAGGGCGGCGACACACGCGCCGTCTCACCCGTGGCGATGGTGGGCGACGTGATCAAGGACGAGACGCTCTGGGCCTGCCGCACCTGTGGCGCGTGCGTCCAGGAGTGCCCGGTCATGATCGAGCACGTGCCGACGATCGTGGACATGCGCCGCTACCTGGTGATGGACGAGGCGCGCCTTCCCGCGACGGCGCAGGGCGCGCTGGAGAACCTGGAGACGCGCGGCCACCCGTGGCGCGGCACCAGCCTGGAGCGCACCACGTGGATGGAGGGCCTGGGCGACGTCCCGCTCTTCGACGGGAACCAGGACTACCTCTACTGGGTCGGCTGCTCCGGTGCGCTGGTGGAGCGGAACCTGCCGATCACAAAGGCCGTGTTCAAGCTGCTCCGTGAGTCCGGGGCCTCCTTCGGCGTGTTGGGCCAGGAGGAGACCTGCAACGGCGACCCGGCGCGGCGACTGGGTAACGAGTACCTCTACCAGATCCTGGCCGAGCAGCTCGTGATGACGTTCAAGGAAAAGAACGTCCAGCGCGTTATCACCAACTGCCCGCACTGCTTCAATACGTTCAAGAACGAGTATCCGCAGTTCGACGGGCACTTCGAGGTGCTGCACCACACCGAGTTCCTGAGCGGCGCGCTCCGCGACGGCTCGTTGCGTGCTACGCATCCCGTGGGGGAGGACGTGGCGTACCACGACTCGTGCTACCTCGGGCGCATCAACGGCGTGTACGATGCGCCGCGGCAAATCGTGGAGATGGTGCCCGGCGCGAACCTGGTGGAGATGCGCCGGAACATGAGCAAGGGCCTGTGCTGCGGCGCGGGCGGTGGCAACATGTGGCAGGAAGAGGTGGGCGAGCGCCGCGTCAACCACGTGCGGAGCGAGGAAGCGGTCCGCACCGGTGCGCAGCAGGTCATCTCCAACTGCCCGTTCTGCATCCAGATGTTCGAGGACGGCGTGCCGGCCGTGCAGCCGGAGGAAGAGGGCCGCATCCGCCCGTTCGACATCGCGGAGCTGCTGGAACGCGCGGTCTTCGGCCCGGGCGGCGGCGAGGCGAAAGAGCCGGCGGCCGCCGCCGCGGTCAGCGACGGGGACCGCGAGACGTAGCCCGCCAACGAAGCATCGTCTGGGCCGCGCGCGGCGCACGGACCAGGCGTGACGGCACGATCAGGACGCAGCTAGCGCGGGGGGTGGCCTCCCGCTGATGGAGGTACCAGATGCATTTCGTCGTCTGCGCCAAGCAGATCCCGGACCCCGAGACGCCACCGTCGGCGTTCAAGATCGACCCCCAGAAGAACGAGGTCATCCCGGCGCAGGGCATCGCCCCCGTGCTCAGCCAGTTCGACAGCATCGCCGCGGAAGCCGCGTTGCGGCTGAAGGAGGCGGCAGGTGACTCCAAGATCACCGTCATTTCCATGGGCGCCGAAAGCGCACAGGCCGCCATCAAGCAGGTCCTGGCGATGGGCGCCGACGAGGGCCTGCTGCTGAACGACCCGGCCTTCACGAAAGGTGACCCGCACACGACGGCGAAGGTGCTGACGGCCGCCGTCCAGAAGCTGGGCGACGTGGACGCGGTCTTCTGCGGCCGCCAGGCCGCCGACTGGGACTGGGGCCAGACCGGCCTGCTGATGGCCGAGGGCCTCGGCTGGCCGTCCGCGATCATCGCGAAGGGCGTCGCCCTGGACGGCCAGCAGCTGAGCGTCGAGCGCGTGCTGGAGGACGGCTACGAGACGGCGCAGGCGCCGCTACCGGCCGTGGTCACCGTCTCCAACGAGTTCGGTGAGCCCCGCTACCCGAAGCTGCAGCAGATCATGCAGGCGGCGCGCAAGACCGTGACCACCTGGACCGCCGCCGACCTGGGGCTGGACGCCGCCGAGGTGGGTGAGGCGGGCTCACGCCTGAGGCTCGAGAAGCTCTTCATCCCGGAGAAGGAGGGCAAGGTCGAGCTGATGGAAGGCGACACGGCCACCGAGAAGGCGCAGGCGCTGGTGAAGGCGCTGCAGGGCGCCAAGGTCCTCTAGCCGCCCGCGGGGCACACGAAAGGGAATCACCGAATGGCATCCAACGCCCTGGTGGTCGGCGAGCTGGCCGAAGGCGAACTGAACGCCACCACTCTGGAACTGATCGGCGCCGCCTCCCGGCTCGGCGCGAGCAACATCACCGTAGCGCTACTGGGTGGGGGCGCCTCCGGCGCCGCATCCAAGGCCTTCGAGGGCGGCGCCACGAAAGTGCTGACCAGCGACGATGCGAGCTACGACGAGTTTCGTGGCGACCAGTGGGTCGCGGCGGTGCAAAACGCCGTTGAGCAGGCCAGCCCCGATGTCATCCTGCTGGCGCAGTCGCACGTGGGCCGCGAACTGGCGCCGCGGCTCGCGTTCCGCCTCGACACCGGCGCCGCCATGGACTGCCTGAACGTGGAGGATGACGGCGGCGCCGTGAAGGCGACGCGCTCGGTCTACGGCGGCAACGCCATGGCCACGTACTCCTTCGTCACCTCGCCGGCCATCGTGACCGTACGCGCGAAGGCGCAGGACCCGCTGGAGCCGAACGCCGGCGCCAGCGGCGAAACCGGCGAGCTGCCGGGTGCGTCCGACTCACGCACGACCATCGCCGGCCGCGAGATCGTGGAGGCCGCCGGCCTGCAACTGCAGGACGCGAGCATCGTGGTCTCCGGTGGCCGCGGCCTAGGGGCGCCCGAGGGCTTCCAGGTGGTGGAGGAGCTGGCGAAGGCGCTGGGCGCCGACCGAGCAGCCGTGGGCGCCTCGCGCGCCGCGTGCGACCTCGGCTGGTATCCGCCAAGCCAGCAGGTGGGCCTGACCGGCAAGGTCGTGACGCCGGACCTGTACATCGCCGTCGCGATCTCAGGCGCCAGCCAGCACATGGCCGGCTGCTCCGGGGCGAAGACGATCGTCGCCATCAACAAGGATCCGGAAGCCAACATCTTCCAGTTCGCGCGCTACGGCATCGTGGGTGACTACAAGGAGATGGTCCCGGCGCTCACGGAGGCGATCAAGGCCGCAAAGTAGAGCGACGCCCAGAACGAGCGCGCAACTGAGAGGCGGGCCGGCGACGGCCCGCCTCTCCGTATGTCCGCCGTTCACACCGCTGCTTCACCTCTCGTGGCTCGCGCGTCCTCGCACGTCCATGAGCAGTACAACATTTGCTCATTACTTCGTACAGAAATAGAATGGACACGCGGAGCGTGTGTCTTCGCGCGTGGGCGCTGTGGGGAGTCTCGATGAGGGTGATTGGTCTGACCGGAGGAATCGCCTCGGGCAAGTCCACGGCGGCACAGTACCTGGCGGAGTCGGGCGCGCACGTGATCGACGCCGACCGCCTCGGGCACCGCGTGTACGAGCCGGGCACACCGGGCTTCCAGAAGGTCGTCAATGCCTTCGGCCACGACATCGTGGCGAAGGACGGGACGATCGACCGCCGGATCCTCGGCGGGAAGGTGTTCGGGGCGCCGGAGCAGATGGAGCGCCTCAACGAGATTGCGTGGCCGGAGATCAAGAAGCTGGCAGCGCAGGAGATCAAGGACGCGAAGCAGCGCGGCGACGACGTCATCGTGCTGGAGGCCGCGGTCCTGTTGGAGGCCGGCTGGGAAGACCTGGTGGACGAGGTCTGGGTGGTCACCACGAAGGTCGCCACCGCCGTGGAACGGCTGAGGACCCGCAACGGCCTGAGCGAGGATGCGGCCATGGCCCGCATCAGCTCCCAGATGTCCAACAAAGAGCGCAGCGACCGGGCCGACGTCAAGATCGAGAACTCCGGCTCGGTGGACGACCTCCAGCGCCGCGTCCAGCGTCACTGGAAGCAGCTGGAGAAGCGCGCCGCGGAGCCGGCCGGGAAGCGCTGAGACGCACGCCGCCTCAGCGGTCCGCCGAGGCGGGTGCGGTCGCGGGCAGGGCGCGCTCGGTTCGCCTCCGTGGGACATGGCGTAGGATCGATCAGGTACGCGGGAGTTGCACTCCACACGCGGGCGTGATTCGCTTCCGGTTTCAAGGCGTAATCTGAGGCCGGACGCCCGGCCAACGGACAGGGCACCGCGCCGCTGACTGAGCGGGCCCGAGTAGAGGCAGGCGGTACATTGACGACGGCAGAACAGACAAGCGGCTTCAAGCAGCTGCAGGTCGAAGACTTCCGCATCACCGAAGAGCCCTACTACCTCCCGATCGCCGACGAGGTTGAGTTGTTCGAGACCGCCTACGAGCAGCACGTACCCGTACTGCTGAAGGGCCCCACGGGCTCCGGCAAGACCCGCTTCGTGGAGCACATGTCCTGGCGCCTCCACCGCCACATCGGCAACGTCGAGGCAGAGGGCGTGCCGCTCATCACCGTGGCGTGCCACGAGGACCTGACGGCGTCTGACCTGGTGGGCCGCTACCTGCTCGAGGGCGACGACACGAGGTGGATCGACGGGCCGATCTCGCGCGCCGTGAAGGCGGGCGCGATCTGCTACCTGGACGAGATCGTGGAGGCGCGCAAGGACACCACGGTCCTCATCCACCCGCTGACCGACTACCGACGCCTGCTCCCCGTGGAGAAGCGCGGCGAGTTGCTGGAGGCGGCCGACGGCTTCCTGCTGGTGATGTCCTACAACCCGGGCTACCAGTCCGCCTTGAAGGACCTGAAGCACTCCACTCGACAGCGCTTCATCGCGATCGAGTTCGACTACCCGCCGCGCGACCAGGAAGCGGAGATCATCCACGTCGAGTCCGGCGTGGACCGCGACACCGCCCAGGAGCTGGCGAAGCTGGCCGAGAAGGTGCGCAACCTCAAGGAGCACGGCCTCGCGGAGGGGGTCTCCACCCGTCTGCTGGTCTACGTCGGCAAGTTGATCGCGAAGGGCATCACCCCGCGCCGCGCCTGTCAGACTGGCATCGTGTGGGCACTCACCGACGACGTCGAGGTGCAGCGCTCCATCGAGGAAGTCGTAACCTCGATCTTCGACGAGTAACCGGCGCGCGGGCTGCCCCTGGTCGACAGGACCCGGGAGGCGGTCGCCGCGCACGGCCGGAGGGTAGATGACTCTCTCCGCGGACCTGACCGCACAATACGCCTCCGAACTGCGCGGCTTCGGCGCCTCGCTGCCGGACGACTTCGCTCGCGGCATCGAGGGCGTGTCGCCATCCCTCGACGAGGTGCAGCTAGAGCGATGGGCGCGCGCCGGCGTGGAGCTGGCGAACAGCTCGCTGCGCTCGTGGGAGGCGGCGGCGGAGTACTTCCGCGCCAGCCCCGCGGTCGCGCGCGAATTGACGTTCGACCAGTTGCTGCAGTGGGTGGACCTGGCAACGGAGCTGTCCGGACGCTCCTCGTTGATGTCCGCGGCCTTCCTCAAGGGGACCCCCGAGGCGCTCGACCACCTCGGCTCGGACGACCTCGATGCGTGGTCCAGGCAGGGGGACCGGCTCTGCCGCGGCAACTGGAAGTCGATCGCGCTTTCCGCGCTCTACTTCCAGGTCAGCCCCAGGCTCCTCGAATCGCTCCCGCTGGACAGCATCGGCCGCCTCGTGGACATCGTGGACCAGCTCACGGAGCGGTCATACGAGCTGGCGACCACCTGCCTCGAGAGCGCGCCTCCGATCTTCGCGGCGCTGGCCCCGGCCGACCGTGCGCCGTTCCTCGCGTTCGCGCGGGCCGTCACACGGGCTTCGTGGGCGGACACGCGCCTCTACTTCGAGCGTGGCCCGAGGTTGCTCGAGTCGATCGCGCCCGGTCAGCGGGCGGCCTTCCTCGACCTCGCGTCGCGGGTCACGATGTCTGTGGGGCGGCAGGGCTTCCCCCTCTTCGCGGACTCAGCGCAGGCCATCGCGGACATGCCGGAGGACGACCACGAGGCGCTGATCGCCTTCGCCTCGCGGCTGGCGCCCGGCAGCCCGGCCGCGGCGATGGAGTTCCTCAAGTCGGCACCCTTCATCCGCAGCCGGCTCACGCCCGAGCAGATGGAGCAGTGGACCGAGGTCGGCGTCGACATCCTGGTGAACGAGCACAACGCCGAGGGCGCGGAAGCCTACTTCCGCCTGGAGTCCACGCGCGCGGAGGACACGCTGCGCGCGCTCTCCGCCCGCATCGAGCTGACCTCGATCAACACGATGCTGCGGATGTACGCGAAGGCGCTCTCAGGCGAGCAGGTCTCGGTGCAGTCCACGGAGAACCTCGTGGACCGCAACATCGGCTGGGTGACCGAGTCGACGGCCACCACGGAGGGCACGGCGATCTACCTGCCGCCGTTCGTGAACACGTTCCCGGAGCAGCAGGCGAACTTCCAGGTCTACAAGGTGTTCACGACGCACCAGACCGGCCGCATGGAGTTCGGCTCGTTCGGCTACCGCTTTGCCGAGGGCGGCGCGCACACTCCCGTCACCGTGACCGAGCGCGAGGTGCGGCGTCGCGAGGCGAAGGCGCTGGAGGCCGCCCAGCAGGCCTCGGATGGGCGCAACGGCGGCTCCGAGCGTGACGCGGCGGACGTCGCCACGGCGATGCAGCGCTACTTCAACTGTTTCGCCGACCGCACCCTCATCGGTGGCCTCTTCACGGTGGTTGAAGACACGCGCGTCGATGCGTGCGTCGCGCAGGAGTACGGCGGCATCCGTCGCTGGCTGAAGCGGCTGCAGGAGTATGAGGCCGACCAGCGTCCGGCGGTGCACACCATGGCCCTGCGCCAGGCCTTCGTGGAGAATCTGCTGCGCGCCTCCCTCGGGCGCCCGGACACTATCCGCTGGCCCGCGTCGCTCAACAGCTTCCTGGAGCAGGGCCTGGGCGCACTCAAGGTCGTCGAGCAGCGCGGCGCGAGCGTGCAGGACTCGGCCGAGGTGGCGGCGTCCCTGTACGACCTCGCGGTCTCGATCCCGAACGTTGTCCACAACCTCCCGGAGGAGGACTGGGTCGCGCCGGCGGAGGACATGATCTCGGTGGCGCCCTCCATGCCCGGTGGCGGCGAGGGCGAACCGCAGATGATGCCCAACGGCGAGGATCTGGCGTTCGAGAACCCGCAGCAGCCGGAGTTCCGTGGCGACTTCAAGCCGGAACTGGTGCAGCTGCTGATGAAGCTCAAGTTGCAGCAGGACGGCAAGCAGCAGGACGGCGTCAACGCCCCGTTGACCAAGGAGCAGCTCATGGAGCTGCTGGAGAACTCCGCCGAGATCACGATCTCGGAGTGGGCGGAGGGCGACCTCGCGTCGAGCCTCGGGATGTTCCTCTCCAACCTGGAGAAGGACGCGGGCACGCCGGCCGGCGAGAAGCAGCAGGGCGAGGGCCAGGACGATCAGTCTTCCGGGACGGATGGGGGCACGGACGAAGAAGAGCTCCCCATGCGCATCGACTACTTCTACTACGACGAGTGGGACTTCCGCGCCGGCGACTACCGCCCGCGCTGGACGCGCGTCGGCGAGCGGCTCTCCGAGGAGGGCGACGACGACTACTACGACGAGACGCTGCGCAAGAACCACGGCCTGGTCATGGAGACGCGCCGCCAGTTCGAGCTGATGCGGCCGGAGTCCTTCCGCAAGATCCGGCGGCTCGAGGACGGCCACGACATCGACCTGGACCAGGCGATCGAGTTCATCGTCGACAAGCGCGCGGGCGTCGGCCCGCAGGCACGGTTCTACTCGCGCCGCAACAAGATCGAGCGCGATGTGGCCGTTGCGTTCCTACTCGACATGTCGGCATCCACGGACGAGGAGATCGAGAAGCAGCGCCAGAAGTACGACAAAGACGACGACGGTGACGACTTCGACGGCGACCCGCGGAAGTACTTCCAGTGGCTCGCCCAGCGGCGCGCGAAGCAGGCGCTGGAGCCGCCGAAGCGCATCATCGACCTGGAGAAGGAGTCCGCCGTCCTGGTGGTCGAAGCCCTCGAAGCGATCGGTGACTCGTACGGCATCTTCGGCTTCTCCGGCTACGGCCGCGACAACGTGGAGTTCCACGTCATCAAGGACCTGACGGAGGAGTACGGCCCGCGCGTGCGTAAGCGTATCGCGAAGATCGAGCCGATCCGCTCGACGCGCATGGGGCCGGCCATCCGTCACACGATCCACAAGCTGGACGAGTACGACGCGAAGGTGAAGATCCTCATCCTCGTCTCGGACGGCCGCCCGCAGGACCACGGCTACGGGCGAGACCGCACCGAGAAGGAATACGCCGTCCACGACACGAAGCAGGCGCTCAACGAGGCGAAGCGCAATGGCATCACGCCCTTCCTCATCACCGTCGACAAGGAGGGCCACGACTACCTGAAGCAGATGTGCGACGATATCGGTTACGAGGTGGTGGACAACATCGAGTCGCTGCCGCGCCGCCTGCCCACGCTGTACCGGCACCTGGCGGCCGAGTAGGCGAGCCTACGGTGTTCCGTTCGCCCTGAGCCTGTCGAAGGGCGGGCGAGGGGAGTCAGAAGGTGTCACGCATGGCGCGCGACTACACGCCACCCTTGGGCCTCCACTCTCTCCTTGCCGCGTTGCTCCTCACCGGCCACGAACGCCATGTGGACATGTCGGACCTCGTCAGCGGCCTGCCTGAGGGCGCGCTCGACTGGCGCCCTTCCGAGGGCGTGAACTCGCTCGCCGGCCTCGTGCGTCACATCCTGCACGTCGAAGGGGCCATGGTCGCCGCGGCGGGCGGCGACACCACGCTATGGGACCCCACCCAGGGCGCGCGCCTCGAGGAGTCGGGCAGCGAGCAGGACCTCCTCGATGCGATCGAGGCGTGCGACGCCGCGATGAAGACGGTGCTGCCGGGGCTGACGCCCGACGACCTTGCGAGGTCGCATCCGGGCGAGTCGCGCAGCGTCGGTAGCGGGCTGGTCGAGGAGTTCGACCACTCAGCCATGCACTACGGGCACATGCAGGTGACTCGGCTCCTATGGGAGCAAGCGCACCCCGAGGTGCCTCGGACGTACGAGCACTGGGGCTGGCACGCGTAGGGCTGGCGTGCCTGCCCGTGTGCGGCGCGGTATCCTCGGAGCATGGACGACACGACGCGTACCCCGGCTCTCCGCGAGTGGGCTGTGGTCTGGGACGCCGTACTGGCGGGCCGGCAGGTCCTGGACATCCGCAAGGGCGGCATCCACGAGACCGGCAAGCACTTCGCCGTCCGCGCTCCGCGCTTCTGGCTCTACCCCGGCACCGAACACCAGCGCGCCGACCTGCTGAAGCCGGAGGCGCTACCCGCCCTCGATCGCGTGCTGCGCGAAGCGCCACCGAAGGAGACGATCCGCATCGAGGGCTGGGCGGAACTGGTCGCGACGGCGGAGGTGTCCGAGGCGGTGCCGCTGCTCGCGCTCGACGACGAGTTCGTGTGGAGCAGCGAGTACGCCGCGCAGCGCCTGAACTGGAAGCCGCGGCACCCGCTGCACCTGCTGGTGCTCCGTGCGCACCGGCTCGCGGAGCCCATCGAGGTGCCGTGGCGCGAGGAGTATCGCGGCTGCACGTCGTGGGCCGACCTGATCGACCTGCCGGCGGACCCCACGGCCGCCAGCGCAGCCCCTGTGCTCGACGATGACGCGTTCGCGGCGCGCCTCGATATCGTGCGCCGGACACTGGGCGACGGTGCTCTGCGGCCCCTCGGCGCCGCGCTGTCTTCCCGCGGGTAGCGGGCTCTTCGACAGCCCCAGGACAAACGGATTCCCTCAGGACGAGCGGGGAGAAGTTCGTTCGTGGTGAGCCTGTCGAACCACTTGCCGCCTACATCCGCTTGCCGCGGTCGCTCTGCTTCAATGCCTCATCGATGGTCGCGTAGTGCTCGATGCGCCGCCGGGCGTACCGCCACGATGCCCCGGAGAGCGCGAGCAGCGCCACCAGCAGGACGGCTACCGAGGCGAGAAGCGCCGGCAGGTCCGGGAACGGGACCAACACCAGGTTGAGCGGCAGATACCACGTGGCGAAGCGCTGGAGGCGCAAGCCCGTGACGCGGCTCGTGTCGCGCCACACCCGCTCGTCGGCGAACGTCGCAGGCCGACGCAGTTCCCGCCACCGGCCGTCAAGCGCGCGGCGCACGGCGCGGCCGCCTGCCCAGAGCAGCACCGACAGGCCACCAAGCAAGAGCAGCGCCGCGTCGCCGGTCGTCATCGAGGTCACCCCGCCGAGGGCTCACCACCGTCCCGCAACCGATATCGTCGCACGGCGATGCTACCTTCGGCAGCCTCGGCCGCTGCTGGCACCTCTGTCACCTCCACGGCCCCGGCTTCCTCGAGCACGTCGAAGTGCCCGATGACCTCGGTCATCGCCTGTCCCACGCGCGCCTCCGGCAGCCGAGGGAAGAGCGCGCGCACCACCTCGTAGGCGGTGACTCCGGAGGACGCGCGGAGCGCCGCGCGGATGCGTGCCGCGCGGCGCTCATGGTGTACGGCGAAGCGTCCGAAGAGCCGTGCGGGGTCATCGACGACCTCGCCGTGGCCGGGCAGCACTCGCCCCACCGGCAGCCGCGCGAGCGCCTCGACCGACCGCAGGAACGGCGGTAGCGACGGCCATCGAGGTGCCGCAGGGGTGGTCCCGCCACCCTCCAGGCGACCCGCCGACGGACCCAGGGCGGGCGCGACAGGCGGAGCGAACGAGTCGGTGGCGTGTGCCTCGATGGCCGCGGGGAAATGCAGCCCCGGCGTCGGGATCGTCGTCGGGAGGACCGTGTCGCCCGAGTAGAGGTCGCCGCGCTCCTCCACCCAGCCGACGAGGTTGCCCGGAGTATGCCCAGGCGCGGCCAGCAGCCGCAGCGCCCCGCCGCCCTCGAGGTGGAACGGTCCTACCTCGTCGGCAGGGAGCAGGGCGTCAGGTGGGCAGGGCTCCCACCTCAGCGCGCGCGTCCCTCGAAGCGTCGCCAGGTGCTCGATGATCGCCTCCGGGCAGCCGTGCCGCCGCAGTTCGACAAGGCGAAGCGCGCGCTGTGCCTCGTTCGAGGCGCGGCCCGCGGCCAGCGCGGCACGGTCGGCCTGCCCCACGACGATCCGCGCGCCCTCGGCGGCCCATCGCGCTGCGAGGCCCGCGTGGTCGAGGTGCCCGTGCGTGACGACGACGAAGCGCACGTCGCGGGGCGAGAAGCCGTGCGCGCGCGCCTGCTCGACTGCCTGGTCCCACGTCGGGCCGAGCGCTTCATCCACAAAGTCTGGCCCGGCGTCGACCAGCAGCACGCCGCCATCATCGAGCGTCAGGGCGTAGCAGACGTTGTCACCGAGGACGATCGAGCGTGGCTGGTTCACAGCAACTCGGGCGCGGGCCACAGCACGACGAGCTGCGTGCCTGCGTCGTTCCACACGATGTACGGGACCGTCCAGCGTCGCAGGCCGCTTGCTACGATCTGCTCGCGCTGCGTGGCGATGTCCAGCACCACGACCTCCCAGTCGCGCTCCCACTCGCGGACCACGCTCACCTGCTCGGTCGGACGCGCGAATGCCACGGCGGCCGCGTCCGGCGACCACGCCGCGCCTCGGGCGCCCTCGATGCACAGACCCTCGATGTCGGGGTGGTAGACGGTCGTCCCGGCGCACCCGCCGTCCTCGACCAGCGCTGCCGGCTTGCCGTCAACCGCGGTCATGCCGCGCGGCGAGGGCCAAAGCTGCACCGTGCCCGTCCAGAGCGCGACCGTCGCGCCGGTGGCCGCGTCCGCGACCGTCGTCCGGTCGCGCACCGAGTAGACGAACTGCCCCGTTTCGTCGAAGCGCGCGGGCCATGGCACGTCATTGAGGGGCAGCGCCTCGGAAAGGGCCGGGCGCGCGATGACCGCGATGCCACCCTCACCGGGCCGCGCGAACGCGTCCTCGCTGGATGACCAGGTGAGGTGCTCGCCCAGGTTGTTGGCGCTCGGTCCCTGCGCCACGATCCGCGTGTCGAGCGTCGCCGTGTCGGTGAGGTAGACCGTGCTGTCCGGCCCCGCGTAGGTCTCGCCGAAGAGCAGGAAGCGGCCTGAAGGCGACCACGCAGGCCCTGCGCGGTAGTCGCAACCGCCGCAATGCCTCGTCAGGTCGGTCAGCAGGTGCTCAACCCGCGTCTCGATGTCGAGAAGCCACGTCTCGTAGCCGCCAGCCGGCACGTTCGCGGATTCGATGTCGCGGGTGAACATCATCCAGCGGCCGTCTGGCGAAAGCGGGCCACACGCGACCGGGAAGGTCTCGCCGCCGACCACCGAAGTGGCCTCGCCGCCGGGGACGTTCCGGCAGCGCTGGTCGTCCCACGGCCAGTCGTCAGACTCCTCCAGCGGCTCGGCCCGCGGGCTGAACCGCGTGGCGGACTGTGTCGCAACGTGCCAGACCCAGAGCGACCCATCCGCCTCGAACCTGCGCGTCAGCGCGTACTCGTCGCCCTCATACAGCGTGTGCGCCTGGCCGGACACGAGGTCCACGAGCAGCAGCCCGACCTGCGGTGCGGCCGGCGTCGGTTCATCCGTAGGCGTAGCCACAATCGTCGCCGCAGCGGCAGGACTCGAGGTAGCGGTCACGGTCCCCTCGGCCGTCACGGTCGCACTCTGCACGGGTGTACCGCCGTCGTCACACGCGGCGAGGGTGAGTGTGGCGAGCACGAGGAGCGCGAGCGCGACACCGAGGCGGGTCACAGGCCGAACCCTCGTGCGATGAGGAGGTGCGTCCCCTGCTGGTTCCATTCGAGCCACGGGTAGGGTTCGGCGGTGTACGTCGCCACCTCCGCACCGTCGCGCTCGAAGTCGAGGATCGCGACCTGCGACTCTGAGGCACCGTCCGGGAAGGACGCCACCGCGAGGAATCGCCCGCCCGGCGACCAGCTGGCCGTCCGCCCGCCCTCGATGCAGCGCTCTTGCGTCAACGAGGGGTGTTCGACGAGTACGCCCTCGCACGCCAGGTCGCCGGCCGGCGGCGGATCGGGTGGGATTGCAACCGCGAGACCCGCCGTCGTCGGCTCGATGCTGGCGGCGCCGCGCCAGCTGCCGAGCACCATCCCGTCATGGAGGCGGTAGGCGTGCGTCGCATAGGTGAACGGACGCTCGGTGACCGCCTCCAGCGCGACGACCGTGTCGCCCTCCAGGCCGGCGACGATCCGCGGCCGGCCGCCGACATCGAGGCGCCGGACCAACTCGCCGGTCGCGGCGTCGATGAAGAGGAGCGCACCGTCCTCGTAGCCACGTGCAACCTTGTCGCTCTCCCAGGTTGCGGCGCCTAGCCCCCACGGGTCCTCGCTGAGCTGCACAGCGTCGCCCGTCTCAACGTCGACGACGAATATGCCGCTCGGCTCGTCCTCCTTGCCGTACGGGAAGTCGACGTACGCCAGGTGACGACCGGAGGGTGACCAGTGCGGGGCGGGCCCCCCGTCGCAGTGGCACGGTGCGACGCGCTCGTCAAGGACCCGCTGTTCACCTGTCTCCACGTCCTCCACCACGAGCCGGTTGAGTTCTGTGGCGGCGTCGTGTTCCGTGTACGCGACGCGGCCAAAGTCGGGCGACAGGATGCCGGTGGTCGGGAGGTCCGCTTCTACCTCACGGCCGCCGACCTTCACGACCAGGGTCGTCGTGAGCGCTCCCGCCGTCGCCCGGTAGTAGTACCGCCCGCCTTCTGCCTCGGTGACCCCCCATGCACCCGGCAGCTCCTCCGTAGCCCGGCCGTCGAGGCCGTAGCGGCGCGACAGCCCGTCGTCGCGGAACGCAAGCCACACGCCCGTGCCGTCTCGCGTGAACCTCGGATAGAGCCCGGTGGCGAGGACGAGGCCCGTCGGGGCATCGAGCAACTCGACGAGATCCCCCGTGGTCGCATCGATGATCGCCACCTGCTGCTCATCGAGCGGCGGCAGGGTTGGTGTAGGTGGGAAGGTGCCAATCACCGCCGGGGGGTGGCGGGTCGCCGTCGCCGACATCGGGGTGGCACTCGGCGCGGGCGTGCCGTTGTCGTCACACGCGGCGAGCGCGAGCGCGGCGAGCACGACGAGCACGAGCGCTACGAGGGGACTCAGGTTCCGATTCGGTGAGCCACCCAACTGCACCCGCCCTCGTCTAGCTCACCCGCCGGCTATCGCGCCCGGCGCACCATTCGCCGCATGGTAATCCCATGAGTATGTGGCGAGGCGTCAGGAGTGGTCATAGCGGGAGAGGTCGGGCGGCGGTGGGCTGTGCTCGTCGTCGAGCCACACGATGCGGCCGCTGTCCCGGCAGTGCACCTGCTCGACGAGTTCGATCGAGGGGAACACGCTGACGACGGTCCATGGCGAGCGCCATGTGAGCGCGACCTGACCGTTCCAGAACTCAACGCCCTCGACGACCTCGCCGGTCCCCGAGAGCCCGCTCTCGTCCGCGTCCCGCTCGAGCACAAACCTCCTCATGGTTGTCGTCGTCCCACCCGCATCGCTAAGCGTCCCGCGCCCGCAGCGCATCCTCCGCAGCGTAGTCGAACCAGCAGCCCACCTGCGACGGGACGGAGGTCGGCCCCCCGTCGGCGCAGCCGCAATCGTCGCGGGTGCGGATCTCACCCTGCGTATGCGTCGATGAGGCGCGCGTAGCGGTCGAGGAGTGGGAGGACGCGGGCGGCGCCGGCCGGTGGGAGACGCAGGACCGTGCGTTCGACGCCGAGGCTGGCGTACTGCTCGATGCTCGCGGGGTCATCGCTCGCGCCGAAGATGTTGACTGGAATGGGGTCGCGGCCCGCCTCGGTAGCCAGGCGCTGCAACTCCTCGATGCGGGCGCGGAGGCCTTCTCCGACGCGCGAACCGATGGGCATCCAGGCGTCGCCGTAGCGCACTACGCGCTTCAGGGTGTTGGCGCCATTGCCGCCCACGATGATCGGTGGGTGCGGCTTCTGGACCGGCTTGGGCCACTGCCAGGTGGGGCCGAATTCCACGAAGTCGCCGTGGTACTCCGCCTCGTGCTGCGTCCACATCGCCTTCATGGCCTCGACGCGCTCGCGTAGCAGCTTCCACCGGCGCGACGGGTCCGTGCCGTGGTCGCGCATCTCCTCGCGGTTCCACCCGCCGCCGATGCCGAGCAGGACGCGCCCGCCGGAGATCTGGTCGAGCGTGGAGACCTGCTTCGCAAGGTGGATCGGGTCGCGCTGCACGACGAGCGCGATGCCCGTGCCGAGACGCAGATGCTCGGTGACCGCCGCGATGGCGCCGAGCGTGACGAAGGGGTCGAAGGTGTCGGCGTACTCCTTCGGCAGGTCGCCGCCGCCCGGGTACGCGCTCTCCCGGCTGGTGGGGATGTGCGAGTGCTCCGCGAAGAACAGCGACTCGAAGCCGCGCTCCTCGAGCGCCCGGCCCAGCTCGACGGGTGGCATCGAGTAGTCGGTGGGGAAGATGGAGACACCAAACCGCATGGCTGGTCCTTTCGAGCGTGCCCGCGGCGCTGGAAGGGTGCGGCACTCGGCCGGATGTTAGCCCATCGGTCGTGGGGGACGCCCGCCGGCCACGTGAGACGCGTGCGTGCGCCAGGACGGCCACGCCTCGACGGGCGTTGCGATGCCGCCCGAGGGCCCTGACTTGGCATCTTTCTCGCGGTCTGTTACCTTTCTGCAACGAAACGGCCACCAATGGCGATGATGCTGTAACAATGTCGGATCACCCGCTCTCGCGCTATGGCAGCACCGTCGGCCGTTCCTCCCTCAGGCGTCCAGTAGGACATGTTTGGGGCGCTCCGTGCTCGGGCGCCCCCCGCCACGCTTGTGGTCTGGCAGGGCCCGCGCAGTGCGTTCAGAGCGTGCGAGGAACGGCAACCCCGGTCCGCGCCGGATCGGGCGGCGTTCGTTCCTCCTCTGGTGCGCTGCCGCGGCACCGGCGCTGGCGCTGGCGGGGGCGCGTCCGCGGGTGGCCGCCGTGCCGTCCCTCGTGCCGGAGGCGCAGGCGGCGAAGCCCCAGGCGATCAAGCCGCAGGTCGAACGAGTCCACCGGGCATCGCTGGAAAGGCGAGTCCTGGCGACGCCCCGTGTGATCGTCATGCCGGAAGAAGACCCGGCGATGGTGGTGGAAGCCCGCACGCTGGCCCTCCAGAACCCCGTCATCGAGGAAAACTGCCCGGACCCGCATGTCCTCAGTGCGAACGGGACCTTCTACATGGTGTCGACCAGCCACAACCTGCCCGCCTTCCCGATCCGCTGGTCGGCGGACCTGGCGCGGTGGGGGCAGACGGGCGCCTTCGTCTTCACGCACGCGAACCGGCCGGCATGGGCGCAAGACAGCCACTTCTGGGCGCCTGAGCTACACCGCGTGGGCGGCCGCTACATCGCTTACTTCACCGCGCGCTCCAAGTCCAGCGACCGCCTCTGCATCGGCGCGGCGGTCGCCGATGGCCCGCTGGGGCCGTACCGGGATATCGGGCAGCCGCTCATCTCCGCGGATGTCCACGTCCTGGACGCGACATTCTTTCGGGATGACGATGGCCGCCAGTACCTCTACTGGAAGTCCGACGCGGCGAATGGCACCCCGAGCGGGCCGCTTTACGCGCAGAGACTCACTCGGGACGGCCTGGGATTGGTCGGCGACCGCTACGCGCTGGCGTTGAACGACCTGCCGTGGGAAGGGCCACTGATCGAGGGGCCGTCCGTCGTGAAGCGCGGGGAGTTCTACCATCTGTTCTACAGCGGCGGCAAGTACAACACGGCCGACTACGCCGTTGGGGTCGCCCGCTCGACCTCGCCGGTCGCGGGGTTCGTGAAGCGAGGCGACCCCATCCTGCGGGGGAACACGTGGTGGCGCGGTCCCGGGCACAACTCGGTGTTACGGCACCGCGACCAGGACTACCTCGTCTACCACGCGTGGTCCGGCGACCAGTTCAGAGGCGTGCGCTCCTGCCTGATCGACCCTATCGCCTGGTCTGACGACGGGTGGCCGGTCATCAACGACGGCACGCCGGGCCAGTCCGCGGCCCTTACGTAGCCGGCACGCGGGCTACCGTCTGTCGGGTCCGTCCGTATAACAATCGCGCCGTTGACCTTGCCTTCGAAGGGGTGGGAATCTTCCCACGAACGTTGTGCGCCGCGCGATCCGGGGGCGCACGACGCAGAGGGAACGGCCCAACTCATGAAGGATCACCCGCGGACGGCCCGCAGCGCTGCCCGCCGCCCACTGACCTTCGCCATTCGAGAGCACCCGATCGCCTCGGCGGCTCTACGACGCCCATGAAAGGACATTCGTTGACCGACTCATCGAACTACTGGAGCAGGTTCGCGGGAAAGCGCCACTCGAGGCGCACGGTGCTTCGCGGCGCGGGCGCCATGGGTGGCGGCCTGCTGGGCGCCGCGCTCATCGGCTGCTCGGACGACAGCGACGACCCCGAGGGCACGACACCGGCGGGGACCGGGACCACGCCGGCCGGGACCGGGACGGCCGAGGCTAGCGGCGAGCCGAAGCGCGGTGGCATCTTCCGCTCGACCGCCGTGAGCGACCCGCCGACCCTCGACCCGTACACCAACGCCAGCGTCGACACCAAGAGCTTTGCCGCGCACGTCTACAGCCGCCTCTACAAGATCGACACCGACCCGGACCAGGACCCGTTCGACCTCCTGCCGGTGCCGGACCTGGCCGAGGGCGCGGAGACCGAGGACGGACAGCACTGGGTGGTGAAGCTCCGCCAGGGTGCAAAGTTCCACAATCTGGACCCGGTGAACGGCCGCGAAGTGACGACGGAGGACGTCCTCTTCTCCTGGGGACGCCTGAGCGCCCCCGAGTCGCCGAACTCCACGCAGGCGCAGGAGATCACGGATGTCCAGGCGGTGGATGACCACACCCTACAATTCACGCTCGTCGCGCCGTCGCCCACGTTCCTCGAGACGATCGGCGACGCGAACCTGCTCTGGATCCAGCCGACCGAGGCGGACGGCGGCTTCGACCCGGCGCTCACGCCCATCGGCTCCGGACCGTGGATCCTGGAGAAGTACGAGGTCGCGTCGCGGCGGCAGTACGGCCGTCACCCGGAGTACTTCGTGGACGGTCTGCCCTACATGGACGGGGTCGAGGACGCGGTCATCCCGGAATACGCGAATGCCAAGACGCAGTTCGAGGCGGGGAACATCCATAACGCGAGCATCAACTCGCAGGACATCCTGGACATGCGCGACCGGGACCCCTCCATCCAGTGGCTGCGTAGTTCGAGCATTGGCCTCGCCTGGATGGCCTTCTCCGGCGCGGACGTAGACCCGGATGCCGTGTGGCGCGACGAGCGCTTCCGGCAGGCCGTCTCGATGACCCTCGACCGGGACGGCCTGAACGAGCTGGCCGGGAACGTCAGCCAGCTTCGCGAGGCGGGCTTGGATGCGTCCGATCGCTGGAACAACATCCAGCCGGCGTCCTTCGGTTCGCGCTTCTGGCTGGACCCGAAGTCGGAGGGGCAGGGCCCGTCTTCACAGTACTTCCAGTACAACCCGGAGGAGGCGCGCGAGCTGTTCGACGCCATCGGGCTCCCGCCCGGCGCGGTCCCGTACCTCTACACCTCGCGCTACGGGACCACGTTCCAGAGCGTGGCGGAGGCGCAGGGCAACATGCTGACCGACGGCGGTTTGAACGTGCAGACGCAGGTACAGGACTACAGCTCGCAGTACATCACGCAGACGTTCCTTGGGAACTTCAGCGGGATCGTCTACGGGCTGGAGAGCAGCCTGACGCCTGGCGCCTACGTCGAGCGCCTCTTCGGCGAGGACTCGGCGAACCACGGCCGGGTACGCGATGAGGAGATCACGAGGCTGCACGAGCAGCAGCGCGTCGAGCTTGACGAAGAGGCGCGTAGGGAGCAGATCTACCAGATCCAGCGCCGCAACGGCGAGATGATGTTCTACGCGCCCGCCCAGTCCTCGTCCGTCTCGGGCTGGGTGGCGTACCAGGGCACCGTCCGCGACGTGAGCCGCACGCGCGGCTACGGCGTGGGCACGGAAGTGCTCGCGAAGATCTGGCTCGACGAGTAGCTGGGGTCGCAAGGCACCAACCCAGAGGGCCGCGCTCAGCGCGGTCCTCGTTGTGTCTCGCGGCGGCGCGAAATGTGCCGCGCGCTACGCCGTGACCCAGCCGCTGAGCGCTATGACGTCCCGGGCCACCTCGATCACCGAACGGCCGTCCGTCTCGACCACCGGCCAGCCATCGGCGGACTGCTCGATGTACCGGGCGGCGCGTTCGCTCGATGCGAGATGGTCGTCGAGGCCGGAGCCGACCTCCCGCGTGGCCAGCCGCTCGCGCCGGGTCGCGCTCGATGCCCGCAAGCGCACGACGAGGATGTCCGCGCCGGGGACCGCCCGCTCGATGTAGGGCAGGTCACGCGCCGCGTTGGGCATCACCATCGACAGCACCAGCCGGTCGTGCCCGATCTCCGCGAAGCTACCCCACACCGCCGCCAGGTTGCGTCGGGTCAACTCCCAGAGCGCCGGTCCCTCCGGTTGCGGGTGCACCATGTCCAGGTGGTCAGTGTCGATGAGGGCGTGCGCGACACCCGCGGACGCGAGCTGGCGCGCCACCTCGTAAGCCACGGTGGTCTTCCCCACGCCCGAGGGGCCGGTGAGGATGAGGACGCGCATCGTCAGACGGTTGTGGCCATCGCGTCGCGGCGCAGGCGGGCGAGCACCGACGCGGCTCGCAGGGTGGCGCCCCAGTGGGCGCGCGGGCCGGCGAGTGCTGCTACGGGGAGGCCTCGGTGCACGAGGCGCACGAGGGTGCCGTCGCCGTCCGGGCGCAGCGTCACCTCTACAGTGCCGGGGAGGGCGGGAAGCCCGGCCGGACGCGCCGTTACGCGGTAGGCGATGCGGTGGAGCGGCTCCGCCTCGATGCGTTCGTCGATGACCACGACCCCGCCGTCGTCCGGGCGCGGGAAGCGCCGCGGGTCCGCCAGGTACTCGTAGACCTCGTCGGGCGGGGCGTCGATGCGTTCCTCGACGACCAGGTCCTCGGTCGCCCGGTCTTCGACCGCCCGGTCGTCGGTGGTCGTGGTGTTGCTACTCATCGTCCGCCTCCTCGCCCTGGCCGCTTCACGCGGCCCGCTTCGATCTCCCGTTTCGCGCGCCGCAGCTCGGCCGCCCAGTACCGCTCCAGGAAGGCGCGTAGCTCCGCCATGCCCTCCGGTGCGGCGGCGTAGTAGCGGCGCTGGCCCTCGCGCCGCACGGTCACCAGCCCCGCGTCCCGGAGCACCTTCAGGTGCTGCGAGATCGCCGGCTGGGTGAGGCCGAATCGCTCGACCACCTCGCCGACCGAGTGCTCGCCCTCCCACAGGCACTCAAGGATCGCACGCCGGCGCGGATCTGCGATCGCCTGGATGGGGTCTGCGGTGGTCATGGCGCCATTGTATCGTGTTAGAGTTATATAAGTGAAGTCGCACGTATAGGGAGCGTGACATGAATGCCACTCAGTACCCCCAGAGCATCGTCCCCATGGTCGTCGAGGGCGGCCCGCGCGGTGAGCGCGCGTACGACATCTACTCGCTGTTGCTGAAGGAGCGCGTGGTCTTCCTCGGCACGGCGGTCACGGACCAGAGCGCGAACGCGGTGATCGCGCAGCTGCTCTACCTGGACCGCGAGGACCCGAACCGCGACATCCACATGTACATCAACTGCCCCGGCGGCATGGTCTACGCCGGCCTGGCGATCCACGACACGATGAACCTCATTCGCGCGGATGTCTCGACGGTCGCCGTGGGTGTCACCGCTTCGATGGGGACGATCCTGCTGGCCTCGGGCGCGGCGGGGAAGCGCTACGCGTTGCCCAACGCGACGGTGCACATGCACCAGGCGCTGGGCGGCGCCGAGGGGCAGGCGTCGGACGTGGAGATCGCGGCGCGGGAGCTGATGCGGAACAACGAGATCGGCCGCCGCATCCTGGCGGAACGCACGGGCAACCCGATCGAGAAGATCCGGCAGGACTTCGACCGCGACCTCTACCTGACGGCGCAAGAGGCGAAGGACTACGGCTTCGTTGACGCGATCCTCGAGCCGGCCGCGGTCCCCGTGGGCTAGGGACAGATCCGAGGCTGCGCGGCCGGTCCCGGCGACGATTGTGACGTTGGTCACATGCCGCTGGGACCATCGCCGCTCACCCCTCGCCTCGGTCCGGGCGACGATCCTCCTGTCCCGCGATCACCGGAGTTGCGGGGGCGAGAGGAACGGCCATGAAGCTCCTGGTAGCGCTGGCGGCGTCGATCTCCTCGGCGGCGCTCGTGCTCGCGATCATCGCGGTGTTCAACATCGGATCGGAGGCGGAGGCACAGCCGGGGAGTGCGGGCGGTGATAACGGCGCGGCGGCAGCCGCCGACGCCGTCGTGCAGGTCGAGCTGTCCGAGTTCGCCCTCGTCCCCGAGATGCTGCACGCGGCAGCCGGCTCCGACGTCACCATCGAGGTGACGAACGCCGGCGGCATCCAGCACGACCTTGTGGTCGAGGGCGTCGGCCAGACGGCCCTGCTGGACGCCGGCGCCACCGAAGCGCTCAGCTTCGGTTACTCGACGCGGGGGCGTATGAGCTGCTGTGCTCTGTGCCCGGTCATGCGGACCTCGGAATGCGGTCCACCCTGGTCGTGGGCGATGCCACCGGGAGTGCCGACCACCGCAGCGGCGACAGCGCCGACCACAGCACGATGACTCCCGAGGAGATGGACCGCATCCACATGGCGGTCATGCAGGCCTACCCCGCCGAGACGCAGGGGCAGGGCGGAGCACGCCTCGACCCCGTCATCGCGGAAGATGGCGCGAAGGTCTTCGAGCTGACTGCCTCTGAGTTCGAGTGGGAGGTGGAGCCCGGCGTCTTCCGCCCGGCCATGGGCTACAACGGCATGGTGCCGGGCCCCGAGATCCGGGTGCAGCTGGGCGACCGCATCCGCATCGTGCTCCACAACGAGCTGAGTGAGCCCACGGCGATCCACTCCCACGGCCTGCTGGTCCCCAACGAGATGGATGGCGTCCCGGGCCTGACGCAAGAGTCGGTGATGCCCGGCGAGACCTTCACCTACGAGTTCGAGGTCCGCAACCCCGGCTCGCACATGTACCACTCGCACTACAACAGCGCGCACCAGGTCACGTCAGGGCTCCTCGGGGCGCTGATCGTCGAGGAGGACGAGCCGGTGGAGGTCGACCAGGACCTGGTGATGATCCTGAACGACGGGCCGCTGGGCTACACGATCAACGGCAAGGGCTTCCCCGCGACCCAGCCGATCGTGGTGAAGCACGGCGAGCGGATCCGCATCCGCTACATGAACGAGGGCCTGCAGATCCACCCGATGCATCTGCACGGCGTGCCCCAGCAGATGATCCAGCGTGACGGCTACCCGCTGCCGCAACCGGTCATGATGGACACCGTCCTCGTCGCGCCCGGCGAGCGCATCGATGTGCTGGTCGACGCCACCGAGCTGGGGGCGTGGGCGTTCCACTGCCACATCCTGAGCCACGCCGAAGGCCCGAACGGGATGTTCGGCATGGTCACCGCGATGATCGTCGAGGAGTAGCCGCGCTCCCAGGTCATCGAGGCGACGTGGGGAGGCCGGGCAATCGCCCGGCCTCTCTTCATGGCCCGGCGGCCGGGCAGTCGCTACTCCTCGGCGACCACGGGGTTCTCGAGGACTCCCAGCCCGGCGACTTCGACCCGTACACTGTCCCCCGGCTTCAGCCACTCCGAGGGCGTACGCGACTGACCGACACCGGAGGGTGTGCCGGTGAAGATGATGTCGCCCGGCTCCAGCGTCATGGCCGTGGACAGGTACTCGATGAGCTGGGGCACGCTGAAGATGAGGTCGCTGGTGACGCTGTCCTGCTTCAGTTCGTCGTTGACCCATGTGCGGACGGTGAGCGCAGCCGGGTTGGGCACCTCGTCGCTGGTGACGAGCCACGGCCCCATGGGCGCGTGCGAGTCGAAGTTCTTCCCCATGGTCCAGGTGGCGGCGTGGGCCTGCCAGTCGCGCACGGACACATCGTTGCCGTTGCAGTAGCCCGCGACGTACTCGAGCGCGGCGTCTGCCTCGACGTGCCGCGCGCGGCGGCCGATGACCACGCACAGCTCCGCTTCCCAGTCGACGCGGTGGCTGACGCGCGGGACGGCCACCGGGTGCTCCGGGCCGCAGATGGTGTTCGCGAACTTTGCGAAGACCACCGGCCGCTCCGGGATCGGCATCCCGATCTCCAGCGCATGCGCGCGGTAGTTCAGTCCGATGGCGAGCACCTTCGAGGGATCCGGCACCGGCGCCAGCAGTTCGGCGTCCGCGAGTGCGACCATCGCGCCCGCCTCGGCGTCCTCTACCGCGCGTCGCGCGCGCTCGAGGACCTCCGGTCCGCCCTCTAGGAGTCCCCGCACCGTCGAGGGTAGTGACGCATCGGCCCGGTTGAGGTCGAGGATGCGGTCGCCATCCAGCATCGCGCCCGCGCGCTCGGCGTCCCCCTGCCGGTAAGTCACCAGGCGCATCGATGTCCTCCAACCGCGGTCCCGTGCGTGTGCCTGCTGAGGTCTATGCGGTGCGGCCCGGCTGGTCAACTCGCTATCGTGCCCGGGCGGGGGGTGCATCGTGAGGGAATCGGCAGACGTGGTGGTGGTGGGCGGCGGCATCGTGGGCAGCGGCGCCGCGTACTACCTCGCGCGCCGCGGGCTGCGGGTCACACTGCTGGAGAAGGGCCGGATCGCCGGCGAGCAGTCGAGCCGCAACTGGGGATGGGTGCGGCAGAACGGGCGCAACCTGCGCGAGGTCCCGGCCGCCGTCGAGTCGCGGCGCCTGTGGGCAGGCCTGGCGGACGAGCTCGGCGAGGACGTGGGCTGGCTCTCCGCCGGCAACATCGACCTTGCATACGACCCGGAGGAGATGACGACCTTCGAGGCGTGGCGCCAGCGAGCGTCCGCCCTCGGCCTCGAGACGCGCCTGCTCAGCCGCGAGCAGGTCCTGGAGCGCGTCCCAATGCTCGTCGACCCGTTCATCGGTGGCATCGAGTCGCCGGGTGACGGTCAGGCCGACCCGCACCTCGCCGCGCAGGCCCTGGCGCACGCCGCCGAGCGCGCCGGCGCCGAGGTGCTGCCGGGCGTCGCCGTGGAGCACATCGATGTCGTCGGGGATGTCGTGACCGGCGTGCGGGTGGAGCGCGGTGGTCACGTCGCGACGCCCTCGGTGGTGGTGGTGGCGGGGGCGTGGAGCAGCCGGCTCCTGTGGCCGCTGGGGCTGCGACTTCCGCAGCGCAAGGTGCGGAGCACCGTGCTGTCGACCACGCCGGTGGGGCCGGTCACGGACGTGGTCGTATGGGCGGAAGGTGTGGCGCTGCGCCAGGGGCGGGACGGGCGCTTCATCCTGGCGGGGGGCGCGCCGGGCCACTACGACGTTGACCTGGAGACGCTGCGCTTTGGCCGTCAGTTCTGGCGCTCGATGCTGGACGCGCGCCGTCGAGGCCGAGCACGCATCCACCTCGGCCGCTCGATCGCGCGCGATGCGGCGACGCTGCTACCGGGGCCGCAGCGTATGGCGCGCCGCCCGCGACGAAGAGCCGCGTCCCGACATCGATGGTGCGTGGCGCACCTTCGCGCGGTTTCGAGAGCTGATGCCCTCGGTCGACGGGCTCGGCGTGGAGCGCATCTGGTCCGGCTACATCGACTACACGCCGGACGCCGTGCCGGTGATCGACCGGCCCGGCCCTCGGGGCCTGGTCGTCGCCACCGGCTTCAGCGGCCACGGCTTCGCGCTTGGTCCGATCGGCGCCCTGCTCGCCAGTCAGCTGGCCGCCGGCGACGAACCCGAGGTCGACGTGCATCCGTTCCGCCTCGCCCGCTTCGCGGAGGGGGACCTGGCTTCCGACGAACTGCACTTCTAGCGCTGCTGCGTCGCCTCACACCACCGGTGAGGAGCCGCCGTCGATGTTGATCGCGGAGCCGGTGACGTAGGACGCGCGGTCGGAGGCCAGGAAGCAGATCACGTCGCCGGCCTCGGAGGCCTCACCGACACGGCCCAGGGGGACGCGGCCGCCCATCCCCTCGTAGAACTGCTCCAGGGTGACGGACGGGTCGCGCTCCTGCTGACGTTCGTAGCGGCGCTCATGCTGGCCGCTCTTGATCAGGCCGATGCAGACGGTGTTCACGAGGATGTTGTCCGGAGCGTAGTCGCGCGACATCGCCTTCGTGAGCGCGATGCCGGCCGCGCGGGCCATCGAGGTCGGCAACGAGCCGGCGCCTGCCGCCTTGCCGCCTGGTGTGGTGATGTTGATGATGCGGCCCCCGCCGGCGGCCTTCATGAACGGCAGCACGGCGCGCGTGCAGTAGATCGCGCCGTAGACCTTGATGCCCAGGTCCGTCTCCCAGGTCTCGTCGGCCACATCCTCGAAGCGTGCGGCGGCCGAGGTGCCCGCGTTGTTGAGCAGGATGTCCACGCCTCCCCAGCGTTCGGTCACCTGCTGCACCATCGACTGCACGCGCGCCGCGTCCGTGACATCGCAGGGGACGGCGAGCACCTCGGCGCCCGTGGCCGCGCGGATCTCCTCGGCGGCGCGTTCCAGTACGTCCGGCCGCCGCGCGCAGATCGCGACGCGCGCGCCCTCACGGGCCAGCGAGACCGCCGCCGCCTTGCCGATGCCCTCGCTGCCGCCCGTGACGATGGCGACCTTCCCACTCAGTCCGAGATCCATGCGTCCCCGCTCCCCTTGCCTGCCTGCCTTCGAAGCCCGCGCCCGCGCGCTGTGGCCTCGCGCAGCGTACGCCGACGCGGGACGAGAGCCCAGGCGTCGAGGTGCGTGGGGCCGGCTCTCGAAGATGCCGCGCCGTCTTCGCGTCAGCTTCGCCTGCAGGCTCCTCGGGCGGCTATCACTCAAGTGCCTGGCGCGCGAGCGCGGGCGGTTCGCGGCCGGCGACAAGCCAGCCGGCCGCCGCGGCCGCCAGCGGGACCCCGGCGCCGATGACCGCGAGGTGGACGAAGGGCACCGGGCTCAACGCGCCCAAGTCGCTCGAAAGTCCCGCGGCGAGGGCAGCATATACGCCGGCGATACCTAGCGTGGCGCCGAGCAGGGCGAGTACCCCGGCCGTCGCGGCGGTGAGCGTGCGGCGCATGGAGCTGGTGGCGCCGGTGGCCGTGAGCGTACGCAGGTCGGCGGCGCCCTCGCCGCGGATCAGGCCGACGGTCATCGCGAGGATGCTCAGGGCCACCAGCATCCCCGCCGCCGTCGCCCCGGTCCGCAGCGGGGCGATCGAGGGCTGACCGCGCCTCGCTTCGACCAGCAGGCCGGCGTCCGACGCGGCCTCGCGCACTGCCGCGAGCTGCTCGGTGGTGACGGGCGAGCCTGTCTCGATGAGCCAGCCGACGCGCCGTGACTCCCAGCCCCGCGCCTCCAACGCCTCCGGCGTGATGAACGAACCCGGCAGGGAGGAGTATCCCGTCGGGATCACCTCGATGTTGCTGACCCGCTCGGTCCGATAGTTCTGAGTACTCGGATCGTAGATCCCGGGGAAGACGAGTTCGCCTTCCTCCACGGTCAGCACCTCCGTGCCCGGCCGCACGGCGCCGAGGTCGACGCCGTGATGTCTGAGCAACTCGGGCGTTGCGACGAAGACGAGCGCGATGTCGTTGTAGCCATCCCCGGCGCGCTTCGCCAGCGTGGTCCCGAGGCTCCCGTAGTGCGTCGAGGGGTGGGCGGGGTCCAGAGCGAGGTCGAGCTCCGCGATCGCCGCTCCGTCATCGAGCTGTGCGGCGAGACGCTGGATGGCTGCGTCCATCTCTCTCAGGTCGGCCGGCGTCAGGGCCGGCAGGAACGGGGAGAACCCCGCGTCGTTCGGGTCCTCCGTGTAGTACGGCGAGACGCCCTCCGGCTGACTGTCGTCGCGCGTCCAGACGAGCAGCTGGCGCTCGGACACGTTGCCCTCGGCTTCGCCGTGCTCGGCGGCGGACGCGCCGACGATGACCGCGACCGAGATGCCCAGCGCGAGACTGATGGCGGCGAGCGCCACCCCAGAGCGGGACTGGTAGCGCACGAGGTCACGCACCGCCAGGCGCGCGGCGACCGGCATCCGCCCGGCCACGAGCGCCAGCGCGCGGATCGCGAGCGGGCTGATCAGCAGGACGCCCAGCACCGTCGCCAGCATGCCGCCGCCGAGAAGCAGCACGTCCATTGGGTTGCCGAAGGGCTCGGCGGTCCCATCGGCCAGGCCCGCCGGGTCGCCCGCGATGAGGCCCGCGACCCCGCCCGCGAGGAGGAGCACCGCGAGGCCCGTCGAGCGATGCACCGGCGTCGGGCGGGGCGGCCTGCCGGACAGCGCGACCGTGATCGGGATCCGCGCGACCGCTCGGGCGGGCCACCACGCCGCGGCCGTCGAGGTGACGACGGCGAGTAGTGCCCCCATCCCCACCAGCCACCACGGCACGTTCAGCGCGTCGATTCGGTACCCCAACGCGGGTTCGACGAGCGGGACGGCTGCGATCCAGGCGCCAGCGCCGAGCGCCGCGCCGCAGACGGCCGCGAAAAGGCCCACCGCCGCGCCGTTCGCGACGGTGACGAGGCGGAGGTGTTGCTCGGTGGCGCCGATCGCAGCCAGCATGCCCAGCTGGCGCTGGCGGCGCTGGGCCACGACCACGAAGCTCGCGGTGGCCACGAGGCCGACGAGCATCAGCGCGACGACGGAGACGACCAGCACGGCCACGGCGCTGAGGATGCTCACGTCCTCCGATCGCTCGCCGACCTCAATGCCATCGGGTTGGCTCGGGATGCGGAACGCGTTGACGTCGTTGAGGTCCGTGCGCACGAGGAACGTGACGGACTCGGCCGCCCGGTCTCCCGGCGCCACCAGCGCGAAGTCTTCGTTCAGGTCGCCGGGGTTCTCGACGAGTCCGACGACCGTCCACTGGCCGCCGCCGAGGGCGAACAGACCGCCGACTTCGAGCGCGAAGGCGTCCGCGATCCCGTCGGTGACCGCGACCTCGTCCGCGCCCGCCGGGTAGCGGCCTTCGCGGACGGCGAGAGTCGGGCCGCCGTACGGCCCCTGCGGGTCCTGGCCTCGGAGTTCCACGCTTTCTACGGAGCCGGGGATGGCAATCGACCGCCGCGTGATCACGTCGACCGCGCCGAAATGCTCCTCCGCCGCAGCGGTGTCGGCCGCCAGTGCGTCCGGGCCGGCGAGGTCGAACGTGAGGTAGTGGCTCGCGCTGCCGAACGTCGCGGCGTCAGGCGCGACGTTGTACGCGGCTGTCGAGGTGAAGGCCGTGACGGCCACCACCACCGTGAGCAGCGCGAGGACCCGTGACTGCTGCCGCCATTCTCGGCGGAAGAGCCGCCACGCCCAGCGGACGACCGCCCGACTTGCGGCCACGCCCCCATCGTCATGTCGCTCTGCTGCCGTGCGGCCCGCCTGCGAGCCGGTCACGGGGCCGCGCCGGGCGCAAGCATCGCCCCGGGCGCGCCCGCCGGCACGGCCTGGTCGACCATGCGGCCGTCTCGCAGGAACACCACCCGGTCGGCCCACGACGCGAGTTGCGCATCGTGCGTCACGACCAGGCCGGTCACGCCTCGCTGGCAGGCGCCGCGGAGGAGGCGCATCACTGCCTCGCCGTTGACGGAGTCCAGCGCGCCGGTCGGTTCGTCCGCGAGCAGGAGGTGCCGGTCGCCCACGATCGCACGCGCGATCGAGACGCGCTGGCGTTCCCCGCCCGACAGGTCGTCCGGATAGTGGCCGGCCCGCTCCGCCACGCCGAGCTCCTCGAGTGCCCGCAGGCCCAGCCCCTGTGCTCGGCCCGCGGGCATGCCGTCCAGCTCGAGGGGGAGCGCGGCATTCTCGACCGCGGTGAGTCCGGCGAGCAGGTTGAAGTCCTGGAAGACGTAACCGATCGACCGGCGACGCATCCGTGCCCGGTCGTTCCGGGACATGCCCGACACCTCGATGCCATCCACCAGTACCTCGCCGTCCGTGGGCTCCTCGAGGGTGCCCGCGATCGTGAGGAGCGTGCTCTTGCCACAGCCGCTGGGGCCCATGATCGCCACCAGTTCGCCGGGGTAGACCGCCAGGTCGACTCCGCGCAACGCGTGGACCTCGGTGGCGCCCGACCCGTAGACCTTCGACACTCGGCGCAGTTCGAGTGCAGCCGTCATCGTCGTCCCTCCACCATGCGGTCCCCATCTGGGGACACTTCGGCGCCCGGCGGACGTGGTCCGGCGAGCGGGAACTGCTTGAGCCGGCTATCGGCTGCGTCCAGCCAGCGGATCACACCGTCCAGGCGGAACACCTGCGCGTCGACGACCAGGGCCAGCGCCACGTCGTCCGCGGCGGCGGCCTTGAGGTGGGTGTAGCGCTGCATCGACCCGACCAGGTGCCGGCGGTGCGTCTGCAGGATGTCGTGGACATCGACGCCCGGCACGCGCAGCGCCACCAGCAGCTTGATGACCAGTTCGTCGCGCGGAGGCGGCACCGACTCGGGAGGTGTCCGAAGCCACTCCGTCAGTTCGTCCCGGCCCGCCGAGGTGATGCGGAAGTCCTTTTGCGGCCCCGCGATGTCCGCATCCTCGGACTCGACCAGCCCGTCGCGTTCGAGGCGCTGGAGCGTGGTGTACACCTGGCCGACGTTGAGGGGCCAAACGGCGCCGGTCCCTGACTCGAACTCCTGCCGCAGTTGCAGCCCGAACTTCGGACGCTCGGTGAGCAGCGCCAGCAGGGCATGTCGGACACTCATCGGCGTTCCCTCTCTGAATATACGCGGTAGAATACTCGGTATTCTCGGGACGTCAATCGCCGGTGCAGCCCCACGTCCCGCGAGAGGTTCACGGGCTGGTCACGGTTCGGTATCCTGTGTCAGCGAGAGGAACGAATGTTCTGAACTCAGCCACCGCGAGAGGGGGACTCACATGGCCGAAGTCGACCGCAGCCGCCGGGCACGGCCCATCAACCCGATGCCAGACCGCGTCCGCGAGGCACTCGAGGCGCGCGGGCTCCTGGAGGCGTACGACGGACGCCCGGCCTACCAGCAGAACGACTACCTGGGCTGGATCGCGCGAGCGAGGCGTGACGAGACGAGGCAGAAGCGGCTCGACCAGATGCTGGACGAGTTGGAGCGCGGCGATATCTACATGCGGATGGCCTGGCGTCCCTCGGAGCGGTAGCTGCGCGCCGCCCTCGGGCTACGGGCTCACGATGCGTAGCACCGGCCCGCCGGACTGCACGATGTAGACCCGCCCGCTGCTGTCGATGGTGAAGGAGGTCGGGCTACCGTCCACGCGGCCGATCTCCACGGCGTCCCCCCGGCTCGCGGCGGTCATCGCCCAGACGCGGCCGCTGCAGTAGTCCGCGAAGAGGTACGCCCCTTCGACCTCGGGCACTCCCGAGCCCCGTGCGATGACGCCGCCGGTCACGGAGCAGCCTTCGTCGTGGGTGTACGTCGCCACAGGTAGCACGGTCCCCGACGTGGAGCAGCCGGACTGGTAACAGCGGTTGCCCTCCAGGCGGTTCCAGCCGAAGTTGCCGCCGCGCGTCACCACGTCGATCTCCTCGACGGCTCCCTGCCCCACGTCGCCGGCCCACAGGTCGCCCGTCGCGTCATCGAAGGCCATGCGCCACGGGTTGCGGAAGCCGTACGCCCACAGTTCGCCGCGCCCGCCACCCGAGGCGTACGGATTGTCTGAGGGGACCACGTACGGCTGCGCGGCCGTGGCGTTGCGCACGTCGAGGCGCAGGACGGAGCCGAGCAGCGCCTCCCGGTCCTGCCCGTTCCCGTGCGGGTCGCCCCCGCTGCCTCCGTCTCCGAGGCCCAGGTAGAGCATGCCGTCCGGGCCGAAGCGGACCGCGCCGCCGTTGTGGTTGGAGTACGGCTGCGCCACCTCCAGCACCACCAGCTCACTGGAGGCGCTGGCCGCGGCACCCTCGACCGTGAAGCGCGACAGCCGCGTGCGCCGCTCGCCGCCCTCGACGGAGTAGTACGCCCAGACGTGCCCGTTCGAGGCGAACTGCGGGTCGAGGCGAGCGAGAGCAAGCCCTCCTCGTTGCCGTCGCGGCGCACCGGGAGGTCGAGGAACGTGGTCTCCGCGCCGCCGGAGAGCAGCAGGACGCGCCCGCCCTGTTCCGCCAGCAGAAAGCGCCCGCCAGGGTACGGCACCAGCTCCACGGGCCGGTCGAAGACGCGCCCGCCGAAGGCCGCGGTGAAGGCGACCTCGCGCGGACCGGCACCCCCGCCCGGCGTGCTCGTCTCGCCGCAGAGCAGCACCATGCTGGTCGCCGCGGGGACCTCGCCGCCGGGGAACTGGCCGAGGAACGACGCGTTGACGAAGGCCGGCGCACCGGGCAGGTGTCCCACTGGCTGTCCGCCGACGAACACCCAGGCCGAGCGCATCGTGCAGCCGCCGGCCCCGGCAGCCGCCTCGAGCTGGGCGACGCTGCCGGGGCCCCACACGACGAGCGCGACGCCGCTCGATGGAAGGTCGCCGTCCAGTTCGCCCGGCTCGGCCGCCTGCAGCAGCTGCCCTTGCCCGAGGGTAGCCGCCGCCACCAGCACGAACGCAACCCACATCCGCCGACGCATGGTTCCTCCAGCCACTGCCCCCCGAAGCCGGGACGAGGATAGCCGCTCGGGCGTGCTTCGCTATACTCCGCCGCATTGCCAGAGACGCGGCGGCGCGGATGCGCCCGGGCCAGCCTGCGACCGATGAGGAGCGAACACGCATGTCGCGACTGACCACGCTGGAGATGGACGAACTGACGCCCGAGCAGAAGCAGGTCGCGGACGCGATCGTCAGCGGTCCTCGCGGCGGCCTCCGCGGGCCGTTCAACGCATGGCTGCGCAGCCCCGGGCTGGCCGACCCAGCGCAGCGCCTGGGCGCCTACTGCCGCTTCGACAACGTCCTGCCGCGCGACCTCTCGGAGATGGCGATCATCCTCACCGGGCGCCACTGGAAGGCGCAGTACGAGTTCTACGCGCACGCCCGCATGGCGCGCGAGGCGGGCCTCGCGGAGGAGATCGTCGAGGCGATTCGCATAGGGACCCCGCCTCCGCTCACACGTGACGAGGAGCGCGCGGTCTACGACTTCGTGACGGAGTACCTCCGCGACCACCGGGTCTCGGACGCCAATTACCAGCGCGTGATCGACCTCTGGGGCGAACGCGGCGCGGTCGACCTGGTGGGCGTCGTCGGCTACTACGGCCTTGTCAGCATGACCCTGAACGTGTTCGAGGTGCCGCTTCCCGAGGGCGTGGAGCCGCCGCTTCCGTAGCGGAAATGGCCCGGCATCGCTGATTCACGCCCTCGGACTCGGGGCGGGATTATGATCGTGGTCCTCGCGTGGCGGGCTGAGTCCGGGGAGTGATCTGATCGGCGAGCCGGGGCGAACGACTCGTGGAGGACCGGGCGAACTGATCGCCCGGCTGCAGCAACGTGACGAGCAGGCGTTGGCGGAGCTGTACGACCTGGTGGCTGCTCGGGCCTACGGGCTCGCCTACCGCGTGCTGCGGGACGGCGCCGCCGCCGAGGACGTGGTGCAGGAGGCCTTCGTGACCGTGTGGGAGCAGGCCGACCGCCTCGACCCGGCGCGGGGGAGCCTCGAGGGCTTCGTGCTCACCGTCACCCACCGGCGGGCGGTCGACGCCGTCCGTGCCCGGATGCGCCGCCCACAGGTCAGCGATGATGCCTCCGCCGTCGAGCGCGTCGAGGACGGAGGGCGTCCCGTCGCCGATGTCGTGACGGATAGTATCGAGTTTGAGCAGGCCACGGAGGCCCTGGACGGGCTGCCGGCGGAGCAACGGGAGGTCGTGACGCTGGCCTACTTCGACGGACTCACGCACGCCGAGATCGCGGACCACCTCGGCGTGCCGATCGGCACGGTGAAGAGCCGCCTGAGGCTGGCGCTGGCGAGGCTGCGGGACCGCATGGGGATTGTGCAGCGCACGTGAACTGCGACGAGGTCCGCGAACTGCTGCCCGCGTACGCCGTCGATGCGCTCGACAGCGAGGAACGCGCCGCGGTCGAGGCGCACCTGGAAACCTGTGACGCGCACGGTGAGCTGTCCGAGTGGCGTGATGGCGCGTTGCAGCTGGCCTACGCGACGCCGGAACGGGCACCGCCGCCGGCGCTGCGAGGGCGCATCCTGAGCCGCATTGCCGCTTCCGAGGCCGCGCCTTCGGCGCCCGCCGGAGCGCCCGACGTCGCCCCGCGCCGGCCGGCGGAGGTGACGCCACTGCCCCGTCCGGGCGAGCCCTCGACGGCTGCCGCCACGCCGGCCGGGCGCTGGCGAGGCCTGGCCGGCTATGCCGCCGCCGCGGTCCTCGCGCTGGTCGTCGTTGGTCTGGGGGCGTGGAACGTCATGCTCCAGGGTGAGGACGGCTCGGATGTGGTGGCGCACGCGTTCGCGCCGGAACACGGCGGCCGCTTCGTGTACCTGTCCGAAGAGCAACTCGCGGTGGTGACCTTCGACCGCCTCGACCCGCTGCCCGAGGGCCGCGCCTACCAGGTGTGGGCCATCCACGAGGGACAGGCGCCGCAGTCTGCCGGGCTGCTCGCACCCTCGGCGGACGGCGCGGCCTCCATCGCCATACCGGTCGCGCTCGAGGCCGGCGACGTGGTCGCTGTCTCGGTCGAGCCGGCCGGCGGCAGCCCCCAGCCGACCTCGGACCCGATCGCCGCCACCGGCCCCTAGTCCTCGGTCGCGGCCAGGCAGCCGCGCGCCTCGGCTCTCTGTGCCGCCGGAGCCCCGCGTCCCCGTGACTCCCTCTTCGCACCGGCTGTGATCCATACCTCGTGTCCCGGCGAACAACCTGCAAGCCCGCCCACGAGAGGCGGCCGTGCAGCGAGGAGTCACGGGGATGCGGAACGGCGGTTGGATCAGCCTGGTCCTCGCCATCGTGGTGCTCGCCGGGTGTGCCGGTGATGCCGGCGCGCCTCCGCCGGTCGCCGCCACCGTCACACCCGATCTGACGGCGGCAGCTCCGAACACCGTCAGCGTCGCGATGTTCCGGTTCCGGCCTGCAAGTATCGAGGTCGGCGCGGGCGGATCCGTCGTCTGGCAGAACAGCGACCGGATCCTGCACACCGCGACCTCCGGCACGCCCGAGGCACCACAGGGCGTGTTTGACGGTGAGATGCCGGATGCGGGGACGACCTTTACGCATCGCTTCGAGCAGCCCGGCACGTACCAGTACATCTGCTCGCGCCACCCATCGATGCGAGGGGAGGTTGTCGTGCGCTGACGCCAGCCTGTCCGGGATGCCGGACAACCCCGCAAGCAACCCGTCCACCAGAGGAGAACCCAGTATGGGACTGAGAAAGACAGACGGGCGCACACGCATTGTGTTGCTCGGACTGGTCGCATCCGTGGCGCTTGGCGGTGCGGCATGCACCGGCGACGACCCGGAGCCAACGCAGGCCTCGACACCGACGGTGTCTGCCACAGAGGTGATGGAGACGCCCACCGCCACCGAGGATGCGATGGTCGCGGCCACGGAGACGCCGCGCGCGGACCACATGGACACGCCCTCCACGGAGACGGGCGCCGCCGAGCTGCGGGCGACGCTGACCGCCCTCCTGCAGGAGCACGTCTACCTTGCCGGATCCGCGACGGGTGCCGCGCTGTCGGGCGGCGACTTCGAGGGCGCGGCTGCGGCGCTCGACGCGAACTCGCAGGACCTGGCCGGGGCCATCGGCTCGGTGCACGGCGTCCCGGCCGGGGAGTCGTTCCTCGAGCTGTGGCGGGCGCACATCGGGATGTTCGCGGACTACACGCAGGCGGTCGCCGGCGGCGACCAGGTGGCGGCGACCGCGGCGCTGGCCGAGCTGGACGGCTACCGCACGGACTTCGGGGCGTTCCTGGAGTCCGCGAACCCGAACCTGCCTCGCGAGGCGGTGGCGGAGGAGTTGATCCCGCACGTGGAGTCGCTGGTCGCGGCGATCGACGCGCAGGCGGCGGGTGACGCGGATGCGTTCACGCTGCTCAGGGAGGCGGCCGGCCACATGCCGCACACGGCGAATGTGCTGGCGGGCGCCATCGTCGCCCAGATGCCGGAACAGTTCGCTGGTAACTGAGCGGCGATCCTTCTGAAGGAGCAGGCCAACTCCTCGGCCTCTCCCTGGCCTCGTGGCATCGCCCTTCGGCGGTGCCACGAGGTCGCCTCGAGCGCGGCGATGTGCAACGGTGATGCGACGCGGGACGTGGTGCGGCCTCGCCGGGACACAGGGTCCGCAGTGCGCCCGCCGGGCTAGTCGTCTTCCGGCTCGGGGCGGATCACGAGCACTGCGGTTTCCGCGTTGCGGATCAGGTGGTCGGCCACGGAGCCCATGACGGCGCGCCCGAGGCCGGAGCGGCCGTGCGTGGCGATGATGACGAGGTCGCAGTCGCGCGCGTCGATCTCCTCGAGCAGCACCTCGTAGGGGCTGCCCTGGACGACGTTCGTCGTCACCTCGGTGACGCCGGCGGCGCGCAGGTCCGCGGCGACGGATGCCAGGTACTCGTCCGCCGCTTCGGCCCACGCGCCGAGGACGGCGTTGACCTCGGGCGGCTGGGCGTACTGGCGAATGCGCTCCGCCACGTCCTCCATCGGCCCGCGAGCCTCGACCGGGTCGACGACTTGCACGAGGTGCACCGCGCAGCCGTGCGCCCGCGCGTTCGCCAGCGCGTGGGGGATGGTGGCCTCCGCGCGACGTGACGAGTCGAGCGGGAGCAGGATGCGCTGATACTGCGCGGGTTCCATCGGCACTCCTGGATCCGAGTGTGGTCGGGGTTGTCTCAGCGATTTCGCTCAGTGAGGGCAGGTCATGGTAGGCCCGCTCGGATTCGAACCGAGGACCGATGGATTAAAAGTCCACTGCTCTGCCACTGAGCTACGGGCCCACAGCCAGATTCGCAGATTCGCATCGGGGTGTACACCGCGAAGCGAGGCTGCCGCCCTTTCGGCGAGGCGGCCCCACGAGGCGGGACGATGCGCGTGCCGGTGCCTACGACCCCGCGGCGTCCTGGTCCGGGGCCGTGAGGCCGTATCGGTCACCTCGGCGGTGGCGCACCGCGAGGTCGACGGACGCGAGGCGTCGCACGCCCTCGGCCATGCCGCCGCCGCCCATGGCGCCCATGGCCAGGTAGTCGCCGAGCGCGTCCTCCAGGTGGTTCGAGTAGCCCTGCATGTCCTGCGCCTTGTTCATCATCACCTTGGCGATGCGGACGAACACAGGGTTGTTCTCGGCGATGCGGTGGGCGTACGCATACGTTTCCCGCTCCAGCTCTTCCTCGGTGAGCACGCGGTTCACGAAGCCGTACTCGGCGGCCTCCGCGGCCGTGATGAAGCGGCTTTCGAAGACCAGTTCCTTCGCGCGCTTCACGCCGATGTCCCACGGCACCGACATGTACTCGATGACGCCCGCGAGGAACTGCGCGTTCTGCGCGGCGAAGACGACATCGAGGCACCCCGCCAGCATCCAGCCCGCATAGATGCAGTAGCCCTCGACCATCGCGATGGTGGGCTTGGGAAAGTTCCGCCAGCGCAGCAGCAAGTCCAGGTTGTACTTCTTGAACTCGTTGTAGCGTTGGATGCCGGGCATCGTGGCGCGCGCATCGCGGGCCGCCTGGTTCTCGGGGGTCCCGAGGTCGTGACCGGCGGAGAAGTCGCCGCCCGCACCGCGCACAACGACGACGCGGACCGCATCGTCGTCCTCGGCGAGCGTGAACGCGTCGTCTACTTCCTGCAGCAGGGGGTGGCTCTGCGCGTTGCGGTACTCAGGCCGGTTGAGGGTGATCGTCGCAACGGGGCCGTCGACGGCGTAGAGCACGTACTTGAAGTCCACGGGTAGTCCTCCTCGATCTTGCGTTCGGGCAGTCTACTCGGACGACTGACCAACGGGCCCGGCTGGTGGGCGCCCACTGTCGTGGCCGTCGCCGCCGGTGAGGACATGGCAAGGGACGGGGTCCCCCGGACGGATGATGACCGTGGAAGCCTGGCCGTATGCAGGCCAGCGCACGTCAGGCTGGCGGCGGCATCGTGCCTTCCACGACGTAGCGGTCGGGGGCGACCATCACGCGGTCCAGGAAACTCGCGACGTCGGCCATCACGACATGGAGCATGCCGGGCAGACGTTGAAAGCCGTGCGGCAGTCCGTGGTAGATGCGCAGCTCTGTTGGGACGCCCGCCCCGTTCAGGGCCTCGTGCAGGCGGAAGCTGGCCGAGACCGGGACGACCTTGTCCGCGGTGCCTTGGAGCAACATCGTCGGCGGGTAGTCGGCGCTCACGTGGCTCAGAGGCGCAGCGTCCTCGGCTTCGGCGCCGCTCAGGTCCTCCGCCAGCGCGGTGGCCGGCGATGCCCCGCTGCGCTTCTCGCCAGGCATGTGGAAGTGCGCCGGCGGGTAGAACGCGGCCACCGCCGCCACGCGATCGGAGGTATCCGGGTGTCCGCCATCCCCGGCGAACGGCGCGTAGCCGGGAGTCCCCGCCGCCAGCAACGCCAGATGCGCCCCCGCGGAGAAACCGACGGCCGCGATCTTCGAAGCGTCGATGCTCAACGTGTCCGCCGAGGCGTGCAGCCAGCGCAGCGCTGTCTTGGTGTCGTGGATGTGTGCGGGCCAGCGCGACTCTCCGGAAAGGCGATACTCGGCGGCCACCGCCACGAAGCCCGCTCGACCAAGCAGGAGCGCCTGGTCGCGGACGGCCTCCCGGCTGCCTCGACGCCAGCCTCCGCCGTGGAGGACGAGCGCGGCGGGCAGGCCGGTCCCGCCGCTGTCTGGCCGGTAGACATCGCAGTGGAGGTCGCGGCCGCCGCCGCGCCCGAACACCACGTCGGTCTCGATGCGGACGCCCTCGGCCACGGTCTGCACCACCACGCACCCCTCTCGACGGGCTACCGCCCGGTCAACGCCGCCGGCACTCCGCCCCGGCGCGGGGTTGGAACGATAACACCACCGATGCCGCCGGGGGCAGCACCAGCACTCAGGAGAGAGCGTGTCCGTCGACAGCTCTCGACCGCGCCGGCCGAGCAGGGAGAGCCGGACCGCGATCAGCACGGCGATCATCGACGAGTGGGCGCTGGAGCCAGTCCGACAGGTAGCCGGCGAGACCTGCAGCAGCGCGTAGACCAGCGTGGACGCCGATGACAGCGCGCCGGTCTGGCTGACCTGCATGGACTAGCCTTGCGCTGCTACACGAGCGCTCCGAGGCGCGTTCGGGCGTCCGCGATGGAGCCCACCAGGTCAGCGATGCGGCGCTCGGTGGCGCCCGCCTCACCGAGGAAGAGCAGCGTGGCGCCGGTGACCGGGCGGTCGAGCTGCTCCGAGAGCGCGAGGGCATACGCCCCGAGCTGGACGGCATAGCGGGCCACCGCGGCATCCAGTTCGGCCTCGCTGGGGACGGCGTCCGTCTTGTAGTCGACGACCACGTAGCCCTCGGGCGACTCGTAGAGTAAGTCGACGAAGCCCTCGATGACGGCGCCGTCCACCGAAGAGGCAACGTAGACCTCGCGCCAGTAGCGCCCGGAGCCGACCGCCTCACGCACGGTGGGGGAGTCGATCGCCGCCTGCACGCGGCGCTGCACCGAACGCCAGCGGTCGCCGACGCCCTCCGCCGCTGCCTGTGCGCGCGCAGCGGCCTCGAGGTCGGCGCCTGTGGCGAGGTCGGCCGTCTGCAGCACGGCGTGCACGGCGCGGCCCATCGAGGTACCGGCGCGGCCACGTCGCCAGGCCGGCACTTCTTCGGCGGGTGGGTCCTTCCGCAGGTTCTCCTCGATGCGGCCCTCCGCGTCGCTGGCGGCACCGTCCTGGGCCGCGTGCGCCAGTGTCGTCGCGGACACCGCGCGCACGGAGGCTGATGCCTCGACCGCGGCGCGCCGGCGCTCCTGCCAGGCAGCGCGGGACTCGATGGCCGCCGGCGCCGCGGGGGGCGGAGCGGCGTCCGGCGGCGGACCGTCGAGGCGCGGCCTCACCCAGAGGCGGTCCGGCAGCAGCGCAGCCGCGTCGAAGATGCGCTCGGCAGGCGTCGGGGCGCCCCTTGCGGGGTGGAAGAGGCTCATGACCAGGTGGTCGCGGGCGCGCGTCGCTGCGACATAAAGCAGGCGCACACGCTCCAGTTCCTGCATGTCGTCCTCGTCGGTCTTGGCGGTCGCGTAGCCCACGCTCTCCACATCCTTCGCCAGCCGGACCTCGGGCCGTCCGTCGTGCCAGAGCACGGGCGCATCGTTGTTTGGCGAACCGCGGTTCAAGCCGCACATCAGCACGATGGGGAACTCGAGTCCCTTCGCAGCGTGCACCGTGAGGATGCGCACCGCGTCGTCGTCCGGTTCCGGCACGACCAGTTCCAGCACGCGCGCGTGCTCCTCCGCCTGCCGGCGCGCCCATCCGAGGAACTCCGCCAGGGTTCGCCCCCCGGCGTCCTGGAATGAGCGCGCCTGGTCCAGCACGAAGCGCAACCGCTGCCAGCGCTCGCGCGGCCGCCGGTCCGCGAGCGCCAGTTCGAGCAGCCGCCGCTCCCGGATGACCCGTTCCACCAGCGCGCTGACGGGTGTCCACCAGCGCTCCTCGTAGCGGTCGTGCAGCCAGGCCATCGCCTCGACGACAGGATCGCCGAGGGGCAGCGGGGCCTCCCCAGCGCCACTGAACGGCCGGCGATAGTTCCAGCGGCCGCCGGCCTGGACGAAGCGGAACAGGTCGTCGTCGGCGCAGGCGAAGGCGGGCGAGCGCAGCGCCGCGACCACGGCGACCTCGTTGGTGGGGTCCTCGATCGCCTGGAGGACCGTCAGCAGGTCCTGCACCTCCTGCGTCTCGTACACCAGACCGCGGCTCTCGAGCCGGTACGGGATGCCCGCATCCTCCAGCGCCGGGAGCAGCGCGGCGAGGCCCGGGCGGGTCGGCGAGAGGACGGCGATGTCCGCGTAGCGGGCCGGGCGCGTCACCTCGTTGCCGGCGTCGTCCTTCGAGTCGAAGACCGGCCACTGATCGCGCTTCACCGCCTGGATCAGCCGCACCAGCTCCTGCGCCTCGGTCGCCCGCACTGTGTCCGCGTTCGCGTTGACCTCCTCCCCCATGAGGTAGACCGATGGCTGCTCGCGCAACGAGGGTCGATGGGCAACGAGCGGCACGTAGCCCGCCTGCCCTCGGCGCGCCTTCCCGATGAGCGCGCCGAAGAGCGCGTTCACCCATTGGATGACGGGTGGCACCGACCGGAAGTTCCTGGTCAGGTGCTCTAGGTCGTCCTCGAAGCGCGTCTGCACCGACTGGTACAACTCGATGTCCGCGCGACGGAACCGGTAGATCGACTGCTTGGGGTCACCGACGAAGAAGAGGCGGCCCGCTTCGACCTCGCTGTCCCGCCACCACTCCGCGGCGCCCAACGGTGCACCCTCCGGCGCTGCCAGGAGGAACGCGATCTCCGTCTGGAGCGGATCGGTGTCCTGGAACTCGTCGATCAGCAACGCACGGAAGCGCCGTCGAGCCGCCGCCCGCACCTCCGGCCGGTCGCGCAGCAGGTCCCGTGCGAGGATCAGCAGGTCCTGGAACTCGACCTCCCCCTTCGACCGGCGCGCCCGCGCCGACGCCTCGACGAAGCGATGGATCGAGTCGGTGAGCGCGGACACCACGGCGCCCACCGCGCCGCTGCACAGCGCGTCCCGCCGGGCCTGGAGGTCAGCCAGTTCCGATCGGATCTCCGCGGGTGCGCGTCGCGGACAGTTCGGCGCCTGGCCAAACCGACACTTCCACGCGCGCCCAGCGCGCAGCCGGCGGAGCGTCTCCAGGTCGTCTCCCGCAGCAGCCGCCAGCCACGTCACCTGCTCCTCAATCTGACCCAGGTGCTCCGCCAGCCCATCCGCTTCGTCTCGACAGTGCTGCCGCTCGGCGCAGAGCGCGCGCAGGTCGCGCAGCAGCGGCTCGATGTCCACCGGCGGCACCACGACCGCCTCCGCGTCCGGTGCGGGCCCGAGGTGATCCCAGTGCTCGTACATGGCGAGAGCCAGCGCGCGGATGTGGTCCGGCTTCACGCCCAGCGCGAAGGCGTAGCGCAGCGGGTCGGCCAGGTCCTCGTCTTCCAGCATTTCGTCGAAATGCACCGACCAGCGCTGCTCGAAGGCAACGGAGGCGAGCGTCTCATCGATGATCGCGAAGCCGGGCGGCAAGCCCGCTTCCAGCGGATGCAGGGCGAGCAACCGCGCGGCGAACGCGTGCAGGGTCTCGATGGCGGCGTCGTCCAGGCGCCCGAGGGCTACACGGCAGCGTTCGCGCTGCTCCTCGGGCAGTTCGGCGCTCTCCGACGCCTCCTCCAGCTTCAGCAGCACGCGGTCGCCCAGTTCCGCGGCGGCGGCCTCCGTGAAGGTGATCGCGGCGATCTCCTCGATGCGCGCGTGGCCGCGCGCCACGATCTGCACGATGCGGTCGACCAGCGCCGTCGTCTTGCCGGTGCCGGCGCCCGCCTCCACGAAGAGCGTGGCATCGAGGGCATCGCTGATGCGCTCACGGGCGGCGGCGTCCGAGGTCATGCGCCGTCCTCCGGCTCCGCCAGCTCGACGTACGGCCCGAGGCGCTCGTCATCCCGGATACGCTCCCACGCCGAGTCGCGGTCGCCTGGACAGAGGTCCTTGTAGTCGCAGAACTTGCAGTTCTCGAAGTCGCCAAACCTCCATGTTCCGGGACGCGCTGGAAAGATGCCGTCCTGGATGCTGTCGCCAATGACGGACAGCACCTGCTCGAAGCGCTGGCGCTGGGGGTCGCCGACCGGGTAGCCGATGGTCTTGAACTCGCCTCCCTCGGTGATGAACCAGTAGTAGCTGTACACCTCGGTGACCGTGCGCGAGTCCTCGCGTTGGAGGGCGGCGGCCGCGTAGAGGGGCAGCTGGAGCAACTTGCCGCGGTGAACCGGGTCACCCTCGAGCTCCGGGTAGCCCCAGCGCGCGCTACCGGTCTTGTAGTCCAGTACCACCAGTTTCCGGCCGTCTGGGGAGCGGTCCAGGCGGTCGATCTTGCCCCGCAGGTTCAGCACGCGTCCCTCGCCGACCTCGATGTGCGCCTCCGGTTCGCCCTCCATGCCGAACGCCATCTCGGGCGCCACCGGGACCACGCCGAACCGCGCCCGCAGGGCCTGGTCCGCGTCCAGGAACCGGTCGAGGTCCGCGAGCAGCCTTCCGCGCGCGGCCTCCCACAGCAGGGGCCGCCCGGTCATCCCGCGCGTCTCGTACGCATCGCAGGCCGCGGCGCCGATCGCCTGCAGCCGCGTGCGCTCCTCGGGCGTCCACTCCTGCTCCGGTGTCTCTCGAGGCGCGACCTCCCGGATGAAGCCCTCCAGGACCTCGTGTATCAGGGAGCCCTTGGTCAGCGGTGTGATCGTCAGTTCGTCCGCCGGGACCTCGTAGGGGGCGACGCGCAGCAGCCGCCCGAGGAAGTAGCTGAACGGGCACGAGGCGTAGCCCTGGAGCGCCGTCGCGGACAGCGGCAGCCCGCCGTACGGGGAGCGCACGGCCGCATCCGGTACGTAGCCGTTCCAGCGCCCGAAGGCGCGGCCACGGCGCGCGCGTTGCGCCTCGAAGCCGGCCGCCAGCGCGGCCTCCGCGCCGACGAGGGCGTGCGAGGTGACCGCGCGGCCACCGGCGCGCCAGCGCGCGAGGTCGCGGAGGTCGTGTTCCTGTAGCGAGGCGGCCTGGGCGTCGCCCAGCAGCGCGGCCTCGAAGGAGGGGACGGAGCGGAACCACGTCCCCGTGCATGCCTCCAGCGTGGTGGCAGCGACACGCGTGCCGGCCAGCGCCGAGGCGGTGTCGAGCAGCCAACGGCTGGCGAGGCGCGCGCGTTGCCCGCGCATGTCGGCGCGCGCCACGAAGAGCAGGCGTTCCCCGGCGGCGGCGAGCGCCGCGAGGTAGTTTCGCCGCTCCTCTACCATCCGTGAGTCGCGACGCGCCATACCGTCCACGGCGGCGCGCTCTTCGTCCGGCAGCAGCGGATCTTCGCGGCCGGC